>CAZQUE010000113.1:0-12786 GCA_964596185.1 uncultured bacterium | reverse complement strand
ATTTTGAGGATACCGATTTTGCAATTCCCGGTAATTCAATTATGCAACAAATATTCAGGGCTATTTCAAGCCCACACGCAGCAAAAGCAATCTTGTTAAACCTTCCGGGGTTATGTGCTTCGACTTCGACCACATGTCACCTGAACAGGCAGTTTCGGTACGCAAAATGTTGAAAACATCGCCCTACGTTTTGAGCGCGTGGCTTTCACCTTCAGGGCATGGAGTGAAAGCACTCATCAGGGCAGATATTACCAACGACAAAGAGTGCAAGCAAGCATTCAGAGATATTTCTGTTTACTTTCAGCAGGAATACAATCTGATTGCCGACCCACAGTGTAAAGATGTTTGCCGAACCACTTTCAGAAGCTTTGACCCTGACCTGTGGGTTAATCAAAATACCGAAACTTTCATTTACAGCAAAGTTGAGCCGGTGGCGGCCAGAAAACCAGAGCCGATAATTATTCCCATTAGAAGCAATCCTAAGCTTGAGGGATACGTTCTTTCCGCGATTAATGGGGAGCTTTCCAATATTGCCAGCGCTCCGGCAGGTGAAGGAACCCGCGCATTATACCGGGCAGCTATTCACGCAGGAGAATTGAGCTTTACCGGTCTTTTCTGTCGCAGCTCTGTTGAAGATCACTTTATCAAGGCCTTTCTTGATCGAAAGAATAGCCAAAACACTGAACAGCACGCCCTAACTGTTTTCAACAATGGTTGGAGTCTGGGAGAAAGTCAGCCCCGGCAGCTTCCGGCAGAGGTGATTTTGTGAATAAAATTCAATCACTTGAAGAATTGCAAAATGAAAATCTGAGTCTTGCGGTAGAAAATCCTGCTGTATCTGCTGTAATGAATTGGCCTGACCCCGAACCGATTGCAGACAGATCGCAGCCTGAGCCGTTCCCGATTGAGCATGTGCCGACAAAAGTCAGATTGCCTATTGTTGAGGCGCAGCAGAACATTCAAGCGCCGCCTGCAATGGTTGCAGCTTCAGCGCTATCGGCTTTGAGCCTCGCCTGCCAGAGCAAAATCGACGTTGCCAGAAACGATAATCTTACCGGCTCGGTCAGTCTCTATTCATTAGTGATTGCGGAATCGGGAGACCGCAAAAGCAGCGCCGATAAAGCTTTTGTCGATGCAATCAGAAATTATCAAAATGAAATCGCCGAACGAAATAAGCCATTATTGCAGGAATATCATAGCGATTATGCAGCATGGCAAGCTGAAAGAGACGGGTGTCTACGCGCAATCAAGCAAGCAGCCGGAACGGACAAGATCGACAAATTTAAAGAAGCGCTCAAAGAGATCGACTCTGACGAACCAAAAAGACCACACAACCCGCAATACATTTACCAGAATTTCAGTATTGAAGGATTGAGAAAAGGCCTGTCAGAATGGCCGTCAGCCGGAATATTCAGCGCTGAAGCAGGCGCAGTATTTGGTTCATACGGCATGAAAAAAGAGAGTGCCCTTGATACACTTGGTTGCTTCAATTCATTTTGGAGTGGAGAGCCGATTAATTTTAAGCGCTTGGTTAGCGATTCAGGAGACCTTCAAAACTGCCGGTTGACCATTTCACTAGCCATACAGCAAGGCGCTCTCGATGAATTTCTCAAGCAAAACGGGAGTCTTGCGAGATCGTCAGGTTTTTGGGCGAGATGTTTGATTAGTTGCCCGGAGAGCCTACAGGGAACACGTATGTATAAAGAACCGGCAAAAGATTGGCCGCATGTATCAGCTCTTAATACTCGAATACGCGAAATACTTGACCAGCCAGACCGCTTTGATGATGCCGGACGATTACAACCTCAGCTAATGAGGCTCTCTGATGGCGCGAAAGCTATTTGGATTAAGTATTACAATTCCGTTGAGGCCGAATTGAAGCCGACAGGCGAACTGACCGACGTTAGAGACTTTGCCAGTAAAAGCGCTGAAATTGCCTGCAGAATTGCCGCTCTATTTGAGTATTTCTGCACCGGAGAGCTTGAAGTCAGCCCCGAAATGATGCAGTCAGCGTGTATGCTTGCCGGGTGGTATCTTTCCGAAGCTCAGCGATATTTTGGTATGATCGACCAGCCGGAGACCGAGAAAAATGCACTCATTCTTGAAAAATGGCTGATTGAAAAACTGAAAGATCAGGTTACAGCAGCTACAGCAGAAAAAGCTACCGCAAAAATAGAAAAACAATTTGTCGGCAAATTTTGTCCATATCGGCTACGAAAAGCAGGCAAGTTAGACGAAGCTTTGCATTTTTTGGCTGAACATCGTCGGCTGAGACTTCTACTTGATAATGGGAAAAAGTTCATTGAACTGAACCCGAAAGTTTTTGAGGTGGAGTTATGACCTTTTTCAAGAAGTGGCAAACTACAGCAGCTACAGCAGAAAAAGCTACAGCGAAAGTTGATAATGAAAAATCACCGGCCATTGATCGGGTTGAAAAAGCGCCCCTTGCAGCGATTGTTGAAGCCACGGACGACATAAACCCCTCTGATGCTCAATCGAGGGCACTAGAGGCCGTTTCTAAGCAAGAGATCAGCAAAACCATTATTGAAGCCTGCCGCGTTGAGTATGAATACCGGCGAGCTGGTCGAATTGTCGAAGCCAATAAAATTAACGGACTTCTCGACGCAATCGACAGCCCTGAGCTGAAACCCTCAGACCCGGCCTTTATAACCGGCTATCTCGACCTTGTTCGGGCGTTGAAAAAATAATTTCAGACATGCACACACGCGAAACAAAGCCGCCTTGAGGCAATGCTGGCCGCCAAAAAACAACTATTTCCCGCCAAAATTGGCATAATAAATTTACATGGAGATTTGAAAATGAGTAATAATGCAGTGCGACAGATTCGACACACAGAACCAATATTCCGACAAAAAGTTTTGATGCTTAAAGAGTCACAACCAGAGCAAACCGAACAGATAAATGAAGCTGAATCAGTTTTTAATAATGCACTTCGGAAAAATGATATCTCAGGTGCGAAATATGCTGAGAAATTACTTGCAGATATTGAAGCAGGAACAATTTACAAAAAATCACAATCTGAAAGTGAAAAATTGGCAGCTCTTACCAAAGCACACGAAGCACAAAAATTCTATATTCAACCTTGGAGAAAAGGTAATGCTTAACGAACTTGAATACCGAAAAAAGATCAGTTTAATTCTTGCTGATATGCTTATCAAAAGGATTCTGAAAGCCGCAAAAGCTGGAAGAACAGAGCAGTTGCTTGAAATGATTGATTGATAATTACAGCAGGCCGGGAGCTTTCCCGGCTTTGCAGGAGGTTTTTAAGAATGCCAAAGCTACTATCAAGTTTGCCTGAGAAATTCCTGAAAAAAGTTTTTAAATGCGGTTACAAGCGTATGAAGCCAGAGGACGCAGCAGCACACCTCAAGATTAGCTTGAGAACATACTTTCGTTATCAAAGCCGTTTTTTATCCTTCCGAGAAGCCCTTGAACATGGAAAAAGCCAGCGAAAAGATGACGATTTGCAGCGATTTTACAGAGAAAACGATATAGACCCTGAATTATTCGCTGAAATGGAACGGGAAGCCAGAGAGCTTGAGCCGTTGGATTTGGAAATTACACCCAAACCGGGCTATTTTATAGAAGAGCGCATTGAGCAGCGCGGAGATAAAACGGTTTTTATTGTCGAACAAAAACTAATGCCCTTGCCAAGCATTGCGGAGTTAATCAAAGATTTTAAGCGTGGGCACAGAAGGCCCCGGAGAAAAAGAAAACCATAGTTAAACCGCTAAAATCACGCCTTTTTGAAAAAAACACTAAAATAGTGCCAAATAACGCCCGTCGATTAGCAATATCACTGCACCGGCGGGTATTATTTTGTAAGAAAGAGAAAAAATTCACACACTATTAATCAATAGTTTGCTGTCAGTGGTTTTCTGGTGGGGTAAAAAAGCCTCAGAAAATGAACTATTGAACCCGCGACCAGTGGAAAAATATTTTTCTTGTAAATTTGCATAAAATAATTATAATGAAAACATGAATTGATGCTTGTTTGAGCTGAGATTGTTTAAAGAAAAAATGTAAAAAATAGATGTTTTTGGTTACAAAATGGTTACAAGAAAATTATCGGCAATGCTTAAAGCTAGATCAAAACGGGCTTGTTAGATAGCGACCCTTGCTATTTGTAGTAGAGTCCAATAGGGACTAAAAAGCTTAAAAGCCCGCTGATGAAGCGGGTTTTTGCTTTCAGGTGACTTTGTTAGATTACCACGTTTTTATATGGACTTACCACCTCTAAGGTGGTAACTTGTGGTGGTAAGTTCTAAACTTATTTCGGAGTTACCACCTTGTTATGATAAACCCCACTCAAATAAAGCATCTCAGGGTTAAGCCGGGGTGCAAGATAACAAAATTCCATGACGGCGAGGGTCTCTACCTTTGGGTATACGCTGATGGTAAAAAATGGTGGCGTTTTCGCTACCGTCACCAGGGCAAGGAAAAAGTAATCGCCTTGGGAGTCTGGCCTATCGTGAGCCTTAAAGAGGCAAGAGAGCAGGCAGAGAAACACAGAGAAGCTCACAAACGCGGCCTTGATCCGGACATTTTGCGCAAGGCAGAGAAAGAGTCTGATGCCGCCAGAACCTCCAACAGTTTTGAAGTCATCGCCCGGGAATGGTTTATGATCAAGAAGGCTGACAGGATTGAGGCGCACAGACAAAAGATTCTTGCTTCTCTTGAAAAAGACGTGTTCCCGTATGTTGGCAGTCTGCCGATAACCGAGATTTCATCTGCAAAGCTGCTGGAAGTTTTGCGGCGGGTTGAGGAGCGCGGCGCAATCGAGACGGCCCACAGGATCCGCGGCCGATGCAGCGAAATTTTTTGTTATGCGGTTACCACCTCTCGGGCAAAAGAAGACCCGGCGGCGGCGTTAAGGGCTGCCCTGCGTCCGCTTGATCGGAAGCATAGGGCGGCGATTGTCGAGCCTGACCAGGTGGCTGGTCTTTTAAGATCAATCCAAGGTTACGAGGGGTCTTTTGTGGTAGGTTGCGCATTGAAGTTTGCGCCACTGGTTTTTGTTCGCCCTGGAGAGTTGCGCCAGGCAGAATGGAAAGATATCGATCTGGAAAAAGCCGAGTGGCGTTATGATGTTACGAAAACACAACGAAGCGGCGTTTCTCAGCACATTGTGCCTTTGAGTCGTCAGGCGGTTTCAATATTGAGAGATCTCCAGCCTTTAACCGGTGGCGGCCGGTATGTTTTCCCTGGTCTTTCTTCTGCCAGGCCTATGAGTAACAATGCCATTCTTGCGGCACTCAGGCGCATGGGATTCAGCAAAGAAGAAATGAGCGGCCATGGTTTCAGGGCTATGGCCAGAACGATTCTCGACGAGGTTCTTGGTTTTCCTTTTGAGATTATCGAGCATCAGCTTGCTCACGCCGTCAGAGATGCCAACGGGGTTGCCTATAACCGGACAAAACACCTGGATAAACGGCGCGAAATGATGCAGACCTGGGCTGATTACCTGGACAATTTGAGGGAGGGGTAATAATGACCGGAAATTCTGAAATCCTGATTTATTCCGCTCCGGATGGGGCAGTAAAAATTGATGTGCTCCTGGAAGATGAAACGGTATGGCTATCTCAAGAGCATATTGTAAAGCTATTTCAATCTTCAAAGCAGAATGTAAGTCATCATATCAACAACGTTTTTGAAGAAGGTGAACTAGACAGAGAGGCAACTGTCAAAAAATATTTGACGGTTCGGAAAGAGGGTAGCAGAGAGGTTAAACGAGAAATAGAACATTATAACCTTGATGTCGTAATTTCTATTGGGTATAGGATCAAGAGTTCTGTGGCGACCCAATTCCGTATTTGGGCAACTCAAAAGCTTAAGGAATACATCGTTAAAGGCTTCGCGCTGAATGACGAGCGCTTCAAGTCCGGCAACTCGATGAACTATTTTGCCGAACTGCAGGAACGCATCAGGGAAATTCGCCTTTCTGAGCGCTTTTTCTATCAGAAGATCAAAGACATTTACACCACCAGTATTGATTATGACCCCAACGATGAGAAAACCAAGGAGTTTTTTAAAGTCGTTCAAAACAAGTTGCTGTGGGCAATCAGTCAGCAGACCGCGGCAGAGTTGGTTTACCGGCGAGTTGATGCCTCTTTACCTTTGCTGGGCATGCAGTCTTACGACAAAAACGGCACGGCTATCCGAAAGAAAGATGTCAGCATTGCCAAAAACTACCTGGCAGAAGATGAAATAAGGTTGCTGGGCCTGCTGGTTGAACAATATCTCGCATTTGCCGAAACGATGGCGCGGCAGCGAACGCCTATGTATATGACCGACTGGATAAAGCGTCTTGATGCAATCATTCAACTTAACGGCCGGGATCTACTTACCCATGCCGGGAAAATCAGTCACGATAAGGCTCTGGAAAAATCGGCGCTTGAATATGAGAAATACCGTGAGCAGCAAAAGAAACTCGAATACGAGGCAAGCCTGAAGGAATTGGAACGGGATATTCATGCCCTGCAAAATCATAAGACGGGGCGCAAATCAAAATAAGGCCTCTTGGGAAGTTGGCGGCGTGGCGGCCGGCGTCTGCCGTCCAGGTGGAAAAGTTTTCGGCTGGTACGTTCCTGTTTGGGTGTGCTATCATTTTTTCAGGTCAGGGTCGATAAACCATTAATGAGCGTCGAAACTCAAAAGGGAATTGCCCGAGATTTGTGTAAAGTAAGCTTTGAGTCGCAAAGGAGGCCACGAGTGGTATTTACAGGGAATAATCAAATCTCTGACAAGGAACTGCTTTGTCAATTCGTAGTGCCTTTTGTTAATTCGGAATCTCCTGACGAGGCGGTCAAGTTTTATAAAGGCTATTATGCCGAAAAAGAAGGCCAGCAAGCATTCAGAGAAGAAGTTGTCAAAATTTTTTATGACCTGCTTAGAGATATGCTTCAGATTGCAATAATGTCACATCAGGGGCGGAAAGTACCCGACGAGGTTGAAACACGAACAAAATCTATTCAAGATCACATTGAACAGGCCTTTCGAGAAAATGAATACTTTGCGTGCTGGAATAGTAGTGCCGGAACCTTTGTTGCGCCAAAGCCATTTTATTTAAATAATGAATTTGGCTCGTTGAACAATGAAACCATAAAAACTGTTGTTTGGAATTTTACCCGGATTCCAGATTCACCCTGCCCGGACGGTGACGGCTTTCGTTGGATTGGTCTTTGCCCGAATTGCGGGATTTTCTTTGAGAAAAGACGCAGGGACCAACTTTATTGCTCTGAAGTTTGCGGTGGAACAGTTCGCAGCAAAAAATCTAAGAAACTTCGAAAAAAGTAATACTCGGTATTGACATGTAAACCGAGTAATACTATATTGCCCTTGGTGACTTCCGTTAACAGGGGTAAGTTTTAACAAACAAATAAGCCCCGGTAACTTGAAGGCTACCAGGGCTTATTGTTTTTGAGGTGTGCTGCTACCTCATCTAGTCGAGAATTTGAGTTTAGCACACCTCCAGGCGACAAGCAACAGGCTTGGCTTTTTTCTTGCCGGGCCTGAAAACTTGCATGAGGTGTCAACATGACAAATCAGAATCAACCAACCATTCGTTACTTGCGCCCGAAGCAAATCTCTCAGCTTCTCGGTATTGGCCGTTCAACCTGGTGGAAGTTCGTAAAAGATGGCGAAGTTTCCCGCGGCATTAAACTTGGTGACAGGCTCACCGTTTGGCCTATTGAAGAGGTCGAGGCTTTTCTTGATAAAAAGCGCCGGGCAATGGTTCCGGGATCCGATCAGGCGGCAACTGCTGCGGGTGGTGCAATATGAGCAGCAGGCACAGCAGAAAAATGAAACGGAAGAACGGAAAAGCATCTGATGCGGCGGCAGTTCGCGCCCTTCAAGAATACCAGGAGAGAATTACTCCGTTTGCTGACATTGAAGTCAAGATCGTTGGCGGGTCGGTGTTTATCTATACTCGCTCAAAACTGAAAAACGATACCGACGGCAATTCTGGGGGCAGCCATGGAACAAATTGACGGCGCAGCCTTCCTTGAAATGTTTAAAAACGACTTCGCTGGGCTGGAAGATCTTTCGCCCGACAACCTGAAAGCCGTGGCAATCTTTCGCCTCTCACTCTGGAAAAAGCGCCCGACCCTGACGGCTATTTTCAAAAAGACCTGGCAAAATGCATTCGTCGAGGCGGTCGATGATTCAAAAAAAGAAGTGGCGGCCGGTGCTTTTGCTTCTGCCTGGTCTGAAGTTTTCCCGGGCCCGGCAGAAAATGAAGACGATGAAGTGCCCGACAAAATGACCGCCCTTCCCGACAATCCAGAGCTTTTGGATGTTGAATCTTACATGATCGAGATCGAGGACATTCTTGGGGCGATTGGCTGTACTGCCGAAGATGTTTTTGAGTTGCTTTCCACAGATGATTTATCTCTCTGCCGGGATGAACTCAAAACCAGATGTCAGATGTTGCTGACGCTTCATCGATCATATCTTTACACTCACCAGTCCTACCGCGAAAAGTTTGGGATCTAAAAGCAAAAGGCAAAGCGTCTAAGCAGATTCTCAAGCGCTTTGCCTTTGCTTTGGATCCAGTGGCGGACTGAACCTAAGCGAACTAACCTTCAATGGAGTAATTATATCATGCCAAAAAACACACGTAAACGGAAATTTGAAAAAGACGAAACTGATTTTCCTGGCATAAATAAACAAAGCCGGCTCGACCAGGAAGGGCCAAAGGGAACTGAAGATACAGCCAAAACAAGCGTAAGCAGAAATTTGGGGGATAGCCGATGAACAAAGCCAAGGTGGACAGTCGGTCAATCCCGGCAGATCATCTGCTACACATTTCCAAAATGACATTAGAAGCGGATAACAACGATGCCGATGAAATAGAAACCATTCGCCGCGAAACAGTGCAAACCCAGGCGGGGTTGATGGAAGAGTATGGACAATCGGAGTCAGATTGTTTTGGTGATTGGGGAGACTTCGCCTCGAAAATTTTTAAGCCCAGACCACCAATAGAATACATATACGAAAATCTTATACCCAAGGGCTTGCCGGGCGGTTTGTTTGCTGCGGGTGGCACCGGGAAAACGTTTTTCTGTCTTCAACAAGTTCTTTATGGTGCCGCGGGTATGAAATTCGGGCCACTGAAGCCGACAAAGCCGCTGAAATGTGCTTATCTTTGCGCTGAAGATCAGGAAAAATTTCTTCTAGAGAGAGCCGAAGCGATTTTAAATGCTGATTTAGAATTAAAAGAGAACTTCGATAAAGCAAAAGACAATTTTGATATAAAGTCGCTAGCCGGTGTAAACGCCGGCTTTTTAAAGTTTAATGGTCAGAATATCGAAGAAACCGAGTTCTTTCGCCTGGTAATCAAAAAGCTCAAGCAGAAAGACAGTCTTGATCTTGTCATTCTCGACCCATTGATATCTTATCTCGGCTTGCCTGAAAATGAGTCCGGAAATGGACAAGCAATGATTCAATGTCTTACCAAAATAGCCATGGAAACCGGGGCAAGCGTAATGGTTGCTCATCACGTAACCAAAGAGGCAACGCTCGAATCTATAAGCAAAAGCGGGGGGCGGGGCACATCTGCCATTTATGATGGCCTACGGTGGGCCTTCGGTATGTTCAAGGTGCCGCTTGTGGTTACAACAGGGAAAAAGGACACCACTAACAGCGAATTGATAAAATTCAGAACAATGGCTGGCGACAATTCGGCCATGTTTTCTAAGTTCTTTTCTGTAAAAAACAATCATGCAAAGGAACTTGTATCGGTTGAGGTTTTCAAACGGGGTGAAAATGGGGTTCTGGAGTCGTTTGGAGAGGTGCGGAATTTTGCTGACCAAGCCAGGGCAGACATATTGGAATACTTAAAAAACTCTAAAGAAGAATTTACTCAAAGTGAATTGTGTGAACAGACAAAAGGGGGGAATTTTAGGAGAAGCATTACCGAAAAATACGATATGACAAAAGCGTCATTTAAAAATTTGATCGAAGACTTAATCTCTTGGGGTGAAATTTCTGTCGAAAAAATCGGCACAAATACCAGGCCGAGGGGAATTTTGCGTGTGCGATAAGTCTTTGTTGATGAGCTTTAGAAATCTTTTTGGCCTGAGAATCAGCACTGCGACGAATCTTAAAATCTTAACCAATCTTTGCAGGGATAAAAAAAGATTTGGAAACTCTTTCCCGTAAAGGCTTTGAGAAATCTTTTTGGTATATATCTTTTTGCGGACTCCGTAAAGATTTTGAAACCCGCTGTTGATGCAATCTTAGAATCTTTTTCATCTTTCCCCCCCTAAAGGGGGGGTAATAATCCGAAAAGATTTATTTTTTTCGGGATTATAACCCCTAGGTTTTAGGGGGCGAAAAAATTTATGAACATTCTTGAATTTTTACAATCTGAGGGAATTTCTACCAGGGCAAAAGGATCGTCTGAACATTCTAGTCCTTGCCCTGTTTGCGGTGGCAATGACCGTTTTCAGTCGTGGCCAGAAAGAAACCGCTGGTTATGTCGACGCTGCAACAAATCAGGTGACTTAATTGAGCTGGTCAGACTTTGCAAGGGTCTTTCTTTTTCCGAGGCTTGCCGGTTTATTGGTGTAGATCATCGAATAAGCTCAGGTGGAGGCTCGAACGTCTGGCCCAAAAGCCAGAGAAGAGAGAGCCGCAATTCTCCGACATGGCAGGCAAAACCGGCTAAGGGCGTTTCTTCTGCCTGGTTGGCTAAGGTGGAAAGCTTTATTCAGTGGTCACACGAACAGCTTTTGAAAAATTCTGACCGGCTCGAATGGTTGAAAAATGATCGAGGTATCAACCTGGAAACGGTCGAGCGGTTTAAACTTGGCTGGAACCCGAAAGACTTTTTTCGAGATCGGCAAGGCTGGGGGCTGCCTGAAGAAGTCAGCCAGAAGACCGGCAAGCCGAAAAAGCTTTATTTGCCGTCAGGTTTGGTCATACCTGGTCGAGATTTTGCCGGCAGAATTGTAAGGTTGAAAATCAGAAAATCTAAGCCAAGGTCAGAAAAGGATAAATACCATTTTCTGCCGGGCGGATCGGCGGCGCTCTGCTTCTTTGGCGAGGCTCAGAAAGCTTTCATCGTGGTTGAATCAGAACTTGATGCAATCTTGCTTGCTCAGGAATCGGAAGGCAAAATTTCGGCAGTTTCTACTGGTTCAGCCTCAATTCGGCCAGATGAACCAACTTTGAAGGCATTGGAACGTGCTGACCGGGTTTTTGTTTCGCTCGACAATGACACGGCTGGGGGCAAATCAGCGGTTCAATTCTGGATTGAAACATTAGGTCTTAAAAACTCCATTCTTTGGCCCATCTCGCCTAAATATGGGAAAGATCCTTCAGAGGCGTATAAGAATGGCCTCAATTTATCATTTTGGATGACGGCTGGCATTCGAGAAATGGATAGTCTAAAGAATGCCGAAAACAATAAAACTGCCGGTCATTATGAAGTGCAAAAGCGGTTTGATGATGTCGAACCTGTCCGGAAGGAAAACAATTCAATCCTAGGCAAATTTGAGCAAGAATTAATTGCCCGCTTTGAGCAAGTTATACCTGAGGCGCTGCGCCTTTATTTTAGATTGAAGTCGGAAGGGCGGGGCACTGAGGCTGGGCAGCTGAATACTTTAATGGCGATTGCCGAGGTAGCTGCGGGGTTTGGACTCGATCAAAATCTTTCTGCCGCGCTTCATTTCCTTGAAAAGTTTGTTTGGCAACGTTGCCGCGAAAGTTAACAGTTGTGGCCTGCTGGAGAATTTTCCCAAGATCTGATAAACTATACTTGAGCTTCGGGGTTGTTGCTGCAACAGCCGCTCCTCCTTGGGCAATTGGAGCCCTATGGACTGAGCCCGCGCCGAAGCCTCTTCTTTTTCCGCCCTCTTTTTTGTCGAAGTCTGAAACAAGAGCCCGGAAACGCCTTTTCGGGCTCAGGACGACCAAGCCGGGGGAGACCGGCCGCCACCTAATTTAATACCCTGCAAAGTTTGTCGGGCGGGGGTATCCAAAGAAACTGCTGCTGAGGTTGTCTGAAATAGACGTGAGTTAAGATGAATCTTGTTTAGGTCTGAGCCTGATCGACCGGGCAGGCCTGGCACATCAAAAACTGTCTGGCCATAAAACGGCCGCCACTTTTTTGACGCTGCCAGACCAACCCTGTTTTGTGCTGCTGAAAATGATTTCTGCTGGATCAAAGGTAATTTGATTTAGTTTTTTTCTCGATTGGCGAGACTTTCTGGCAAAAAGCAGGCGCTTTGGTTAATCGGCTGTTTCTTCCCTGCTTTTCGTAGGCTTTACAACAAAACCTTGCTGGGAAATTTGCGAGACTTTGCAGGGCAGTTACCAAAACAAGACAACAAATGTTTTGCGTCCTTCGTTTATCGGCAGGCCTTGCTTAAGGCTGTGGCTTTGCCAAACTTCAAGCCTAACAAGACAGCAAATCTTTGGTACATGGCGAAAGAATCCGGCTCGATCTTGACGGTTACCAGGTATGCCGCAAGGCCAAGTCAAGACAACAAGATTTTCCGGAGGGTATTACCTCCAGACTTGCCGGAGGCTGAAACAGGCAATGGCTTAGGCGCTGCAAAAATAACCCGGTGAAATTTGCCGGGTTTGTTTTTGTAGTGCCGTGCCTGTGCCCGACTCAGACTTTGTGGCTCTGCAAGGTCAAACTTCGTGGCGGCCGGATCGAGCTGGATACTTCTTTGCCTGGCATACTTCATCGAGGCAGAGACAGAAAAACTCGACCGGCCAGCTTTGGGGCCGGGCTGGTTTTTCGTTGATTGG
>CAZQUE010000112.1:0-12838 GCA_964596185.1 uncultured bacterium | reverse complement strand
TGACAGTTGGGAGGGCCGGGGAGGGGCCCGACTGGCGCGGTTTTTGCGCCGCGGTTACCCCGCGGTTTTCAGCCTCTTCGCCGGAGCTTGCGGGCGGTGGGCGGAGGCAACCAGCCATCCGAATGTTCTCAGAGCGCTGGCAAAGAACTCGCCTGGCGAGATCTGGCCAGCGCAACCGCTTTTCTTTTGTATTTTTCTTGCGGCAGGCGGCTCCGGGTGCGGCCTGCTTTCTTTGCTCCCGGATCGAGGTGTGAGCCACGATGAACCGGGTGGCACGCGCCCCCAATGTCCGGACAGCCGGAGCGACTGGCGGCAGGGGCGACAGTAAAAAGTCTGCCGATGACAATAAATGACAGAGGCAGAAACCGGGCGCAGGCGGGCCGGGCATTGCACGCACCTGCGGAAGCCCGAAGGGCTTTCCGAGACCTGGCCAGAGCAGAAGCGGCAAAGCCGCTGGAGCGTCGGCCAGGTCAGCAGGGCGTGGGTCGCGTTCCCTCAAGCACCGGTTTTCCCTTTCCCGGCCTGCTTCTCTTGTCTTCAGAAATCTGGTTATCTTTTGTTTACTGCTTCGCGCAAGGCTTTGCCTGGAGCGAACTTAACCAGCTTCTTTTCCGGAACCTGGATTGGTTTGCGGGTGTTGGGATTGATAGCGGTTCTGGCTGGTTTCAGTTTTGTGTAAAATGAACCGAAACCGATGATCTGCAGGCGCTTTTCCTTTTTCAAATTTCGCTCGATGATGTCCAGCAGATTGTTAAGAATGTCTTTGGCTACTGAATGAGTGAGTTTGGATTTCTTTGCCAGGTCTCTGACTATTTCCATTTTAGTTACAAGATTATCGTTAGAAGCTGTTTTCTTCATTTTTTATTCCTCTCCTGATGATGATTGTGCAGAATTTTGATTCAAAGATTCGTCTTTAAAATAGCGTTCGATAACAACTCTTTCCATGGCTCGCCTAATTGCAATTTTTGCTGTAATGCGACTTTCCAGGGCCATTTTCTGCATTTCTGGCGGAAGGCTGAGGATTGCGGCGGCTTCTACTTCGCGTTGCTCATCAGGATCAAGCTTTTGAATAAACTCCTGGGCTTTTGCCAGGAGGCTTTTTTCTTTCTCGATTCTGTCTTCTTCCTGTCTTTTCAGAAGCATTTCAGCCTTTGCTTTTGCGCGGGCGGCTTCTTCTTTAGCCTTTAACGCTTCCTGGTCTTCCTGGTAAGCCAGGCCAAAGTCATTTTTTAGAGTTTTGGACAGATAGTTGCGATAATTAGCGCCTTTTGCAACATTTGAACCAGGATTGGTAGCATTAGAGTTATCATTGGCATACCTGATGTTCCTGATAACATGCTCTGTGCCATATTGAGCCAAAGCATCAGCAACAAGTTTCCGAATAGATTTTTGTTTCTGGTATTCTTTTGGCAATTCGGCCAGAATTATTTCCAGTTCTGGATTAGCAAGGTTGCCATGTTCTGCTAATTGAAAGAGCGCACCCTGAACCACAGGATCAAAAGATTCTTCTGATGCCTGGGCATGAATCACAAACCTAATTTTAGTAACTTTCCGGCCCTCTTTGATTTCTTCAAAATCAAACGAAATGTTGGTTTTTGCCGCCAGCTCAGTTTGAGAAGCTAATAAAACCCTGCGTTTGAAGTCGCCATAGAGCAAATATTCTTCTGAACCAATGCCAAGATGTTGCCTCAGAGCTTCCAGAAGAAAGATTCTCTCGCCAATTTTCTCATATTGCTTCAAAAGCTCATAAATACGTATTGAAAACGAGCTTTTCAGCTGAATAACCTCTTTTAATCGATATGTGGTGAACCGCTCTTTCATCTGAAGCAGATAAGGTTTCATTTTGGGATCAAAACACAGTTCTATAACACCGCTGCCCTTGAAGTATTGAACTGATGAAAGCCAGTTGATCTGCAACAGCGAGTCTTCGGTTGTAATAGAAAGTGTTCTGCTCAGTAAATCTTTAGTCAGATGAGAAATTTCATTGTAGAAATTTTTGTTTTTCAGACCAAGCAAATTAGCGAAGTCTTTAATGTTGATCTGATAAGGCTGGAAGTTTTCATCACCTGGCTTAATGGAAGACGCAAGTAACAAGACAACTTTTTGCTGATTGATTGAAAGCTTGTAGGCCGCTTCCACCAAAGAGTTAGCTTTCCTGACTATGTTGTTTTTCATAAGCTAAATTTACCACAACTATGACATGAAAATCAACCCGTCATAATTTGACCCTGATTTTGTCATATTTCGACCCTGATTTTGTCATAGTTGACCCTGAAAATGTCATAGTTGACCCTGATTTTGTCATAGTTGACCCTGATTTTGTCATATTTAGATCTGTTGACCCCTCTTTTTATGCTAGTTACAGAGGCGCTAAAAGTATTAAAAGTATTAAAAGTACTAAACATACATACAAACAGAAACACACCTGGTTAGTTAGTCTGTTTGTTTTTAATAAAAAACTCTAAACAACCAATGATTAAAGCAATTAGAAAGAATTTTCATACTTGACCCTGATTTTGTCATAGTTAAGAAACAACATAAAGCCAATAAGCCTGAAAAACAGTAACTGATGAACCGATTAAAAATTTTGATCAGCTGATGAACTAGAAATGATCCGATGAAAGGTTTTAGCTCTAACAGAATCCATGACTGTTGTCGATTGATGAAACGATGAATTCTTGTGAGGTGTGCAAAAAATGTCTGATGAAATCCTGATTCGACTTGATGAAATTACAGAGAAGGCAAGTGTTCCCCAGCTGAAATATTGGTGTAAACTGCTTGATATCAGCCCAAAAGTGATTTCAAGAGCTGGTCACGTTTCACCAAAAGACGCTGAGAAATTGCGCAAAATGGCTGATCTGATAAACGCAGGAATCAGACCCAGAGACGCAGCCAATACATTGGCCGATGAACTGATGATTAAATCATCGGAACCTCGAAATGAAGACACGGCCGCGCTTCACAGCAGAATCGAATCATTGGAAAAAGCAGTCATGCTTCTAGTCCAAACCGTTAATAACCAGAGTAAAAAACTTGAAGCGATTCAGTTGCGCCTGGAACCACCGAAAGTTGATCCGGTAAGTGTAAGGGTCTGGGAGCCGGCACCTAAGAAAGCGCCACAGTATTCCTTTCTGCAGAAGGTCTGGTATGAACTTATGGACCCGGTCAGGTTAAGGGCTTATTAAGGAAATTGAAAATGGCGGTCATTTTAGCGTTTATTTTAATTTTATGGGCTTGGGGTCGTTTTGAATCATTAGCGATTTGTACAGGGCACCGAAATGGCTCTAAAATCGATTTTTTATTTAACGCTTATTATGTTGTAGCTCGGTACACTCGGACGAGCAGAAATTTTAAAATGCGCTTCCAGACGATAGAACTTGGAAGAGGTTTACAGAACAATTATTATTGGCAACAATGTGAAAGTCAGATCAGTAAAGGGTTTTACTGTTAACTGGTGCCTCGGATAGAATACAATGAAAAATACATTAACAGGTTCAGGGTTTAAGAAACTTCTTGCGTAAACCCCAGTTAGATAATATATACTAGTTAGTATATATTGTGAGGTGTGTAAAGATGAAAACTGCCAAGATTTTTCAGAATGGCCAAAGTCAGGCGGTGCGGCTGCCGAAGGAATTCAGGTTCAGCGGCAAGGAAGTGTTTGTGAAGCGGATCGGCAACGCGATTATGCTTCTGCCAAAAGATGACTGGTGGGCGCCGATGGACCGGAATATCGGTAAATTCACTGATGATTTCATGGCTGAGCGCGACCAGGGCATTCTGGAAACCAGAGAGGAACTGTTTGACTGATGCAGTATCTTCTTGATACCAATATTTTCATTTACCTGTGCAAAGGGACTTTTCCGGCAATTGCGAAGCGGATAAGAACTTTTGGGCCGGGCGAGGTCTGTATTTCGTCGATTACCCTGGCAGAGCTGGAATTTGGCATTGCAAAAAGCGCAAAGCCTGAAAAGAACCGAAAGCACTTTCAGGAGTTGCTGCTGCCGTTCGAAATTCTGCCTTTTGATGCGGGGGCTGCGGTCGAGTATGGGATGATCCGGCATTGTCTTGAAAAAACTGGCTCGCCGATCGGGCCACTGGACACGCTTATTGCTGCGCATGCCATGTCTACCGGCGCCTGTCTCGTCACCAATAATGAACGAGAATTTGGCCGGGTGGCTGGTTTGAGAATTGAAAACTGGTGCAAACCAGAATAGGGTTTCAGAGGCTGGTTTTCACATTTACAGCAATTTTCACTGATTCGGTGAAAATCGCTATAAGAGTGAAAATCTGGTAAAAATGGGATTTTGAGGTTAAGTATGAGCAAAGGAAACAGAACAGGAGCTTCAGATGATTATCCTGAGCTTACTCAGAAAGACATAGATCGAGCTGTCAGGCGCAAGGGTTTGAAAATTGTTCTGAAGCTCGATGCACAGGGGAGACTGACGCTACCGCTGAAAATGCGGGAAGATTACAATCTCAAACCAGGTGATTGTTTCCTGGTAAGTGCCGACAAAACCGGTATTCACCTGGCCAGGACTGAAAACCCTTTTGATACTCTGGCAGAGCATGCCTTAAACCAGCATGAGCAGGGCAACTGTGTTGAAATCAGAGAGTTTGCCAGAAAGAACGGGATAAAAGTCAGCAAATGAATAAGCAAAGCCGCTACGGCTTACAACGGTTAAGATATGTAAGACTTCGGTCAGGCTCAGGCGGCTTTAACGTAACCCCTTAGAATATCTTCTATCAAGCCGTTAAGGCTCTTATGGGTTTCGGCGGCAGCAAGGGCAACTCTTTCGTGTATTTCAGGGGAAAGGCGGATAACAAACCTGCCGGAAAAGCTTTTCTGGGGTTTGATATTGAGTTGTTTGCAGGATGCAAGATAGTGGTCAACGGCTTCTTCGAATGCCTGGCGCAATTCTTTGGCTGATTCCGCATGGAAACCAATGATGTCTTTAATACCAACCACGCGCCCGACAAAGATTTCGTCTTCGGGGTCGAAGTCAATTCTGGCGGTGTAGCCTTTGTATTTCAAGCTGTTCATAGTTTCTCACCTCAAACTTTTTTCGGATCAATACCGGCTTTGGTCAAGAATTCCCTGGTATCGATAATCTGGTATCGTTTTGCTTCCTTGCCCGGGTGCGGTCGATGGAAGTCGGCAGTGACTCCGTTAAGAGAAAACGTTACGCGTGAGCCGTTTCCTTCGGCAATGCTGGCACCCAGGGCGAGAAAAAGCTTTTCAATGTCCTGCCATTCGATTGGTTTGACAGGATTTTGAAAGATTTTTTCCAGGACTTTGCGGTGTTTGTTGTTCATGGTTCCTGTGATAATAATACTATATTTTGACACTATAGGCAAATTGCTGCAGGGCCGAACAAGCGCCGATGACAATAAATGACAAACTTCAGCCAGGGTTTACTTTTGTTTGCTGGTTTTGGGGTTTAGTTTCTTTTTGACAGCGGCGCCTGGTGCGAAGGTTACTACCTTCTGAGCCGGGCGTTTTATTTTTTTGCCGGATGGGAGAGTGATGACGCGGGGGCCCTGCTGTTTAACAGCGAAGACGCCGAAGCGGCGGAGCTCGATGCGGGATTCTTTCACCAGGCCGTCGATGATTTTATCAAGCATGGTTTGAACGATGCGCGTTGAAAGGGAGCGGGAAAGTTCGTATTCTTCGGCGATGGTGCGGGCCAGGTCGTCTTTGATCATGAGTCAGTGAGAGTCGACCCAGGCGCGGATCAGGGCGGCAAGGTCGGCGGTGTCTCTGGCGTTGAGCTTTTCGATCTGTTTGAAAAGGAACGGCAGGTCGGAAGTATCGCCGGTCACTGAGGTCATGGCCTGTTCGACATCAGCGGCCATGATGGTTTTGCGGTTCTGGTTAATGGCGCTGGTTTCGGCGGCTTTAACGACTGCGGCTGACAGGGTGTTTAGTCTGGTGAGGAAATCGGTGACGGCGTCTTTGCCGATGCGGAGGCTGGAGTTAGCTTTCATGAAGCTTTCTACTGTATTTGCTTTTGTTATCTCGGGATTTGTCATGTTCGGTAATATAGCGTATTTCGACGAATTATGCCATTTCGTGATTGCTGATTCGTCATATTATGGTCGAATCAGGTCGGGAAAATGAAGTTTTAGAAAAGTGTTTCGTGTAAGTATCGATTAAATCGTTATTTACGGTTTGCCTATCCATTGAAATTGTTGTTTGGAATGGGAATCTGGTTGTGTGGCCGTTAAGGCTGGTTCTTTGGGGCGTGGAGCAATGAGTTTGCTGCACCGGCGGCGGCTGTATTGATAATTTCGTGACGATCTGGTTTAAAGGCCGAGCTGGAGTTTTTTGAGGGCGAAGGCCTGCATCTGGTCGCGCAAAGTTTCCATCTGGCGGTATTTGGCGATCTGTTCGAAGTCGATGCTGATGATGTTTGAGAGTTCTTCCAGGAAGATTTTCATGATCTGGGCTTTGGTCATGACGATTGTTTCGATGCCGTGCATGATGCCCTTTTTGCCGTTGACGCCGCCGGTTTTGGCGGCCCACCTGGCGGCAAGGCCGGACTTTCTGACTTTGAGGGGCAGGATGTAAACTTTTTTACGCTGTTCCTTGGTCATATTGGCCGGGATAACAATATCTTTGCGGCGGAAGTGCTTGTAAAATTCACCTGGAAAGACGGCGATGTTTTTGATGCCGTTGTCCTGGAGGTTTTCGACGAACCTGGTAGCGATAATGTCGCCAGCCGGATCGAAGTCGACGATTGAAAAGATGTAGAAGCGGGCGGCAAGGTCGACGCCGCGCCGGCGCAGCTCATCAACGAAATACTCGATGCTGAGGTAAGATGACTGGCCACCGGTGCAGATGGTGGTGATGTCGAAATCGCGGTTCACTTCCTGCATCAGGTCGTTATAGGCAGTTTTTTCGGCAAAAAGAATGATCTGCGGGTGGCGCCTGGCGTGCCAGCGGTTGCCCTTGTCGTCGTCGTCAAAGCCGAAGTCGCTGTATTTGAAAAGGCCGGCTTTAACCATAAGCATGAACATTTCAGAAACGATCAGGTATGGATCACCTTTGGCGGCGCCGGCCTTGTGCATGGTGTCCTTGATGTAATACCAGAACGAGCGCAGATTGCCGATATCGAAGGGCGTTTCCCCGGCCTGGAGTTTTTCGAAGGTTTGCCAGATGACGTTTTTGATAAACAGTGATTTGTTGAGGGTTTTGGCGCTTTTTCCGAAGTTTTTGAGCAATTCGGGTTTGGCCATTTTGAGAATGTTTTTGTCGTAGTGCTTGATTCCGAGTTTCTTCAGAATTTCGGCCTGGTCGAGGCTGGCCAGACTCAGAGCATATTGGCGCAGGTCATCGATGGAACGTGTTTTCATGGTTCTTCCTGGCTGGCCAGGTCGGCGATGGCTTTTTTGACGAGTGCCAGCAGCTGCGGGTCAGTGAGGCCGGTCGGATCGATTCCCTTTGACTGGAGCCATTTCTTGAAATGGTAGCGGGACTGAAGTTTTGCGAATTCGTCGAAGAGGGCGTCGGGCGGCTGGGTGGTGTTTTCGCTGACCCAGGCGTCGATTGCCCATTTGGGGAAGCGCAGCAGGGTTCCGAGTTTGGCGTAGGGAATTTCGTTGTTGGAGACCTTTTTATAGATGGTTCCCTCGGTGATGTCGAGGTATGCGGCCAATTCTTTGATGGTCATGATTTCGGCGGACATGGGCGGGTTTCCTCTCGGGGCATGGTTTCAGACCAAGGATAACAGATTCGCGGCGCCGGTGCTGCGGCATTGTTTGTCATTTATTGTCATCAGGGGGCGTGTCGCGACACGCCCCTACGATGGAAACCAGATTGGTGATTAGTTTTTAAGGGATTTGAAGGTGATGGCGCGCATGCCTTTTTTCTTCAGCTGCAGGTTGATCAATGGGAGCTGGTGTTTGAGGCCGTCGCGGATGAACTGGATGACGTATTTTTCTTTGGTTTCGGCGAGAACGTCGCCGGATCTGAGGGCGGCCAGTGCGAGGGTCTGCAGGTCGCGCATCTGGTTGAATGGAACCAGGACAACGGAACTTCTGAAGCGTTCACTTTCGCGGAAGAGTGAGAAGTTTTTCAGGCCGCGGTACTGGCGTTTTTCGCAGATCTCGGCGGCATCGACGAGGTAGCGGGCGAGTTCGCGCATGTTGTCGGGGGTCATTTTCACGTTCGGGCCGGGGAGATCGAGCAGCAGGGCGTATGGGTCTTTTTCCTGGTTGGAGGTTGTCATGTGGAACTGCGGCACCCATTCGACTGGCCGGGCAGGTGTGGCGGTGGCCGGCTTGGGTTCAGGTTTTGCAGGCAGTTGAAAAGCTTCGGCAAAAACATCGACGAGGTCTTTCATGGCGGGTTCTGGGGTTGCTGCGGGGGGCGGGTTTTTGATCCAGGCTTCGAGTTCTTCCTTGAAGAAGATCACGTGTTTGCCGACTTTTCGGGGTTGGATGCGGCCCTTTGAAACCCAGTTGCGCAGGGTGCCTTCGGTGATTTTGAGATACCTGGCCGCTTCTTTGTAGTTCATGGTCTGCATGCTGAACCCTCCTGCAATTGTCATCTATTAATAATATATGTAATTTATTGTCATTGTAAAGCGGTATTTTCTGCTGTTGAAAAGGACTTTCAGCGGTTTGCCGCGCCGGCAAAATACTCTGGCCAGAAAACCTTTATTCCCCTGCGGAGCCGCCCGTCGCTGACCCCAGACAACCAGGCTGGCGCGGGAAAGTCAAGGCGGGGACCCGGCCGGCGACCTAGCCGGTCGGGGTGGAGGCCTTTACTTTTCCGCGACAGTCGGTATGTTAAAGATTCGACGGGCGGTGCAGCGGGGAAAGGATTTGCGGAAGAGATATTTAAAACGGTTTCCCCTGTGGTGAGCCCAGAGTGGGGGGCCATGGGCCCCTTTTTGATCTTTGCGGGAGCTGGTGCTGCTGATGTGTTTTGGCGGCAAGTTTCGGGAGCATGTGCCGCGAACAGGGTTTGCATTCAGGCAACAGGAGGCGGGTTTTCTTGATTTGCGGCTTTTGGACGGGAGCCGGGTGGGAGGTGTTCGAGGTGGGCTGTGGAAGGCTCTGGCGGAAAAAGGCGTGAAATTGGGGCAAAAGTGGGGTTTTGTGGTGATATGACCGGCTACACGGCCTGTGGGGCAGGATCAGGGGCCGGGCGTGCGGCTGGCGGGGTGTTTGGGGTGGGTTTGAGGCAGGGCAGATAGGCTGAAACGGCCCTGGGAGACGTGAAATGGCTGAAAAGGCGCGTCAGCCACTTCCCTGGGACATGAGAGTTTTGGTGCGGGAATCGGGGGTTGAAATGCCCATGCGAACTTTTCTGGCAGCTCAGGGGCGGGCGCGTTGATTACGGCGCTGACCATGCCGAAAAATATGGTCACAAACGGTTTGGTAGAGAGTTTTCGGCCTTGCTTCCAGAATGGAGTGAGGCCCGGCCGGTTCACATGATTGGCCATTCGATGGGCGGGCAGACCATTCGTTACCTTACCGAGCTGCTCGCCAGGGATTTTTTCAAACAGGGAACCAGTGAGCGCTGGGTTTTGTCGGTATCGACCATTTCAACGCCGCATAATGGCACTACTCTGGCGGCAAAAGACAATACCCTTTTCATGGCTTTTATTGAAAAGGTTCTGACAAACCTGATTTTTGTGACCAGGGGTTCGCTCAAATCTTTTTATGATTTTGATCTCGATCAATGGGGATTAGAGCAGAAGAAAGAAGAAAGCGCAACCGACTTTATTGCGCGTATTGATTCTGTATTATGGGGCAGTCGCGACATTTCAACCTGGGATGTCTCGCCGCAGGGTGCGCGTGAACTCAACGAACAGATCAGGGTGTTTCCAGATATCTATTACATGAGTTACGCCAATGCGAAGACGCAAAAGCCGTGGTTCAGCCAGATTCATGTTCCCAGCCTGAAAATCAGCCCCATAATGATAGTGCCGGCCTGGTTAATGGGCACTTATCGCGGCAGGGCGGTCAGTGCAGAACAGTTGCATCTCTGGTTTCAAAATGATGGCATTGTCAACACCGTTTCGATGGGCGGCCCGAACAATTCAAAGATTGTTAAGCACAGCGCAGGCCCAATTTCCAAAGGTGTCTGGACCAGTATTGGCAAAACCAGCGAAAAAGACCACCTGATGATGGTCGGTCATTTTGTCAGCAAAGCATGGGTAACTCGTTTCTACAACAAAATTGCCAGCCGTCTCGCGGCGCTCGACCGCTGAATGCTTCGGTTGAGCAGGAAAACGAAACATTGGTCGCTCAAACCGGTAATAATCTCTTGTTTTAAACCTAGCTGCAGGCTTGAAGATGAGCAAGGATCTGTTCACATTCACTTTTTGTGAAATCACTGGCGTAGAATCTCTTGAAAATCTCAAGACGAACATCCTGATCCGGCAAATTTTGCTGACGCAGGGAGTCTATTACAATTTTTCGGCAATCAGAAAACATCTCGGCTGCCATTTTAAGTCTTTTTTGAGGTGAAAGACGGCACAGCATTTTCCGGTATATTTCGGCAACTTCTTTTTCAGTGTCATTCATTTTTTATTGCCTTTTTTAAGTAAGTGGTCAAATCCAGGCGCTCTGCCCACAAATTAAGATAGTTGTAATCAAGGTTTGCTGTCGAGCAGAGAAGATTGCCGATGTCGCGCAATTGCATTTCAGATTCGGAGTCTTTTCCCCAGATTAATTTTGAAATGATCAAATCTTCAGGTGCAACAATAAAAATTCTGTTTCCATCAATTTCTACCTCACGGCGTCGAGAAAATTCCAGTTGTCGGTATTCGTCTGTCTTTTTGATGATGAAATCAGCTTTTAAAATCAATTTATTGCTGATAATGTTAAACATTCCGTTGGTTGAAATTGCTCTTGCTACAGAGCTGCCATCAATATAACAATCTCCCGAGAAAAGTGCGACGAGCTTATCTGCGGCATTTTCCCGGATTTCAATAATCAGGTCAATATCACGAGTCATACGCGGTGTTGCGTAAAAGGTCATTGCCAGAGAACCGGTAAGCATAAAAGCAATACCTGCCGAATCAAGGCGGGCAGCAATTTCTTTGATAAAATCGATTTGTTCACTCATGAGTTTATTATAGCACTAGTTTGTATTATAAGATCATGGCAGAGGTAGACTTTTTCTGTTTTCTGCTTCCGGTTTTCCATCAAAGCCTTCGAACAGACAATTTATGGAACTCTTGATTAAAAATCCAGTGGGCTTTTCTGTTCCTGCACGGTTCGACTGCGCACCGTATTGGTATAAATCATTGTTGTTCTTACGTCAGTGTGCCCGAGCATTTTCTGAATAGTTCTAATGTCATAATTCGCCTGAAGAAGATGACTGGCAAAACTATGCCTGAAGGTGTGTGCCGTGGCCCTTTTGGTTAGTTGGCATCTTTGCACTGCTGATCTAATTGCTTTCTGAACATGGGTTTCGTGCAGATGGTATCTTCTGTAGGCGCCTTCATCAGGAACCAGAGTAAGTGCTTTTGCCGGAAACAGCCACTGCCAGGAAAAATCTCTGGCCTGACTGGGGTACTTCCGCCCGATCGAGTTTGGCATAAAGACACCGAGATAATTTTCTTCAAGATCAGACTGGTGCAGAATTTTAAGCTTTTCAATGTGGGCGTGCAGCTCTGGCAGAATTGTCAGTGGAAGCGGCAGGGTTCGGTCTTTCTGCCCTTTCCCATCGTGAATTGTAACAATATTCTCTGAAAAATCCAGGCATTGCATGCGCAGTCCCAGCGCTTCAAACAGCCTCAGACCGCAACCATAAAGCAGTTTAACAATGAGGCTGTATGGTTGGCGTAATTTGCTGATAATCTGGTCGATTTCTTCTCGTGAGAGAACAACCGGAATATATTTTTTGCTTTTTGCCCTTACCACGCCGCTCTTTACATCAAAATCATCAGGCCTGCCAAGCACATGTCTGAAAAGAAAAAGCAGGGCGTTAAAAGCCTGGTTCTGGGTTGTAGCAGCCACGTTTCGATTTACGGCCAGATCCGTAAGAAAACACTTAACATCTTCGATGGCAATGTCTTCTGGGCTTTTGTGTTTTATAAAGGCTGCGAAGCGGTCAATCCAGCCTGCGTAGGTCCTGAAAGTCTTTTTGGAGTAGTTTCTGAGTCTGATGGAATCATTAAGGCTCTTAAAAATTGTTGTCCAGCTGAATCTTATCTTTTCATCATCAGGGCTGGAAATTACCGGGGCTGCTTCTTTAGTTATTCCAGCCAAGGGCTCCCCGGGTTCTCTTGTGAGTATATCCAGGTAAACATTTACGCTTTGAGTTGCCTGTTTCTGCTTATCAGGGGCTTGTCCCTTTTCATTAAGCTTCTTTATGAATTGCCCCAGGCTGTCTCGCGATGATGGTGTCAGGTAATATTTGTCGCAAAAATCGAGATAGAACCTCAGCCATTTTCGGTATTCCTGCTGAAGCTCATAGTTAATTCCGGCGTTTTTCATCCGCCGGCAAAAGATACTATCTATATTTTCAGGAATTTTTTTCACGATATCTACAAATGATGATATCTCAACAATTCGCATAATATCAAGTTAGAAAAAGTCAATTTTTAACCGTCCCATTTCTTTTCCTCTCAAAGTCTGCTAAGATATCCAGAAACCGTAGAATAACTTGTTCATGGCGACTGCGTCGCCATGAACGACGAGCTGAGTAAACTCAAGCGCTTTGCCCTGGCGCGTGGCGCCAGAACAAATCGCTTGAGCTGCTGTGGTTTTTGCTTTCCGCACGCTGCGCTTGCTACAAGCAAAAATCCTCGCAGCTCAGCTCGTCGTTAGATGCCAGATTTGGCGTTGCGTATGCTCACAGAAAATCGACAGCCGCAAG
>CAZQUE010000111.1:8430-13384 GCA_964596185.1 uncultured bacterium | reverse complement strand
ATACATGCAATTGGTTGATGTGCTGAAGGAAAACCTGGTTTTCCTCAATTTCGAAGCAGAAAACAAAGATCAGGCCATTGAAAAATTCATTGCAGCACTTCAGGAGACCGGAGCGATCAAAGAACCGGAAGTTCTCAAAGATGCAATCTTTGAAAGAGAAAAGCTCGGGACAACTGGAGTCGGTGGCGGCATTGCCATGCCACATGCCCGTTCAAGTGCCATTAAAGATTTAACCGTCGCTTTTTTCAGATCTGACAACGGCATCGATTTTAAATCGATCGACAGTAAGCCGGTCAATCTGATTTTTGTATTGTTGGCACCGGTTTCATCTGGCGGACCCTATCTTAAGCTTCTGGCCAAGATTTCCCGCCTGCTGCGCAGCGATGACTTTAGAAATTCATTGCTCGAAGCCAAGACTCACGCTGAAATCATGGAGATCATTCAGGAAAACGACTGATGTTACGATTGGTAACCTCTACCCGTCTTAAAACAGTTGCGATGATTACCCTGCTCGCCGTATACGGCGCAGGGTTTTCTTATCATTGCCCGCTTTGCGCACAAAATTCCGAAGAATCGGTTTCCGGTAAAAGCAAGTCAAAGTCTGGTAAAAAGTCTGACAAGAAGAAAAAGATCGAAGAAGCTGAAGAGAAAACTGAAGAGCTTTTCCTGCCCGAAGAAGAGGCTAACCAGAAATTTCTTCCCGACATTTATCGTTGTCCTGAATGCGGTTATGAACAGGACGAGCCTGGCTTCTGCCCTGATCACAACGAAGTTGAACTGGTAAAGATTCTTGCCGCCGGACGTGACCCGCTCGAACCCTCGGAACTCGATGGCAACGAAGATATTCTTGTCGATATTCCCCTGAAAAACCTTGAATTTCGCAAAGAGGCGGTTCTAAAGAATGCCTCTGACAGCCCAAACATCAAGCCTGAAAAAAAATAGGCCAGGTTCGCCTGTTAATAAACGACCTTTCTTAACGAAAAATCATTAGAAACTTTCTCAATGCAAGCATTGGAAGGCTTTTTTTTTACAAACAAATTTCGATCAGGAGAAGGAAATGTCATTAAATTTAACGCAAAAAATTATCAAAGCCCATCTGGTTTCCGGTGAAATGACGGCTAAGAGCCCGATCAGCATTCGCATGGATCAAACTTTGACCCAGGATGCAACCGGAACCATGGCTTATCTGCAATTTGAAGCGCTTGGCGTTCCGCGGGTTAAAACCGAGCTTTCCGTGAGCTATGTCGATCACAACACCGCGCAAATGGATTTTAAAAACCCCGATGATCACATTTTTCTACAGACTATTGCTGCTAAATATGGCATCGTTTTTTCCCGCCCGGGTAACGGCATCTGTCATCAGGTTCATCTCGAAAGATTTGGCAAGCCTGGAAAAACTCTCCTGGGATCAGACAGCCACACGCCGACCGGCGGTGGCATCGGCATGCTGGCGATTGGTGCGGGTGGCCTCGACGTGGCTATGGCCATGGCCGGCGAGCCTTTCAGCCTGAAGATGCCGATGGTCGTAAAAGTTAATCTTACCGGTAAACTTCAGCCCTGGGTTTCGGCAAAAGACGTCATTCTTGAAGTTCTGCGCCGCGAAACGGTCAAAGGAGGGGTTGGTTGCGTATACGAGTACACTGGTCCCGGTGTGTCGACCCTTACCGTTCCGGAACGTGCGACCATTACCAACATGGGCGCTGAACTTGGTGCAACCTCTTCCGTATTCCCCAGTGATGCGGAAACCCGCAAGTTTTTGCAGGCTCAGGGGCGCGAAAATGACTGGGTTGAACTCAAAGCCGACGAAGGCGCTTCTTATGATCGCGTCATCGATCTTGACCTGGCCCAGGTAGTTCCGCTGGCAGCTTGTCCGCACATGCCCGATATCGTCAAACCGGTTTCTGAGCTCGAAGATATCCAGGTCGACCAGGTCATGATCGGCAGCTGCACCAATTCCAGCTATACTGATTTGACCCGTGCCGCCAATATTTTGAAAGGCAAGACAGTACATTCCAGGTTGTCGCTGGGTATCGCGCCGGGCTCTCGACAGGTGCTTCGCATGGCCGCCGATGAAGGCTCGCTTTCGTATCTGGTTGCCGCTGGTGCCCGCTTATTGGAAAATGCCTGCGGTCCCTGCATTGGCATGGGTTTTGCCCCGAAAACCAACGCGGTTGCTTTGCGCACTTCCAATAGAAACTTTGAAAAACGCTCCGGCACCGATAGCGCCCAGGTTTACCTGGTCAGTCCGGAAGTCGCAGCTGTTGCTGCCGTTGAAGGAAAATTCACCGATCCGCGCAAATTTGGCACTTATCCAGAAGTGAAAATGCCGGAAAAATTTACCGTCGATGATTCTATGTTCATATTCCCACCCGCAGATGGCAAAGAAATCGAAGTGGTCAGGGGCCCCAACATCGCTGCATTGCCGATGAAAGATGAAATGGGCAATGCCATTGCGGCCAAAGCTGTTATCAAGGTTGGAGACAACATTACTACTGACCACATCATGCCTGCCGGCAAGTACCTGCCATTGCGCTCTAATGTTCCCGAATATGCCAAACATGTTTTTGAAGGTGTCGACAAAGAATTCTATTCTCGCGCCCTTGAAATGAAAAACAGCGTTATCATTGGCGGCGACAACTATGGTCAGGGCAGTTCGCGGGAACATGCCGCCCTTTGTCCGATGTACCTTGGGGTAAAGGCGGTTATCTGCAAGAGCTTTGCTCGCATTCATCTGGCTAATCTGGTTAACTTCGGCATACTTCCTGCAACCTTCAAGAATCCGGAAGATTATGACAAAGTTGAAGTCGGTGATGAACTCAGGATCGATGTCAGTTCCCTCGATGGCGAACTGATTGTCGAAAATGTCAGCAAGGGCGTTAAGATACCTGTGCAGCATACCCTGAGCGATGAAGACAAAGTCATTCTCAAGGCCGGCGGTCGCTTGTCCTTTGCCAAAAAGCAGGCAGCAGGCTGATTCTCATTTAACTATCTTTGAAATGCCCCGGTTTGACCGGGGCATTTCAGTAACCAGGCCATGCCTGCTATCCCAGGTTTCGGTTATTAATTCATCGGGCGATGACATAATCGAAAAAATCAGCCAGTGAGACCCCGTGCCTGGTTTTCAATGAGAGGGCGTTGTTTTAACTTGCGCCGGAGGAAGAGATGTTTGCATTAAAAGATGGTAAATGGCACTGTTTCGAGCGAAAAGCCGGGATATGGCACGATACCGGTTCCAAAAGCTTTGATGAGGCTATAGCTGGTAAAGCAGTAGATAATTTTGATTTGCCTATTTCGTCAAGAAATGGGCTCGAGCCTGCCTTTTCCGGCAGCAAGATTCTTTGCGTCGGCCGCAATTACCTCAAACATGCCCAGGAGCTGGGCAACGATGTGCCATCGCGCCCACTATGGTTTTCCAAGCCGCCATCCGCGATTATTGGCGACGGTGGCGAAGTCGAATTGCCGAAAGGCTTCGGACGTATCGATTATGAAGGCGAGCTGGTTCTGGTGATTGGCCGGCGCTGTCGCAATGTCAGTCTCGATAAGGCCCTTGATTATATTGGCGGCGTTACCGCAGGTTTCGACATGACCGCTCGCGATTTGCAAAAATCAGATGGTCAGTGGACCCGTGCCAAAGGTTTCGACACTTTTCTGCCGCTTGCCTCGGTCGTCGCTCCGTTCTGCGAAGAATGGCGGTCAGCAACCCTTGAGGTGCGTTTGAATTCCCGGCAGGTGCAGTATTCTTCTTTGACCGCCATGGTTTTTGGTTTTGCCGAGCTTATTGCTGATATCTCTGCCTGCATGACCCTTGAACCGGGCGATTTGATCATGACCGGAACTCCAGAAGGGGTCGGGCCGGTTAAAAGCGGGGATAGTCTTGAAATGACGATCAGTGGCCCGTGCGTTATCGATCTCTCTGTCAGCTGCCGCTGATTTCGGCCAGATAAACGAAGAATTCAAGGTTTGGGTTCAGGGGCAAGGCTTTTGCAGTTCGATATCGTTGCCGGCAAAGATTACGCCGCTACTGATAACCTTGCAGAAAACACCCCGGGTCGGCAAAAGGCGGTCGCCATGAAATGAGTAATGTTGGGGCAGCACTTCCTTGCCAATCTGGCAGACTTCGAGCAGAGAATCACCGATTTTGATTCGGTCGCCAACAGAAGCCTTGGTCAAGTCTATCCCGCTGGTTACGATGTTTTCAGCAAAATCTCCAGGAGTGGCCTGAAATTCATGGCTGGAATTGTATTTTTCGATGTCTTCCGCCATCAGCAAGCTTACAGGTCTGATGGTGCTGATATGCCCATCGCCTTCTATGCCCTCGCCGGCGATTAACCGGCACTTCTCAACAGGTGACTTTGCAGTGCCCTTTTGTGCCGAAATACATACTGCGGCTATTTTTCCTGAGTTCATTTCTTTTTCGGTTTTATCTTTCATCGTTGCCTTCCACGGTTCCGTGCTTGTCGCAAACAATAAGACCATTACCGGTAATGTCACCTTTGATGCGGTAGTAGCATTCGGTTTCAGGAGGAGTTATCGGACTTTTAAGGTATTTTCCCTGAACCAGAATAGAGTTTGCCTTGGTCGGATCATCGAGGCGGGTGCTGATCATTTCTGAGTGATCCATGTTGTACATTTCGATTGCACCGAGAATTACGCGCATGTTGGCGTAACAAGCCTTCTCTCGGGCTGGTTCACGGGAACCATAGCGCCTGGTCGGCAATGCAATCAAGGCAAGCATGCCGATTATTCCCAGGATGATGAAAATTTCAATCAAAGTAAGCGAGTGGGTCTTTTTGGGTTTATCACCGGAAGGATCCGCCAATGCGATTACTTTGTCCGATGTCTGATACTCTTCATAGGCTCCGCAGCGGCGACAAAAGGTTTCGTTTTCTTTCATCGCGCCGTTACATGCTTTGCAGGTTTTGTCGGCCATAATTCAAACCCCGTGATTCAATTT
>CAZQUE010000111.1:0-8330 GCA_964596185.1 uncultured bacterium | reverse complement strand
ATATTTATGAAAAGTGGTTAGAGGGGGCAGCATAACAAATGAAAAAGATCTCGGCGGAGATGACTATTGCAGAAGTAATCAAGGCATGTGCCGATGCCAGAAAAATTCTCATGGGTCACGGCATGTACTGCATAGGTTGTGCGGTTGGAGAATTTGAAAGTCTTAAAGATGCAGCAGAAATGCATCAGGTCGATCTGGATGCTTTGCTGCGCGACCTGAATAAAGAATAGGCGACAAAAATGAATTTCAATCAGACGATGAACTGGATTCTCGGTAGGAATGTTGAACCGATAGCAAAGAAGCCTGTTGTCGAAAAAAAAGAGCGCCGGGTCTCTTTGCGGCTTGATTTTTCTGAAGGAGTAGTTCAGATTGCCGATATCGGCGATTTTCAGATTATCGACTTAAGCCAGGGAGGCTTTTCTTTCGTGGCCAGTGGTTCAGCGGCCGATGATTTTAAGGTCGGCGACAGCTTCCAGGCCAGAATAAGGTTGGCCAGCGTGTTTTTTGAAAACGAACCGCAGGTTTGTTCAATTCGCAATGAAGAAATCGGCTGTTCGTTCAAGACCTTGCCTTTAGGCCATGCCCGCATTCTAAATGAATTTTTGAAGCCGCGAAGGCTCGGCTCGAGCATCCGTGAAATAAAGGCTACCGAGAAAAACCTGCGCTATTTTCAGGGTGATGAAGAAACCCAGATAATGTACTGGACCGACTCTGAGGGTAATTTTGAGAATGCCGATTTCTACTTCATGAATTACCTGGTTTCAGTCAACGGAAAAGAAAATTCTGTCAAGACGGCATTTGTTCAGACACCATTTCTGGGCGGAAATCGTTATGGTGTCCAGGGGCAGGGCACGTTGATCCACCATGAAAGCCCGTCTTATCGCTGTTTAAAGCTGGGCCACCTGATTCTGGATCACGCATCTTTACCTGAAGACATTTATCTCGACCTGGGCAGCATAATGTTCAGGGAAGAAAAATGTACTTTCAGTCGAGTGATTCTTGGCAAGCAGGAAAAAAATATCGATTTTGTCTTTACCGATGAGCATGGTGATGCCAGGCTGAAGTTGATCAGTCTTTGTGCGACCGCTTTTTCTGCTCTCTTGCCGGATATGCCTCCAAAAAGAACTCTGCCTCCAGGCACGGTACTTGAAGGTAGATTGAAACTGCCTGACCGCGAGGTAAGAGCGACTTTGAAGGTGGTTTTTCAGCAGGATTTCGTCATCGGTGGCAGTCTGAAAACTACTGAAGAAAGCGAAAAAGAAATGCTTGCTTCATTTTTGGTGCCGCGTTTACTCGGCAAATCCCTGGAAGCCTCAAAACCGCCTGCTGAAGCCAAGCCGTTCGCTCCAGACGGTGGTCACACAACTCTTTACGTTGGCATTCACAACACTCACCTGCTTTCGCTTCTCGTCGATGAGCGATTGTTTTATGGCCGGCTGGTTTTTGGCAACAGCATCATCCTCTGGGAGAAAAACAAACTTTCGGCATTTTCCTGTGACCAGGGCATAGTCTGCCCCTCAGACTGGGAAATCGTTGCCAATCCTCGCGAAAGAATCGTTCAGGACAGCCCTGAACTGATTAATGCCGTGCGAGAAATTTTGACCCACTCGGAAGTAAAGACCGAAGTCAAAAAGGCATGGGAAACAGTTTTGCCGCGTCTCTGACAAGAACATTAGCCGGCTGCCCCTTCATTGTTTTTCAGTAACGCTGTCGGATTGACAGCGGCAGAGGTATTGGTTATAGTTATTCGCTGATAAACAATGGAGGGAAACATGAGCAAAAAGCTTGGTCTGGCTTTGGCAATGGCTTTGATGGCCGGTTCGATGCTTTCGGCAGCAACCGGTGTGGTGCGCGGCAGCTATATAAATGTTCGCAAAGAGGCAAAATTCGACTCACCAATAGTCGGTAAAAAAATGCGCGGTGATCGTTACGAGGTTGAATTTACCGATAATTACTGGGTTAAGGTCAAGTTTCCCGATGGTACGCGGGGCTGGATCTATAAAACCCTGATTGAGCGCACTGGCGATGCTGAATTGCTTTTGGAAACACCCGAAGAGCCTGAACCGGAAAAGACCCCCGAAAAAAAAGAAGAAAAAAAGCCGCAAAAGAAATCAGACAAAGATGCTAAGGCAAAGGCCGGCGAAAACGATAAAAAGACTGAAAAAAAGGCCTCTCAAGATCGCGAAAAAAAAGAGCCCAAAAAGCCTGCAGTAGAAAAGAAGGTTGAAAAGGCCAAACCTGCCTCGGTCGTCGAAGTTTCCGGAAGCGCGGAAGAACTTTACAATGAAGCTATTGCTCTTTATGAAGAAAGAAAATATGCCCAGGCTCTGGACAAGAACCAACAGGCCTTGAAAAAAGCCCCCCAGAATGCTGAAATTCTCAATAACATCGGCAATTGTCAGTTTAAAATGGGACGGATCCAGGAAGCTCTCGATTCATGGAAAGAAGCCTTAAGAGTTTCGCCGAAATCGGGCAAAATCAGTAACAATTTGGGTATTGCCTACTATCAGCTTGATAAAAATAAGGAAGCAATCGAATATTACAAAAAGGCAATTCTTTTCGAACCGCAATTTCCTGATCCCTACTACAATCTTGCTTCAGTTTATGGTTTCAGCGGAAAATTTGAAGATGCCATAGTCAATTACAAGAAGTTTCTCGAGTTTTCGCCGGATGCGACCATGAAGAAACTTGCCGAAGAGCGCATAAACTATTGCGAACGGCAGCTTGAAAAGAACAGCAAAAAGAAAGAAACCAACTGATCAGAAATGTCGGTCAACTGAAATCAGCGAACCGGATCTGGTTTTTACCAACAGACGGTTGCCCAGTATAACCAGCGAATTTTCTTCAAGTTCACCATTTACGTGAATTCTGAATTTTTCATGCTGGCTGCCGCTGTGAATGCAAAATATCCAGCCATCCTGGGTTCCGATATACATCATTTTCTCATCGAACACCGGCCGGGTCACAAAAACCTTGCTGCCAAGCTCGATCAGAGTCGTTACCTTGTGACCTTCCACCTTGACAACCTCGCCGCGATGGGCAAAGATACCACGGTTCGCATCGCCGACAACAGGTAGAAAATCAAGGCGTTTTGGCAGAAGATTGTGTTGAAAGCCGATTCTGCCACCATCGACCTCGACGTCGTAATAAAAGCCCTCTTCGGTGATAAACCTGGCGTTCAAGCCATCAAAAGCCGGTGGCATTTTGAAAGAAAAGGCGTCGTTTTTGCCGCGATAAATGACTCTGCCGTTTTCAAGGGCGAGGGTTATCATTTCGCCGGTTTTGAAGCTGACGAGAACCTTATCTTCTGCCGCGGTCAAAAATCCCCTTTGGGGTTTGCCATTGAACTTGGGATTATCGTGGCTGTAGTTCCAGATTTCTTTTCCGGTTTCTTTGTTAAGAGCCTTGACCAGGCCATTTTGACAACTGAAAATGATTCGGTCCGCTGTTTCATGGAAAAAAGCCATTTGTGGGAAATCATCGGCGAAGATTTTGCGGGCCGGCGCTTGTCGGTCAACTGATTCGAGCCAGAGATTCCTGCCGCTCGCGACTTCATAAAGACCAATGAACCCATAGTTGTAATAAACCAGTAGACTATTGCCCTTGTTTATGTAGAATGCGGTTAGCGGCTTATAATCAATTTCAGGGTTTTCTCCTTCTTTTACAATGAGGCCGGTAAAAGATGCCGGATAAGCAGTTCGCCAGTTTTCAAGATTCATTTCATTGTTGAAGCAGACAATTTCCTTGTCGTTGAAGAATACCGGGCTTTCGGTAGACTGAATTTCATTTCTGATGACTGTCGACACCAGGTTTTTTTCGACAACGATGCTGCCGTTGTCAACTGAAACTGCCCTGGCTTTCAGATTGTGTGAACTGAAAATGCGATTCTTGCCGATCATCAAAGCCCCGGGCGTAGTTGTCAGAAATTTTTCGACGGGCTTGTATTTTTGTAGCAACTCCCATTGCTTGCGGTTTTCAGGGTTGCCAGCCGAGCTTGCATAGAAGTAAAACCCTATCTGCAGGCCAGCCAGAAGAGCTATGGCTCCGGCAAAGGCCATCCAGCGGCCATCGCCCCATTCTTTGCCGAAAAAAGTTTCGAAGAATGATTTGACGAAAAGGCTGACAAAAAATTGGATAAAGGCAATCCCGGCAATGCTGAAAGTCATTATACCAGCCATTAAAAGCGGAAATGGAATGTCTTTCCGGGTCCAGGCCGACTTAACGATGGTGCCGACATTCTGCAGATTTGCCAGAATTATGTTGTGAAAATCACCGAACCAGGCATAAAAAATCCCCGAAACAAGAATGATGCCGCCTAGAGTCGAATAGACTATCGAACGCTTGAGCAGCTGAAGAAAGAAAAGAAAAACTGCCAGCGAAGCCAGGAAAACAAAACTGGAAAAACTCGCATAGGGTAAGGTTGAAAAAGTACCAAAACTTTTTCCGAGAAAAAACATTTGTAGAAAGACTACAAATGCGAGTGGAAACATGTAAACAAGATTTTTGAGAGAAACGGCAATTGGACTGACCTTCTTGCTGCCGCTAGCTTTTTCATTCTTTTTTACAATGGTGTTTACAGGGTTGGCGTTGGCAACCGGGACTTCGTCCATTATAAAGATTCCTCCTGTAAAGCTTCGTTGATTGTGGTAACTATCGACTGCCTTCGATGTTTTTGTTACCAGCAAAATATAAAAAGTCATTCTTGACACCGATCGATTCTGTTTATAAAATGTTAGTTGCAATGTCAGCAAATTCCTCAGAGTTGAGAGGTTTTTAAGGAGGCTTCCTTTGCCGTCAATGGTTTCTCACCTGTTTTTTAAGCTTACTAATGAAAAGGATTCAGAGCTCGAAGCCTGTGAATACCTGGACATCTTCGCACGAAAGTGCGGGTTCTTACCCGAGTCCGTCGATGAAATGCGTCTGGCTTTCATTGAAGGACTCATCAATGCCAAGGAGCATGCGCCCAAAGAAATCCCTGACGGCGACAAGCGCGACATTCATGTGGCATTGACCTATGAAGAGGAACTGCTGAAAATTCAGATCAGAGATTTTGGCAAAGGCTTTGATCCGACTGTAGTTGAAAAACCTGACATTCGCAAAAAACTCAAATCATCGCATAAGCGCGGCTGGGGACTAATGCTGATGGAACGACTGATGGACGGCGCAGAAATCAGCTCATTTCCACCTTCAGGAACCCTGATTCAGCTGGTCAAAAAGAGAGTTACTTCAGATATTCCCGCCGAAACCGATGCTATCCGAGAACATAAACGTATCGAACGCCTGAAATATATTCTCAGCAGCTTTATCGATCTAAGCTCATTCCTGTGTCAGAGCAAAAATCTGCAGTCAGGCTTGCGCTCGATGCTGCGAATTCTGCTCGGCACGCTTGGCGTTTCCCGCGGCGCCATTTACACTTTTGAACATGAGAATGAAAGCCTCGATTGTCTGGTGGATATCAAGTTGCGCGCCAATAGTCGCCTTCCTCAGGCACGTATTTCGCCCAAAATTTTCGACAAAATCGCCATGAAGGAAGATGGCGATGTTACCGACATCATCAAAAACGAGATCGGTGCTTTCAAAGAAACCTTCAAAGAAGGCGAAATAGAATCTGTTTATTCTCTGCGCACCGACAATCAGAATCAGGGTGTCCTCATTCTTGGCAGTAAGTTTCGCAAAGAAGATGAGGAAATGCTCGATAAAGAACTGCTGCAGACCCTTTCCCGCAACATTTCTTCGGCGATCAATACCTATCGCCTGATGCAGGATCTGAAAGATGCCAACGAGCTTCTTGACAATCGAATCAAAGAACTCGACGCCGTTCGCGAAGCAAGTCAGACCATTTCTTCAGAGCTTGAAATCGAAAACCTGCCTTTTACCGTCGAAGGCATTTTCCGCAGCATCATGGATATTCACAAGTTTTCGATGTCGATCTTCGACCCGACCGAAAACCGCTACAATATCTGTCAGAATAACCGTGGTCTGCCCACCACCCTCGATTTGTGGTCATCACCGGTTTCTCAGCATGTAATTCAGAAAATGGAAGCCCTCTATGTGGCGGATATCAAGTGCGAGGAACGTTTTAATTTTACCCGTTCCCGCAATTATAATTCAGAATCTTTCATCGTCATCCCGATCGTGGTGCAGGATGAAGTTCTTGGCCTGGTTAATCTTACCGACAAAGCTGGAAATGGTGGTCTAACCGAACGTGATTTCGAACTGGCGCAACTTATCTGCAGTCAGCTCGGCATTGCTCTCAAAAATGCCAATCTTTACAAACGTGGCATTACCGACGGTTTGACCAGACTCTATACCAACCATTATTTCAAGATGCGTCTTTCTCAGGAAGTTTCGCGATTACGCCGGGTTAAGTCGCCACTGTCTATCATCATGGTTGGCATAGATCATATGGAAAAGCTTATGGACAGCTATGGTTCAAGCTTTAAAGATAATATTCTCGTTAAAGTCGGTTCGACGATCAAGAGAGTCATTCGTTTCAATGATCTTCCCTGTCGTTATGAAGGCGATAAGTTTACCATCATTTTGCCCGATACGACTATCGAAGGAGCGCACACCGCTGCCGAGAAGATTCTTGAAAGCGTTCGGCATCTTGTAGTCAAAAACCGTGATGAAGAGCAGAAGGTAACCGTCAGTTTGGCAATTACCCAGTTCAAAATCAACATGAACCTTGGTCAGTTTATCGAAGAAGCTGAAATTCTTCTGGTAGACGCTCAGAAAGAGGGCGGAGACCGAATTGCCGTCGGAGCCTCCGCCAAATAGTTAAATAAACATTATCGCCCAAAAAGAAACCGGTCGCCTGGCAGATGCAGACGACCGGTTTTTATCTGGTTAAGAGATCGGCTATTGTTCTTCTTCTTCGGGTGGGTAAAGAATATGGGTCACTGCCGCCAGGGGATCGGGCAAGCCGTATCCGGTTTCGTTATCGGGGCCTGGTTCGCCAATGTCTGAGGTTTTGCTCAGGAGAGCAGCTACGATCAGTTCTGGATCGGTTTCTGGCGGAACAACCTGCTTGACCTGAAGGAAAACACCGGCAAAATGGGCGGCGGCCTGCAGGGTGCCACTGCCAAACTTGTATTCTATGTGGTCGGTCGGACCGAGAACGCCGGAGCCGGGTTCGGCGCAATCAGGTTTCATAACTTGTTGGCCCTGAAAAACAACTGGGCCGGTGCCTGAGAAGAGGGCTCGCTGTTTCCATTGATCTATGGCAGCAACGGTTATGCAGCAGGGCAGGGCGGCAACGCCGGTAATCAGATTCGGGTTGTTTCCGGCCGGTGCGATGGGAATGATTCCGGCACTGCGACAGGCAAAAAGAGCGCGTTGAACCGGCAAAGGAGCCGGGGTGTTGAAGTCGGTGCAGAAAAGAATTGCATCTGGCGGAGTTTCCAGAGTCAGCAGCCATTCGATTGCCTCAAGAAGGGTAATTGCCTTGACCGCCTTCTGAGAAATTTGTGCAAGCACAACCTCGCATTGCGGGGCTATGCCTTCGAACATGGTTTCTTCATAACCGGCAATCATGCCAAGGGGATGTACCAGGTGCAGGTCTTTGATGCCGCGGTCTTTTGGCATGCCGAAAAGCTTGTATTCTTTTATTTTGCCCTGAAGTGACTGGTGCCCATAAGGGAAGTCAAGGGAAATAACTGCTAACTTGCGGTTTTGCCCGTGAGCCGCGTAGAATTTTTTCATTTCCGCCGCGCCACACATCTTGAAGTTCCATTGTTGGGGAATTTCGGTTGCCGGTATTTCGGTTCTGGCATCCGGTGAAGAAAAATCTCCATCGATGTCAGCAAATTCGAGTGCTGGCTCGATAGTTTTCAGGTTTGCGAAAGTTTGATCGTCGATATCGGCAAAAACACCGCCAGCAGCTATTGCCGGTCGGCTGTTGGGTATCAACTGTTGCAGATAAGCAACTCGCGCATTTCCTTCAGCTAAAATCGCTTTTACGCCTCTTCTGTTGCCACTTGTATTGGCAATATCCTCTGCGATCCGGCTATAGTCAAGCTTTTCATTGACAAAGATAAACCGGGGGAAACAAGCCCCCGGTTTGGCTATAGCTAATAGAGTAATGACCAGAAGGATTGTAAACAGACCTGGGTTTACCAGGACACAACGTTTACACATTCAATACCTCCAGAAAATATCAGGCCCCTTCAATTCCGGTTACAACCGCTTCACCAGTCGGTTCCTGCATGATTTCGTAGGTTTTGCCAACGGTTTCCCATGCGCCTTCAGACCAGATTGAAGATTTTGCCCTTAAAAGTTCAAACCATACTTTATTTATTTCGAACTTTCTGTTGGTTTTCGTTACAATTGAT
>CAZQUE010000110.1:0-13535 GCA_964596185.1 uncultured bacterium | reverse complement strand
AATATGGCTCTCGTCGTCAGCGAAGCAATTGCCAATGCCGTTTCGCACGGCAGTTGTTCAAGCGAAAGCGAGGTCGTTTTATCGATTCAGATCGTCGAAAACAGTTTTCAGATACTGGTTGAAGACTTTCAGGGGCGTGAGTTCGACCCTGAGTACTTCAGACGTATTGCCATGGTAAAAGACTGGGGCAAAGGTGGACGCGGCATCATGATGATGGAAACCATCATGGATAACATGTCTTATATTATTGAAGAAGGTAGGCACACGATGCTTTTCCTTGAGAAAGCCTTGCCTTCAACTTCTTAATAAGTCGATCGTCTGAATCATTTTTTGAATCAAGCTCTTTTCGATTACTTTGCTTTATTTTTCAGCAAAGTAAAAAAAGATGAAGACCAGAAAACGAAAATAATTTGCTGAATTGCCTGCAAAAGGTGATAAAATAACCTTGCAATTCGTTTACCATTGAGAAAGTGAGAGTTTTATGCGTAAAAATTTGTTTTTCGTTTTGATATTCTGTCTGGTCATTTTTGCAACCGGTTCTCTTTCGGCCCAAAGCCGTAAAAACGACATTCCGGTCAACCAGGTTCCGGAAAATGTTTTGCAAATACTTCAGGACTATGCAAAAGTTCTTTCGGCTGAAACCCTTGAAAAATGCGCTGAGAGCTTTGTACAGATAGCCGGCGGCGGATTGGTAAACGAATCCGGCAGCAAACTTCGTCAGGATGTTCCTCAATTTTCATTGAAAAAAGACTACAACAATTTCAAGTTTTATGCTCAGCCACTTCAGATAACCAGGGTCAACAAAAGCTGGTCAAATGGCGATGGTTACGGAGGAAGCGCAATCAAAGGCTGGGTTTATAAAATCTGGATCGATAAGAAAAAAGGGGTAAACGGAATGCCCGCTCCTGTTTCAATAATGGTTCCAGAAGAGCATCCCAGCATTAAAACACCCAAGGTAATAGGAATCGGTAGCTTCTAACGATTGAAAGGGATATTGATAATGAAGAAAATGCTGATCGCTTTAATGGTGATTTCCTTCACTGCCGGGCTTTGGGCGGCAACACCTGCTAAGCCTGGCTCAACTGTATTCATTACCGAGTCTGAAAAGGTTGAATTTCTTAAAGCCGCTGAAAATGGAAATTTGAATAAAGTCAAACAGATGTGTGAAAGCATGCCCGAGATTATTAAAACGGCCGATAAGGACGAGTGGACTGCTCTTCTTTACGCGGCGAGATTCGGACGCCTCGACGTTGTAAAATATCTGCTCGATAAAGGGGCAAAGATCGATGAAATGGATGTCGATCGCTACACAGCCCTCCATCACGCTGCTGCTTTCGGTCACAAATCAACCTGCGAATATCTGTTGAAAAAAGGCGCAAAAATCAACGCCCGAACCAAGGGAGCAGTGACCGCAAGAAGACTTGCAGAAACTAACGGACACGAAAACGTCGCAGATTTTCTCGAAGGAAAAGGTGGCGTTAGATAAAGGGCATCAGATTGTAAAAAGTCTGATTAAACCCAATATAAGGTTTCTCAGCGCTGCTGATGTAAACGATCAAAATTAGCCTGGGCCGCAGCTTTTGCTGTAATGTCGGCCCGGGTTATTTTTTCGTCGAAATCATCTTGGCTCCAGCCGAGAACTTTCATGAGATAGCTGCGATAAGAAAAACTTCGTTCAACCGGAGTGCCGTTTCTGATATAAAAAACATTGTTTTTCAAATGGGCAAATTCAACTTTGTCCGGATCCATGGTTCTGCCTAAAAGTTTCCAATAGACGCCAGGGGCATCGCCAACCATTATCAGTTGGGAATTCAGACCAAGTTGGGCACATTTTTCCGTCAAATGATCGGGGCCGAGAAGATGATATTCACCATAAACCGTAAGAAAGCGCATTTCCTTGTTTTTGTCGGCGTTCAGTTTTATTTTACCGGCAATATGCGTGTCGCGGTCGCTGAGGCTGTATCTCTTTTTGAGCCTCTCTACCAGAAGAATCGGCACTTTCATTTTTTTTGCTGCCGATAGAATTTTGCCAAAGCTTGTCCAGGAAAAGCCCCAGTCTTTATCAAAGGCGATTTTACCGCGCAAATTCTTGAGCGGCAGTTTGCCGGCCAGAAAAGCATCGATATCGGCCTGATGTGACTCATCTATCCATTCAAGCACCAGGGTTACCGGGGCCTTGCTCTTGCGCATTAAACCAAGAATCTTGATGGTATTGAGCTGAGATTCTACGGTGGTATGCTCGTCGCCAAGGAAAACGAAACGCGCAGCGTCGATATTCTTGATCATCTCTTGAGTTGAGACAGGCTTTATCTGTTTGCTGGCGACAGTTGCCAGATACTCAACCCGATATTTTTTCAGGGCAGGGGAATTTTCGAACTCGGCTTCCATTTCGCCAATCTGCCCGAGCAGAAGTTTGTCGACAAGAATCAGTCGATCGAACTCAGACTTGCTGATCTGGGCGGAAAATGCCTGACAGGTCAATACCAGCAAAAAGAAAACCAATAGATATACTGGCGATTTTCGCTTAATCATACTGCAATTGTAACCATTTATGGCCATTTGCGCCAGCATCTAAGCGAAAAAATGCAAGTTTGATTTCGCCTCAAGGTAAGAACTTTTTATACCGCGGGTTTTGCCCGATAATTTTTTTTTAAAACAGTTGTTTGTTAAACAAAAATATGCTATATAGAAAACTGACGCATTTTATGAACGATATTCCCCGGGAATATAGTGAGTAAGTGTGCGATTATATTCCAGGAGAATGGTATGAAAATCTACGTTGGTAACCTTCCTTACAGTGTTCGTGATGCAGAACTTGAAGAAATGTTCAGCCCCTATGGCGAAGTCATCAGTGCAAACGTCATCATCGAACGCGAAACTAACCGCTCAAAAGGCTTTGGCTTTGTTGAAATGGCATCTAATGAAGATGCACAAGAAGCAATCAGCCAGCTGAACGGTAAGGAATACAATGGCCGCGGTCTGAAGGTTAACGAAGCAAAACCACGCGAAGATCGTCCAAGAAGACCCCGCTATTAATCAATAACTGTTGAAAAAAAGCAAACTGCCACTGTCTATGACGGTGGCAGTTTTTTTCTGTCTGGTTTTGGCAGCTTCTTGTAGCATTTTTGCTCCATCTTGCGCTTTTGCTTCATCGTTAAAGCCCTTTATCGTTAAAATCGTCGATGCTGAAACCGGCAGAGGTATCCCGCTGGTCGAGTTCGAACTCGAAAATGGTCTGAAAATGGTTTCGGACAATGATGGCCATATAGCGATCATTTCTCCGGATCTGTTCGGTCACAAGGTGCGCTTTCGCATCGAGGGCCATGGTTACAGCACTCAAACCAAAGATTTCTGGGGACAAGAATCGGTTACCCTGCAGATCGAGCATGATAAAGAGCTTCGTCTTGAGCTCACTAACCAGTTTCCGGCCCATCGACTTTATCGAATTACCGGAGCAGGAAGATTCAATCACACGTTAATTGCCGGAAAAAAGCCTTCATTTCCGCCCGGCGCCGATATTTTTGCCCAGGTTATCGGCCAGGACTCTCTTATTGCTGTTCCATGGCAGAATCGACTCTGGTTTTTTTATGGCGACACTCTTGGTCTGAATGGTTACAATTTTTCTGCAAGCTGTGCCACAATCCCTTTGCCTGGAGCGGGTGCCTACGACCCAGAGATCGGCATACCTCTTGAATACCTGCGCGACGATAATGGTTTTGCCCGAAAGATGATTGATACAGGTAAAAAGGGGTTTACCTGGATAGAATATGTTTTGCCGGTTCAAAAAAACGAAAAACCTTTTCTATTGGCAAAATATGTGCAGCATGCAACCCTTGAAAGTGTCGAAGAGGCAGGATTTGCCATGTTTGGGCAAACAAGCCAAAACTTTTGGGTGGTCAAACGCTGGCCTGGAACCATTGGACATAAATGTACCCACCCATATCCGGTTACTTTTGCCGGAAAATCTGGATATTTGCTGTTTCCCTGGGAGTTTTGCGTTGAGTCGATTGAAGAAATAATCGATGAAAGCAGGCATCTGGTTCATACCTGTCTGATTCCGGTCATTTCCGATAAAAATCCCAATTCATCAGTAGAATTTTTTGGCAAGAAATATAGAGTTGATCGGGATAAAAATGGGCAGGTCATTTATCGCTGGGAAAAAGGTGGCGTGGCGGTTGCCGGCAATTTGCGGCGTCAGCTTGTCGCAAAAGAATTGCTCAAACCCGGCGAAACACCTTTTGCGCCGATATTGATTGAAAATGCAGAGCCTATTTCTTCGTTCAATGGTGCGATTGCTTATAATCATTTTAAAAAATGCTGGATCGCCATTTGCCAGGGTAACAACCCCGGTGAAATAATTTATTCAGAAGCTGATCGGCCCACCGGCCCCTGGGCGTTTGCCAGAAAAATAATCGCTTTTTCCGGTTATAATCTTTACAATCCGGTGATCCATCCATGGTTTGGTAAAAATAATGATCGAACCATATTTTTCGAAGGCACCTATACCAATTTTTTCAGTAGTTCAACCGACAAAACTCCCGAGGCTGATTATAACCAGGTGATGTTCAAACTTGATCTAAACAGACCAGAGCTGGTAATGCCCATTGCAATCTATAAGATGACCGGCAATGAAATTGATGACGATTACCTTTGTGGAAAAGAGATTTCCTCACAAAACCTCTGGAACAAGGTTGACAGGCTTGCTTTTTTTGCCTTTTCTCAGGAAATTGAAAATCCTGATTTAATCAGGCTCAGCAATTCGGCTGGGCGCCCTTATTCTTTCAAGGTTCTGGCAACTCGCCCGGCAACCAGTTGGGGCCAAAACTGGAGCAAGAAAAATCACGGCTCATTTACAACCAGCGACAATATTGTACCCGGAGGCCGGGTTATCTGCGCGGAATTCAGCCTGCCGGCCATTGAGCCAATTGAACCCGCTGACTGGAATTGAATTTTACACTTCCCGAAAAAGATTTGGAGGAAAAATGAACAGGATTTACCAAAGAATGCTGCTGGGGTTGCAAGCTGTCTGCGAAAATCAGGGAGACGGCTGGTTCATCATCATGGAAGAACCAGAAACAGAAAGCTTTGTGCAATTTGCTTTCGATGAGGGTGATGGCCTGGTTTTCGATTGTCCGACCATGTCATTCAACCCTGAAGAGCTGGCAAATGCGATTGAAGTAATGAGCCGCTTTGGCGTTGCTCATGAGAATCCGGCCGGCGATGATTTTTCTTCGTTCAATGCAAATATTGGTATGAATATTGAGCTTGCGGCCAAGATTGCCACGGCCATGTTCAGCGAAGTTTTCAAATTCAACGATGATGTAAGGTTTGACATTACCATCAATCGTTGAAAAATTGTGGCTGTCAATTAAATAATCGAGTAAAATACAATTTGACGGCCAGACATTAAGAGGGGTGGGGAGCATGGAACTACTATTTCTGATAGTGCTGATATTTCTATGGATTCTCTGGGGCAGGGTCAGCGCCCTGAAAAGAAACTACGAAGAGAGAATTGAGAATCTCGAATTTTCGATTCAGTTGCTTAAAGATAGAATCAAAACTCTGAATCGAACGATCGGCAAGACCAGCCCTTCGAAACCCTCACCTGAAAAGAGCTCTGTCCAGGAAAGCGCTTCTGTAAGCCAAAAAACGCAAGAAACAAAAGAAGCGCCAATACCTTCTGCGGTAGATTCCACCCAGGAATCACAACGAAAAAAAGAACCCTATACCCCTCAAGATTTTTCTTTGTCAAAATTAGAGCCAACCAGCTCGGTCAAGAAAGACGATACAACCTCGACGGAAGTCGGCGTGACTGCTACTGAGCAGGCCGAATCAGAACTGAAGCCCGAGTATTCCAAACAGCAGGAACAAACTCAAGATTCAAGTCATGAATGGCTAAGTAAAGCCAGACCGTTCAGCGCAGAAAAAGAACCGGAAAAACCTGCCGATCTACCTGCTTCAGCCAAAACCATCAGCGAAAATGTGGGCATTTCGGGTGCGAAAGTTGAAAAAGTCGTTTCACTTGATGAACCCGAAGCTGAACCCGCATTCGCTGAAGAGGAGCATTCTGGTTTCGCTGGTTCGTCCGGCTCATCCGGTTCAGGTGCCCCGCCATCTTCGCCTCCCCGAGAACCTGACTGGCAGGAAAGCTGGCAAAATTTCATCGCCAACGTCGACTGGGAACAATTCACCGGTACCAAGCTTTTTGCCTGGCTTGGCGGTATTGCCCTGTTCATTGGCGCAGGTTTTTTCGTTAAATATTCAATTGACAACAACCTGATTTCTCCGATAATGCGCCTGGTAATCGGTGCAATAATCGGCTTGCTGATGATCGGCGGTTCGTTCGGCTTTGAGCGGGTTCGTTACGACATTATGCGCCAGACGTTTGCAGCCGGTGGTATCGGTGTGCTGTATTCGGTATTCTTTGCCGCTACCCTTTATTACGAATATCTGCCGGCTCCAGCCGGATTCGCCTCGCTGGTAATTGTCTCTGCAGCAGCGTTTGTTCTCGCGATTTTCCATCGGGGCGTTTCGATATCGGTGCTCGGAGCAATCGGCGCCTATCTGACCCCGCTGCTCGTCGACACCGGGCAGGGCAATATCATCACTCTCTATCTTTACCTGGCGATAGTCAACATTGGTCTTTATCAGGTAATCCGCAGACTTCAATCAAACTGGCTTTTGTTGTTCTCTACTCTCGGCACCATGATTTCTCTTGGGCTGGCCAGCATTTTTTCAAGGCCAGAACCCGAAGCTATGCACATTGCATGGGCCTGGGTAATGCATGCCGCTTTGTATTCTGCAATGATCGATCGTTTGAAGCCTGATTTCTTCAGGAGTCGTTCGGCCGCCTGGACCGTTTATTCAACTTTCCTGGCCATGCCGCTGGCAGCCTTTGCCCTGATTTCCCTTCACAAGGGAAGCGCACCGATGCTGGTCATTGCCGGCTCGATGGTCTGCGCCGTCGCCCTGGCCTTCAGGCAGGCCGATCTGCATCGTCGGGTCATTCCCTTCGCGGCTCTCTCATTCATGGTAACGGCCATCTGGGCCTTTCTCAACCTTAATGCCAACGTTGACGGCTGGTCATTTCTGCTCTTTTTCGTCTACGGCGTAGCCGGTGGCATGGGGCCGGTATTGCTGATTTATCGGCATGGTCTTGATACTGACTCTCTCAAATGGTTCAGGGTTTTTCCGATTGGCATTGCCATGTTGACGTTGATGGCAATGATTATCAATCCAAATATTTCGCCGATGTTCTGGCCGGTAACCATTGCATTGCAACTGGTCGGCATAGCCGTCAGCCTGGTTTTTGGTGCCGTCATTCAGCTTGGCGTGCTGACTTTGTTGCTTGTTATAAGTGCATTGTTGTTCATTACCGGTTCCGCAATATTGAGTTTCAACATGACCTTCTTTTTGTTCATTCTGCTTGCCGGCGCGGCGATCTGTGTGGTTACCTTCGTCATTCTGCGCAAGATAGTGTTGATAGCCGAAAAACTCAACCTCGACCCGGAAGTAACTGCGCCGCTTCAGAAGAACCCATCGTTAACCGAATGGATGGCTGCCTCGCCGGTGATGGGTATCTTCTTCGTGCTTGCCGCAGCTTTTTGGAAAATGGTGCCGTTAAATCCGCACCCCGGAATGGTGACCATGGTCTGTTTCCTGGCTCTGGCCTTAACTCTTACCCGAAAACTGCGATTTGATTATCTCGCCATCGTTTCGCTTTTTTCTGCGGCATTTGCCCAGGCATTCTGGATACTTCGCCCCGGCCTGAATCAGCAGCTGTATTTTGCCGGCCTGACCTGGTCATTGGCCTTTTTCATTGCCGGTTTGGCTTTGCCGTTTATTTTTTACAGCTCTTACAGCCAATGGCGCCGCTTATGGATGAGCTGGGCAATTTTCGAGGCAATTCAGGCTTTGTTCATGATTTTCAACGCCGACCATATCTGGGTGCGCGATTACTCAGGCTGGTTACCGATGGTTCTGGCGCTGGTCAAGATACCCATCGTCGCCTTTTTGTTGCGACAGCTTAAAGACCGGCCCGAGAGAAACAGTATCATTGCCTGCCATGGTGGCGTCATGCTTCTTTACCTCTCGGCAAGCCCGGTCTTGCTTCTGGAAAAAGGCTGGCTCGGTCTTGTGCTCGTTCTTGAGGCAACTGCGCTGCTCTGGTTGAACCGCCGCGTCGAGCATTCAGGCTTGCGCTGGGTTTCGATGATAATGGCTCCTGTCGGCCTCTATCTGCTTGGTTCATTCATGCCGCAGATGAAGGGCCCGGACAGCATGATAATTTTGAATCCCGCGGTTCTTTCAACGCTTGCAGCGGTTTTGGCTCTGGCCTGGGCCGTTAAGCTCGCCGATTACCCCTCTCCACTTCTTGGTCGCGCCAATCTGGTTAAATATTTTGAGTGGCTCGCCTTTGCGACGGGCTTTTACCTGGTAAACCTGGTCGTTGCAGATGTCTTTGCCGGTTCAAACGTCGCAGAAGGGCCGACTTTGCGCTTTGCCGCCCGAGGGTATTTACCACAGGAAATTGCTTATACTTCACTATGGGCTATTTTCGGCGCCATCCTCTGGACCAGAAGAACCTTGCCCACTGCCTTAAGGATCATTGGTGCGGCTTTGGTAACCATAAGTGCTTTGTGGTTGGTTGCATTTCCTTTCCATCACGGCCAGGCCGTCGCCTCGATGGCTCCAGTTATCAATATTGGTCTTCTCGCCTTTCTGCCAATAATGGCGGTTCTGCTGTATTTGTTCCTGAAAGAGCCCTGGGGTGACAGCTACGTTTCGGTGAAAAACCTGTTTCTTGGTCTGCTGTTAGTAACAGGCTTTCTTTGTATCAAACTTGTTAAGGCCACCATTTTTCAGGCCGGCATGCCCCTTGACCTTTTCCGCGAAAGAACCGCGGAAATGGCAGTTGCTTCGATTGCCGGATGGTTGATCTATGGTCTGGCCATGCTCATTTGGCCCAGAAGGCTTGACAAGCCATTCCGCATTGTTGGCTTGTTATTGATGGTTGCCGGTTTCTACCGCGCCTTGATTTTTCCATTCAAATACTCGGCTGAATTCGGAGCGATGCAGCCCTTACTTAACAGGCCCACCGCACTTTATATTTTTATCATCGCTTTGCTGATTTGGCTGGTCAGGAGAGAGCCAGGTTCAACCTGGCCTTCTGAAAGGGTTCCGGCCCGGCAGTTCTGGGGCGTTACTATGGCTGTCGTCTGTTTCGCTATTTTGAACATTGAGATTGCCAGCGTATTTAAAGTCGAAGGAGCCTCTTTCAGCCTTATGACCAGGGGTAGTCTGGCACATCAGCTTGGTTACAGCCTTGGTTGGCTGGGGTATGCGATAATCATGCTCGTCGTCGGCATCAAATGGCAGGTAAGGCGGGCGCGACAGGCTGCTTTGCTGCTGATAATCATCACCTTCCTGAAAATTTTCCTGAAAGATTTGTGGTCGCTTGGCCAGCTTTACCGCGTTGCCTCATTCATCGGCCTGGCAGCGATCATGATGCTTGTTTCCTATCTATACCAAAGATTTCTTGCCAAAATGGAGGATAAACCAAATGAAAACCAGCCTCAAAATTAATTTTGTCATCCTGAGCTTTATCCTCCTGTGCAGCCAGTTGGTCGGGCAAACCGAAAATTGGCTTGCTCGGGGTGAAGTCGACATAAACGCAACCGGAACCTATAGAACCATCCTGCCCAGTCGCTTGCATCGACTTTTTGAAAATACTGATCAAGACCTTGATTTAAGTCTGCTTGGCCCGGATGGGAATCCTCGGGCCCTTGAGCTTTTCTGGCGTGAAAGCTCCGATGCCAGCGTCTGGAACATTAAACCCGAAAAGGTTGAATTGCTAGATGATCATCGCTTTCTCTGGTATGGCAATTTGCCGGAAAATTCTTTGCTGAGTTCGATTCATGTCGATTTGCTCGATTTTCCCGCGGCTGCCAGATTAACTTTTATCGGCGTAACCGGCGACCAGATTGCCACTTTGGCTGAAAACATCGCCGTTCTCAAATCATCTCCTGGCTCAACGAGAGGCAGCGCGTCAATAGAAACTGGCGAAGCTGCTTATGAAAAGATCAGGATATTTATCGCCGGTTTCGATGAAAAGTTTGCCCAAACCCCGGTTCAATCGATGAACGTTCGCTGCAAATGCCGAAAAAGCGGCAGCGATTACCTGAAAGTCATTGAAGAACTTGAATTTTCGCAACAGGAACGCGAAAACGAACTTGAGATCCGCATAAAAATGCCTGGCAATGGCATATTGGTCAAACAACTGAGCATAACAACTGAAGCATTGTTTCAGGGCACCTGGACTCTGGGAAGTGAAAAGATAACTCTTGGCCAGAGCGAATTTCAACGATTCAATTCTGGAAATGTTGAAGGAGTTGATGATAGTCCGCTTAGTTTTGAAATCCCCGTAGACTTCACCTGGAAAGATGCTGCAAGCCTGGTGGTTTTGAAGCCCAAAAATTATATCGGTAAAATCACAGGCGTGAAAGCCGTACTCCAGCTGCCATATCTGACTTTTGCCGCGGAAATACCCGGAAAATACCATCTGGTTACCGGTAGAAATCAGGCGAATCAGATTGTTGACCGCCCGACCAGCCCAGCCCCAGATTCGCTTAATCAGGTTGAAATTTCAAATATTGAATTCAATCAGAAACAGCAGGCCGAAATTATTTTACAGAATCTAGCCGTTGGCGGTGGCCCGTTCAAACAGGAAGGATACCGCTGGCAGGCCCCGATTACCGTTCCCCGACCAGGCTTCTATCAGCTGCAGTTGTCGTCGAAAGCAGCATGTGATGGCAATCTTGCCGGTTTGCGCATTGTTCAGGACGGGCAGCAGATTCCATATTTTCAGGGTCGAACCTATGAGCTTGAAGAAAAACTGAATGTCGAGCATCAGTTCAATGCCGAAGAAAACAGTTCCGTCTACAACCTGAAATTCGATGAGGGTAAGATTGCTCCGGTTTATTTACGTGTTAAAACCTCGGGAATCTTTGAACGAAAATTGGTTGTGCAAAAGCATTTTCACGGAATGGTCGGCTGGCAGGACTGGAAAGTCATGACTATCAGGAATTCAGAAAACCGGGCTGCCGAGTTCATTGTGCCCATGAACGACTTTCCCGTCGATCAAAAAGATTTGCGCCTGGTAGTTAACCACGGTAGCAATCAGGCTCTGACCCTGGAAACCATCTCTGCCTGTTATCGTACCGCCGATCTTTTCTTTGTTGCGGTTAAGCCCGGTGAATACAGTCTTTTCGGTGGCAATGCCCAGGCCAGCCGCGCTAAATACGATATGGCGATCATTCAAAATAAACTGCTCAAGCTTTTTCCTGAGAAAATCGATCATGGAACCATCAATGAGATCGGCGCAGAATCTTCTGCCGTGCAAAATACCGAAAAGGGTGGGCCTTTTTCATCTGCCGGCTATACCTGGGTTGCCAGCGTCAGCGTGCAACTGCCCGGCCTGACCCAGCTTGTATTGCATCATCAGGCTTCGCTGGATGATTTCAGAGACAGCATTCGCATAGTCAAGGATGGCTTGCAGGTTCCTTATTTCGCGGGCAATCCTTATAGTAAGACCATCGATGTCCAATTCAGCGACAACTATAATTCTGACAAGAATCTTTCAACTATTGATTTGCAACTGCCTACTGCCTCGAAGCACTGGCAGAACATTGCCTTCAATATTCCGGGCGTTTTCAGTCGCAGAATTGAAGCTCAACTGCGAAAGCCCGGCAAACTTGGCTGGAAAAAATGGAAAGAATTTGTCTGGACCGGCACCGATGTTCAGAACAATGTTTTCTCACTGGCGCTGATCGGGTTCCCCAAAGGTGAAACCGAGATAAGACTTGAAATTGCCCATGGTGATAACAGTCCGGTAAAAATTTCTTCGGTTCAGGCACGCTTTGGCACCAGAGATCTGTTTTTTGAAGCAAGGGAGCCTGGCGAATACTTTGTTTACGGTGGCAACTCTTCGGCGCGGCCGCCTGCATACGATATAGCCTTGATTCGCAATTCAATGCTGAAAACCGAGCCGCAAAAAGTGCAGATGCCTGAAGTGGCCGGGCATTTCAAAACCGATATTGGTCGTCAGCTCGAAAATGTTTTTAGCGAAAGAGGTTACGGCCTTTACCTGATTCTAGGCCTGGTAACCCTTGTTTTACTGGTGCTGATCGTTAAAATGTTCCCCGAAGAAGTCGCGACAGGAAGTGCTGACAAGAGCTCGCAAGAGTCGTCCGGAAAAAATGAAGAATCTCAGCCGAAGTCTGCAGAAGAACCAGAAGATAGCAACAAATCCAAACCCGAATAAGTCGGGTAATGGCTTACTTGGGCACCTGGTTTGTGATGATTTCGCTATCTGAATCTTCGCGGCGCGTAAAATATTTGCGGGCCACGAGTAGAATGACGAAAGATATCGAGCACAAAAGAATGTCGATAACCGTCAAATCAGGCTTCATTGTTTTTCTGGCGACGACAAAAGCCAGAAGTTCAAGCACTGCCTCGAGCTCATGGGTTAGCAGGGTTCTGATCAGTTCCAGGCAGATAACCAGCAACAAGATGCGGTTGATCAATTCATAAAGGGTTTCTACCTGCGACCAGTTTTCACCGCCCATCGTGGCAACCGAAGCGTAGAAAAAAACGCCCATGCCCATGAGGATTGATATGGCCAGAACCCCTTCTGACCAAAGTGTAACTCGACGTAAAAGCTCGGAAATTCTTGTAACTCTTGGCATTGTCAGCGACCTCTCGGAAAAAATTAAAAGCGGAGTGCTGGCTCGATTCCTTTTTCTGTTGATGATTTTATCGGCAAAGAATACTTTTGTCAACTAAAGACAAACCCTCTGGCAAGCAATTTGCCAGAGGATTCCAATGAAGATTTTAATCTGCTTAATGGGAATCAGGGAATATAGTTAACGTAAAGTTCCAGGTCGAGCGGTTCTTTGGGATGAGGCTGTGAATCATGGTGACCAAGAGCAACCAGGGTTTCCAGATGCAGGTTCCCTGACTGTAGGATCTCCTGCAGCTCCTGGCGGGCAACCAGCGCTCCGGAAATCCAGCAACTGCCAAGTCCCTCCTGAGTTGCTGCCAGAAGCATGTTTTGCACCATTGCACCAGTAGCCTGCAATTCGGGGTGTCGGCGCAGTTGACTGATCTGATCGGCGTTCAAATTGGCCTCAGCCATGAGGTCATGAATCGGCGCATGAAAATCTTTGGTAAAAACGGCCAGCACAACCGGAGCATTGGCAAAAACAGTTGAAAAAACCTTGATTTTTTCGAGGGTTGAACGATTCTCCTCACTGATACCGGCAAACATTGAATCAAGGTGGTTATTGACCGCCTGGCGCATTTTCTGGATCGTTTCGCCATTCGTGACAACGGTGATAACCCAGGGCGTTGAATTATTGGGACTGGGAGCAGCAAGCCCCGCACGCAGAATTCTTTCCAGGGTCGCCTGACGGATCGGCTCAGGAGTGAAACGTCGCACTGTTCTTCTTGCAAATACCAGTTGAGAAAAATCCATA
>CAZQUE010000109.1:0-13630 GCA_964596185.1 uncultured bacterium | reverse complement strand
AATGGTACTGCGGGGGCAGCTCCGTGGGAGAGTCGGTCGCCGCCAGGTCTATAAACAGCTCCAAGTCTAAAGCTTGGGGCTGTTTTCATTTTAGCTAATCTGGGTTTTCCTATTTCCCTCGAAAAAAATGTAGTGGCGCAAAAACTTGCGCCACTACATTCCGTTTTTTTCAACGTTGTGTTTGAAAACGATATTGATGTTTTTGCCATATATCCCGAAAGGCGATCGGTTGAAATTTCTTCGTTTAAAATGTATCTTTTCTTGCATAATGTGTTGAAAAGGAATAGATTCAATAGAGAATATTAAACATAAATAGGATCAAAAATATGAAAAATATGGATACTTTTTCTGTTCGCATCGATCAATTGCAACCTTCACAGACTTTCATCAGTCAGGCTCGACTGAGCAATATTTCCCGGCATGTACAATTCCTCTCGCGGCCGGTACCTGTCCGCCTTATCGATGGGCGCTTGTGTGTCGTCGAGGGGCATGAACGCTGTTTTGCTCTTTATTCTCTAGGTGAAAAGAACGTTTCTGTGTTTATTGATGACCGTGAAAAACCTTCTGAGGAAATTTTTAAACGCATGGTTAAATTTACTGAAGATAGTGGAGTTGCCTCTATTCAAGACTTTGAAGAAAGAATTTTACAGCCTGTAGACTTTCGAGCTCTCTGGCTCGAAAAAAAGAAGGAGTTCTTCGACGAAAAAGCATCAATTGCATAGGATTTGCTCCAAATTTCTTGTCCTTTCACTAGTTTTTGCCCTGGTTTTTTCAGCCGGCCTTTTGGCCAAAAAACCAAGACAAGAAGAAGAGCTTATGAAAAAGTCGCGAGAACTGACCTATGAGGGCCAGTTGTCCAAGGCTGAGTCGCTTTTGCATGGAAAGGGAAAAGGCGAGCCAGCTCCAAAGGATGAAAGTGGCTTTACTGAGCTATTTTTATCAATGGCCTGGGGAACAATAGGCTTCGGTTTTTTTGTATATGGCAAGAAACAGTCTTCTGCAAGTTTTTTATTATGCGGAATTCTGCTTTGTGTCTTGCCATTCTTTGTTAAAGATGCCCTTGCTTCAATAATCATTGGACTTCTTCTTTTTATAATTCCATTTAAAGTTTAGTTTTGCTTTTTGATTCTTATTGAATTGCTCAATTCTTTATGTTATGCTGCGAGGCAGCAAAAAACCAAACGAATGGAAAAAGCATATGTCATTCCCTAAACCCTTTTATCGTTGGCGTCCTCACCCCTGGCATGGTCTTGAAGTAGGAAAAAATCCCCCTGAGCAGGTTCAAGCCTATATTGAAATCACTCCATTTGATCTGGTTAAATACGAAGTTGATAAAGAAACCGGATATATGCGGGTTGATCGTCCACAACGCACTTCATCCCAGCCTCCGGCAATGTATGGATTCATACCCAGAACATTTTGCGGGCCGAGAGTTTGTGCGCTTGCCAAGGATGCGAAAAAGGGAGATGGCGATCCCCTAGATATCTGCGTTATCAGCGAACGACCAATTGCCCGTGCAGAAGTTATTCTCAATACCCGTGTCCTTGGCGGCTTACCCATGATAGACCATGGCGAGGCCGACGATAAAATAATCGCTGTTCTTGAAACTGACAATATGTGGGCGGATATTAAAGATATCAGTGAACTGCCCAGTGTGCTTGTCGATCGAATATATCATTATTTCAAAACCTACAAGCTTGTTCCCGGCCATGAAGTAGAGATCAACATCGATCGCGCCTATGGTAAGGAACACGCCAAAAAAGTTATCGAAGCGGCTATCCAGGATTATCAGGATCTGTTTGGCAATTGACTGCTGTTCTGTTATCATTTCCTGAAAATCAACCAGGAAGTAGATAATCGTGAAAAACCCCGAAAATCAGCAGATTCAAGCCAAAACTGAATTGATTTATTCTCTGGAGCAACGTCCACCAATTGGTGAATCACTTTTTGCTGCTCTGCAGCATCTAATGGCGATTGTCGTTTCAATCATGACTCCTGCATTGATCGTTTGTTCAGCCCTGGGAGCCACAGTTGAAGATACGACCTATATTGTGAGCATGTCACTGCTTATATCTGGTGTCGCCACCTTCATACAGATTAAAAAAATTGGCCCGGTGGGATCCGGCTTACTGAGCATTCAGGGAACCAGTTTCGCGTTTATTGGCGTCCTGATCGGTGTTGGGAAAAGTCATGTCGCCTCCGGCAATAGTCTTTCAGCAACTTTCGCTTTGCTTTTTGGTTTGTGTTTTGTCGGTTCTTTCATCGAAATGGTCTGCAGTCGCTTTATCAAACCCTTGCGTTTATTGATTACGCCTTTGGTCAGTGGTATTGTCGTGACTCTTATCGGAACCACTCTCATCGAATCCTCGATCAAAAGTTGTGCCGGTGGGCCTGCTTTGCTGGGTAAGTTTGCTGCCGGCTCCGTAGGTCCTGAGATCATTCAAAAGAATTTACTGCTGGCCCTTGGTGTAATTGTGGTGATTATGGCACTGAACGTTTCACGAAACAAGTGGCTGAGAATGAGTTCAATTTTCGTAGGTCTCACCTTCGGCTATGTCGTTTCTTCAATGATGGGTGCGGTCGATTTTTCGACGCTTTCCAAGCTGGACTATCTGGCCGTGCCTGTACCTTTCAAATACGGATTTTCTTTCGATTACAAGGCTTTTCTGGGCATCGGCATTCTCTATCTGGTAACCCTGGTTGAAACCATCGGTGATATTACAGCAACCTCTATGGTTTCTGGCGAACCGATCGAAGGTGAGAAATATGTTGAAAGAATCTCCGGTGGAGTTTTGGGCGATGGCTTCAATTCGATGTTGGCAGCAGTGTTCAACACTTTTCCAAACACTACTTTCAGCCAGAACAATGGAATCATTCAACTTACCGGTGTTGCCAGCCGCTATGTAGGCTATTTTGTCGCCGGAATACTGGTTGTTCTTGGCATTTCTCCGCTTCTGGCCGGTCTGGCTGCAGTTATGCCGGCCCCTGTTCTGGGTGGGGCAACTTTGCTGATGTTCGGCACTGTAGCTTCTTCAGGCATTAGAATTATTGCCTCGCAGCACCTTGATCGGCGCGGCCTTCTCGTTCTGGCGATTTCTCTTGGAACCGGACTTGTTGTCTCTTTCGAGCCACTGGTTGTCAAGGCCCTGCCGTTATGGTTACAGGGGCTGATGAATTCCGGGATTATCGCCGGCGGTCTTACTGCAATAGTAACCAACTGGGTTTTGCCCGGTGACCCGGAAAAGTATATCGGGGACAACCCGCCTGAGGTTGGCCCCGATATATTAGAGGTCGATGAGGATTAGTCGGTTATTTTATTTTACCGCTTCGTTGCTTAGTTCTTTACGAGCTTCTTTGTTTGCTTTTTCGAGTTGAGCGATCTGACGATATACTCCGGAAATTTCGGCTCTAATCTGACTGAGCTGATCCTGGCTTCTTTTGGCTGCGCCGCGATGAACGTAGTAGCGATAAAGCGCGGTTTTGCCGGATGCGCCGCTGCTGGTTTGACTTGCGTAAGGATTGGCCACCTGGTTGTTGTTTGCGACATTGTCAGAGCCCCAGTTTCCTGGTGGTAAATTGTTGAGGTCCGGGTCTGGTGCTGAAGAGCGATATGATCCGGGATAATAGTAGCGGCGTCGGTAGCGTGCCGCAGTTTGCACTGAAGAATACATTTGTTCTGAAGCTTCCTTTTCCTGTTGCTGCAGGTAAGCAAGTCTTTCGCGAAGCTCTTCAAGTTCGGCATTGTTGTCTTCAACCTGATCCTGAATGTCTTCAATTTTTTCTCTTGAAAGGTAGTCTTCCAGGTCTTTTCTGCGGGCGATTGCGTTGGCTTTTCGCACTGATTCCTGCCATTCGCGCAGGTAGGAAAGCTGCGCCTGCAGTCTTTGTGCTTCATCGAGCGCCAGTTGGGCGGTTTCTTTGTCTTTTGCCTCATCAGCAGCCTTCTGGTAGAGCCTTATCGAATCTTCAAGATTACCGATAAGGATGTTTTCGAGAAAGCCGCGTTTGCAAAGGAGTGCCGGAGACTGTTCCACTTCAGGGTTGCGGTATTTTTCAAGCAGTGCCATGGCCAGACCGTGGTCTTCGTGGCGCAAGATGCTGTGATCTGCAATTATGGCCTTCTCATAGCTTTCAATAGCTTCTTTTTTCTGGCCTCTGATCCATTGCTCCAATGCTTTTTTAAAATGGGTTCTACCTGCGACAGGGTCGGCATCCTGGCCGATGACAAGACAGACATCCGGCTCAGATTGAGCCATGGTGGGCAAAACCGATATGAAATGGCAAGCCAGCAAAATGATCAAAATTGATTTGATACGCATTTTTTATCCTCCTGATTTAAATCTGTGTTTTTGTGGCAAGACTGTCAATAACTGTCTTGCATTGAGGATTGGCACTGAGCATTGGGAACAATGTTCTGACTTCTATCAGCGAGTGTTTTTTTACCTGGTTGATAATAGCCTGCAGCTCTTTTTCAATGATTTTTCTTATGTTTGCGCCGTCACAATTGGCGAAAAGCAGATTCTTAACAGATGCAATCGCCGCTTCAAAAATGCCGTGTTCCTTAATCAGCTGTGTAGTGATTTCAACGACCTTATCTGTCGGCATAACTTTCAATGCCGCTGCAAAGATGACCTTTTCTTCAAGAATCTGATGTCTGGCGATATTGTCGCTGAATTTGTCGATCAGCGATTTCAGCTTGCCGATAAGTTCTTCGGTAGTCGAATACTTCAGGCAGGCTTCCATTTCGCCAAGTGTTTCAAGAATCAGTTTATGTTCCTGGCTGCGGGCAAGAATGAAGTTATTTTCCGGGGAATTGGTCGTCATGCTTTTATTGTTTCACTTCCATTGGTTTATCCATGAATATTCGCGGGTTCATGAGTTTAGGCTGGGTTTCAATTATTGGTTTGAATTCCATCAGGTCGAGAATATCTTTCTGAAGATCAATGCCTGGCGCAATTTCTATAAGGTGAAGGCCGGCTTCACCAAGCTTGAAAACGCATCGTTCCGAAACGTAGTAAACTTCGGTTCCTTTCTGCCGGGCGTATTTCCCGCTGAAGGTGATCTGTTCGACCTTGCTCACGAATTTCTTTGCTTTGCCTTCTTTAACGACTTTCAAACGCCCTTCTTCAGCAGAAACATCTATGCCACCGGCAGTAAACGTGGTGCAGAAAACAACTTTGCGGGCATTCTGGGTGATGTTGATAAACCCGCCACAGCCGGCAAATTTCGGGCCAAACTTGCTGACGTTGACATTGCCTTCGGCGTCGATTTCGCCAGCGCCGAGAAAAGCTATATCAAGACCTCCGCCATCGTAAAAATCGAATTGTGAAGGCTGAGGAACCACGCATGCCGGGCTGTATGAAGCGCCAAACGACAGGCCCGAAGCTGGTAATCCGCCAATCGGGCCAGATTCAACGGTTAAAGTCATGCGATCACGCACGTCTTCCTCTTTTGCAACATTCGCCACGCCTTCGGGCATGCCGATCCCAAGGTTGACAACGCATTCACCCAGCGGCAACAATTCCAGCAAACCTCTTCGGGCGATTATTTTGCGGATGCTCATTTTCATCGGTTTGAAAAGAGAGTTTTCTGGAAAAGCAACTTGTCCCGAGTAATACGGATTGTACTGTTCAAGAAAGGTCTGCATGTGTAACTGCGGTGTCTTAACGGTGTCGATCAATACGATATAATCGACCAGTATGCCCGGAATCTGGACAAAAAGCTGATTAATGCCGCCGCCTTTTGCCAGGCGCATTACCTGGCAGATGACGATACCACCGCGTTTTTTGGTGGCCATTGCCTGAGAAAGGGCATCGAGTGGCGCTACTTCCTGCTCCATGCTGATGTTGCCGAATTCGTCGGCGGTTGTGCCACGAATAAGACAAACGTCGATATCGAAATGCTTATAGCGAAGATAATCCTGATTGTCGAAATTCACTACTTCAACGATATCTTCTGTGGTTTTTTCATTGACTCTGCCGCCTTCGAGTCTTGGATCGACATAAGTCTGCAGCCCGACGTGAGTAATCGTGCCGGGCTTTCCGGCGGCGATGTCGCGAAACATGTGTGAAATGACGCCCTGGGGAAGGTTATAGGCCGAAATCTTGTTGTCGAGAGCTAGTTTCCCGAGTTTTGGAGCCAGACCCCAATGTCCGCCAACCGCTTTTTTTACCATGCCTTCATGACCGAAATGGTTCAGGCCGCGATCGGCGCTATCGCCTTGACCGGCAACAAAATACAGTTCAAGATCGCGGGGGTGTTGTTCAGCCAGGAATCTTTGCTCAAGGGCAGAGGTCAGGGCTTCGGGATGGCCGCTGCCGACGAATCCGCCAACGACAATCTTGTCGCCATCTTTGATCAACGATACCGCCTGTTCGACATTTATCAGTTTAGATTTCATGCAAATGTATCCTTCCCGTTTTGTTATCAAGAGATGAAATTTTTCATGGCCGCTGCAAAATAGTTGCTTTCATAAAGGCACGACAAATGCCCGTTATGGCTATTGTAGTATACCAGTTCACAATTAGGCAGGAAGCGCTTGGCTTCTTCAGCCTGTTCTGAAGTAAACATCAGATCGGATTGGTCGATAATCATCTGTACCGGAGCTTTTATTTTTCCCAGGGCCTGTTCAAGGGTTTCACCATTTTCGCAAAGGTCGAAAAGAGCGTTGGACTTTGCTATATAGATATATGAATTGGCGTCAAAAAACTGCATGCGCTGTACGACTGTTTTTTCAATTTCATCTTCGACGAGAAATTTGGCATGGAAGCTTTTGAACGGGCTTTTTTCGGAATCGAGAAACCGGCGGCCAAAATTGCTATAGGACCAGTTGTCAGTTCTGGTGGCAGTAAGGAGAATCTTGAAAGCAAGCAGCAAACCGGCGTTTGGCGGTTCACTTTCGTAATAGCTGCCTTCGTTCCAGTTTGGGTCGAGCATGATTGCTTCAATGCCAAGCTGGTTGGGAACCATCATGCAGGCTGGGCGCATCATGGGGGTAGCAACCACAGATACAAGCTTTTCCACCATTTCAGGAAAATGTCGCGCCCACATGAAAGCCTGCAGGCCGCCCATCGATGGGCCGATGACATACCTGAGTCGCTTTATTCCAATTGAATCGATTAGAAGTTTCTGAGTTCTGACGACATCTTTTAGGGTGAAAATTGGAAAATTCATGCCGTATTGCCTGCCCGTAACCGGATCAATAGAGGCTGGGCCGGTTGTGATTACGTTCGGGTTGTTGAAATTGATGTTGCTCAAACAATCGCAGCAGATGACGAAGAAGCGGTCGGTATCGATAACTTTGCCGGGGCCGATAATGGCATCCCACCAGCCTGGCGCGGGGTCGGCTTCGGAATATTTGCCAGCTGCGTGACTGTTTCCGGTAAAGTAGTGGCAGATGAGAATAGCGTTATCTTTGGCAGAATTTAGACTGCCATAGGTTTCATAACCGATTTTTACCGGTATGATCTGCCCGTTTTCTTCAAACAAAAAAGAATCGATCGAAAAGCTCTGTTTCTGCACTATCATAAAATGGTGTAAAAGTTCCTTTCATTCTTTTTAATATCCATGATAATTGTTGCCGCGGGAAATATCCAATTCTTTGCACGAATAATTCGCATTGTTCGCAGCGTCGCATTGTTCGCAGCGAGTTGCCGGGAAGAATTTTGCTTGATTGAGACATTGGAAAAAACTCAATTATAAAGCATGTTTCGAAAAAAACTATGTACGCTTTTGTTCCGCAAAGGTTATAATTGTTTAGGGGAGTCTGCCAGATTTGTGGGTAGGTTGAGGAAAATTATCTGAAGAGAATAAAAATATTTTTTGGGGTTCTATTTTGCTTGCTGTCTCTTTCGCCAGCAGCGTGGGGACAGGCTTTGCCGCCCACCCAGGTAAGGTTGACTACTACCGCCGCCGGCAACGTTCTGAACTGGTCAGATGGTGGCAATAATGGTGCGACGACACTCATTCAGTACAATATTGGTCGCAGCACGACCCGAGGTGGACCATACGCCAATATTGGCAATACCACAGGCCTTACATATATTGATAATACTGGCGCGGCCGGAACAGATTATTTCTATGCCATAAACGATCAGAACACCGGCGGAACCTCGGCATGGTCTGAAGAAGTTATCCGGTTTTATCCATTCACTGCCGCAACGGCAGATTTGCCGACTTATAAGACCGAAAATCTTGTAAGAGCCAGGTGGCCGATTTATCAGAATGAAATAGTAAAAACCTTTGTTGGCCTATCAACAGTTCAAGGAGAGGCGAATCTTACTGGTTTCATCGATGTCGGTCATGCCACAGAATACTCTTTTGCAGGGTTATCTCTGCAAACAGGCACGACCTATTACGTAACCGTAAAAGTTCAAGGAACGCAGGGTTACCTCGATGGTTACGGCACATCAATCTGTTCTAGCAACGGTTTTGTTTATGATTTCAACCGTGATCTGGTCGATGTCGCCAATGTGACATATTTCAATGGCGCAACTGCAAGGGTTATGACTTCAATTGCTGCAAATTCGGTGAGTTCGTCACCTTTCGGCAACAACGTCATCAGAAGATACCGCGCGCCGATTACTGTAAAAGAGAGAGGTATCGAATCTCGTTTCAATGCTCCGGTCGAATTCAATGTCGGTGGTGCTGGTTTCCCGACCAGTCTGGCGGCGGCTCAGCAACAATTGCGAATCGCCAATGAATGGGGAGAAGAGGTTCCGGTAAACGTTACTGCTTATGGCCCGGTGCCAGTCGCAGAGAGTTTCTTGTATAACAGCGGAACTGAATTCGTAAGCTTTGTGCCAGGTTACAGCAATGGAGTCACTGGTGATCTAACAGAAGGGGCATTGTCTACAGTAATCAGGGCCTTTACCAACAACAACACTGAAAGGGTTTGGGTAACCGATTCAACTGTAGATTTGACCGGCTGGGATCAACTTCAGATTACCTGGAGCAATACCGGCGCCAATGATACCGACAATCTTTCCCGAATAATCGTTTCAACCAATAAAAATGGTGATTACAATGATGCGCCGATCGCTGCAAGTTTGAATAAAACCAGTACCTTTTCGGAGATTTCTGAAACGGTTGATATAAGCGCACTCAACGGAAATTACTATATTCGGGTTCATGCCCGCAGAAATGGTAACAACGGGAATTCTACCGTCAATGTTTTCAACATTTCTTTGCGGCGTGTTGAAGATAAAGCAACAGCGGTTTTGATCGCCAATGTGCCTTTTAGAGGCGAAAGAAACTATTGGGCTTTCTGGGGAGGCGGAACCGCCGCTTATCCTAATTTTATTGCCAATTCAAACGATACATCGCAAAGAGCCTGGTCGCGATATTATTCGCGAAAACTTCTGCCGCCGGGAGTTGAGATTGATCCAATTTCAGCCTGGACCAAGCTCATTCCCACCGAAGGCTTCGGCGATATTTATTACGATCGTGGTGGGCGATGGGTTACTTTGCCATGGTCTTTTCCATACTTTGATATCAGACGCCAGGACTGGTTTTTGACCATCAAGGGAACTTTGCATGGAACCAACTATCATGATTACAGCAATACCATGGGTGAGTTCACTGGAAATGCGGCCAACCGCCTGACTATTGCCAGCATCTGGCTGGACACCTCAATTCGTGATGCTGATCCACAGCCACAGAATATCGGCTTCTATACTCAGCACAAGGATGGAGGCAATGCCAATGAACGTCAGGGGTTCTACTGGCGTGCCAACCGCTATGGGATGGTAGATGATATTTACATTCACCAGGCTTTTCTTTATATGTACGGTGATATTGCCCTGAGATACGAGTATCTTACCTATAATGGTTTGTGGCGCGATGATTTTTATGATAATCCGGTAAATCCAGTTGATCACACGGTTGGTATCAGCCGCAATAATGGTAATGATTATTTTTATACTACCCCTCTTATAGAAGGGATCGGCAAGACTCCGACCTCGTTTTTCCAATACAAAAATGCTGTTGAAGCTACGGTTGGCCCGATAAGCGATGCTCAGACCCTTGCTGGAGCAGGCTGGGGCTACGCAGGGCACTTTGACTCACATATTTTTGACAGCCGCATAACCAATCCAGAATGGCAGCAAATTTTTTACGAGGTAACGGCAAACAGCGGCAGAATGAATTTTTGGGTCAGAACCGGTTCGACCTCTGAACCTGACAGCAATTGGAGCGCATGGACCCTTGTAGCTTCAAATGTTGCTGCGAATGGCAATCAGCTCCTGTCTCTTGATCAAAACAGATTTATTCAATACCGTTGTGAATTTTTGAAAAATGCAGTGGGTGATAATCCGGTTTTGAACAGGGTTGAGTTTCGTTGTCGTGGCTTTGAAATTACCCAGGTTGCTGCAAGCACTCCTGAGGGGGTAACCCAGGGCCAGGAAAGCATTCCGGTAACGGTAACCGTTAAAAACTATGACCCCGCCAACGATGTCGATGTTGATTCAATCGATTTGCTGTTTTCGCTTGGCAGTTTTACTTATGCTCTTGATTCGCCTGTTGCGTTACCCTTCACAATTCCTGCAGGCGGCCAACAGGATTTTGTTTTTCTGGTAAATGTCAAAGATGATTCTCCGATAGGAACCTCAACCGTCGATGCGGTAGCCACAGCTTCAATCGGTGCGCAAGATTTCTGTGACAACGGGGCGGACTTGACCCACGACTGGGAAGTAAAAAGCAAGGCTGAATTATTCATTCAGCAGATCGACACCACTCCTTTGACCGTTAATAAAGGCCAATCTGTCAGAGTAAGAATGATGTTGAACAACCCGGGTGGAACAGCCTATTATTTTGACGCTGCGACACTGACATTCTCTCTGGGGACCTACACTCAGACTTTAGATTCACCTGCTTTGCCGGTTTTGATCGAGCCAGGAGAGAGTATTATCGCGACTTTTACAGTGTTTGTAAAGCCTGAAAGCCCATCAGGGGTAGCAATTCTTGACGGAACTGCAATTGGTCGAAATAAGCTCAGCAATAAAATAGCCAGTGATACTTCAGCTTTGCTGACCGACTCATGGACAATTCAGAATCCGGCTTCTCTAGTCATTCAGACTGTGGTAGCTTCTGATACGGTATATCGTGGACAGACCGGCATTCCAGTTTACCTCACTGTTATTAACATGGGCGAAGCCCTGGCCCGATGGGATTTATCAGAAATTCTGCTGTCATTTGGAACATACGATGCGATTCTGCCGCAAAATGCTTTTCCCATAGATGTTTTTGGTGGCTTGAGTGAAGCGGCGGAATATTGGGTAAGTGTTGCCGAGGACTCTGCCACAGGTACTTCCGATGTTGATGCGCGAATCGAATATCGTGACGGCAATACCAATGACTTTTATAATCCGTCTGGTGCATTGTTTCCAACTTCATGGACGATCATTGGAGAAAAGGTCAAAACCTACAAAGATTCGGCACTTCTTTTCGAATCTACCAGTTTCAACAGACCGGTTTTGGGTACAGTTGATATTTTTGCGCGGGCAAGTGATCTGGCACCATTAAAAGAATATGTTGTTCGATGGTATAAGCCAGATGGCACAGAGTTTGCCAACACTGCTCCACCGAAAACCAGTGATGCGTCAGGAACGGTTTCTCATCAGATCGAAATAGACTCTGCCGCTGATTATGGCTTGTGGACTGTAAAAATCACTAATCCGTTAAATACCCACACGGCCTGTCAGAATACTTTCCAGGTAGTAAGCCCGGCTGATCCCGAGATCATTTTTACTCTTCCGGCGAGGGTTTCGGTTGGTCAAACTTTCAATGCGTCGGCGACGATCGTAAACAGTGGTGGAGCAATTTTCAAAACCTCTTACGTTGGCAATCTGGTTAAAGGGGGGGCAGGCAACGCAAATATTTTGTCAGGGCCTTTACCGGCGATTCAAGATGTTCCTGGCAATGGCGCAGCCACTTTCAGTTATCAATGGCAGGCGGTTACGCAGGGTAATTTTACGGTTCAGGGAGCCGGCTACGGTTATGATGCCAATTCAGATGATTTTCTCATCGCTGCGACGCAAACATCAAATGTATGTTTGATTCAGACGCCGCCAAGCCTTGAGGTTTTTTCTGTTACTGAAGCATATACCAATGTTTATTGTAATCAGCAGAATCTCACGGTAACCATGCGCATAAGAAACAATGGAGAGGCAGATGCCATGGTTGAAGCCGCTTCTTTGACTTTCTCTCTTGGCGATCATAGCCAGGTGATCAACCCCCCCGCCAGTTTTCCGCTGCTGTTGGCCGGCGGAGCCTTTTATGATCTGGTTTTTACCGTTGGCATCGCTGCTGACTCACCTACTGGAGCTGTAACGGTCGGCGGTTCTTTCAGGGCCTTTGACGTAAATAATCCTTCGGCGATTTATTCTGCTACCGGTGGCGCCGGGGCCTGGACAATCTCTGCGATTGCCGGTATCTGTTCGGCAAATTCAACTTACAACCCTGAGCAATATGCTTTCAATGTCGGACAAACAGTCTATGCGAGATTCGTAAATCTGCCGCTGAATACCGAATATCGAATCCGTTTCTACAATGATTCGCCGACTGGTGGAACCCGGGTAAAAACCTCCGCTCCTCTAAATTCCGGGGCATTCGGAGTTTGCGACGATTTGTGGTGGTTAGATCCTGGCCTGGCCTCGACATTGACCCAAAGATGGCGCGTAAGTATCGATACGGGCAACTATGCCACCGAAGGTACGATCGTCGGCTACCAGTATTTTGACGTGCAGAACCCTGGAAATATGGTCGCAAGCCTGACCATTTCGCCAACCGAGCTTTTTGTCGGCGAAACTTTCAGTGTGACTCTAATTGCTTCAAACACGGTTATAAGTGGGTCTACAGTAGCTTCTGCTACTCCGGCTTCACTCGTTAAAACTCTTGCCAGCACCGGGGAAGCAGTCGTTTTATCGGGGCCAGATCCAGGCATTGCCTCAATCGCTCCGTTATTGCCGGGCGTATTTCAATGGACATTCGAAGCGACCCAGGATACGACCCTTGTCGGCAGTTTTTCTGTTTCTGCTGACCTGGCAAGTTCGCTGGCAGGGTATGATTGCAATACCGGCGCAGCGATTAGTTCGAACAAAGCGCTTTCAAACAGCATTTTCATTTATCGCCGGGCGCTTGGAATCGGCAGTTCAACCCTTGATTTTTTGTCATTGCTTCCCGGTGAGCAGAGCTCAGTTTTAAAATTCAACGTTTTGAATGAAGGTAATTACAACCTAAATAACATCAAGTGGACAACAGCTGACATGAAGAACCAGTTCGGCGATTATATCAGCAAGTCTTCTTTGCAGTTCAACCCGCAGGACTTTGCCATTTTGCCAGGAAACAGCCTGGTTGCTGATGCTCAGCTGCTTGTTCCTTACAACCAGGCGTCAGGCTCGTATATTGCAACGATGAGCGTTTACGAAGATCTCAACGGTAACGATAACCGTGATTTTATCGAGCCGGTAAAGCTCTTTAGTGTGAAAGTTGAAGTGCCCCGTTCCAAAAGAATCATTGTCGCCGATCAGTTCATCGACCTTGATAACTGGTCACAGGGGCAGACGACGAATATCAAAGCGGTTAACTTTTTCAACGGTGGCAATCTTGATCTAGATAACCTCAAAGTCGAGCA
>CAZQUE010000108.1:0-13735 GCA_964596185.1 uncultured bacterium | reverse complement strand
ATACCATAGCCCGGTGGCGGAGAGTCATCGAGTTGAAGCAGGGCAACGTTGAAGACACTCATAGCTGCCAAAGGCAGATTGCGCAAAACCGAAAACAGAAAAAGACCGCGAAAAGGTTTCTCGCCCAAAGCTGCAGAATTCCAGAAAACAACTGCTCCTTTACCAAACTTTCTTTGAGCCAGCATTGGAACCGAAGGATTCTTATAACTCAGCACTACCTGCCATTCTGGAGAAAACTGTAAATTCATCGCCGAAGAAGGGAATTGATCTTCGGACAGATCCAACCTGAAGTCTCTAAAAACGGCCCGTTCGGCTTTAATACCCTGGCAATCAAGATATTCAAGTAATGGCGGTTTTGCCGGTGAAACACCAATTTCAGAAAACAAACTCTGATTGAAGGTGTGAATTGCAAAGCAGACTAAGCCACCTTCTTTCACATAATCGAGCAGATCCTCTGCAAAGACGTATTTGCTGGCATTTTCTGCCAAAAAAACCACAGCCTGATATGGTTGAAACTGTTCTGCGTGAAAATCGGGCATCTCTTCCTGGTGTGCAAGATCAAATCCGATTGAAGCATCGCTTAGACAACGACCGACATTGTAACTTATCTGTTGTGTCGAAGTTGCATTTTTATCCTGAATCAGCAGGAACTTGAATGGGCTCTGAGCCATTATCGGCTGGTTGCTGATCAAAAAGAACAAGACAAGAACAATTTTCAGGGAATTGATTAAGTGCTGTTTTACTGGCATAATTAAGAAAAAATCACCGAGATATAAGATTATGAAATTTTACCAGATTTCGCTATTGATTTTTACAGTATTTTTCTGTTTTTCTGCAGATATCTTACAGGCCAGACGCCTGAGCAAGTGGCTGTGCGTCTACTCGCACATTCCGGTTAAAAAATTGCTCGCTACCAAGGCCGAATTGATGGTTCTCGATCCTGATGCATACAGCCAGGAAGAAGTTAAAGCCATTAAGTCTGCCGGAGTTAAAGTTCTGGCGTATCTCTCGGTCGGCGAAGCTGAAAAGTATCGCAGACATTTCTCACAACTTGAAGGCACAGACTTGATCATCGAGGAAAATCCCGACTGGCCCGAAAATTTTCCGGTAAAATTCTGGGAGCCAATCTGGAAGAGTCTACTAACCAGCTATAGCAAAGAAATTTTAAACAAAGGTTTTAATGGATTATTTGTCGATGTCGTCGATGCATGGCAAAATTTTCCCGAATCGGAACGGCCCCAAAAAAAAGAGCAAATGGAAAACTTGCTGATCGATCTGGCCAAAAACATGCATGAACATGATTCAGAACACTGGCTAATGATCCAAAACAGCCATGAACTACTGGAAAACCCCTGTCTGGAAAAGCTGACCGCCGGCATCAATCAGGAAAGCCTTTTTGCCAGCTGGGCTGAGACAGAGATCGATCCGGAATGGCAGCGCAACAAAATTCTCGCCCTGGAAAACCTTCGCCGTAGGGGTAAATTGATTACCCTGATCGAATATACAAGGAATCCGATCGATATGGTCAGAATTAGAATGCGTGCGGCAATGCACGGATTTACGCCTTATTTTAGCGTGAAGGAACTGGATCGGATTTTTCGCGATCAGCCGTAAAAACGGTTGAGCCAAGGCTTCTCACAATGAATTCAGGCTGTTCATTGATTTCTTTGGGCATTTTCTGGGTCATGAAGGTATAGTATATGAGCTTTCTGGTTCGCACTTTAAGCAAAAACCACGACACAGCTGCCGCAATAAAAGTTGCCAGGCAATATCCAGCTCCGAACCATTGCCGATACTGCAACCACACTGTTAGGCCGGTCACCGAACTGTTGACGAAAAAGAAAATGAAATTGCACCACATTGCTTCTTTTCGAAACTCGAAATACAAAAGCATCAGCGAGAAAACCAGAAATAACAGCTGAAAAAAGGCACCCATTATTCCCCAGCGCAAAACCGTGGCAAATTCAGGCACATAGTTAATCTTTTGCAGAAAATCTGGAGCAAAAAAGAAAATGGTAATGGCAATCGCTCCTTGAATTCGCAACAATTCCCAGGTTGTATAATTTATGGTTCTGCCAATAGCCTCGAACCGGCTGACAACAGCGCGGAAATTTCGATGCATCAGAATTGAACGATAAAAAGCCCGATAGGAACGATAAAAGTCCGTTTCTACTCTGGTCAGAAAAATCCCGAGGCCAGGAATCATAAAAACATAAGCAATGAATAGAGGCACATCATAGGCCTGAAAAAAATAAAGTCCCTTCACCGCCGTTTGCCCGTAATCTGAAAACCAGATGATAAACTTGTCGGCCCAGATCGCCAGATTGAAAAAAAGTCCGGCGAATAAATGCGTTTGGTAATCTCGTAAAGATTTCAGGCAGGAAAAGTCGACACGCAGGCTTCCAACTCCAAGCTCAACGATGATTCGCCATGAAATCCCGATGAATGTAAGAACCTGACCGGCGATGAAACCTGTAAGCGCACCTTCGAGACCCCAGAAGGGTTCAAGATGAATCCCGGCAGCAAGACTGATCAATCCACCAAATATGTAAATGTAGCCAATGTATTCAAAATCCCGCAAACAACTCAAAAAGATGCCGGCCAACCAGAGAAGCGCAACAACGACACAACCGCTGACAAAAAGAGCTTTGAAAAACAGTGAAAGCGGAATCATGCTGGCGTAAGCCAGGGCTACTAGTCCCTGTCCGGCGGCAACAACCAGTGTCATTGCCAGATACGCCGGTACAATCCCAGAAAGACGCTCTTCATACAATTCATCGGCTAGATATCTGGTCAGGGGCATTTGATAAAGCCCGGTAAAAATCAACGAAAAAGCATAAAAATAGATGATGCTGGTTCGAAAAATTTCGTAATCACTTCCCGAAATGGTCGACAGCCATGAAAAAAGACTGATAGTAGCAATTGTCGTTATCCACGGGCCGGCTACCAGAAAAGTCGCAAAAAAGAAACCGCGTAAACTATAGGTATAAGAGCCATGATCAACGAGCTTTTGTAATCTGAAACCAATACCGGCCATCAGTCTACCCTCACCGACGAAGTTGCCAGAAATTCACGATAATCATTCAAATATTTTTCAACAACTTTCTGCTGTGAATAAAACGCCTTTACCCGGGCAATACCAGTCTCTACGAATGATCGATAGGTGTGAGGTTCGCGACAGATTTTCAAAATGGCTGCTGCCGTCTCCGATGGCGAGGCCAAATTGGTCAGGACTCCGCATGCACCGAGCTTTTTGTCTTCATAGGTCCGACCGTTTATTAATTCACCACATCCGCCGACATCGGTCGCAACGATTGGGATGCCGGCTGCCATTGCCTCCAGCATAATCAAAGGCTGCCCCTCGGAAATGGAAGTAAGCACACAGACATCGAGGCGCGGATAAAACTTTGTAACGTCCTGGGTTCCATGAAAGAAAACCAGCTTTTCGACCCCGAGCTCATTGGCAAGTTTTCGCATCGCACTTGCGTATTCCGGCTCTTCTTCAAGAGGCCCGACCAGATGCAGTTGGGCCTTCTCAGAGCTGAGTTGAACGATTTTAAAAGCCCTCAAAAGGGTTTTAACATCTTTAATTGAAACGACACGACCGACAAAACCAATCTGAATCGCATCAGGATCAGGCATTTGTAAAGGCCTGAGGTTGAGGAATTTTTCTGGGACAATCCCGTTGGGGACAATTTCAATTTTGTCATATTCGGCTCCCAGAGATAGCTGAGCCTGTCGGTTGCCCTCATACAGAGTGTAGATCCGATCACTCATCTGGTAAGTCCATAGCCCAAGCACTTCAAAAAAACTAAGCCAGATTCGCTTGAAAACCCCAAAATCTTTGGCAATTTTATGCTGTTCTGCATCTTCCTGGTAAATAGCTTCCGATTTTATAATTTCGATTGCCCGTTCACGGGTGTATATGCCGTGCTCGGTCAACATCAATGGAAGATTTTCGGCAATTTTTCTGGTTGCGGCATAGAACCCTGCATAACCGGTGCAGGCAGAATGAACCAGGCGGGCCGGCCCTTTCCTTGCCTGAAAAATTTGAAAGAGAGGAATGTGCATATAGCGCCAGGTCCAGAAGAAATCAATAAAAGAACTGTTTTCGAACCCCTTCTGATACAGAGACAAAAGCAAGGCGAAGGCTTTTTCGCTATAGAAGAATTCACGCATATGCGGAATAGCGCACTCGGAACAAAGCTTTTCAATAATAGCGCGAAATTCCGATGGCCTTCGATCTCTCGCACAAATGTGCAACTGATAAAGACCATGAAAAAACTTGTTCTGGTCAGTTCCACAATCTTTTCCGGCATTTTTGTCTTCAAGAAAAACCGGATCGTGAAGAAAAATATTATGAAGATAAAGTACGTTTTGCGGAAGTTGGTATTTCAGGGTGGCGACATCTTCCGGACGAGATGCCAGATGGACAACTCCGAATTTTATATCTGGCATACCTTCGATAAGCCGCTGCGTCCATGAAGAAACACCGCCGGTCACGTAAGGATAACTCCCCTCTAGAACGAGCTCTACGTCAACCTGCGGCAGATTGGAATCAATTTTTTCAAACATCGCTTACCTTCTCCGGGAACCAGAATTCAAACAACTCATCCCGTTCAATTTCGATTCCCTCTGATTCCAGATCAAGGCTGGATCGGTCAATTTTCCCTATTTTTTCAAGCAAGAACAAAGTCTTTTCAAGGTTGCCACAGGCAAAAACAATTTTTGCCAGATCCAGAAGCATCTCGTTCTTGTAGGTGTTCTTGCGCAACATATCGTCGATCAAAGTCAGGCTTGCATCTTTTTGCCCATCAAGAAACAAAAGCTGTGCCCTGAAAAACCTAAGCTCATCATTATCTTTATCTTCTTGCAAAAACTTCTCACAACAGCTGAATAGCTTTTTTAACAGGCTTTTATTCAATTCAACTGAAGAAAGTCCAGAATTCAAATATGAAATTGAAACCCGTAGATAGCTCACAGCTGCCTCAACGGTGTGAATTCCTTCCAATTTGCGTTCGGCATCGGCTATTCGTTCCTGAAAGCTTTCTTCCATTTTCTCAAGACCAATGCTTGCAAGAAATTTAATTTCAGCATCATTTTTTTTGATCGTCTCACGAATAAGCGATACAGCACCGCTATCAGCACGGCGACTAAGATTATCTATCGATCCCCAGACCGAGGTTTTCGAGGCAGAATTTATTGCGTCAACCACCGGCTCGACTTCAAGCATTTTAAGAATCAACTGATCTTCAGAAAGTTTATCGAACCGTGGCCAATCTTCCTTTATCGTCTTTACATAATCGATGTAATCTTTAAAAATCTCTGATTCGTTTTGCCTTCGCGGCTGGAGCAAGAAACCCATTATGCTTGCAGTAAGGGTGCCGAAAACTGGCATGAAAAAGGAGATAAAAAATGCAGGGATTGCCATGGGATTATTATAACCATCAGGCTCTTCCTGTTCTGGTTGCCCCAGGTTTTTCTCTTCGGGTTTATCATCCAGTTTAACGCGATACAAAAAGAAAGCCAGGGTTATCAACAAGGCTGCAATTAGATGAGCAACACAGGCCGGGCCAAAGCATGCTGATTCTGGCTCAAGAACCTGCTGCACTGCGATAATCTCACAGATATTTGCCAGCGCCGCAATCAGAAAAGCCAATATTTTAAATAAATGTTTCATTTTTTTCAATTTTCTTTTCAATGGCTTTTTTAACGATCTCAGCCCCCTGCTCAGGCTTGAGACGATACATGGGCTCGGGCTCGTTTTCACGAACGGTCAAATAATAAATGGAAATGGCAAGTGAATTATCATTGCCATAGGGCTTTAGATTCAGCATCGAAATGTTGTTATGCAGTCTTTTCAGGTTGAAACGCCCTTCATCCTCATCAGAAAGCGGAAAGAGAATGGCAAACATATCTTTGTCTCTATATCTGCAGATCAAATCATGAAAGCGAATACTTCGCGAAAAAACATCCTTGAGTGACTGATGCAGAGTTGGCATATTTTCATCGGAAATTTTTTCATAATCGTTTATTTTCAAAACGGCGATGCTGAAATAGGTATTGTGTCGCATGAAACGGCTGGCTTCTTCAGCAAGTCGGGTGTTGAAAAACTGAAAAGAGTAAACTCCTGTTTCTTCGTCGGCAATTTCTTTCTCTTTCATTTCAGCAATACGACCCAAATTGATCAATGCTCCGGCAGTCCAGTCGGCGACAATGTTCAGAATTCGCAGATTACCTGTGTTGAATGCAAGTAATGGCGCATCATCGATAGTTAAAATTCCAAGCAGCTTGTTGTCAGCCTGGTTACGGACCGGCACTGCCATCAGGCTTCGCCGGACCGGCTCAAGATTGATTTCTTCATCGTGATTACCCCGAAAGGAAATGGCGGATTGGGCAACCATGGCTGCAAGAAACATCCGACTCAGCGACTTTTTTTCGACCAGAGTTTCTTTTTCCGCTTCAGAATAACCATGACTTTCAGCTAAAACCGTTTTGCCATTTTCAGCGATTAGGAAAAAGCAGCACCTGCTCGCCCGGACAAACCTCACCAGAATGTCGACAACCCCGCGATAAAGAGCTTTTTCTTCGAGCGCTTCAAGATTTCTGGCAATATCATACAAGCTTTTCATGGTTGTCTGGCGCCCGACAATTTTCTTTTCAAGCTCGATATTCGCCTTTTGCAAAGCCCAATGATGGGTCAGAAGGTTATTGAACTGATCTTTGAGATCATTATGATCTGCATCTAACTGCCAGTGGGCATTGAGAATGCGATCATACATCTGCCCGAGCAAAGCCGCGAAAAAAATGAAACTGAACATGAGAATTCGATCCTGAAAAGTCAGGCTAAACTCGCCATAAAAAAAGCTTTCAATCATGCCAAAATAGAAATAGTAACACGCACAAAGAAAGCCGGTAAAAACACCCGGGGCAGTCCCATATCGCCCGGCAATCAGGAATATGACTATCCAGAGAGGGTTGAAAGACAGTTCTCGAAAAGCATGCCCCTCGGTGATGAAAAGGTCAATAAGGTAAAGAATGAATAGAGCCAAAGTAGCCTCTAGATATGGCCAAAGCGGAGAAGTCTTTTTAACGATCATTTTTCACCATTCTCTCTTTTCCAGAGAAATCCCGTAGTTCCAGTTTTTATAACCACCAGCCTGCTCGAATCTGTTGTTTTGTGATGAATAATAATTTGCGAAAGCATTGACAAAGTATTTCCGGCCGGCGGAGCGCTCAAGCCTCAATGAAGCCCCGTGAAAAGCTTCGTTGCGATTGTTCAGACCGGTAAAAATATCCCAGTTGATCGAATCCAACAGTCTGCCGGCATGATAAAAATCCGACTGCCCCGCATAGGCCAGAGTATGGCTCTGAATAAAGTCTTCAAGATAAAACAAATCTGAATTTTCTGTTTGATTGTCTTCAGTGTTGAAAGAATAACGTATACTTCTGAAAGGCTCGTAAGAAAGGGCTTTTTCCAAAGTGATCCCTGCAAAAGATCCGGAATAGCCGGCAGAATTTTCCCTGATTCCGGCATTAGCCTGTATCCACGAAGTATTGCCGGTTTTTTGCCGGTAAGTGACATTGAAATTATTCGAAAAAAGCCCCTGGCGCAAAGCCTCTGGCGTGTCGCGAACCGGAGTCTGACTGAATTCAAAAGCGACCTCATGCTTTGTCCCGTAACTGCGATAACTGACGGCCGGAACGAACAAGCGCGGCTTGTCATTCCCATTCAACAAAATCGGCATAGAACAGCTGATTCTTTTGTCTGCACGCACAAAGTTCCCGGCAATACTGAAGAGTCGCGAACGCACACCTGCCTGGCCTGCGTTTTCACGATTCATAGCCAGATCTTCGAGTGTCGCTTCAAAAAACGAATGGTTTTTAACATTGAATCGACTGAAATACTGCAGATTCGTTAAAGAAACGCTGTCTGTATCATGCATGAAAGAAAATCCGAGACGATTCACCGGGCCAACGTCCCTGCCAAGCATTCTTGCATATTCTGCCCAGGATCTGACAAAACTATCATTCGAAGAATCTTCAGGCACAGACCTTTTTGTTCTTTCAACCAGCTCACGCATGTCTGCAAACCTGCCTGATTGCATTAAAACCGGCATAGCTGTCGAAAAGTAAGTCTGAGGATCGATCTTTTCCATTTCTGCTGCAGCTTCAAGATAGTTGTCAGCGTCTACGAATTTTCTTTCGCTAAAGGCCAAAGATGCCAGACGAACCGAATTGCTGGCATTTTCAGGAGCCTCATGGAAAATTTTCCGGCGCAACGACATCGCCCGCCTTAAGTCACCGGCCCATTCAGCTACCGCAGCGGCATGCTCTAACAAAGGCAAATCTACCTCTGAATTTTTCAAAACGTCATTTAAATCTTTCAGTGCCAGATCCGGCCTGTTCATGTAACCGAATATTTTGGCCCGCTCCTCAAGCAAAGTTTTGTTTTCTGGCTCAGCTTTGAGCTTGTCTGAGATTTCATCGACCAGGCTTTGATGATATTGGTCAACCCAGAAGGCCTTCTTGGACTGGTATTTTTCCCAAAGACCCGGGTTTCGGCCGGCGACTCCACCAAGCTTTTTTTCAGCATCCGCATCAAAAGGATTCTTTGCCAGATCTTCATAGAGCATTTCAGCGACCATTTCGTCTTGCCGGAGATTGCTCAAGGCTTCGAGATAAAAATTTCGATACTCGGGTAAAAGACGCTGAGAATTGGCGCTGATGTAGTCGGCAAGCTTTTTCCAGGCACCAGTGTCTCTCCATAAGCCCAACAGCATCGCTTCGTCTTTAAAATCAGGCATCTGTTGAAGCTTTTCCATCAGCAGCCGGGCCCGTGGCAGGTTATTGCGTAAAACTGCTATTTCGGCCAAGCTCCAGATCAGATAACTGTTGTTTGGCTCAATCTTTAAGGCCTGTTCAAAAAAATGCTGTGAACGTTCAAGTTTTCCCTGATTTCGAAGGGTTTCGCCAAAAAAAACCAGCGATTCAAATTGGTGAGGATTTAACTCAAGTATGCCCTGGTGGACATTCGGTAACTGGTCGAAACGATCAAATTCTTTAAAAATCCGTGCTTTAAGCAGCAAAAAGTCAAGTTTCAACTTATTTTTCATAGCAATGTTGGCGCGAAATTTGTTGCTTTCAAGCGCTTTTTCCGCGTCGAGCACAAGCCTTTCCGAACCGTTAAAGTCACCAAGCTCTATTCTGGTCGCCGCATGATAGTATTGCATAATGATTTTCGTTCTAATCGGAACCTTTCGATTAGAGACCACCTGACATAAAGCCAGCACGATTGCATATCCTTTGGCAGAAAAAACAGCTGGAACCAAGGCCTCAATTTGCGCTGAATCAAGCGCTTTAAAGTCTAATTTTTCAAGAATCTGCAAAGCCTGCTCGTCTTTTTTTTGTTCGAAAAGTATCTGGGCTAAAATAACTTTAATATCTGCATCATCGGGATACCTTGCCAGATAAGATTCAGCGCTGCTAATGGCAGCGAGCGCATCGCCGACACCTCTCAATTCTTCAACGATTTTTTTATGTATCCCCCGACGATACTTCAAGTTCAAAGCTTTTTCGAGAAAAATAACCTTACTTTTGTTTTCACCATGCCAGCCGTAAATATCGGCGATTTTCAGCATTAAAGACTGGTCTTTTGGTCTCAGCAAGCTCAGTTCGATAAGCAGAGGCAGGGCACGCTGACTCTGATTGGCCCAGAGGAACCTTTCGGCCGCCAAAGCCAGATACTCAGCTTTTCCAGTTCGTTTGTAGAGTCGCAAATATTCTGTTGCTGAGCGTTCCATGTCATTGGCTGCCTCTGCCGCCAGGGCAGCGGCTTCTGGCCCAACTGGCGCATTCTGATCTTCTCCTGAACTTTCGGCCAATGCCCCATCTTCAAAATCAGGTTGGGCCGCACTGTTTTCTCGGGATTCATACATCGGTACAAAACTAAATCGGTATTGCCGACGAATCTTTGCGTTCATTTCTTCAAGCTGACTTTTGGGCAGATCGAGCGCGTTCAATTCTTCGAACCAAGGCTCTGCCTGCTTCTCAGAAACAGTTTCTTCAAGCAGAAGTGCCATTCTCATGATAAGTTCGGGGTGCTTTGGACGGGTTTGCAAAAAAGCCCAGACACGGTCGATTTCTTCAGCAAAATATGCATCAACTCCATTGACTGCAGGCCTGTCCGGCAACGCCATGCATAACGGCAGCACTTGCATCAGCAATAACAGAGCAGTAAAATTCTTTCTAAATTTCAATTAAAATGTACCCTGATTTTGATTTTAAACCATTAGAATAAACTATTCAGGAATCATTATCAACAGAATCAATTTTTCCTTTTGGCAGCGCCAAAACAGATTCGCCATTGAATCCGACAATTCTGGCCGGTAATTGGCTTATATCTATTTTTTCCGGCTTCTTATCAACTCGATAGGTGGTCAGCTTGAATTCTTTGTCTCCGGGAACCAGCCGAAGCATGGAAAAAGTTTTCTGCGGCAGCTGATTTGAGCCGATGAGTTTGCGTGCCCCACCACCCAGAGCGCCACATGCAATCATTTTCAAGGGGCCCTTACGCGAATAATAGAAGGCATGGTGATGACCGCTGATGTAATAATCCACGCCGCCTTGCGCAAACATGGTCGCCAATTTATCGGCTTCGACTAAAACATCTCCGCTACGATTTCTCCCTTCTGCAATAGCATAAAGGGGAAGATGCCCGATAACGACCCGCAGCTTTGCGGCTTTTACCGATGCTAATTCAAGTTGCTGACCAAGCCAGCTTTTACATTCATCAGAGACCTTTGCGGTCGAGGCGTCGATAACCGCAAAAAACACTCCCTTACAAAAGAAACTATATCGCTCCGGAAAAAGCTGATAATCGACAAAATCCAGTTTTGGGCGTTCTTTCAGCCAATATTCGCGGGCAATATTTCTCTCATGAGAGAATCTCGGGCTAGCCGAACCGTCATGATTGCCAAAGGTAAAGGCGACTTCGATGCCTTTTTTCCGCAAGGGTTGGCGCACAAATCCGTCGAAAGAACTCCACATGGCTATGATTGAATCTTCATTAAGCTTGAGACTCTGGCCGGCGATCATGTCGCCCACGCAAAGCACCAGGTCAGGTCGGCTTTTTCCAATAAAATCAATGGCTGAAAAAACCTGAGAACTATAGGTCTGCGAACCATAGGAATCATTGATGTCAGATATCAGCGCGATATCCAGCGTATCTGCAGACTCCTGTGCCATGCAACAAGCACAGCAACAGCAAAAAATGATGAGCCAGAGAAAAGTTTTTGTTTTATTCATGGACAGTTACAAACCCATCAATTGATATTCAAACTGGCAAGATAGCTTAAACTGGTCTTTCCGGAATTCAAAAGAATGTTGAAAATCGCCGGGTCTTTTTTGACAGCCTTTTTTATCATCAGAAAACCCCGCAGATAAGAAAGATCTTTGGTGTATGCACCGGGCAGACTTGTATCTCGAAGTCCTCTTTTGCACCTCAAAGTAATCTGCCAGGCAACTTCGTCGTCACCGCAAGCCTGCCGCACCAGCTTGAAAGTTGTGACAAAAGAATGGCGCAGAGCCCAGTGCACTCCAAGAACTCTTAGCGCAAATAACGGCAGCCCATCGTCTATGTCGTTCTGGTATTCATTGTAAGCCGCCAGCCCCTCTTCAGTAGCCAAATAGCCGGGTAAACCGGTGGCAAATATGGTCAAAGGCTTTTTTTGGCCATTATGAGCTCTGACAGCGTGCACCCCAATTTCGTGCAGTTTGAGACGAATTGCATCGCGCTGGGAAAATCGGGAAGATGCATTGATTTTTACCTGCATTGAAGCGGGAAGAACCGAAGCTCTGGCACTCATATCCTCGGCGAGAACAACTTCCCAGTCTTTCAGGCCATATTCAACAAGCCCTTCTTCAAGAAGAGCCTTCAATTCGACCGCAGTAAGATTTTTTTCATCATCAGGGATCTTGACCGACCTGATTATTCGTTGTGCTTCGAGAATCAAATCAGATTCTGGCGCAGGATAAAGGCTCAAAGAAAGTCGGGTAAATTCTTCTGTATCTGTAGTTAAAAGCATGGCAGCACTGGTTTTCAATCCGCACAGACTATTTTTGAGAATCTCACCATAGAATCCTTTTTCAGGCGCCCTCAGATCTTCAGAATAGAAATCTCGCAGTTTTTGCGGAATCTCTTTGTAAGCAAAAATGGGGTTGTACTCTTTTTTTTCGCGAAGCGCATTGAAGAATCTTTCTTTTTCAGCTTGCTGCGAAGAAGATAACGGGTTAATTCTGCTTGAAAAAGCAACGACGAGCCTTCTCTTAAACAACTGCCGATCAAATTCTTTCTCAGCTTCGGTCGGTTCAGGTAAAGCACCGAATAGCCTTAGACCGAAAACACAAAAAAACAATATAACAAAGCTGATTTTCTTCGATAATTTTGCAGATATGGTCAACGATTTTGTCTCCAAAAAATTTAACTTTTTCAGCTGCAGGAATGGTCAACTTAACCCTTGGTGGAAAATTTGGCAAGAGCAGTCATCGAAGAATCCTAAAGAAAGATTAGATTCAGCCGAAAATGCCGATAAAAAAGCAATTTTCAGGGCTGTGCACTACTTGGGACTTGCCCGGTCTGGTAAGCCTTTAATGCTTTTTGATATTCAACGAGTTTCTGCTGTTTTTCTGATTCAGAAGCAGTTTTAGAAGTTACTGCGGCAATGTATTCCTTATAAGCCTGTTCGTAGGCAAGTCGTGCCTCATAAGCAGATTTTGTCGTTGTTGGCCCGTTCTGTTCAATGCCTGAATCAGTCTTCTCATTTACCATGCCAGAGGCATCGTCAACTTTGATCAAACCCTGTTCAGCGTTACTATCTTCGGGCTCATCGGCAGCATAGGCTTCGTAGCCTTTTTTAAGAGCTTTTCTGCCGATCCAGCGGCCGATTCCCCCAAAAATTGCTTTCCCCAGTTTGCTGCCAAGATAAGCAGCAGAAATGGTGCCCAAAATAGGCAATGCTATTGGACCGGTTCCGGCAAGAAGGGCTATGCCGGCCGCAGCACCCATGGTGCCGCCAATCAGGTCGCCAACGACCGCGCCCACCGACTCTGCTGAAAGAGAAGCTTTATTAACAGTCTTGACCGCATCGATAACCGTTCCCAGGTTTACCGGTCGCTGGTCTCGGAGTTTCCATTGGGTAACCAACTCGGAAATTGCTTTAGCGAAAGTTTTTGTAACTATATCACCAATTCGAAAGCCAATCATGGCTCCGGCACCTGCGGCCACCGGACCGCCCATTCCCGCACCGATAACGTAACCAATTGCTGCACCAACAGCGCCACCGGCTTTACCGGCAACGAAACCGACAGCTTTGCTCACCGCTTTGGTTATCCACCATTCCCGACTTTGCAGTTGCTCGACCTTTTGCTCCGTCTTGAGCTTCAGGCGCTGAAACAGTGACATTTCTGCCGCCTCGACAATGGGCGCCAGAATCAGGCTGAATACAATCAGCAGGCTGATGAAAACAATATTTTTGCGTGCAAGCTGCATGGCGATCTCCGACTTTTTTCTAATTATAATGAATATTGTTTTTTACACAAGGGTACCCCGGCCCCGAAAAATAGCGTTGCTATTTTTCGGCATTCCCTGAAATAATTTTGGAATAATCCTTTCCCTTTTTTTTCGTCTTTATAAAAGCGTTTGAGTAGTTTGCATTCTTAACCCATTAGGTGATTT
>CAZQUE010000107.1:0-13744 GCA_964596185.1 uncultured bacterium | reverse complement strand
CGAGCACGAGCACGAGCACGAACGCGAACGAAGCATCACCCGACCGCAGCCGGCTCGACAAAAATTACGCGCAAGGTTGGCTTCGCAAAACAATCGAACTTGAAAAATGCCTGTAGTTGCATTATAGTAGCCAAACATTGGAACCCCTGGAGGTTGTTTTGCACTTTGTCGAGACCGGCCTGGAAAGCGCTTGGCTGATAGAGCCCGAGTGCCACAATGATGAACGCGGCTTTTTTGCGCGCTCTTTCTGCGCACGCGAGTTTGCCGAACATGGCCTGCCAGAACGCTTTGTCCAGTGCAATATCTCGTTCAATCACCGACAGGGCACTCTGCGCGGCATGCACTTTCAGCAATCGCCCCACGAGGAAGCCAAACTGGTGCGCTGCACCATGGGCGCAATCCATGACATTATCGTCGATTTGCGCCCGGATTCGCCGACCCGCCTGCAGCATTTCGCGGTTGAACTCAGCGCCGAAAACCGCCGCCAGCTATTCGTGCCAAAAGGCTTTGCACACGGTTTTCAAACCCTGACTGACAACAGCGAGGTTTTTTACCAGATGGCCGATTTTTTCGTCCCCGGAGTAGCGAGCGGTTTGCGCTACGACGACCCGAAACTCGCCCTGAACTGGCCGCTGCCCGTAAGCGTCATCGCCGCCAAAGACCTTGAATTGCCGGTATTGCCATGAAAAAAGTAATAGTGACCGGCGCAGCCGGCTTCGTTGGCCGCCAAAGCCTGCAACCACTACTCGAGCTTGGTTATGAAATTCATGCCATCGACCTGGCCAATTTACGCCAGGAATTTTGCCAGGTACACTGGCACCGACTCGATCTCAGCAACGAGGCCGAAGTCGACTCCTTGCTGGCCGAAATAAAAGCTGATTCACTGCTGCATTTCGCCTGGTTTACCCGACACGGCGAATACTGGTCGTCAAATGAAAACTTTAAATCTTTGCTTAGTTCATACGCCCTGCTACAGAGTTTTGCCGCCAACGGCGGCAAACGCGTGGTCATGGCCGGTACCTGTGCTGAATACGCCTGGAACCGTGGCATGTGCAATGAACTTAGTTCGGTAACCCTGCCAAAAACGGTTTACGGGCACTGCAAACTGGCAATGTCCAATCTTTTACAGGCTTTCGCGCAGGCCCATGATCTGTCGGCAGCCTGGGGCCGGCTGTTCTTTCTCTTCGGACCGCACGAAAACGAGAAACGCTTCGTAACTTCACTGATCAAAAATCTGCTTGCCGGTCTGGATGCGCCATGCAGCCACGGCAACCAGTTACGCGATTTTCTCTCGTCCATCGATGCCGGCGCAGCTTTTGCAGCACTGTTAGCTTCACAAGTAACCGGCGCGGTCAACATCGGCGGGCAGCCGATAACCCTGAAAAAAGTCGCTTATCTGCTTGAAGAGCTGTGCTCACGCCCCGGGGCAGTGAAGTTCGGCCAGATCGAAACCGCCGCCGATGAGCCGCTTTCAATTGTCGCCGACACCGGCCGCCTCAACGATGAAGTCGGCTGGCGACCGGCATTCACCATTGAAGAACGGCTCGCACAAACGGTAGAATGGTGGAAAAAGCATGGCTGAACGATTGAATTGTCCTGTCTGCGAATCAGCTCGATTACAGCTGTTCCTGCGCCGAGACCGGGTGCCGGTGCAGCAGAACAATCTTTACCGCAGCGAAAAAGAAGCTTTGAGCTGCGCTCTTGGCGATCTGCAAATGAGTTTTTGCGAAGACTGCGGTTTTGTCTTCAACCGCGCTTTCGATCCGCAACTGATGCAATACAGTGCAAGTTACAACAATACCCAGGAAGCCTCCGGTCATTTCGTCGACCATCTCGAGCAGATGAAGAATCGCCTGATCGCTGCCGGAGTTAAAAACGCCAGAATCGTCGAAGCCGGCTGCGGCAAAGGTTTTTTCCTCAAAGACCTGATCGCCGACACCGAGCTTGAAAACACGGGAATCGGCTTTGACCCTGCCTACGAAGGCGAAGAATCGCTATTTTCCGGGCGACTGCGTTTCGTCAAAAAATATTTCGACCACAGCTGTGTCGACATTGAACCCGACACCCTGATCTGCCGGCATGTAATCGAGCACGTCAACGAACCGGTCGAATTTTTACGCGAAATAGCCATGGCCCTGCGCAGCTCTCCCGGTTGCCGCCTGTTTTTCGAAACCCCTTGCATCGACTGGATATTCAGAACCAGAACGATCTGGGATTTCTTTTACGAGCACTGCTCGATCTTCTCAGCCCAGTCACTCAAGTTCCTGTTCGAGAAAACCGGATTCAGCGTTAAGAAGGTTGAAGCGGTTTTTTCCGACCAGTATCTCTGGCTGGAAGCTGAAAATCGCCAACCAGGCCGACCATACCAGGCAGACCCGAAGACGACGGCACAACTGTTAGCCGCTTTCAAAAGCTCGGCGCAACAGCAGAATCAGAGCTGGCAGGAGCTTTTGCAGAATCGAAGCAGAAAAGGTCCGATTCTGGTCTGGGGCGCCGGCGCCAAAGGAGTGACTTTCGTGAATCTTTTCGACCGGGAACGCCGTTCTATCGAAGCCCTGGTCGACGTAAATCCGGACAAGCAGGGCCGCTTCGTTCCGGCAACCGCGCATCCGGTAATTGGCCCCGCCGGGCTGAAAGAACTGAAGAATTCCACCATCATCGTCATGAATCCCAACTACCTCGGCGAGATTTCCGCTCTGCTGCAGAAGCAGGGTATTGAAGCCGAACTGATAACAGAACCAGGTGAAAACAAATGAAAATTACCATCGACACTGAAAAACAGACGCTGCATCTCGACGACAACGGCCGGCAGCAGCAAATGCCGCTTTATTCAAAAGAAGCTTTCGAAATCATCACGCACGAGTGGGTCAAAACCGGCTGGAACCAGAAGTATCAGTATACCTTCAGCTGGTTCGGCCGACCGGTAATTCAACTGCCCGAAGACATGATCAGAATGCAGGAAGTCATCTACCACCTCAAACCCGATGTCATTCTTGAAACCGGCATCGCCCACGGCGGCTCGCTGATCTTCTACGCAAGTCTGTGCAAAGCCATGGAAAAAGGCCGGGTCATCGGTATCGACATCGAAATTCGCCCACACAACCGTGCGGCGATTGAAGCTCACGAGCTTTATTCCTATATAACCATGATCGAAGGCAGCTCGACCGCCCCTGAAATCGTGCAGAAAGCCAAAGATCTCATCAAACCAGGCGAAACCGTGCTGGTCATTCTCGATTCGAACCACTGCTACCAGCATGTTCTCGACGAACTCAATGCCTATGCCGGCATGGTTACCCCGGGCTCCTACATCGTCGCTACCGACGGTATCATGAAAGATCTGCACGACGTGCCGCGAGCCGGTGCCAACTGGCAGACCGACAACCCGACCAATGCCGCAATCGACTTTGCCGCCGCCAACCCGGATTTCGTCATCGAGCAGCCGGCCTGGCCGTTCAACGAAAGCGATCTTGAGCACAATATCACTCACTGGCCGTCGGCATGGCTCAAACGCCTGAAATGACCACACTTGCATTGACCGGAAACGGCGCCGCCATGCGCCTGGTTGCCTGGGGCCTGCTGCTTTTTGCCATCGTCGGCAATTTTTCGATCAGCCTGAGCCAGGTTGCGCTGGGCCTCACTCTGATCGGCACGACGATACTCTGGCGCAAAAATGCGCTGAAGCTTCGCGCCGCGCCGCTGGCCACGCCGTTCTTCTTTCTGGCACTGGCCGGACTGTTCTCGGTATTCACTGCCGACGAACATCTGCGTGCTTTTACGGAAATGAAAAAGTTTCTGGTCCTGTTCGTCTTTTATCTGGCTTACTGGCCGCCAATGAGCGACAGCTTCAAAAAAAAGGTGCTGACCGCCTTTGTCGTCACCGCTTCGTTGACCGCGATACTGGCACTGACCGACGTGGCCATGGGCAAAATGCTCAATGACCGGGCGCGCGGCTTTTTCTCAACCTCGATAACCTTCGGAGAGTGCCAGGCGATGGTAGCAATCGTTATCATGTCCTGGCTGCTGGCCGGAACCTCCGGCAACGCCGCTTTCGCCGGACTCTCGATTTCTTTGCTGCTGGTGGTCGCTTCGATGATCTCGACAATGTCACGCGGGGCCTGGCTCGGCTTTCTCAGCGGCGTTCTCGTGCTTACGGTCAGATTTCCGCGCAAAATGCTGCCGATCATGCTGGTTCTCGGCCTGATCACCGCGCCGGCGATCTGGTTCACCCCGGCCCTGCGCAGTCGTATCGAAAGTTTCAGCGTCAGCAAAACTCTTGAAGCATTGAACCGACCTCTGACCAGTAATGACTCTGCAGCAGTCGTTTCGAACTATCTGCGTCTGAACATCTGGCAGCGCGGCTTCAAAATGACCGAAAACCGCCCGATCTTCGGCGTCGGCATGAATAACGTCAAGAAAAAATTCTACGAACTGGCCTCGGATTACGAACGGCAATACGATTTTCTGATCTTCGGTCATCAGCACAGCAATTTCATGCAGATTTATGCCATGACCGGCCTGATCGGGCTGTGCGCCTTTTTTATCTTTCTTGTTGCCACATTCAAATTTATGTTTAAAACTGTCGCCAATGTCGTTTCGACCTGGAACTCACGCCTCAGCCTCGGTGCTGCCGCCGTTTTTGCCGCTTTTATCATGACCGGACTGACCGAATACAGCTGGGGTGACGAAGAAGTGGCGATGATGGCCTTTTTTGCCACCGGCCTGCTGCTCAATCCGACGGTTCCCGAACCGGAAACGCTCTGAAATCGTGGCCTCTCAACCTTTTTGAGTTTAGCTTATTAAAAATAAAACATCAACAGTCATAATTCTCAAAATCTTGCGGTACAAGTCGAATTGAAAGGAAAATCTCCTTTTCAATCTTATTGCCGGCAAATGTTTTTTATGATAAAGGCTACCAGGTCACAAAAAAGCTTATCTTCTGGAAACTATTTTTTATTCTCAGTGTCTTTGTGTCTTCGTGAGAGTATACGCCAAAAGGTTAGCTCTGATCCGTCAGGTAAGTCTGCAGCGAGAGGTAACATACCGGCAGGCCGCAGAAAAAGGCCGCGCAGTTGAGAAGGGTCAGCCTGAACAGTTCAGGACTAAAAAGGGGAAAAAACTGGCGCAGCATGGTCGCATAAAGCAAAATGAAGCCAGCCGCAATGACCGTGCCCTGCCAAACGTTGGCCTCTACCCGGCGCAGGCGCGGTAACCCGGACAGCATCGTCAGAGCAAAAACTGCAAGCAGCGGCAACTGCCATAGCGAAAACCAGTCGGTTACCGCCGGATAAAGCGACAACAGCCAGAAATAAGGCAAGGCCACGAGAAAAAAATCCGGAATCAACGGCAAAGACGACTGCCGGCGCACCCGCCAGACGAGCAACCCGACCACCAGCAGCTGCTGCCCGACCTGGAACAAATTCAGGCCGGAGCCCTGACGATACAGGGTATAAACGGCAAAGAACAGCAAAAACAGCCGGCCCGCCCAGGCTGAAACTCTGGCCGGCAATGACAGCGGCGCAATCTCGTTCATGAGCGCCTCCGCATCGACCATTCGTCGAACAACTGCAGCATCTGCGCCTGCACGATCTGCTGCGAATACAAATCGATGGCCATTTGCCGGGCCTGCCGGCCCATCTGCCGACGCAATTCATCGTCAGCAGCAAGTTTGGCAATAGCTTCAGCCAACTTCGCTGCATGGCGCGGCGGCACGATCAGACCGGTTTTACCATGAATTACCGCCTCGCGACACCCTGGCACATCGGTAGTGATGCAGGGCAAACCTGAAGCCGAGGCCTCGATGATGCAGGTCGGCATGCCTTCGCGGTATGAGGGCAGAACCAGTGCGTGCGCCCGGTTGAGAAAACCCGGAACATCGGTAATATGCCCGGCGTATTCGCATAGTCCCTGGCGTTGCCATTCAAGTATGACCTCTTCCTTTATCGAAGCGGGATTAGACGGATCAGGCGCCCCGGCCAGAGTCAGTTTTACGACAACCTTCTGCTGCTGCAAAAGCTTGATCGCATCGATAAGCTCGTAAAGTCCTTTGTCTTTGAGCATCCGCCCGACATAGGCGAGAGTGAAAACTCCTTCAGGCTCGGGGGCGACGTTGAAACGTTCGAGATCGACGCCGATACCGGGCAGGGTTTTGATTTCACCCCGACGCACCCGCAGATTCTCTTCAGCCCAGGCGGTATCCTCGGAGTTGAGAACGAGCAATCGGCTCAGCGGGCTGGCAAAGGTGAATTCAAGCATTCCACGAATGAATGGCTTAACCAGAGCGGCTTTAAGCGTATCTGAAGAAAAAACGTAGCCAAGCCCGGTCATCATTGCCAGCAGCGGTATCCCGAACCAGCGCGAGATCAGGCCACTAATCAGAATCGGCTTGATCGCCACCGAAAAAATCAGATCCGGCCGCCACTCCTTAACGAAATTAAAGATTTTGCGAAAAGTTTTTACGTCATTCAGCGGCGAAATCGCCGAGCGCGACAGCTTGACCGGCACGAAGCGCAGGCCAGAATCGAGAATCTGGTCGAGGGCATGGGTGCCTTTCTGACCGGTGTTGCAAATCAGGGTGACATCCCAGCCGGCATTTTGCGCGGCTTTGGCGATGTGCAGAAAATGCATGGTCAGATACCAGTCTTCGGTAACTACGAATAACAGTCGCCCTTTGCTCATTGTCCTGCAGGTCCTTAGTTGATTTATGGCTCGACAGAATACCACGAAAAACCGGCAAAATAAAGTTTCAATCAAAACCAGACCTGACGAACCCGGTCGTCTGTGTTATAATTTGCGACAAATTTGAAAAGCAGCGAAAATTGACATGCCACCTCTGGTTTCAATAATTCTGCCGGTTTATAACGGCGCGACCTATCTGCCGCAGACCCTCGATTCAATCAAGGCTCAGACTCTCACCAACTGGGAACTGATCGCCATTGACGACGGCTCGAAAGACGACAGCGGGAAAATTTTGCGCGACTTTGCAACCTCTGAACCCAGAACCCGCATCATTAGCCGGGAAAACCGCGGCCTGATCGCAACCTTAAACGAGGGCGTGCGCGCCGCCCGTGGCACCTGGATAGCCCGCATCGATGCCGACGATATCTGCCTGCCCGAGCGCCTCGAAAAGCAAATTGCCTGGGCCGAAAAACAGCAGGCCGACCTGTGCGGCGGCATCATCGAACGCATCGGTATCGACGCCGGTCATTCATGGGTGTTTCCGGCCTCAACTCAGGGCATATACGCCTGGCTCCTCTTCAGATCAGCGTTTGCGCACCCAACAATCATCATTAAACGAGAATTGGCGCTAAAATTCCCCTACTCTGCCGATTTTTTGCACGCCGAAGACTACGAACTCTGGACCAGACTGGCTTTGGCCGGAGTGCCGATGACCAATATCCCCGAAAGGGTTTTACGCTATCGCGTGCATGAAGAGCAGGTTTCGACGGCAAAAAAAGATGCCCAGACCGACACCAGGGTGCGGGTTACCAGCAATTACTGGCAAAAATCGCCGCTGGTCAGGGACATGCCGTTTTTCGCCTGTCTCGTCGATGAGCGCCAAAGCATCAGTCGCGATGAATTTATAGCCATAACCGCGCAACTACACCGACTCTATCAGCAACTCGATGATGTTGAGGCCAAAGCGGCAGTTCGTCAGCATCTGACCTGGTTCATTTATCGTTCGCTGCATCTCGATGGCCGCACGGTTTTCCGGGCACTGCGACCGCTGCCTGTTTCCAACCTCAAAAAAACGCTTATTACATTAATCTGTGTTCTAAACGCCGGTTTTGTGGTAAATTACTGCCGCAATGCTTCGTGGGTGCGCTGGTTCCCGTTGAAGTGGTTCTTCTAGGAAACGGGGTCGAAAAAAAATGATTATTTCATTCTTGAGCGGCGGACTCGGCAATCAGATGTTCCAGTTCGCTACCGCACAGGCGCTGGCGCTCAGACATGGGCATCAGCTCAAAGTCGACCCGTCCTATTACCGGATGTATCGTCAAAACAGGGTCTTTGAACTTGCCGACGTCTTTCATCACCGCTTTGAAACCGCATCGACAAGGGATTTGACCCAGGTTCTCGGCTGGAAAAGATTCATTCACCGCAACCCGTCTCTGCGTCGCTTTTATCGGCGGTTACCCGGGGCCGGCACCTGGATCGTCGAGCCGCATTACCATTTCTGGCCCCCTTTAATGCAACATCAGCGCCCGTGCCTTCTTGAAGGCGACTGGCAGTCTCCGCGATATTTTCAGGATTTTGCCAAAGAAGTCAGGGCCTGCTTCAACTTTCGCCAGGACAGCTTCAACGACGGCAGGTTACTTGAAAGAATCAAGAAAAGCAATTCGGTCGGCATTCATCTGCGCCGCGGTGATTATGTCAGCAATCAGCATACCTTGAATTACCACGGTATCTGTGAGGCCGATTATTATCTGCAGGCAATCGCGCTGGTGCGCAAACGCGAAAAGCAACCGGAGTTTTTCGTTTTTTCCGATGACATTGGTGCGGCGAAAGAGGTTTTAAAGGGCGAAAGCGACCTGTTTTTCGTCGAGCCCGATGAAAACCGTCCGAATCATTTCGACATGATGTTGATGAGCTGCTGCCGGCATAATATCATTGCCAACTCGACCTTTAGCTGGTGGGCGGCATGGTTGAATGAGAACCCGACGAAAATCGTCATTGCGCCGCAGCGCTGGTTCGCCGCCGGTCACCTTTCCGATCGCGACCTGATTCCCACAGACTGGACAAGACTTTAATTCATGGTAAACAACATTTACATTCAGGTGCCGTTTCTGCTGGTGATCGTCTGCATGATCACCACCGTCGCAGCCAGTATCGGCTGCGGTATGATGCGCAGCATTTCACAAAAAAAAGCCATTCTCATCGACACGCCCAACGAGCGCAGTTCGCATGTTCAGCCGATGCCGCGTGGAGGTGGGATGCCGATGGCGGTAGCGGCGATTGTTGCCATCGCCTTTCTCGGCAGCGTGCGTTCGCATCTGGTGCCGCCCAACTGGGTCTGGGCCATAAGCGGCGGCGGTCTGGCGGTAGTCTGGGTCGGCTGGCTCGATGACCGTTACAGTCTTTCGGCGGCCAAGCGTTTCATTGTGCATATCGTTGCCGCAGCCTGGGCGGTAAACTGGCTGATGCCCGCGGACACTCCGATTCTTTATCGCTTTCTCGCCGGGTTATGGGTGGCCTGGTCGATCAATTTCTACAATTTCATGGATGGCCTCGACGGTCTGGCCGGAGCTGAAGCAGTTTTCATCGGCCTAAGCGCCGGCTACATCGCCGGTCGTGTCGGCACCCAGCCGACTCTGGCGATCAACTGGGTATTAGCGGCGGCGGCGCTCGGCTTTCTTTTCTGGAACTGGCCGCCGGCGAGGATATTCATGGGCGATGCCGGCAGCGGCTTTTTAGGCTATGCTTTCGGCTGTCTGGCAATAGGCTCGGGCCCGGGCTGGGACGCCGGCTTCAAGACTTATCTTGTGCTGATGGCATTGTTCTGGGGCGACGCCTCGATAACGCTGCTGAAAAGAATGCTGCGTGGCGAACGTTTCTGGCAGGCGCATCGTCAGCATTTCTACCAGCTTGCCGCGCAAAAGGGCTATTCACATCATGAAATAACCCTGTTTTTCGTCACGGTAAACATGGCACTGTTCGTCGCCGCCGCCTGGTTCGCCGGCATCGGCCAGCTCTGATCGAAGCGCAAAGCCTTCGCGGTCAGCCTTCCCAGAGATCTTTTTTAACAAAGATACTGTTGACATGGGTGTCTGCATAAACAAAGTAGCCTTGCCCACAGAGAAAGTCGATAATCTGCCGATCCTTTTGCCCATGCCCCGAAGTTGAGAATGATATGGTCTCACAACAGATAACTTTCGGAGAAGGCTCTGACCAGTCATGGCTTTGAAGAATGTCCATTTCGAAGCCTTCGACGTCGATGCTCATGAAATCCCAGAATTGGCCGGGACAATGCTTTTCATTCAATGATCTCAGGGTTACCACCGGTATTTTCTTTTCGGCGACAATCGGTTGAGCCTGCTCATTCTGGTATTCAAGGGCTTTGTCGCGGGAAAAGGTATTGAGGGTACGGTTTTTCATCACGAAAAAGTCAAGCTCGCCTGGTTCGGCGGCAATACCGGCATTAAGGTTGATATCGCCGGGACGCTCGTGGGGGAATCGGGCGAACAAGTCGGGATCTGGTTCTACATTGAGCCCACGTGAACCGGTAACGTAAAAAAGGGCAGTATTGCTGTGTTTATAAGGGTGGTGTGCGCCGATATCGATATAAGTCGGGCTGATTATTCCCAGAGCATCGAAAATATGCTTGACGATAAGGTCTTCACCACATTGCGAAAAAGATTTACGGCAATTTGGATTGAAAAACAGCTTGATATTGCCCCAGGATGTATCTTTGATGAACTTCAGCTTGCGACGGATTCTTGTTAATAAGGAATTTCTCATGCTATACCCGTTTTCTCCTCAAATTTGCCTGTTCATTATCGTTCAGCCCCGCCAATAAATCAACCATGTTTTACCACCGGGTTTTTCAAGGTGGTTTTTTGCCCGCTGCTGTAGTATCCTGCTGGTCTTAGCACTTCCAGTGCAAAACAATCTGGCCGGGAAAACCATGTCTCTGAAAAAAAATGTGATCGCCAATTACTTCGGCAGTGGCTGGACTTCAGTCATGAACATCGTTTTCGTGCCGTATTACATTCAATATCTGGGCATGGAGGCCTATGGTCTGATCGGGTTCTATGCCATGCTGCAGGCCTGTCTGACACTTCTCGACATGGGCATGAGCACAACCCTGAGCCGGGAAATGGCCCGCTTTACCGGTGGCACCCACACATCCTTGTCAATTCGCGATTTGTTACGCAGTCTTGAAATACTCTGTTTCAGCATCGCCGGCGTTTACGTTTTGGGAATCTGGCTCAGCGCCGACTGGGTTGCCCAAAGATGGCTGCAGGCAAACCAGCTCCCGGCAGCCACCGTTGCCCAGGCTTTTCTGGTAATGGGTGGGGTAACCGCTTTGCGTTTCATTGAAGGCCTTTATCGTGGCGCGATTCTTGGCCTGCAAAAGCAGGTAATTTTCAATCTGGCAACCGCTTTCATGGCGACCATGCGTGGCCTGGGGGCCGTAGCCGTGCTTGCCTGGGTCCAACCCAGCATTCAGGCTTACTTCATCTGGCAGGGTGTTGTTTCAATCGCAACTCTGGCGGTTTTTATCATCGTCGTTTATTCAAATTTACCGGCAGCCGATCGTTCTGGACGTTTTTGCCGGCAGGAGCTGCGCAAAGTCTGGCGTTTTGCCGGCGGGGTCATGGCCACGACCTTTCTCGCCATTATCCTTACCCAGGTTGATAAAATGATCCTTTCAAAGCTTCTACCCCTTGAAGAGTTCGGCAATTACAGTCTGGTCGTTACCGTTTCCAACGTTCTGGCAATGCTTATTGCACCGATCACCCAGGCCCATTATCCGAGAATGACCGAACTTATCAGCCAAAATCGTCTCGATGAGCTGGGCAAGACCTTTCATCGTGGTGCACAGCTTGGAACGGTCGCCTGCGGCGCGGCGGCGATGACCCTGTTTTTTTTCGGCGAACGTATCATCGCCATCTGGACCGGGAATTCCGAGCTTGCCGCCAAAGTTTTTCCCCTGCTTAAGATAATGACCTGCGGAACCCTTCTTAACAGTCTCTGGCACATGCCATACGTTGCGCAACTGGCTTACGGCTGGTCGAGCTTTGCCGCCAAGGTCAATCTGATTGCAGTTATTGTGCTTATTCCGATGATGTTTCTGGCAACCTCGGCATACGGCGCTTTTGGCGCAGCGGCAGTGTGGGTAGCACTTAACGCCGGTTATATTTTCATTTCGTCACATTTCATGTTTCGCCGCATCCTTGGCCAGGAAAAAGGACACTGGTTCGGACACGACCTGTTCGCGCCAATATTGAGCGTGGCTGCCGTAGTCTGTGTTTTTGCACATTGGCAACCGGCCCTCAACGGAAAATACCTCGAACTGGGATACATAACCCTGAGCGGGATAATTGCTATAATCGCCGGGATAGCAGTATCTTGTGATCTTAGAGAACTGCTGTTATCTTACCTGCAGAAAAAAGCGAAAGATGTTGCCGTAAATGAAGCCTGAACAAAAGCGAATCACAATCGGTCTACCGGTTTATAACGGCGAAAAAATCCTGGCCGCGGCAATTGAATCGGCGCTTCAACAAAGCTATAGAGATTTTGTCCTGATCGTTTCTGACAATGCCTCAACTGATGGCACCCGCGAAATTTGCGAAAGCTTTGCAGCTTGCGACAGCCGGGTTCGTTATTTCCGTCAGGCCCAGAATCTTGGGCCGGTAGACAATTTCAATTTTGTCAAAGGGGCCTGCGAAACTGAATTTTTCGTCTGGCTGGCTTCTGATGATCGCTGGAGTCCTGATTTTCTTGAAAAAATGCTTGGGATAATGGATAAGAATCCTGATTGCAGCCTGGCTTTCTGCAATTTTTCAGTATGCAATCTTGAAACCGGCAGCAATGAAATGGTTCAAATCAGCGCAGCCGACCAGCAATCACCCGGCAAGAGAATTTTAACCCGGGTTCGCGACATGAAGCCCTCACTGGTTTATGGCCTGCAAAGACAAAGCCTGATGCAAGACCTTGAACTCGAGCTTTTCGACTTCAGCGATGTCTTTTTTTCGTTACAGGCGGCAGCGCGGGGAACGATCAGAACCGCCGATGCGCGACTTTACACTGCCGGAACCAGGGGCAGGCGCAAAGCTTACTCACTTACCGGTAAAAATATCTGTCGCAGCACTTTTTTCAGGCGTGCGGCCAAACTTTTCTTTGCTAATCTGTCATTGCCGGCGGCAGCAACCTTGACTCTGGTGCTTGGTTACATGCTGATTCGCCATTTTTTCGTTTTTACGCTGCGAAGCCTCTTGAGCTTCGATAAGTCTACCAGGGGAAACGAACGATGTTGAAAAAACTTCTGTTTACCAATCACAATGAACTGGACCGCAATCGCTGGATCCACGAAGCGCTGGCCGCCATACCGAAAGGCGCCCGCATTCTCGACGCCGGCGCCGGCGAATTGCGCTACAAACCAGACTGCGCCCATCTGGATTATGTTTCCCAGGATTTCTGCCAATATGCCGGTGACGGCGACGGCAAAGGCCTGCAGATGGGCAACTGGGATACCAGCAAAATCGATCTGGTCTGTGATATCTGCAATATTCCCGAGCCGGACGGCTCTTTCGATGCAATTCTTTGCGCCGAAGTTTTCGAGCATATTCCCGACCCGCTTGCTGCTTTGCAGGAATTTGCCCGCCTTCTCAAACCTGGCGGCACCATGATTCTCACCGCTCCATTCGCATCGCTGGTGCATTTTGCCCCATATCATTTTTGCAGCGGCTTCAGCCGCTACTGGTATGAGCATCATCTGCCGGCCAATGGCCTGAAAATTGAAAAGCTCGAGCCTAATGGTGACTGGTTCGACTACTGCCATCAGGAGATAGCTCGACTCGGCCCAACGGCGAAAAAATACCGTGAACCCTTATGGCCGCTGGCAATGCTATTGAGTCTGCTAGGCATTCTTTTTTTCAAACTGCGGGGCCGCCGTGCCGCTAAAGCTCATGATCTGGCCTGTTTCGGCTGGCACTGCGTCGCCAGAAAGAGCTAGGGAATCCAGGTAAAATGCTGTTCAACTCGATAGAATTCGCGATTTTTCTGCCGATCGTTTTTCTGGTTT
>CAZQUE010000106.1:0-14270 GCA_964596185.1 uncultured bacterium | reverse complement strand
ATAAGCCAATCCAGCATCATCTGCAAAGCCAATTTGTGTCACTTCTCCAGACGAAGCAATTTCAACGCCGGCAGAATCTTTAACTTTGCCACCACCGCTGTAGGTAACCAGTGCCAGCATTGCACTACCGCTACCTGGACAGACCCAACCGGAAAGGAAATAGAGATTATCGGGAGCAGGAGAGGAAAATTGCACAAGCGGTATTTCCTGATAAACAAGGCTTTCGTTGAACGAGGTAGTAGCTGGCGTCTTTTTTTTCGGCTTTTTTTTGGCAATAGCAGAAACCGTGGTCAAGATTACCAGGCAAAGAACCAGCGCCAACAGACGGAAATTGTTTCCAAACGGTTTACCATTCATGATAGAGCTCCTCACCTGTTATTGTCGATTTTCGGTTCGGCGAGAAAATAGTGCGAATTGGGTGATAATTCGTTGGTTTTTCCTGATCATCATACAGAGATCTTTCAAGCTGCAAGCCATCGAACCAGACTGCATGTTTGTCGCCACCAGTGGGGCTGGTATTGGCGAGAATCACCCTGGTATTACTTGCCGTTGCCGGGTCAAATGTGTAAGGAAACGCGAAATATACCCGGTAATAATAAAGCGTTTCCGTCGGGTGATCAGGGTGAGTGAATTCGATCTTTTCACTGACACCAAAGTCGGCAACATTTACCGGAGTGGTTGTTCCAGCTGAGTCCAGGTTAAGCCCATAGGTCGCAACCGCATCGCCGAAAGAATTGTATGTCACGAAAGACAACTGAGCACTGCCACTGCCGGGGCATATCCAGGCCGACATGAAATAACGATTATTAGGGGCAACTGCGCTGAATGAAAGTGTAGCGATTTCCTGCGACAGGCTGCCAGATGCCAGATCAAAATTTATAGCACTGCTGTTGATCACTTCACACCTGAAATTTGTTGTGTCGTTCGGCGAAGTGCCGTCAACGCTTTGCAGAGTCTGTGGGCCAGATGGACCATAGACTCCGGCAGCTTTTCCGGCCGGCACAATGATCGAAACTGTTGTCGTCGCAAAGTCGCCTGGTGGAACCGGATCAGGCGAAAAGGTCATTGAATAGGTCATATCCGTGGTCAAAATCTGATCCGGAAGCTTATTCAGGTTCGAGAAAGCCCAACTGAAGTTGCTTAGCTGAATGTTTCCGGTATTTTGAAAACCGATTTCCTTTGCAACCGTGTCGCCCGCGGCAACAGTGCCAAAATCGACCTCAGCGTCGAGAATATTCAGGTCATAGACCGGGTTAACGGTAAGGTAAATTTGAAAAGTCATCGAAGCTTCAGCAGTGTCAATTATGTCATCGTTATCGTCATCATCGTAGAATGACGCCGTAGCCACATAAACATCGGCAGGCACAAACCCAACATCGGCATTTGCCTGATAAATGCGGCTGTTGAAACCATCAATAAACTGAGAGGCTGAAGGAGTGAAAGTAAGGCTGGCGATTGGGAAATTGTAATAGGTCCCTGAAAACCCGGAAAGAACCTGCCATTTAACCCGGTTCAAAGGCACAGCCGACCCGCTGTAAACCGTTACATTCTGGGCATAAAGTCCGTTAACGTCGCGGTTACCAAAATCCAACGGTGGATTGGTCAGATTGGTTTCGTAAATCAGTTTCTCACCTATGCTTATGCGCAATTCAAAAGTGTCTGAAACCTCTACAGCATCCCAGATCGTGTCAACATCGCTATCTTCAAAAATTCGCTGAATACCTGAATATGTGAATGCGCCCTGCACCGCACCGATGGTAACGGTAACGGTAGCAATGGTTGAAGCACCCACGGCAAGTGACAGAGGCATGGCCGGACTGGTCGTAAAACTGATACTGGCAACCGGAATACTGTTGGCGCCAAACACCAATGGCAACTTGCTTACAAAAAGAGTGTTTATCGGCACATTTCCGACATTGGTGATTTCTATCTGGCCTGACTTTGAATTGTTTTTACCGACATAACCTAGATCTAGCAGGGTCTTGTCGACGTCAATCGCTGGCTGCGACTGCACTGTAAGTTCAACGTTAACCGTATCGAAGGCCTCGCCACCATCGAGAAGGTTATTGTTATTGGAATCTTCATAAACGGTAACAGTGCCAAGATAAGTTCCTGCCGATGCCAAAGCCGGAATGTTCACCGACCACGCACTTGATCTGGTCTGCCCAGCATTTGCGCTACCAAGATTGACCGGAGTAAATACATTCTGTGAAGCTAGAATGTCGATGGGTCCAGCCAAAGTTGGTATTAAAACCGAACCTGTCGCTTTCAGATTTACCAAAGCCAGTGAACCGATATTTTTTGCATTGAAGGTTGCGCTGGTGGAAACCCCGTTAGGCGGACCGGAAACGGTCAGATTTGCTTCAAGGATGTCTACAAGCAGGTCGCCAACTTCGCAGGTGACCACAAAGGTGCTCGATGCCTCACCCACCGATCTAAGACCATCTAGAGTCGGGGCCATATCCGCAAAGAGCCAGAAATGGTTGGGAATACTTGTATAGACGCCGTAAGGCTGCCCCGCCGGCACTGAAACTTCAATTTGCCGGGTAAAGAACTGGCCGATCGGTACCGAAAACATTTCCGAGGGTGGGAAACTCGCATTGGCAGCAGGAATTTCATTTGCCCCTGAGACCAGCTTGACCTTTTCCCACATCAGACCGGTCAGATCGACGTTCCCTGTATTTCTACATGAGAAACTGACGATCTTCGATGTCCCCGGTGCGATACCACCCATACCAACGGTCGAGGTCATGACCTGAACCTTGGGAACCAGAGGAACGGTGGCCTGCAACGTAAAAGAAGCCCTGAATTCGCCCACATCCCAGCGCCCATTATCGTTATCATCATGATAAATATACTGTGTGCCGGTATAGGTTCCGGCAAAAGTTCCTGCCGGCACGAAAAGCACCAGATCCACAGGAATTGCCTGGCCGGCAGCCACAGTAGCAGGTATAGGATTATTCACTTCATATATTGCAATATTGTCTGAGGCAATTATATGCCCTGAACCATCGCTCAAATCAGCAACATCGAGCTTTAATCTCGTTAAGGGCAAGCCAACCGGGTCATTGGTAAGCGTCAAGCCAAAACCGCTATTCAACCCTGATGGTTCAACGGTTCCGGCATCGACAGTCAGTGGCGCAAGAGTAAAATTCATAACGCCGACCAGAACATGAATCTGGAAAGTATCGCTGGCCTCGCCGGCATCGACGATACCAAAATTGGCTTCGTCGTTCCAAACAGTCCAGGTGGCAATATAAAAGCCGGCATTTGCAACATTCTCAGCTACAGCACTGGCGACACCTGAGCCGGTAATCGGCAATGCTCCTGGGTTATCAGGAGTCAGAGTGATCGGAAAATGTGGCGTGTTGGTGCCAACGATCTGCATGAACTTCACATTGTCCAGAGCAATGTTGCCGCCGCTGAAATAATTAACCGGCTGCCCCAGAGAAGTCTGACCGATAGGCCAGGCACCAAGGTCGACTATATCCTGGGCAACAAATATTTTTTTACACGGAGGCACTACGACCTTAACGTTGAAAAGATCGTAGGCTTCTTCAATATCCTGAAGATCGTCGGTGTCGCGATCATTGTAAACCGACATCGTAGCAATGTAGGTTCCGGCTTCCTTGTTATAGGGAATGAACAAAGTCGCCGAGGCAGCCTTACCTGCCCCGCCGGCAAGCGCATTTATCGGATTCGGACTCATCGTCAGATTGGCTTTGCTGATCTTGTAGCTGCCAGGCCCGTTCATATCAGTCGTAATCCATTTTACGTGGTCGAGCTGGTAGTTGCCGATATTGTCGACCGTGCCGTTAGCAACACCATATTCGCCGCATTCGACTGTGCCAAGGTCAAGAACATCAGGCGAAAACAGTAATCTTCGGCTATATATGATTAATGGATTGGAAACTCCAGCTCCCGAAAAAACCGTTGCCCGGGTGTTTTTGTCGCTTCCCGCAGCATACCATGCCGAACCACTTGTCAGATAAAAAGCACCCGCCAGGCCGGTATCCGAATCAGCCCGATAAGTAAAGGTCATTGTTTTAGTTTCAAGAGCTTTAACGGTAACACTGGCCGGGTCTGGCCCGGACAACAAAGTTGCACTGCCGTCAAATCCTGGTTCTGCTGTTGCGTCGACCAGAGCCGCCGGTGAAGCGTTCTCGATGGTTGAACCTGAAACTACAGTATTTGTTGCGATCATGGTTACAGTAAAGTTTTCGCCAACAAAAACCGAAGTCGGTGAGATACTTAGCGATGCGACCAGATTTCCGGGGTTCTGAACACGGAAATACTGCAAACCAACCATGGTACTAACAGTATTACCAGTGTTATCTGGGTCGTTCTCCAACACTACGCTCCAGGTGCCAATTGCCGCAGCCGCTGTCAAAGTATACTGGTGATCGACAAAACCATCACTGTCAGCGGCCAAAGCCGGCGAAACGTTCACCCAACCTGCGGGACTATTTGCGGTCTGGGGAATCTGCGTATTGTAGAATCTGATACGATACCATGAAGAAAGAGGCGCAACGCCATAAGCCCTGACGGAAACATTCTGCAGACGATTGAAATCATCCTGGGTCGGATCGTATGATACGAATGCCGATAGCTTTATACCTACAGGCTGGATTGTCCAGGAGTCACTCGGTGCAGAGTTATTTATATAGCCCTGATTTTCGTTCCAGTTTTTGTCATACCATTTCAGATTGGCAAAGAAAGTTGACAAACCTGAAGGCGAATTGATGTCAACGGAAACATCGAATATGATTGTGACTGTAGTTCCGCCACCGGCAAGCTCATAAGGGAAAGCAGGTGAAACGACAGTCTGCTGATAAAAACCCAGATCAAAAGTCAGACTGGCTGCTTCAAGCACAGCCGTAGCCTGCCCGGAATTTCTTACAACCACTTGAATTTCGAGATTTTTCTGGTTCAAATAAACAACGGTGGGCACAGCGGTTACTGAATCGATAATCACATTTGGCGGTGACTCGATAATACAAATGTTACTGGTAACTGCCGGACTTGTGAGAAATTCACCCGAATTGGCATCGAATCCGTAGGCAGTAGCCGAGGCAGAAAAGTTTCCGGCAGTCTGGGCGGTGAAATCATAAGTCACCGTGGCCTGACCATTTCCAGGCACATTGGTTAAGGGTGGAACACCGCTGGTTTGCAGCGCTGTTCCAGGTCCGAATAATTCAAGTGCACTCACATAAGCACTGTCGATATCTGCTCCACCGGTATTATCAAAGGTAAATGAAGCGACAAAAGGTTGCCCGACAGTAACTCTGGCCGGCATTGAAAATAGAGCTCCCAATACAGCTGGAGAAACGACTTCAAAAGCGTTTTCACAAGAAGTTACGGTATTGATCGGATTGGTGATCCTGACCTTGTAATTGCCGTAGTCTGAAGTAGTTGTAATATCGAACTGATGCACGATTGTTCCAGAAGCATCGGCCGTTAAAGGAACCGAGGTGTATATCTGAGCATCGAAAGGATCTATCCAGCGCACAACAAAGTCACTGAAAGGATTGAGATTTTCAGCCTTGGCATAAATGGTTAAAGTTCCCGCAGAAGGACGGTTAAAGCTATCTTGAGCCTGAGTAAAGGCAGCGTCCTTGTAAGTAGTCACCTTCTCGGCAAGAATAGTCCATTCACCGGGAATGAGCGCATTGGTCCAGCCGATGACATTTCCCCTATTAACGTCTATGCCGGTAACTGAAGCATCAACAATAGAAATACCAGTGACTGAGGTCGGTGAAATATCAACCCCGTAACGTGCCGTTGCTTCAAAACCACCGGCAATGAAAATATCAAACGCGGTAATCGGGTATTCAGCATCGTAAGTACCCAGTGAAAGATATGGAATAATACTTGAAGACTGCCATTGGGCATTGGCTTCACCCTGATTCGAAACCCTCAAAAACACCGGTGTATTGGTCTGTCCACGATAAACCGTCGTAGAAGCAACGACTTCTTCAAGAACCATTTGGGCTGGATTCTGAATAGTCCATGAGTCGGTTATGCTCGCAATCAGATCTTCGGTTACCAGACCAGAAAAAGTACTGGTTCCCGAGGCAACGCCGCCAATAATGGCAACCCCTGAAGGGCTCAGAGGATCGATATTAACCGTAAATGTGGCGGTAAACTCACTGAGTTCAGGAATAATCGTGCCTAATGGCGGCGTTTGCAATACCGTCGGCGGATTATACAAACCAAGCGTGAAAGTCAGCGAAGCATTGGTCAGCTCAAACGGCGTTTCACCAAGATTGGCAATCAACATCCTGACGTAAATATCTGTTTGCCCCTTATTAACAAAAGTTTCCGTGGCTTCGACCTGTTTTATGACCAGCTGAGCCTTGCTTCTAACTCGCCATTCGTGAGGATATTGTGCGTCAGTATCGGTAAAAATCATCGCAGGAGCAATGGCAGTAGCGGTTGCCATGGCCTCGACAGTCGCCGTGCCAATCGGAGAGTTTACATCGACATCAACGGTAAAAAACACTGAAATCGTGTCGCCGGCAGGAATAGACGTCGGCAATGCAGGCCCGGTGATTGCCTGAGTATAGGTGCCCAGGCTGAAAGTCAGCTCGATCGAATCAAGATCAACCGGCTGGCTGTAGAAATTTCTCACCTTAACTTCGACCGGAATACCAGTTTGTCCCTGAGAAACCCCATCAGGAGTATTTGCAATAATCTCATCTATACTTATGCCGCCGTGAATGAACCGAACTTCGTTTAGAACCGGCAAAGCTCCTGCAGTATTGTATCTCTCAAAACCAACTGCGTATTGAATATACCTTTCGGTATATGAAATTGGTGTAGATCCAGGGGCTGTAACCGTAGCAGTTGGCGCCCATGCGGACCAACCGCCAAGCTCCGGCAGAGGTGTCGGGCCACTTCGCGTATAAATTACCAGCCGGTTATTGGCGTCACCGGTGCAATCATATTCAATACTTTTCCAGATTGGGCTAGCGGTTCTTGAATCGAAAACCATCGATTCGAAATGGGCGATTTCGTTCCAGGCAGAGCCCGCTGCGCCGCCGGCATAAGGGTAATGAACCGTATAAGAATTTCTGAACGCATCGGAACACTGATAAAAAGCTGTCGGTGTTTTCCCGATACCTACCGTTAATGGAGTGTTGATCAACCATCGTGTGCTGTCGTTATTAGAAATACCAACCGTGTTAACCGTGTTAACCGGCTGATCGGTTCCGCCGGGGCCGATTACGCCCTTCGGGCTCAAATAGTCATACCTGAAAGCAATATCACTGGTCGAATACAAAATGGCCTGGAAGATGTAAATGTCGTCGGCGGCAGTGTAGCGATTCGTGCGCCAGGTAAAAACCATGCGATCCGGCCCAGACATCTGATCACGATAAACACCGGGGTTTTGCGGGTAATTTGCATCGTTGTATTTCAGATCGATCCAGAGCGGAGCAATCAATTGTCCCCAGCGATTGCCAATAAACTCGTTCCAGGTATTGCTATAATCGCCGTAGTTTGTAGACGAACGATACAACAATCCGTTGGTGTTGGCACGCCAGTTCGTCTGGTAGTTCACGCCAAAGAAATAGAAGGCCCAGGGAAGATTGAAGGCATCGCTACGGGCATCGTCACGATAATAGGTATAGTTTCCACCTCTCTCGAAGTTAACTCCGCCACTGTAGCCAAAATTAAACGCCAATGGTGCGGCTTCCATACCTGGAGCCAGGTTTTTGCGCGAATAATAGGGAGTCCATTGATAAACGGAAATTTGATTCGCATTGTTTGAAAAACCATAAGCAGGGTCTGTGGCAGCCGGGTTGCCCCAGTAAATCCAGTAATCCCGAGATTCTCCAGCAGCCATGTTTACAAGAAAAACAATGTCCGGGTCCGTTACACTCGTGTTCAGATTAAATCTGGGAATCTCATTGCCAAATTCGTCAGTGACGCGAATCTCTCTGACATTCGCCATTCCTGCCAGACCGGTAAGTTGAATGCGGCATGGCGCATTGATTCTTTGAGTTACGCCTGGCTCGGTGACGGTCACCTTAATTTTATATCGCCAGTAATTTGCGCCACCACCCGAATTAGATAATATCTTCGGCCTGATCGAGCCTGGGTCGGTCGTAAAATCTATGTTGTCGAAAACCCGGGCATTGTGGAAATAGGTTTGCGAAGCCGTATCAACCAGAACCTGGTCGCGCATGGCCAAAAAGCCTTCTGAACCGCCGAAAGCCTCAACCTGACCAAAAGAGTTAATCCCGCGAACCGTAGCAAAATATCTGGTTCCGCTGGCAAGAGATAAACCGGTAATCTCAGTCTGGTTAGCATGACCAACATCTGTCCAGCCACGCACTTCAGTTCCGTATTTGGTCGTGCCCACGGCAACTTCATAACGAATAATCGCTGAAGCCGGGTGATCCCAGTTGAATTCGGCCCGATCTTCGAGATAAGAATAATTTATGTCCGGCCCAAGGCCGTCTCTTACGTTGACCGTAGTAAGAATCGTTGTAAGGAAACCGTCGCTAAACACGGTCGCAACCGGGGTTCCTCCGCCGTCGAGCGGCCTTACCGAGCAATAATACATGGTGCCGTTTACAAGCGATAACCCAGTAAAACTTGCCGAGGTCGACAATCCAACGTTGGTCCAGCCTACGACATCGCCGGCTCCGGGAGCGGTACCAACGGCAACTTCATAAGCAGAAATGCCAAGCGCCAGGCTATCCCAGTTTACCGATACTGCGTCCGGACTGTAGGAAAAATCTTCATCGGCACCGGCGCCATCACGAACCTCAAATTTGTAATAGATAAAACCATCACTTGAATCTGCCGGCAAAGTTCCAAGCGCATGCACGACTCTGACCGAACAATAGTAGGTCGTGCCTTCCGTAAGAGTAAAGCCGGTAAGATTGCCACTGGTTGCCAGGGCCATATCCGTCCAGTCGACAATATCATTGCCGCCAGCCGTAGTTCCAAGAGCTGCTTCATAGCGAACGACCGGAAATCCTGCGATTGCATCCCAGTTGAGATTTACCGAATCAGCAGTTAAAGAAAAATCAAGGTCGGCGCCGCTTCCATCGCGAACGTTCGTAGATACTGAAACTGCCGGAGCAAAACCATCACTGGCAAAGGTTCCAACCAGCGCTAAAGATGGATCGTAGGCTCTGACACTGCAGTAATAGACAGAACCATTGGTCAATGACAGCCCGGTAAAACTATGATTCAAAGCCAGACCAACGTTGGTCCAGCCTGCAACGTCAGCAGCCCCTGGAGAGGTTCCAAGAGCTACTTCGTAACTGGAAACAGGAATGCTCAGGTTGTCCCAGTTCATGTCGACATCATTGAGAGATGCGATGAAATCGACATCAGCACCTGAACCATCACGCACATCGGTGCTGATTGAGGTAAAGCCGTCGCTGGAACTGGCATTCAGCGTTCTTGTAGCAGTGACAATTCTTACAGAAGTATAGTAGGTTGTGCCGTTGGTCAAAGAAGCACCGATAAAAGTGTAACTTGTAGCAAGACCAGCATCGGTCCAGCCAACTACATCGGCAGCTCCAGGAGATGTACCCAAAGCAACTTCATAACGAACTTTGGCTATTGCCGCCACATCGACCCAGTTCATCGGAACGTCGGTACCGACAATCGAGTCGACATCAGCGCCTGACCCGTCGTTGATACTCATCCTCACAACCGGCAATTCAACTGAATATGGCGATTCAACGCCATCGGCATCGATATCGGTAACGACGTAATAAACAATTGTGGCTGCCGGGGGAGAGTTGTCGGTATAACTGTTCGTAGGACTCGTGTCAACAGCGGTATAAGGACCACCGGACACAAGACTGTCATAAACTCTGTAGGGCGTTGCGCCGTTCAAGGCAATGGCTCCAACGCTGCCGTCCCAGGTCAGAACGTTTGAAGTTCCGGCCAGGGTGGCACTCAACCCTGATGGGCTGAAGTCTATTCGCAGATTATCGACGTATGCTCCGCCACCCTCTCCGCCGTCACCGCCAATGTGCCAGTGGACGCGATAAATATAGTTTGTAGAGGATGTAAGAGTGATCGGGGCAACATAACTTGCCCAGGCCGCGGTATCTGCACAAGTGTAATCTTCATAAAATCTCAAAGCTTCGGTTTCATTTGGGTATGTGCCGGTTCCCGCCAGCCTGATCGAGCCAATCAGGAGATGGTTTTCCCAGCCGTCTGGATCAGCTACGTCACGATGATCAAAACGCAGGCGAATATTGATATCGGTCGCCGGAGTTGAAAATGGCTGCGAAATGATGGCATTGGCGTCGCGATTGTTTCCGGGTGAGGTAAAAGTAGTGTAAAAGCAGCCACCGTTGACCCCAGACCAGGCGTAGCTGGTAATGTCTCGATCAACGCCTCTTGGCTCAGGAACGATTGTTCCCAGCCTTTGATCTTTATCCCAGTCATTGTCGTTGGCGTTGAAAGTTGAGTTACTCAGCTGATTAAGTGCGAAAGATTGATAGCATACAAGCACAAAAAACAAAGCCAAACAAAGAAATCGACTATTTTTAATTTTTCGTAAAAAAAAGCTATTTGGTACATTCTCAACCATAAACCAACCTCGCATTCATCAGCTCTTTTATGCTTCCTGTACTAATTCTACAGAATTAACGGCAATTACACCACTGTTTTACTGTCTTTTAAGATCATGATAAAGCTTGTACAGTTGCCAAAGCAGCAATAAGAACAGAACTACCGCAAAACCATAGAAATACCATTCACGTTCCGGACTTTGCACCAGAACGCTGGCATGACGCTTAACCTGAACGTGATCATCGCTGTTTCTTGCCATCTCAAGATAGAGACTACGTGCCCTGGCATTGCTCGGGTTCTTTTTGAGCATTTCTTCAAGAAGTATCTTTGCCTGTTCATAGGGCAAAACCCTGATTTTATCAAGCATTTCTTCTTCTGATACAGTTGGCGGATCCGGTCGAAAAACAGGCTTGCGATCGAGCCAGGCCGGGCGGGGCAAAGAAGGCTTGAGTTCCCGGGCATGCATCCAGAAAAGCTCGGCATTTGCCATATCGCCGGCATCTCTGGCCTTTTGCGCCATGATCATCAACTCGGTGACTTTTTGACTGAATTGATTGCGTGCACGACCTGTCTGCATTGCAGCCTGCGCAAGCAGAGGGAAAAAAAGCAAACCCACAATAGCCAACAACTCAACGATTCTATATCTTTTCTTCATCCATCTAATTCTAATTCAAGAATAAGAAATTAGCAAAAAGGATCTTTGGTAATCACCATTCTGAATAGCTGCGATCACCATCTATCGAATCTTTGTTGGTTGGAGAACGCAAGGCAGATATAGGATGGTAGCTACCTGGGCGAACCTGTCCTTCATAAGCCCTTTCAAGCTTAACTCCATCGAACCAGACGCCCTGCCCAGGTAAAGAACCGGAGTTGTGCAAAATGATTCTGGTTGTGTCTGCGCCAATGTCCGGTACATCCATTATCAACCTGAATGAGAAATAAACCCGGTAATAGTTTAAATTCTCCACCCCATACGCAAAGGGAATTTTTTCAAGCACTCCGCTGCCTTCAGTTTTAAAACTCGCATGTGGCTCAAAAATGCTGTAAGTTCCATCAGGATTTACCGTCATCGAAATCGTTGCCACTTCGAGTCCCCCTGAATCATATTGGACGAAAGCTATATCAGCACTACCGCTGCCGGGGCATACCCAGGTCGAAAGAAAGAACAGATCTGTCTGAGGGGCAACCGGGGGAACGAAAATGTCGGCGGTAATTTCCTGGAAAAGACTCGCGGTTGCAGTCTTTGGCGCTGGCGGTCCACCGGCTATTACATTGCAACTGATCAGAACATTGTCGTTAGCAAGGCCAGAGGCTGCAAGATTCGCAAGATTTCCCGCTGCCGATTCGTAGTATCCCAGCGCCTGATCGGCCGGAATGGCATCGAGCCACACGTTGACATTCGTCGTGTTGCCAGGACTCAAAGAAGCCGGGAATGCACTGCTTTTAAGCAAACTTATGCCATCGATTGTTTCAGCGCCTTGAACGAGATTGGTAAAGGTCCAGATAAAGGTATTGAGATCAACGTTACCAGTATTGCGCACAGTCACCGAAACCATCGCAGAGCCCTGATCCTGTACCACATCACCAAGGTCAATGGGATCAGTCTCAATATCCAAAGTAGACACGGGCAAAATGTTTATTCTGGTTAAAAAAGTACCCGAGGCTTCAGTTGCGGCATCGAGAACTCCGTCGCCGTCGTCGTCTTCCCAGAGGATGTTGGTTCCTGTATACAATCCCGGAGGAATATGCGTAGACGGTTGGTAGGGATTCAAAATCAGATTGCCGGTAAAATTGACACTGGCACCGACCCCGACAGAAACAGGTGCCGCCGGTAAAAAGCCAATGCTGGTAGAGGCGATGACATTTGCCCCCGAAATCAGGTCACCGGCCGCCCACTTCAATTTGCTCAGCGGAATGGCTGCCGTATTTACAATCTGCGGCCCCGGCAAACTCACTACGGTTGCGCCAGGCGCCGAATCGGCAAACGAAACCGGTGAAGAAACAGTAAAGCTCTTTTTGCCAATAGTCAGGCGCAGTTCAAAGGGATCTGATTCTTCTGTGGTCCATGAGAGAAGGGGTGGTAGATAATCGTCATAGATTCTCATGATACCGCTGTAATTACCGGGAATCTGTGGGCCGACAACCACGGTGACCGTTGCCACGGCAAAAGCTCCCTCAGCCAGTGCAGCTGCCGGGATATCGAAAAAGACTGAAGCCCCCGGAATGATGTCGCCTGCAAGCGTGGAAAGATCAGCAGCCAGGCCTTCAAGATCTGCCAAAGGCATATTCCCGCGATTCCAGATATTAAAATTTGCACTTTTGCTGCTATTTTCAGTGGTTACTCCCATTAAAACGGGTTTGGGCAGAACTTCAATCACTCGCTTCAAATTTACCGTCAATTGAAGAGTTCCTGTGTCGATCGCTTCGCCCGGATCAATCTGATTGTTATTGTTTGAATCATTCCAGACACTTATATTGCCGGTGTAAACTCCGTCAGGGGAATTGGCCGGAATCTGAACTTTCCATGAAGCAGTTTTAGTCTGGTTGGATACAATATAACCTATCGATGATGGCAAAAAGATACTTGCAGTCGCGGGGATGCTTGCCGGACCGAGAAGCACGGTTGCGGTGGCTTTAGGCCTGGCAATCGTTAGCGAGCCGGTATTTTTGATCGAAAAATTGACGCTGCCAGATAACATCGACGGATCACCACTTACGCTCAAACCTGCTTCGACAAGATCAAGAGAGAGATCTCCAACGCGACAGGCGACCCTGAAGCCACTTTGCGGTTCGGTCGGATCGGTGACCTTGCGCACACCGTCAACGAGAACGTTGTCTTCGAAAAGCCAGGCCATGTTGCCGACATAGTTGCCATGGCTTTGTAAAGCCGGTATATTGATGCTGATTTCTCGAGTAAAAATTGTGCCGGCGGTGATACCCGAGAAAGGCTCACCTCCAGGAAAACTATAGGCAGTAACTGGAATATTGTTTGCGCCATCCAGCAGCGCAATTTTTTCCCAGTGGAGTTTATTCAAAGTGACATTACCGATGTTTCGACACAGGAATGTTGTACTGATACCGGTTCCCGGCGCGACATCGCCGAGGTCGACGGTTGAAGGGATGACCTGAACCGCCGGATAAACAGGCACATCGGCGGTAAGAGTAAAAGAAGCCGAAGCTTCACCGTTATCGTAAACTGAGTTACCATTGTTGTCTTCGTAAACCCAGACCTTGCCTGTGTATAGGCCATCCATTTGCCCGGCGGGAATATACAAATTCAATTTGGCATTTTCGGTTGCTCCGGGCGCCACTGCCAAAGGTAAAAACAAAGCCATGTTGTCACTGGCAATTGAATTGGCTCCACTTACCAGGGTTCCCGCAAGCGGTTTTAAAGCCGTCAAACCAAGCAAACCTGTATTGTTTATTTGAAATGGCAGATTTTCAACAACGAATGTCGGCGTAGCAGTGCCGGCATTTACTGTAGCAGGAGTAATCGTAAAACTTTTGTTTCCAACCCCTATTTTCACGGCAAATTCAGCATGAGCATCGGTCGGAGTTATTCCATCATCAGCCTCATCGTCATAAATGGTAAAGGTAGCGATGTATATTCCAGAATCTGCCCCACCGGGAATAATCGCTGAAACGTCAAGTTGGGAGGCCGCAGCGATCGTCAAAACCCCGGGGGCGGTTGGTACCGGAAAAATGAATGCCGCAGATCCGGT
>CAZQUE010000105.1:0-14284 GCA_964596185.1 uncultured bacterium | reverse complement strand
TGCTCAAGGCCGATGAATCCACCAACAAAACCCTGGCCAGAATCGCCAGCGGCAAAAGAATAAACCAGGCCAGCGATGACGCTGCCGGACTCGCTGTAGCCATGGCCATGGAGTCGCAAAGTCGCGGCATCGCCATGCAGATTGCCAACCGTCAAGATGAAATTTCTCTGCTGCAGACCGCCGAAGGCGCTCTCAGCTCAACCAACGACATGCTTCAACGCATGAACGAACTCTCGGTCCAGGCCGCCAACGGCACTCTTACCGACAGCGACCGCGGTGCCATTCAACTCGAGATTGACCAGCTAAAAGAGCAGATCAATCAAACGGCGAACAACACCACCTTCAACACCAAAAATCTTCTCGACGGATCGCTCGACCTGCAATTACAAAATGGGCAGAGCTTTACCATTCCGGCAATGAACACTTCAACTCTCGGCATTGAACAAACCAACATTTCAGACAGTTCCGGGGCCCAGGCGGCAATCGGTCAGATCGGCCAGGCCATTGGCACGGTAACATCACAACGCAGCACCATTGGCGCGGTTCAGAATGGCATTAGTTCTGAAATAAACAATCTCAACAAAGAGTTGATCAACACTATTTCTGCACAGTCACGCATTGAAGATGCCGACATGGCCGCAGAGATAATCAACATGTACCGCGCCGAAATGCAGACAAAAACTGCGTTAAAAGCCTTCAAAATGCAGGACGAAAATCGTTCGACGATCCTGGGATTGCTCGGCGACTGAACCACAACTTTAATAAATAAGACCAATTCAATTGTTCGGAATTGGTCTTATTTTATTTAAAGCAGGCTCCTTCAAGCATCAGTTTATCAAGATTGATTCTCTTCTCACCCGCATAGGTTGCAACGATAAGCCAAGTTTCACCTTCGTTTTCTTCAAATTTCGCAAAGCTGAGCCATGGCCGTGATGAAATGCTCACCGGCAAAACACTTATTTCAGATTTGCTTAAAATATCCTCCAAAGCAAAGCTTTTGATAAATTTTCCTTCTTCTCCGTAAACGACAACCGCATTTTTGTAACCAAGACTTCCCCAATCATCGAAGGTAGCGACAAATTTACCGGAATCAGCAATCTTGCACTTCACCGGAAACATTGGATTAACCAGATTTCTTTCCCAAATCAGACTCTTGTTTGAATTTTCATCGACAAAAAATAGCTTTGCCAGGGCCGGGCCTTCTTTTTCTGGCTCATTTTCGGCTGTGTTCGGGTCCCCTGGTATAGTCAGGCCAATCGGCGAAGTTGAAATTTCCGTGGAGGCAGCTTTATCTTCATGAACTGACGGGGAGAATCTATCCTCGATCAGAGTAGGGTTTCTACTGCCTGAAAATTTAGGCTTTTCCGGCGAAACCTGCAGAATGTAACGAGCATTTTCTGAAGTGAAACTTGTTTCTGTTGGCATGGCCCAGGAATCAGCAAAAACCGCAGAATAAGAACTCAGAACCATAAAAAGAACAAGCAGAAAGACCCTTTTCATAATGCTATTCCAGCTTCCTTTTCTGTTAAGCCACTTTGATCAAAGTTTTTATGATATCGAAAAAACTAATGCCAAACTGTCTTTAAAGTTGCAGGTCAGGCACGGGGGTTTTAGGCAAAGGCTTTGCTTCGATCGCTTTTTTTACGTCGTCAAGGCTGAAGCCGGTGCCCATGCCCAGGAATTTTGCATCAGCATCGATTTCCCAGGAACCCTGGACAGAGTTGGTGACCAGATAATAGTTTTCCTGCTTCTGCAAAAATAGCAGGTAATTTTTATCCTTGGCGAACGCCACCCCATCTTCAAAGCCGGGGAAAGTTTTGATCTTGATCTTATCGCCCGGTTTGAGGTCGCCTTTAAAAACCTGAGCTATTTCGGCAAGATTTGCACAGATTTCAACACCCTCCGGAGTCTTTCCCGTTTCTTTAACACCAAGCATGGTCGCCGTAACAATCAGGTCTGAACCGGCGGCAAGCTCCTGAAGACTGAGCGTTTCAATCATGGCTGATCCTCCGATAGCAATGGCAATCATCAACAATACCAGATAGAACTTTTTCATTTTTTCCTCCGATTTCGATCGACCGGCAGATATGGTTCACTTTTAAATTTACCAGACTTTCGCGGTTATTGGCAAAGGCGTTGACATAAAGGCACAACACTGCGAATATTAATATGTTACCAGAGCTTGTCATAAACATGAATCTTTTTGATCAAAAAGCATACCTAAGTCCCAGAAACGGCTTTGCCATTATGTTCGCCCTGATTATCGGCACGGTCATGCTGATTCTGGCAGTTTCTCTATTCACTTTTTCCGGACATCAGCATCAGGGAATTCAAAACATCGTCAATGGCGAAATAGCCCATTTTCTTGCAGAAGCAGGCATTAATTCATGTATTGGCACTGTTCGCGAAGCTATTTCACGTGAATTTAACAATGGCAATCAGCAATCAAAGCTGAAACAGCTGCTTTTGCAGCCCGGCGACATTGAAGACACCAGTATCAACGACCTTCTGGACGACACCTGGAACGCAGAACTGGAAAGTTTCGCCCGGGAAGTAGACCCCAAAGAAGCGACAATCCGTGTCGAAGTCTGGCTGCGCCGCTGTCGACTCAATGAAACCAACCCAGGCCAATGGAATGACCCGATCAGCAAAGAAGGCTGGCTGACAATCGAATCTACAGCGACCTACAAAAATTCACAACGCACTCTGAGCGTGCAACGCCAAATCAAGGTTGCCAGCATTTTGCCCGGCCCCCTGAGCAAATTCACCCTGCATGTCGCCAATGCCTCACGCAACGGTGAAGCAGCTTTCAATCTGATCCGCAATGATTATCGCGGCACTGTCGCCGATGGCGCCAAACCGCTGATCTGTTACAATCACGCCACCCCGGAAAGCCCTTTTGAAAGCGGCAATATCGGCGATATTATCAAACAGGAAAAGGCCGCCGATATCTGGAAAAAGCGCGGCTGGATCTATCTCGGCCCCAAAAAAATTCGGCTGAACCTGACTTCTGGGGCCGGCGAACTCGGGGAGATCTTTCATTTTTACGATATCAGCAATAGCTTTCAATTCACTCCGATCAAATTCTCTACCCCAGGCGGCAATCTTCCTGAAAAAATGCGCAATTCATTGCAAATCCCCTGGGATTTGAGTTCCCAGTCAGTTCGCAGCGTCAGCTACAGCTTTGCCCACAGCTTCGTTCTCGATGGCTTCCACGACCGCAGCAACCGCAAAGAAACTGATGCAATGTATGAAGGCAACATTCTTTCCGAAGGCGAAAAACAGCTTTACACTTCGAAATCTTCAATTCTTCACCTTTTTGGCGATGCCCGCAAAGGTTTTCAATCGCGAACCAGAGTTTTCGGGCCGGTCGTCACTGCTTTTCCACGCTTCGCCAACCTCGAAATTACCCCCGACGAAGCCGATGTCCAGGAAATGTTCGCCAATGTAAACCCACCGCCACTTTATCTGGTTCCTTCAAAAAGCGAAAACAACTACAACAACTCGGTTGAAATAGGCGATGTGCTCAAGCGCCAATTCGGTGGGCCCATGCTCAAATCCGGCATGATTTGCCGCAATTACGCCGACTACGCCAGCATTATGAGCCGAATCAGCGAGTTGCCTTACATCTACTCCTACAATTCGCTTCAGGATATCTACAACTCTGTGCCCAGCAGGGTTTTCCCTTCAGAAAACCAGGTTTTGCAACAGGACAACGGCAATAACCTGAGCATCGAAAATTCCACCGGCCACACCTACTTCAAAGGCCGGGTCGATCCGAAAGCTGTTTGTAATCTTCTAGACAACCGCACTCAGGTCGAGGTCAAAGACATCGGTGCTTTCTGGGAACGCTTTACCAACGAACAGGATGAACTGGAACTCAATCTGATCGTTCGCGTCAAAAATCCACGCAAGCTCGATTTCATTTTTCCACCCGCCGGCAAGGCAATTCCGATGAAAATCAGGGGCGGCGGCATGATCATTCTCGAACAGGGCAATCTGGTTCTTCGTGGCGCGGTATGCGACTCTGCCGAAGAAGCGCTAACTCTTGTCGCGCCTGAAGCGGACTCGGTAACCTTTTCCTCGGTGCAGCCCAATCATCTTAACCTGATCGCACCAAAAGCCGAACTTAGCTACAGCTCGCGAATCGACCTGCTCGGCAACCTCTGTCTAGCATCGATTTTTGCCGATCATCGCTTTCAGGGCGGAACATTGCGCTTTCGCCAGGCACAGGACCCGACCGGCGAGAACTACAAACAGTTTTACCGGCCCTATCTCGAAGAGCAGGACTCTTACTGGAATGAATAATAATAATCGCGGCATATCACTGGTTGAAATACTAATTTCGATGGGTATTCTAGGCCTGATTCTCGTGCCGGTTTTTTTCACATTCTCTTCTGGCAATCGCAACGTCATGATTTCGGAAAATGAGTTTCGTGCCCATACCGCCGCCCTGGAAATCATCGAGCAGATGATTTCTCTGCCTTTTCGCCATATCCCCATTGGCACTTTTTCGAGCGCTGACATTTGCGACGAAGACCCTGAGCGACAGCTCGTCATACCATTCAATGTCTCGGTCAATCCAGACTTCAAGCCAGAAGTCATCGTCACTGAAGTGATCAAAAACAATCGCGTAAAATTTAAAAAAATAGTGGTCAACATGGTTTTTCCTGCTTCAAAAACAGAAAAACGTGAACGAAAATTTTCGCTAAAAACTCTGGTAGCCAATGAAGAAAACTGACAAAAAAGCTTTCACAATGGTAGAAATCCTCGTAGTCTGCGGGGTGGTCGCCCTTTTTCTCGCCGTTGCGATAAGCGTATTCAGCAATTTTCGCCAGGGCTACAGCAAAAGTGAAAGCGGCGCAATTCTGCTGCAGGAAACGGCGATGTTTCTTGCCCGTTTGCGCAGCGACATGAACAATGCAGTTTTGAACCCGAAAACCATGGATTCAGGCAAACAGTTTTCCGTCGAAACAAATCAGCTCAGTTTCAACGTTTACGACAACCGAGAAGGAAAAATAATTCCGGTAGTTTACAGCATCACCAGCTCGCGGGAAGGTTTTGACCTGTCGAGAGCTGCCGGAACCGCCTCAGCCAAGACCCTGATCAAGGATCATATTGCTTCGATGAGTTGGAACACCGAAATTGAAACATTTTCAGGCCCGGCATCAGGAACCGTGCGCATAAGTCTCAAACTGGAAACCACTCTCACAACCCCCAAAGGAAAAGAAAAACCCTTCACTATCTCCACCCGCATCTTCCCCGCCAGACTCAACCGTCAGCTGAACAAATAATTTTTTTGAAACAAGTAGGGCTTTTTTTTCGTATAATTTAAGTAAGCTAATGTACTACGGTGGAGGGTTTATTATGAACAGGCGCTTAATTCCCGGAATTCTGGTGATTATGTTCTGCCTTGCGTTTTCTTTGACCGGCTTCGCTCAGAGCGAAAGCTATCTCGATACGATTTATCAGGCCGGCAATCAAGGCTCATCGGCAGTAACCGATGAAGATCAGGTTAATTATGTCGAAGATCAACAGGATCCGGAAATAGTTGATGTTCCGGAACCAACCGGCATCCCAGCCCAACAGGAAGCCCTCAACCGCCTACAAAACATTGTTAATCGCATCATGCGTATTCTCACCGGAAAAATGTGCGGCGCCAGAATAGTCATCGTCGTCATTCCCTGTGATAAAATAATTCCGAAACCGCCCCCCACAGGAACCTCTACCGGCACCAGCACATCAACCGGTACCTCTACCTCCACTGGCACCTCAACCTCTACGGGTACTGCCACATCGACCGGAACTTCTACTGGCACTTCCACCGGCACCAGTACTTCAACCGGCACGGCAACCTCTACCGGTACTTCTACTTCCACTGGCACCTCGACCTCAACCGGCACCGGCACACAAAAACCCGACGATGTCGCCGGCATGCGCTCCTACATCAAACAGAAATACAACATCGACTGCGCCGACGGCGACCGGGCAACCTGGAGTATCAACCAGATCAACGCCGCCGACGAAGCCTTTGCTTCTTTGCCTTCATTTTTCCGCGATGCTACCCAAAAAGTACTGCGTGATGGTCCGGCTCCTTCATTCGCGCCCCCCTCAGTTCTCGGCTACGTTATCGTTCCACAGCGCATCGTCCACATGATGGATCTGAGCACCAAAATGACCCAGGGTCTGTATAACTCACTGGTAGCTGCTTACGGCCGCGCGCCGACCACCGAAGAACAAATGTATGCTCTCAAGCGCAACTTCCAGGGCACACTTGTCCATGAAATGACTCACTGCTTCCAGAATACTTACCCGCAGATTTACAACGCCTGGCGCAGCTCTTTCAACTGCGCCTCGAGTCCGACAGGCTACGGAAAGACCCAGCCTGCCGAAGACATGGCTGAATCAGTTCGCGTTTACTGGCAGGGCGGCTCGATCCGCAACGGCAAGTTTGTCTCGAACTCCGGTCTAACCATGGATATGCAGCGCTATGAATTCATCAAGACCCACATCATGAAGGGCAAGGAATACCTCAATTGATCAGGAGTCCATTTATGAATAAACCGTTTTTGCTCCTGGTCATTCTGACTCTGGCTGCACTTTCGCCGCTGGCCGCGCAAAATGCCAGCTATCTCGACACCGTCTATCAAACGCAAAATGCTTCCGACAGCAGCGAGACCGATCCGGTCGCCGCCCTGAAGGACGAAATTTATGAAACCTACCAGATCGACGTCATTGACGATCCAGACGTCAACAAATGGACCCAGGGCTGGGTGAAAATAATCAAAGAAGTCCTCGCAGTTCTGCCCGAGTCTTTCCGTAGTCACACCAAAATAATCACTCTAGACCCGAGTTTCATGCCCTTCGAACTGCGCTACAACGGCTTTGACGACCGTGACGGCGAGATCGTCATCGGCTATGGCGCCATTGTTCCTTCAGCCCTTTACCTGAAAAAATTCAACGAAAACTATAATCGTCTGCCCAGTGAAAATGAAAAAATAGCCCGCTTTAAATCAATTATAATACGGGGTATGACCTACGCCTTTCAACAGGCGAATCCTGACATTGCCAAGAAATGGACAACGGTTTACACCCCCGGCGAGGTTTCGGTAAAGGTCTTTGGCCCGGGCCAGGACCAAAACATGATCGTCGCCCCGGGAATGTGCCCGGCTTTCGTCGACATGGCCTTTTCGGTAGAGCTTTACTGTGCCGCCGGTTCTGAACTCAGCAGCAAATCTCCAGCCCGCTACAATTTCATCAAGGAAAACCTGATGGAAAATAAAAGCATCAACGGCTGGGGCTCGATTACCCTTGAAGAAGGCAGCAACAGCAATGGCAACAACAACGGCAACGTCGAAACGCCAGGCTCGCGGCCACCACCTGAAATACCAGATGGTGACTATCTGCCGATCGTTACCGAAGCAGAGGTGGCTACGGCCGCCGCTACCGTTCCCCAGGAACAGCATCACGCCCCAGATGAACTGAAAAATGCGATTATCGAAACTTTCCAGGCATTGCCAAAATTCTTTTCGACCTGTACCGAAGCCATCGTTTACCTGCCCACCACCGATACCGAAGCTGCTTTCTCGTCTGAAGGCTACGTTTTTATCACCCAGAATTCCTGGTTTGCCCCAACCTTCGTCGAACTTACCGACGAAAGTCGAGCGGCACGCTTCAAGCTTTATCTGGTCAGAGAAATGACCAAGCGCTTTCTCTATTTCCATCCTGAAGTTTCGAAAAAATGGCAGGAAACCTTTATTCCGAACCAGTCTATGGTCGAAGTTTACGTCGATTTGTGCGAAGCCATGGTTCTGTACTTTCAAAACGGCCAGTATCTAAAGGAACTGAACTTCGAGCGTTACAACTTCATCAAAGCCGAGCTGATGCAGGGCAAAGAATTCTAAAGCCTCTTAGCGTCTCATCTGGCTCTTATTGCCGACAGGAAGCAGCTTTTTTTCAAGCTGCTTTTTTGTTCCGGAAAAAGCAATGCCGGCGGCGGGGTCATCGGGCCAGGGGTGCTTTGGGTAGCGACCTTTGAGCTCTGCGACAACCGTTTTGTAACCGTTGGCCCAGAACGATGCCAGGTCACTGGTTATCTGCACCGGTCGGCGCGCCGGTGAAAGCAGGTGAACGACCAGCTTTACCTTGCCATTGCAGATACAGGGAGTTTCTTTCTGGCCGAACATTTCCTGGATTTTGACACTAATGTAAGGCGACCCAGAGTCGGGATATTCAATTTCAACCAGTCTCCCCGAAGGCACCTCTATTCGTTCCGGGACCATTTTTTCAAACTTTTGTTTTAAATCATAGGGTTTTGTGGAAAAATAAACCTGCGCCAGATCAAGTTTGTGCAATTCAGCAAAGCTGGTTACCCCGGCACAAATGCTTTCGACGTTTTCCCTGAACCAGTCTTTGTCGATCAATTTAAATTCCGGGTCAATTTCGTTGATCAGGCGAAGGCGACTGGAAAACTGGCGAAACGCAGGGTCATTCAAGGCCAAAGCTTCGTTCAAATTGGCAAAAACATGTCCGATCAACATTTTTTCGGCAAGATTTCGCTCCTGTGGCTGAATTCTTTCTTCTCTTTCGGCGAGAACCAGCTCAAGGTACCTGGTCACTTTTCTAACCAGAATGGCCTGGCGGCGTTCACAAAAAAAGATTTCACGGGTATTTTCACAAAGGTGCCCAAGCATTTCAGCAAGCATGGTTTCGTTGATCGCCACATAAAGAAAAATCTGGCCGTCATTGCGGCCTTTGCGCAGGCGGGCATCTAGCTCAAGAGCTATTATATAGCGGTCCCCTGCGCCGCCGGCGAGCGAAAAACCTTGCCCGGAACATATTTTATAGGCTGATTTGTCGTTCTCATTGCGCAACTGACAAAGCCTGTCAGGAAAGGCAGAAAGAATGACCCGGGCAAGAGTCTGATTGGCATTCAGCGGTCTGACCCGGCCGTTTCCGGATTTGATCAACCCCTGCAACTGCTCGGCCACGCGACAGACTCGCTCGAACTGACGTTTATCCGCAGGAAAAGAACATTTTCCTGCCTGAAGCTGCTCAATGCGCAGCATAAGATCAGGATCATTTTTTCCAGGCTCAAAACGCATAAAATCGCGTTCAGAGATTACCGCAGCAGCAAGTGCGGCTAAGCGTGCAATGCCGTGTTGCTCGCCGGAAATCAGCATGCGGGCCAAACGCGGGTGCAGCGGCAGATCGAGCATGCTTCGCCCGAGAGGGGTAATACTGCCGTCTGAATCAATTGCCTGCAACTGATACAAAAGTTGTTGTGCCGAGGTCAGCTGGGAATCTTCCGGAGCCTGAAACCAGGCAAAAGCCGATGGATCGGCGACCCCCCAGCCCGCCAGCTCAAGAACTGTTGTCGCCAGATCTAATCTGAGAATTTCAGGCTGATCGAAATCTGGCAGAGCTTCATTTTCGGGCAATGTCCAGAGTCTGAAGGCCCGGCCCGGCTGCAGACGGCCAGCGCGACCGGCACGCTGAGCGGCGGACGCTTTACTGATTCTTTGTAGCTCAAGAGTTTCCAGCCCGGTCGAGGGGTTAACCTTGAGTTTGCGGCAAAAACCGCTGTCAATGACGGTAGTAATACCTTCAATCGTCAATGAAGTTTCTGCAAGGTTGGTGGTCAGAACGATTCTCGGCCCAGCTGGTGGCTGCAGGATTTTTTCCTGGTCCTCGATGCTCAAAGAACCATGCAAACAGCAGATTTCATGGCTTTGCACGTCTTCGAGTATTTCACGGAAAAGACTAATCTCACCAGCTCCTGGTAGAAAAACAAGATAGCTTTCATCGGCACAAGACTCCCGGATAATCTTCCTGCTGAACTCGGCCATAGCCAGAAAGCGATCGCGGCCGGCGTTGATCATGCCATAGTTTATTTCGACCGGGTGCAAAAATCCTTCGGCTTCAACGATTGGGCAATTGCCGAGAAACCTTGCCAGGTCTGCGCTATTGATGGTTGCCGACATGGCCATTATTTTCAAATCCGGGCGAATATCTTTCTGAATTTCTCGGCAGAGAGCCAGGCAAAGATCGGCATGAATACTGCGTTCATGGAATTCATCGAAGATTATCAGTCCAACGTTTTCAAGAAAAGGATCGTTTTGAATGCGACGGGTCAGTATGCCCTCAGTGAGCACTTCAATTCTGGTTTCTGGTGAAATCTGCCGGCTGAATCGCACTTGATGCCCGATCAAACCGCCAGGACGGGTATCAGTTAGTCTGGCCATTCGCCGGGCAACGGCAATGGCAGCAACTCGGCGTGGCTGCAGCATAAGAATCTTTTTTCCGGCCAACCAGGGCTCTTTAACAAGTTCTATCGGCACAATCGTCGACTTGCCGGCTCCCGGAGCTGCTGATAAAACAAGATTACCGGCGTGCAAAGCTTCGGTGATACGTGGCAGATAGCGATGAATCGGCAGGTTTTTCATTATTTTCGCCGAAACATGATCAGCCGCAGACAAAAGATGAGTAGGCAGCTGACAAAGGCTGCCAGCAATGAAAAGCGCGAACGAAACAACGGCGGCTTAGGCATTTGTTGCGGCATCTGCGGTGAAGGATTCTGCCCGGTAGTAACCGCGAGTGCAGCATCGACAGGCTTTTCTTCAATGACAGTATTTTTCTTGAACTCGGCGGGATCAGGCAATATGCCACGATCGCGGTAGAGAATAAGCATTGAGGCCAGTCGCCCTTGATCGTGCTGCAGAGGAACTCCGCTTTTCTCCCAGGATTCAAGGGCAGCACGAGGGTAGCCGAGTTCGACTTCAAGTCGCGAACGCAAAATGAAGTAAGAGCGCAGATTCATTGCCGGAGCATGATCATCGATCGACCTCTGGCTGAAAACAAATTTATTGATGGCTGTTTGAAGATACTTCAGCGCCGAGTTTTTTTCATCGCGGTCAGGTTCGCCGGCAAACATTCTCAGCGAAGCAATAGTTGCATATAGCTCGTGAATCTCAGGATTATCGGCATTCAAACTTATAGCATGCTGTAAAATCCTGATCGCCTCGTCTTTGCGACTGAGATGCAGTCCAAGGTTAGCTGCAAGCAATTGCCATGGTGGAAGTTCGTGGGGCACCAAAGCGGTAACCGCGTGCATCAACGGCAGCAAATCTGTGTTTCCGGCATAGCTTCCGGCAATGAAGTTTTGCCCTTCAAGTCGTGAAGGGCCGGTATGCATGTAGCGGTCGGCCTGCTCCCACAGACGGGCGGCCACGAAACTGCGCAGGCGCTCGGGAATAAGGCGAATCAGCATTGGCTCGGAAAAGTCATTGGCGAGGAAAGAACCCGAAAAAATCTGGCAACAAAATGCACAGACAAGAAAGAGAACGGCTGAAAAAGGAGCTCTCGGTGCCATTTCAGTGTTCCCGGAAGCGGGCGAAAATATCAGCGAGAAACAGATAAAACCCGATCATAAAAATAGCGTAAAAGGTCGAAATCAGCGCTTCCTGTGAATTCATCGTCTGTTGCTCAAGAATCAGTCCGGTAAAGCGAAACATACTGAAATCGGGTAGAACCGTCAGCAGCAAAGCGCCGACCAGGCCTGCCCCCTCACCGGTTGCCGGGGTTTTAAAAACCTGTGACAAAGCGCTGTTAGCAAAGATATAGAGCAGAATCATCGCTGAAATGGCCATGAATTTTGACAACAGGCGCGAAAGTAACAGCATTGCCGCCAGCAATACCAGAGCTTCGAGCAGAATGAAATAGCTGCTGAAAAGTATTTCGAACAGCCATGCGCCAAAAACCAGGCGGTAAAAAACGAAAATGCATGAAGCCAGGCCCAGCAAGGCAATCATTAACGAAAAGCCAATACCGAGAAATTGTCCTACGAAAAGAAAAAAGCTTTTGTGAACGCGGCTCAACAGAAACTGGCCTTCTCTTTCAGACCAGATAAAGTTATCAAGTGAAAAGAACAATACGAGAATGAACGCCGTTAGAGTCAGCAAGCCACCGGCGGCATCTTTGGCGAGAATTGCCTGCAAGCCTTGATTTTCAGCTTTAATTAGCCAGATCGCCAGTAAAAATGGCATCAACAAAAGAAGTAAAGCCCCGGGAATTTTACTGCGCATGGTTTTGAGCATGATCATTTCAGCTAGTATCAGAGCTTGATTCATGATTTTGCGCTCTTTTCAGGGTAAATGAGTTGGGAAAATCGCTCTTCGAGGCTGGCACTGTCGCCGGCCGGGCAAAATTCATCGGAAGGGCCGAGAAAAACCATCTGACCATGATCGATAATAGCGATACAATCACATATTTCGCGAAGATCTGCCAATACATGAGTGCTGAAGAACAGGGTTTTACCAGCCTCTTTCTGTTGCTTCAGAAGCTTTTTCACCAGTTTGCGCCCAAGTGGATCGAGGCCGCTGGTCGGCTCATCGAGAACTATCAGCTGCGGCTCATGGGCAATCGCTGCGGCAAGAGAAACACGCTGGCGATTTCCTTTAGAGAGATTGGCGCAAAGACGCCCAGCCTGTTCCTCAAGTTCGAGGTCGGCAAGCACCTGATGCAGCTTTTCTTCGGTCAAGTTGTAGCCAAGCAAAGCACAGGAATACTCGACGACCTCAGCGACGGTAAGATACTCAGGCAAATCCGGTGTTTCAGGGGCAAAGCCGATTTCGGCGGGATCGATCGTCGATGGGCAAGCCCCCTTGATCAGCACCTGGCCGGCGTCTGGTCGACACAGGCCAAGAAGAGTTCTGATCGCCGTAGTTTTTCCCGCGCCGTTGATGCCCGCCAGACCGAAGATCTGCCCAGCTTCAACGGTAAAACTCAGCTTTTCAAGAGCCTGAACCGGGCCGGTTCGACTTTTGAAAGATTTATCGATCTGGTTGAATGAAATAATGGCTGACATTTGTCAGCCATTATAATAAAAAGCGTGATAAAAGCCAATAAAAGCTTATGAAGCTTTCTTGACCGCTTCAAGTGCAGCTTCGTAATCAGGTTCACTGGTAACTTCCGGAACGATCTGCATATAGGTGATCTTACCGGCCGAATCCACAACCATAACTGTGCGGGCGAACAGGCGCAGTTCTTTGATCAGAATGCCAAGAGCGTCGGCAAGACCCATTTGTGCATGGTCAGAAAGAGTGCGCACGTTTTTGATCCCAGCACCACCGCACCAGCGGGCCTGGGCAAAGGGCAGATCTGCAGAAACGGCAAAAACTTTGGCGTTCATTCCCGCAGCCTTTTCGTTGAATTTTCTAACCTGAGTGTCGCAAACAGGGGTGTCTAGAGAAGGAACCGTAGTGACGATTTTCACTCCGGCTTCATCATCGATTTTGAATGGCGTCAGATCGTTATTGAGCAGGACAACGCCCTTGGGAAACGAGTCGCCGACGGCAATCTTTTTGTCGCCGATCAAGGTCAGGGGGTTACCCATAAAAGTTACTTTTCCGGTTTCTATAGTCATTTTATTTACTTCTCCGAATCAATTTTTAAGAGAATTACATACTTCACTCATTGTTTAACAAACTCAAAAATAAGTCAAGTTTATTTTGCTATCTTTTTAGTATTCTTTAATCAGGGGGACAGTATACTTAATTATTGAAAAAAAATTTCTGCGCGTTTACCATGTCCTTATGCCAAGAATAGCAAGAATAGTTGTTCCAGGAGTTCCACATCACGTTACTCAGCGTGGTAACAGAAAACAGCAGATATTTTTTTCTACTGAAGATTATCAAATGTATCTGGCATTGATCTCCAGGTGGTGTGAAAAAGCCGGTGTCGAAATATGGGCTTATTGCCTGATGCCTAATCATGTGCACCTGGTTGCAGTCCCTGAGACTGAGGATAGCCTTCGAGCTGGAATAGCAGAAGCGAACAGGCGTTACACCTGCTTGATAAATGAACGTGAAGGATGGGTCGGGCACCTCTGGCAAGGTCGATTTTCTTCATACCCGATGGACGAAAAGCATCTCTACTATGCCGCCAGGTATATTGAGCTCAATCCTGTTCGTGCCGGATTAGTAAAAAAACCTGCTGATTATGAATGGAGCAGCGCCAGAGCTCATCTGAGCGGAAAAAATGACATTCTTGTTTCTGTCGAACCCCTTTTGAAAAAGCAACCTGACTGGGCAGATTACCTGAACGAAGCGCTTCCCGAAAATGCATTAAACACTATCCGAAAGCATGAGCGCACGGGCAGACCCCTTGGCAATGATTTCTTCATCAGTGGACTGGAATCTATTACCAATAGAAGGCTTCTACCGAAAAAACCGGGGCCAAAAACTAAAAGTGAAAAAAAGAATTAGGGGGACAGTATACTTAATTC
>CAZQUE010000104.1:0-14510 GCA_964596185.1 uncultured bacterium | reverse complement strand
CGATCTATTCATTAAAAGTCACCCATTGGCCGGCAGTGCCCTGGCAAAGATAAACAAAGAGATTTATCGTATAGGCAAAGACAGTCTGGAGACTGCGATTCTCCTAACCCCAGAGCCTTTAAAAATTATTTTTTCAGACCTTGGCCCACAACTCCCCAGTGAAATTTCTCTGGACTTCTTTTATTTGAAAAACTCACGTGAATTCGCTGAAGAAGAATCAGAAACCATTATTTCATCGCTGCTTCCCCCGATGGTTCAAACCCGTGTGACAAGTATGGCCGTCGATAGAGAAACCCTTCTTGGAATGCTCACTGAAAATGAAAATGAGGCCGGACTTGCCGCCTATTCAATGTTAAATGAAGGGATTGTTCTTTTTGGGTTTGAGAATTTTTATCGACTGGTTCTTGAAGCATTTGCCAGAAAACTTTCATCCTGACAGGTAGCAACATGATTTTAAAAAAATATTTGCTTTTGTCTGTTTGTTTTTTTGTTTGTATACCATCCTTGCCGGCACAAGACCAAGGCATACCCAGATCCACAACCTTTGACAACAAGGAAGAGCGCCTGTCCGAAGTTTCGAGCGAAAAACTGCGTGATTTACAGCCTGGAATACAGGCTCAGCAATTTATTGAAATGGCGCGGCAGCTTATGGCAGACGGCAAGTATTCGCAGGCCAAGGAAGCTTTAAGAACCGCTATCAGAATTGAACCAATGAATCCTGAAGCCTGGGCTCTTTATGATGAAGCTTTGATTGCCGAATATGTCGATCTTAGGAGAAAAGAGAAGTTGGAACCGGTTATCGAGCAAGATCTTTCGCCGCTTTTTGAGATAAATCGCGTTGATACCTATATTGAATTGGACACCCTTTTTGTTGTCGGTTCCCTGAAAAACCTTTCCGACAGCCTGAAACAAAAGATCAGGGTTACTGCAAGAATTCTCGATGAAAACAAAAAAGAGCTCCGTCAGCAGTCCGGCGAGCTAAATTTAACCAATCGCGGACTTTTGCCAAATGAAAGCTCTTTATTTGAGATTCCCTTTAAAAACCCACCCGCTGGGGCAAGGTCGTTCAAGGTTGAAGTTTCAAATTTTGAATGATCAGTCGTTTGGGTCTACAAGTCTGACAAGAGTGTGCTGACCATCGAAGATTCTTGCAAGATGAACCATTGCTGCAACGAACATCACGAAGCCGGCCCATCGCAACCATGAATTTTCCATCATATCGACCAGATCTTTTTTAAATTCTTTCATTTCTTCGGGAAAAGCAAACATCAGAACTCCGGACAATGCAATAAATGGAAGCGTTACCATCCAGAAAATTTTTCTAATAAACCACACGATTTAAGTCCCTCGCTTGTTGTATTATGATGATGAAACTATACCAGAGGAAAATGCCAGTTGTAAATAACATTTAATTTTCATTTTTTTTATGTATCCACCCTCAGATTGTTATATACTACACAGAGAAAATGACTTCAGGAAATCAGAAAAACAGTCGACTATAAACTATAAACTTTAAAAATTGCACAGAGGGCTATACTCAAATGGGTTGGTTTTCCAGAAAGATATCAGATCCCGAAGATACCTTCGCAAATCTTCTTTCGAAAGACAAACGAGAGGCAGATAAAGCAAAGCAGGATTTCGTAAACAACCTGAATCCAGGATTTGTTGAGTTCTTATGTGAAAAGTTCGAGGCGACAGAAGCTCTCGAATCAAGAATTACGATTCTTGAGGTTTTTGCCGCGGCCAAGGAAAAAATCGGTGAAGATGATCTTAGAACGATTTTGCCACTGATAAAATACCCAGACACCCTTCTGAGAGAAACTTTCAAGGAAATACTTGTTGGAATTACTGAAGAAAATCTCAAGGCGGTTACCGAATTTCTCGACGATACACGCGATGAAGGCATACACCGTACAATTCAATTCGGCATTGAGAAAAGCGGCATTCTTGCCAAGCTCCTGGAAAAATGGAACAATTACTCCCTGAAAGAGCAGATTCTGTTTCTCGACGAAATCGTCAGACTTCAGAATCCCAAAACCTTTCCCATTTTTCTCGACATTTTAAAAGAAGAAACTGTCGAAGCCAAAAAAGAAGAAAAACGGATCATTCAGGTTGAATTTTCGAAACACATCGAGAAAATAAAGAGTCCCGAATTCCTTGATCTTTGCATCCGCGAACTTCCTGCCATAGCCCCGAACATGCGCTATCCGGTCTTTAAGTGCCTGCAAAGTCATGGAAAATTGTTTTTTGAAAAAGTATTCGATGGCCTGGGCAAAAAGAGTGAGGGCTTCCGCCAACACACGATTAAATTGATGGAGCAATTGTCAGATCCTCTCTCCTACCCTTTTCTTTTTCCATTTTTGCTGGATACTTATAAAAGCATTCCGCCAACCGTTCGCGACACAATCGGCAATATAGTAAAAAACTTCTGTGACGATCTTGAAAAGCTTGCGCCAGAAGAGATTAAAAAGCCCGAAACCCAAGAAAAAATCAAGTATTTTACCGGGCCACTCGAAGCCAATTTGAACGATCGCTTTTTTCACAGCATCAAGCTGTTTACTGAATGTTTGCTCAGACTTGGAAAGTATGATAAGGACGTAATTCTTCGCAATTTTGCCAAGATTTTCAAGTATAATGAAGCATATTTGAAAAGCTTTTTGAAAGGTCTCGATGCTGCAATCAGAAAAGATCTTTTGATAAAGGCCTGCTGCTATTCCGACACCGAAACTGGTAGAACTTCCTTGAAGATTCTTGGTGATCCGACCGAGAATTATATTATTGAAACGCTCAACACTCTTCTACTTGAAAATTTCATGGAAGTTCCACAAGAAATACAGGCCGAAATCATCAACCTGATGATGGATCCCAGATTGCAACGCTTTGTAACAGAAGTTCTTTACCACCAGGATCCTGCATTGCGTTCAAGAATTCTTTGGATTCTCGGCGAATCAGGTTCACAGAACGCACTTAATATTCTTGAAACAAAACTCAGAGATCCAGACTATTCGGTTCGCGAAACAATTTTGAAGATTCTTGAAATGAAGCATTTTCAGAATCCGGCGGGAACTGAATTGTTGATGAATTTCCTCAAAGATACCGACACCAGTATCGTTTTACAAACAATTGAAAAATTGAAAGAGCGTGATCATCCAAAGGTCATAGGTGCTCTAACCAAGTTGCTTACTTCCAATATTGCCGAGATCAAGCAGGCAGCGCATAAAGCTATTGCCTACGTTACCAGACGCAAGTACATGCTTGGCTTCGACAAAATGAGTGACGAAACCAAGAAGTCCATTGGTGAATCGTTGATCAAGATGGATGCCAACTTCATGGAAGACATTACCCGTGACTTGTCGGCATCCGACCAAAGAACTCGCGTTTTATCGGCCAAAATTCTTGAGGTTCTGTGCGACCACATCCCTCCAGAATTAAAAACGCATTTGATTGTCGCCATACAGGATCCCGACCCTCATGTTCGAGCGGTTGTTATCATGGGACTTGGTAAAATTGGCGGGCCATCGGTCGCAGGAATGCTGGTAGCATTTCTCAAGGATCAGGATGACCGGGTTCGGGCCAACGCAGTTGAAGCAATGGCAGAAGTTGGCGATATTTCTCTGGCAGAAGAGATTCTTCCATGTCTTTATGATGATAACAACCGGGTTCGAGCCAACACAATCATTACTCTCTGGAGACTCGGCTATTATCAAATCTATGAAGCAATAATAGAGATGATGCGCCACCCGGACAAATGGATGCGGGCATCGGCCGCTTTTGCTCTTGGCGAACTTCAGGATTCCCGCTTTTTCCCGATTTTATTACAGGTTATCCGTGACCCGGAGCCTGATGTCCGTCGCAACGTAGTTAAAGCCCTGTCCAAGATAGCCCCGGCTTACAGTATTGCACCGTATATTCGTCCGCTTCGTTTTGACCCCGATGAAGGAGTTCGCAAGGAAGTCATGGCAGTACTCTCTGCCAAACCGCCCAACGTCAAATAAAATATGATCTGGCCATTCAATAACCAAAAAGATCCGGAGATTCTCATCAAAGAGCTTGAGAATCCGGATCCGATTATAAAAGAAAAGGCCTTTAAAGAGTTGAAGGCGCATTCGGAACCAGAGGCAGATCGTTTGATTTTAGCCTCTATTCAATCTTATGATCAATTGAGCAACGATGTTCTTCTGCCATTGATCGACATTGCTGGTTCTCGTCAGATAGAAGAGGCACTACCCGTCTTAAAAAACATTCTCAAAATGGATGACGTGCAGATAAAGGAATCAGCATTACAGGCCCTGGCGGCTATTCCCACCCAGGAAAGTCTGGATATTCTTGTTCCGATGCTTGCCAGTGAAGATCCTGCCATTAAGCAAACAACCTATAATCTGATCAGTGAAGTTTTTGGTAAGGATGCTTTTGGAGCTCTGATTCGAGCCGTTCCCAGCGATAAAACTCATCCACTCTATTTTGAAATAGTCGCCTTAATGGAGGATCTCGATTTATTTTCAAGACTTAAAGAAAATTTTGATCACCCCGATTACCGGGTTAAAGATTTTAATTTTGACAGCTTAACCAAGTTTCATCGTCCTGACTTTATTCCGCTTTATCTTGAGTTTTACAGTCAGGCAACCAAGACTCGCAAAGACCAGATAATAGATATTCTCGAAGAATATTCTGCATTGGAGCTTTTACCTTTTTTTAAAAACCTGTTTGTAAAAAATCTCAACGATGCAAATTTCCAGCTTGCTGATCACCTTATTTTCGGAAAATTTTCTACTGCCACAGAAGAGATTCTTGCTTTTGCACAAAGCATTTCTGAAAACCGCTATCGAAGTAAGGTCATTTTCAATCTGAGTAAACATTTCGATCCTTTTATCTTTCTTCAAGCCTATGATCTGCTATTTGACCCTGTTCCCGACATTCGTTCGCAGGTGTTCAACGCCCTCACCGATCTGATAAAAACAACCTGGAAACGATTAAATGACAAAAGTGAGCCAAATAAACCCGCACTGGCAAAACTTTATGAGCAGTGGGAAAAGCATATTACCGGTTTTTTGCGCGACAAAGATCTGGCTGAAGATCGGCGTAAAATGGCTCGCAGAATGTTTTATGCCCTGGCTCAAAATAAGCACAATATTATCAGGCCTTTTTTACGCGAGTTCTTCGAAAACAACTTTCAGGAAACATATTTCGTTATTAAAGAATGGCCATTCGATGAGCAATTCAATCTTCTTGCCGATCTTGTCAAAGCAGATCCATCATTTGCAACCTTACTACTTACGTTAACTCAAGGGAACCCTGACGAGGGGCTCTGGAGAATATTGCTCAAGATTATGCCCCTGCTCGATGTTGATGATCAGTCTACGTTTCGTCGCAATCTGCTCAATCGAAATCGCTCGATTTCTCTTGAGCCATTCGTTAAAGATACCGACCCAGCCGTACGAGCGGCAGCTTTGGAATTCGCTACGGAATTAAAAATTAATGGTTTGTTAGATCTTTTGAAAAAATCCTGTAAAGATCCATCTCCAGAAGTCAGGCTCAAAGCACTTGAATGCCTGGGTCAGCAGAATTATCCTCAGGCGCAAAGTCTGCTGGTTGAAGCTCTAAATGATCCAGAAGAAAAAGTCGCGTATTTTGCGATCATGCGACTTCGGGAAATACTTGGACCAACTAAAATTGCCCCCTACCTGGCAAGATTTATAAACAGTCCTGCCGATAAAATCCGTGAATTTGCCCTTAAAGAAATAGCTGAAATAACGAAAAAACGTTATAAGGCGAACTTCAACAACCTTAACCCGGACGTTCGCAAACTGGCTGCAAAGGTTATTCAGAAAATCGATCAGAATTTTTCCGATCAAATAATTGAAGATCTTTCTTCGCTTGATCCACAGGTAAGGTTGCAAGCAGCCCGACTGCTTGAAAACATTCAAATTGATTCCAGAGGTAAAGACGCCCTGCTGGCCGCAATGAAGGATCCTTCAAAATTAGTTCGTGCGGCCGTTGTAAAAACTCTTGGAGTAATGGGCGATGCGGATTTGATTAAACATTTAATCAGTTTTTTCAATGATCCTGATCCGCGAGTTCGTGCCAACACTATTGAGGCCATCGCTTCACTAGGTGATCGTCAGGCGATTCAGATTTTATTGCCTTTTCTTGATGATGGCAACAACCGTATTCGAGCCAATGCCATTGTTGGCATTCGAAAGATTGGCCATGTTAATGTTGTACCGGTTTTACAGAAAATGCTTGCTGATCGAAATGCCACAATGCAGGCCAGTGCTCTTTGGGCCATGGGTGAAATCGGCGATGAAAACTATCTCGGCTTCATTTACCCATTCCTCAACAATCGTGACGAAATGTTACGCTTTAATGCAATTCGATCTATCAGCCGTATTAAACCTGAAGTTTTGCAGCCTTATATTGCAAACTTGCGCAAAGATCCATCGGGGAAAATTCGAAAACTGGTTACCAGCTTGAGTTACAAGGTGTTGTAACATGCCTGAAAATCGTGGACAGAAGACACTGCATGAACTCGGCACTTATTTTGACAAAGAAAATGTCAAACCGCCTACCGATGACCCCGAAAAAATAACTTTGCAATCTGCCCCTGACAATATTAAGGCGGTTAATCGCTATTTTAAAAGCGGCGCCTATGATTTTGAGATTCTGCTCTTATTGTTGTTTCCGGCTTTTATTCTGATTATTATTCTTCTATTGCAACGTCGTTCGGCATCAACTCAGGCAGAAATCGAAAAGATTCCCGAAAAGGATTTCGATTTTATCGAGATGGTTCGACTGCAAAAAGGCCTTGAAGAATTTGACCGGGATTTTCTGTTACAGTTATCATTTGAGGCCGGGTTGAAACCCGTATACCAGATACTCATCGATAAAGATGCCTTTGAGAAAATTGAAGAAGGGTTGATTGACAGCATCAGTGAACGTGGTGAAAGAGCTGATGCCAATAAAAGAGTGCGTTATCTGCGCAAGCTGAAATTGAAACTATTTTAATCAGAGTTTTCTTTCGGCAGTGTCTAGAATTATTGTTACCGGCCCCTGATTAACCTGTTCGATCCTCATGTCAGCCGCAAAAACACCCTTGGCGATTTTTTGCACACCGTTGGCCAGAAGTTCTTCACAAAATTGTTCGTACATTCTTTGTGCGATATCGGGTGCTTCGGCGCGAGTGAAGCTTGGCCGAAAACCATTGCGGATATCGCCATAAAGGGTAAATTGTGAAACAACCAGGATATCTGCAGCAATCGCATTGGCAGCAAGATTCATTTTTCCTTTTTCATCCGGGAAAATGCGTAAACCAGCAACTTTTTTCGCAAGCCATTTCAATTCTGTTAAGCTGTCACCCTGACCAATGCCCAGATAGCAAACCAGGCCGAAACCGATTTCAGCAACAATTTTGTTTTCAACTGAAAGAATTGCACTGTTAACTCTTTGAATAACTGCTTTCAAAAGCTTTCTCCATTTTACCTGTGAAAAAACTACCAAAACATCGATAAAAGAAAAATTCGCCCAACTTTGTTAAAGACAGAATTGGGCGAACTTTAACTATCGATTATTTGGCGCGATTAAGCTTTTCTCCGGTCATTTCAAGAAGAACCGGGCTGACGACGAAAATCGATGAATAGGTTCCGATTACAACGCCGAATGTCAAAGTGAGAGCAAAGCCATAAATCGAGATCCCACCGAGGTAGAGCAATGAAATAAGGGCCAGGAGGGTGGTAATCGAGGTGTTCAATGTTCTGCCAAGAGTTTGATTGATCGATTCATCGATAAGATTGCTGAAACTGCTTTCTTTGGCGAATTTTCGATTTTCTCTGATTCGGTCAAGAATAACGATCGAGTCGTTGACCGAATAACCCAGCATAGTAAGAATCGCGGCCAGAACGGTTATGTCGAATTCGACGCCGATCAGGGCGAGGAAACCAAGAGTGATCAGAAGATCATGCACGATTGCAACGATTGAGCCTGCGGCAGACTGGAATTCGAAACGATAGCCCAAATACAGAAGTATGCCGATGATTGAGAGAATTGCAGCCTGAATGCCGCCCTTTTTCATTTCTTCACCAACGGTCGGACCAACGTTAGAAACTTCAAGTGCTTCATCAGAAAATGGTGCTGCTGCTTTGAGATCGGCAAGAATGACATCGTGGATTTCGGCGTTCTGCTGGGTATCAACCGGTGCAGAAGGATACTGGATGATGAACTCTTTACCAAGACCGGTAGCAACCGATTGAATGATCAATTGTTCAGAGGTGAAGTAGAGACTGCGATTCTTTTCAATGCCTTTAAAAACTTCACGAATCTTGGTTTCGTCCATCACATTGTCAAAACGAACGTGAATGATGCTTCCACCTTTGAAGTCAATGCCGTAATTAAGCCCTTTAACCACCATCAGCAGAATGGAAATAACGATAAGAGCTATTGAGATGCCAAAAAATGTATATCGATGTTTCATGAACTGAAAATTCATAATTGTTCCCTTCCCTGTTGCTTAAATGCTGAGTGTTTTGGCTTTGTTGCCGCTGTAGATCAGGTCAAGTGCAAGTTTTACACAAACAATGGCGGTAAAAATGTTGGCAACAAGGCCAATACCGAGGGTTGTAGCAAAACCGCGAATGGGGCCAGAACCCCAGACATAAAGAACAGCAACGGTTAAAAGCGTGGTAACGTTAGAGTCGATAATACAGGTCAGAGCTCGGTCAAATCCGGCATTTATCGATGCTTTAACAGTTTTCCCCGAGCGGAATTCCTCGCGAATGCGTTCAAAGATGATTACATTGGCATCCACTGCCATACCAATCGTTAGAATAAGGCCGGCGATGCCAGGCAGGGTCAGAGTTCCGCCAAAGAATACCAGAACTGAAAAGATGATCAGGGTATTGAAGACAACAGCAAAGTCAGCAATAATACCGCTAAGTTTGTAGAAGAAAGCCATGAAGATCAGAACGAGAATTGCGCCGAAAACTCCGGCTTTTTTACCGGCTTCAACCGATTCCCGGCCAAGAGTCGGACCGACAACGCGGCTTTCAAGGGCGATCAAGCTTGCGGGCAGGGCGCCTGCTCTAAGAACGATTGCCAGATTCTGTGCTTCTTCAAGGGTGAAGCGGCCGGTAATGGTAGCCATACCGCCGGTGATTCTGGTTTGGATAACTGGAGCACTGTGAACTTTGTTATCGAGGACGATTGCCAGTTGTTCGCCTACATGGGCCCCTGTCAGTTGCGCGAATTTTGCAGCGCCTTCAGCATTGAATTCAAGATGAACGATAGGAGCACTCATATCGTCGAAAGAAACCTTGGCAAATTTAAGATCTCGGCCAGTAACTTCGGCACGTTTAGCAAGTTTGAACCACATTGCCTGCTGATTTGGTGCTGCTGGCTTCATCAATACGATTTCAGATTCCGGATTGATCGGCTCAAGCTGGGCAGCGGTAATAGCCTGATCAATAACCATGTGGAACTGCAGCATAGCAGTATTCTGAATCAGCTTTTTAACTCTTTCAGGGTCTTTTACGCCAGGAAGCTGAATGCGGATACGATTGCCTTCCTGTGCTTTAATGCTGGGTTCGGCGATACCAAAAATATCGATACGATTACGAATGATTTCAACCGAGCGCTGTACTGCATCGGTGATGCTATCGCCTTCCTGAATCGAGTTTACGTCAACCTGATAAACGAGATCGATCCCACCTTTAAGGTCAAGACCGAAGGTTATTTTTGATCTTGGGAAGAAAGAAGCAAGCATCAACGGCATTTTTGCATAAAGGCTTACTTCTTTAATTATAGCTTTAAGTTCTTCGGGAGTTTTTCCGGGAACCCGGATGCTGGCATTGCCTTTTTCGTAATCCGGATTGATGACCATTGCTTCAAGCCCTTTGTTGACAAGCAATTTGCGTGCAGTATCAGCAACGCTGTTAAGGACATCTTCCGGTTTTACCGGTTCTTTGCCGGCAGTCAGGATCGGTGCCATTTTGTTCACCTGAAACTTAACTACGGCCGCGCCATCAGCGGCAGAATATTCGAGCAGTTTTTCAGGAACCGCTTCCTGCTCACCTGATGTCAGAACACCAAAGGTGTTTTCCCACATCGTTGTAGATGGTAGCGAATAGAGAACAGTAAAAAGAAATACTGCCAATACTACAATGACTTTAACACTATATTTACTCTTCATTTAACAGACACTCCCTTGCTAAGGTCGACCAAAGTAGACAGGTATTATATTCAAGCATGCACGGCAAGTCAACGATTATTTGCTTTAACCGGTCGAGAATTAAACTTTGAACTTACTTTTTTGTTTACTTAGGCCATGAAAGAGGTTATTCTGGATAATAAAAATTGACGAAATATTGAGATCAATCAGTTATTGTTATGAAAAAAAGACTAATTTTTTATGGCCTTTTTGTGCTGTTTTTCACCCTGCAGACGAATATTTTTGCTCAGTCTGAGCACGCTGCCCCACTTATTAAAAAAGCCAAAGACCATCTGAATCTTTTCCAGTATGATCAGGCAAGGGCTCTGTTAAAACAGGCTTTGCAAGTAGATCCAGAGAACTGGGAAGCTTACTTTCTGGTCGGAAAATCATTTCTGAAACAAAAAAACGAGGTTGAAGCAGAAAAATATCTTAGCAAAGCTCATGGTCTTAATTCCCAAGACCTTGACTGCCAGAAAGCTTTGGGCTCGGTATATATTTCAATGGCTAAGCAGGCGAAGGCCGCCGGCAAAAATTCAGAAATGACCGAATTTTTGCACAAAGCCTGTAAGGCATATCCGGCAGCCACCAAAATATGGCAGTCATTATTCGAAAGCTGGTGGCTTGAGCGGGAGTATGACAAAATCATTAATGAGGGTGAATTTGTTGCCAAGGAAAACAAACGGGCTTTAGAGCAGGGCGACGACAAAAGTCTGCAACAGGTCATGGTTATCGTTGCCAAATGTCATTATCAGAAGGGTGATTTTCCCAATACCGAGAAATTTCTGAAATATGCTTCAATGATTCGCCAGACGAATGAAGAACTTTACAGCTTGAAGCGCGAAATCAAGGCCAAAGCCGATGCCAATGCCAGAAATCTGATCGAAACTGCCAAGGCCGAGGCAGACAAAGGAAATTACGATAAGGCTCTTGAACTGTTGGCGCAGGCTGAAAAAACTTCGAGTGCTTCAGAAATCCAGGAAATGATCGATAAAATTCAGCATGCGGCTGGAGTTGACAAGGTTCTTAACCAGGCTAACCAGTTGCGCCAGGCAAACAAGCATGAAGAAGCTCTTTCGGTGTTAGAAGAAGCATCGATGCAGTTTCCCGAAGATGAAAAAATTGCCAATCTTTATGCGGTAGTAAGCAAGACTGTCGAGAAAATCCATAATGAGCAGGCTGAAAAGAACGCGCAGATCATTTTCGAAAAAAGAAAGAAGCTCGAACAGGCAAAAAAATATCGTTATTGTATAACCGAGGGACAAAAAAACGAAAAGGCGCAAAACTTCGAGTTGGCGTTAATTAACTATCAGCAAGCTCTCGAAATTAACCCGCAAAACGAAGAATTAAAAAAGAAAATTGAAGAGATCAAGGTCGATTCAGAAAAATTCAAGGAGCGTCAGGAACGATATGCTGAAGCCCGGGCCGACTTTTTAAGTGCATTTGATACCAAAGCCTATGATGATGCCTTTGCTAAAGGCAGTCAAATTGAAGAAGATTTTCCTGAAAGAAAAAAGGAAATTGTGCCAGCTTTGGCGGAGATTTGCCTAAGACTTGGAAAATTTGAGGAAGCCAAAAATTATTGTCTTGAATTTGAAAGCGATGATGATCAAAAGAATCTCTACAATTACATTATGGGCATGGTTGCCTACAACCAGGGCGACAAAGAACAGGCTCTGGGACATCTGAAAAACCTTACCAGCGAAAGTTTCAGAGATGATGTCAGTTCAACGATCTGGGCTATCTACCTTTATAAATACCAGATCGGTCTTTACATTGTTGGCCTGATATTGCTTTTCCCGATCATTAAAGGAATCAAATCGGTTCTGGCCGGGATGAGGCAGAGCAGTATTTTACGACGCATAGAAAAGATCCGTGAAACGGGAGCCTATGAGGCCAATATTTCCTTTCTTGAAGAACGTTTCGCCAAGGAAGATACGCCAAACAATAAGCAGATTGCGGTAATGCTCGCAGAAGGATTGTTGCGCAAAGGAGATGCTCAGAGATGTTATGAGATTATTTCCAATTTGCTCAAACGCGATGCCAAAAACCCTCAGGCGCGTCGCCTGGCTGGAGAAGCGTGCCTTGCCCTGGAAGACAGTTCGCCAATGGGCCTCGAACATATCCAAAACCTTTTTAAAATTGATGAATCAAGAAAAGATGTCATTGAATATCTTGCCCGCACATACATTCGCCAGCAGGCAGATCACAAACTGGCTCAGGATTTCATTCTCAAATACATAGCACAGAATCCGGGAGACACTGAGGCATTGGCTTTTCTTGCCGATTCATTCATGAAAAGGCAAACCTACAATCAGCAGTCGCTGAAAATTTATGAACGTATGGTCAAGTCAGCGCCAGATGTCCCAGATTATTACTCCGCTTTGATTACCAACTTTCGCAAACTGGATAACCATGAAGAAGCCAGAAAAATTACCGAGATAGCCAGAGCAAGATTTCCCGAAGCCCCTGAATTTATGGAAGGCTCGGCTCCGACCGTTGCTTCACGCATTGGACTGGCTCCGGCCGCCTCCGGTGGTTTTCCTGATTATGACAATATCGGCACTCCTGCGGCCACTGGCGGCTTTCCAGATTACGACAGCATTGGCGTCAGCGATAATGCCCTACCCGACTACGAAAATATTGGCAATGAGCCGACGCAACCTGTAAATATTGCGCAGGAATCCTCGAATCCTTCAGGACCGACTAAAGTTTGCCCAAACTGTTCAGCGGCCAATTCCATCAAAGAATATTATTGCACAAGCTGTGGTAGGCCTCTTTAATTAGTGGTTTTGCCCGTGTCCTGTTGCCAATTAAGCATTTGAAAAGCACTTTGCCCCGCGATCTTTTTCCCAAATTGCCGATCATTTTTGTAGTGAATCAGATCATTTCAGGAAATGAAAAAAAGGCCATCCCTTAAGGGACAGCCTTTTTTGTAGGAAATCAATCGTTTATTTTTTACCTTTTTTAGCTTTTTTGGGCATCTTTTTTACGAATTCATTAACGATGTCGGCCATTGTAGGTTTGCCGATTTCCTGCAGTTCGTAGCCAACTCTGAGAACCGGCTTTTTAACTTTTACAACTCTGGTGATATCAATCGGAGTTGCTGAAATTACCAGGTCACATTTGCAGGCGTTGATGGTCGCTTCGAGATCTGCAGTCTGCTTTTTGCCATAGCCGAGGGCCGGAATCAGGTCGCCAATGTGGGGGTATTTTTCGAGAGCAGCCAGGATGGTGCCTTTAAAATATGGTTTGGGGTCGGTAATCTCACCTGCACCATATTTCTGGGCTGCGACAATACCTGCGCCGATAGTCATTTCACCATGGGTAAGGGTTGGTCCGTCTTCAATAACGACCACTTTTTTACCGCGGATTTTTTCGCCACCATCTACGAAGATTGGGCTGGCAGCATCGATAATAAGAGCTTTTGGATTCATTTCCATTACGCTTTCACGAATGAAATTGACATCTTCCGGGTAAGCGCTGTCAATTTTGTTGATTACAACCACATCAGCGGTATAAATATTGGCTTCACCGGGGTGATAGGCTCTTTCGTGGCCAGGGCGGTGTGGATCTGCAACTACGATCTTAAGATCGGACTGGAAGAAGGGCAGGTCGTTGTTGCCGCCGTCCCATACGATTACGTCGGCTTCTGCAGAGGCCTGACGGGCAATTTCTTCATAATCGACGCCAGAATAAATGACAGCACCCATGTCGATATGGGGTTCATATTCTTCGCGTTCTTCAATTGTGCATTTATGCTTATCGAGATCTTTATAGGTGGCAAATCTCTGACAAACCTGTTTTTTCAGGTCGCCATAGGGCATGGGGTGGCGGATTGAAACGACCTTGAGGCCCTGAGCTTTAAGTGCTTTTACCACGGCACGTGTGGTCTGTGATTTGCCGCAACCAGTTCTGACTGCGCAAATTGAAACAACGGGTTTGGAACACTTAATTGCGGTCGGTTCGTAGCCAAGCAGCTTGAAAGATGCACCAGCAGCAATTATTCTGCTGGCGTGATGCATGATATATTCATGGGGAACATCGCTGTAGGAAAAAACCACTTCTTCGACCTTGTGTTTTTTGATCAGGTCAAGGAGTTTTTCTTCGGGTTCTATCGGGATTCCCTTTGGATAACCTTTTCCAGCCAGTTCTTTTGGATAAACCCGGCCTTCGATATCAGGAATCTGAGTTGCAGTGAATGCTACTACGTCGTAAGCAGGATTATTCCTGTATACCATGTTAAAATTGTGAAAATCGCGCCCGGCAGCGCCCATGATGATGGTTTTTATTGCCATACAACATCCTTTCCGAA
>CAZQUE010000103.1:0-14625 GCA_964596185.1 uncultured bacterium | reverse complement strand
AATTTGCCACCAAGCGAGTCGATAGTGTTCTTGACTTTGACAACTCCGCCATCAAGCTTGTTGGTCAATCTGGAAACGAATCCCTCGTCACCGGAATCATCATTCTTGGTGACTCCGCCGGCGACACCAACCGATGTGGCATCTCCCGTGCTCTTGGTCTCTGCGTTAATATTGTCGGTAACAGCCACTTTGCCGTCGCTACGGTTCATCTCGCTGTTGGTAGTTGAATCCGGATCTTCGTCGAAGAGTTCATCTTTGCGATCCTGGAATTCTTCGTCGATGTCACCGATCTTTACAACGTTTTCTTTGGTGTAATCGGTAATCGCCATGCCCACACCGGCCCCAACGCCGCTGTTAACCATTACCGCTCCGCCAATGTTGAGTATGTCGGTATTGTCAGTAGCTCTAAAAGTTGCATTTTTCGCGTTCAGAATCGCTTCATCGTCGAAAAATACTTTGGAGGTGCTTTGGCCTTCCTGACGGGAGACCATGCCTTCTATACCATAGCTGGCCATCGCAGAGGAAACTCCGATGGCAGTGGTTTTCAATTTATTGTTTGAATACAGTTCTGCATCTTTGCCGTTGGTAATAAGGCTAGCGCCTTCAGCTACATAGATTTCCGCGTTGGAGAAGAAATCCTGGGACAGGAATGTTCCACCGAAGGACTTAGCGCCGGTGGATGGCAGAAGATGACCAGCGCCACTGATGTTCTCAATGTCGGTGTCGGCAGTAATCGAGATAGAAGTATCTGAGGTCGCTCCGGTCGTTTCAATGAATGCGTTTCGGCCAATGAGCACTTCGCTTTCGCCTTTGAAATCATTGAACGCAAAAGCGCCTGAAAGCCCTATGGTGCTGGCTGTGCTGTCATTCGCCCCTTTAATGGCGCTTGAAACATACATGTTGAGATAATTCTGATAAAAAAGAAAGTCTGCGGCATTGGTTACGACCTGAGCGGCAGAGCTTACAATGGCGGTGCCGCCGGTAATCAGGTCTAAAATTTCGGAAGGAATGGCAGGAAGCGCGGACAGTGCATCAAAGAAAACCTTGATGTTTTCTTCCCCGGTAACTTCATCAGAGCCGAGAGCTGCGAATCTGTCGGTAACTATGTCCCATTTGGCTTTGAAATCAGCTAGATATCCATCCCAGGTTTCGGCTGAAACATTGCCATGAAGGGTTGCCCAGGCATCCTGAACCGCTTGTATCATTCTTTCAATGCGGTTATATTCAACCTTTGTCAGGGTTGCAATCGTTACTTTCTTACCGGTAATCGCAGCATTGCTGATATCTGATGTTCGTGTAGAGTCTTCGACTTCTATCAGTGCTCGTTGCTCAAGGTCGATTGACATTACTGCAGCGCTTGCCCCGACCTGTGCCCCTTCAGGGTTGTCGATTTTCGAAACTGCCTTGCTGTCAGTTTGAATGCCGTAATCTTCAATAACGGAATTCGCAGAAATGTTAACTTCATTTCCGGCTTCAATTTTAACATCTCCGCCGATGGTGACACTGGAGTTATTAGTGCCTTTATCGAAATGAATTGCCCCGGCGGCTTTGAATTTCGAGCCCTGGCTTGTTCCAAGGTTATCGGTAAACTTGCCGGTGAAGTTACTCATGGAAAAGAGCTTGGAGACCAGATTAGACTCTGCGTTGGCAATGGCCTGGGCAATAAGCGTATAGCCGATTGTGCTGTTGGCAATCGAACGATACTGAAGAAAACGATTCTCAGCGTTTATGTTAATGTCATTTTTTGCATTGATGTCAGCTAAAATTTCAACATCAGCGTTTGATTCAAACTGGGTCACATTTACTGCGACACCAAATTTCGAAGAATTGCCGGTCTGCGCCACCGCTTCAGTACTGATGTCACTTATAGCTTTTGCAGAAATGGAAACATCATTTTCGGCAGAAATGGTGCTGCCACTATCGATTGTAACTTTGGCATTGTTACTGCCTTTGGCGACAACCGTGGCGAAAGCGATGAAGGCATTGTCATTGGCGGTTTTGGTGGCACCGGTCAATTCTAGATTGTTTTTTGAAATTGCGTTTATTTCAATATTGCCTTTGTCGGGAACGCCGTTTTCGCCGGCAGTTATGGTTCCCTCGATGGTTATGTTTGCTTCAGTGTTAACATCAGCGTATACGGCACCAACCGATATTCCGCCACCGGTTTTCCTGATTTTTGCAAGGGCGGTGCTGGCACCGACACTGACATCGGTTTCGCTGTCGGCGGTTATTTTGACATCTTCACTTGCGTGCAGGTTTGCGCCAGAGTTAACTATGATTTCTGCTTTGCTGTCTTCGACGGCAACTTCTGCGCCGAGATTAAACGGCGTTGTCATTCCAAGAATTCCCAGGCCAAGGTCGAGAAGGTTCACTGATGAAGGTGAGTAAAAATTCCTGGAAATCGCGTTTACGACCAGATTGCGCTTGGCATCAACGTCTGCTGTGCTTCCAAATTCAACGGTAGAAGTGATTTTTGAAACAAATTTGGTTGAGCCATATTTTTCAAGGGTTCTTGTTTCGCCGTATTCATGAAAGTTTTCATCGATTTCGTTGAGTTCGCCGTTAACTGCCACAGCCTCAAAAACTGCATCGCGCTTAGCTTCAACGGTGCCATTTACATAGACCTTGCCATTCGCTTCTGCTTTGGTAAAGCTGGTAAATTCGTCGGCGATGAAACCGCTGACCCCGGATAAAGCGCTTTTATTATCAGCTATGGCAACCAGCTCGATGTTGCCATCGTCGCCAGAAGAAATGCTCAGGCCATTTACCTGGCATCCAACGGGCAGGTCACTGGTATTTACTACTGAGGAAAAATCAGTGACTCCTGTCTTTAGGTTGCTGCCAAAGTTTGCGGCAACATCAGCCGAGGTAAGGCCAATATTGTCTATGGCATTGATGTCGCCATTGATAATAATCGTGGCATCGTTATTGATGGGAATGCCTTCACCGGCGATTACCTGATTATGGTTAACGAATTTGCTGCCGGTAATCATGTTTATTTCTGCGGTTTTGCCTTCGACGATAAGATGATCGCCGCTGACAAAGTTATCCATGAAATCTTCGGTGGGCGTGATGGCGAAAAATGCGCCGCAGTTAATTACTCCGCCGCTACCGACGACAAGGCCTTGAGAGCTCAGGAAGAAGAGGTTGCCGCCTATTTTGTTATCTTTAATGGCATTGAGGGTGCCGTTGATTGTGATTTCGCTTTTAACGAAGTTGATGAGGTTGTCGGTTGCGACTGGGAGATGGAGGTTGGCATTGTGGCCTGAATCGAGGTTGAACTGGCTGAAGGCATTGAAGGCATTGGTTCCGACAGTTTTGTGAGAATAGATGTCGAATTTTCCCGAATTTTCATCTACCGTGGTCGAACCATCGAGAGCAACAATATCCGACCCTGCGGCCATGTTGCAGGTTGCTAAAAAGCCCAGACCGGCAATGCCGGTGGCAATCTTTCTCAAGAACTTTTTATACCCGGATTTTTGTTTTTCTTTTTCTCTTTTGTTCAATCTCTGCCAGGATTTAGCGAAACTCATAATTGCCCCCTCACTTCTGTATTTATCCATTATATAGAGAAGGGACCAGAAAAGCAATTTTGGGTAATACAAAAAAATACGGAAAAAATTCTTTATTTAAGGGGCTTAACGGGAAAATCGTGTCTCAACGGAAAAAAAACTAATTTTTTTTTCTGAAAAGTAGGCAAGGTTGGCCGGAATTGGCAAATACAACCATCGAAGGAAGTTGAGCTGATTTGAATCCATGCGCTTTACAGGCGTAAGGGGTAGCCTTTTCCCAGGTAATGCTGAAAAAGACGCAGTTATGGCAATTTACCCGAGTATTGTTCTGCTGGTTATCTGATCCGGAATTCTTTCTTGGTAGGCGAGTCGTAACAGGCCGGGCCTGTTGCTTCAGGGTTCGCTCAAAAAGTTTTCTCGTTTGCGGATCGGGTTTTTTCATTCTGTTAATTGTCGTGCACGAATTGCAGAAAAAGTGTAGCGCAATCATGGCTTGCAAAGCAAAAACATTTTGCAATAATTTTCCACAAAATTGTTTGGGAATCGTTTAATTTTCAGAGCTTGCAATAATAATCGTTTCGGGTTGATTGCAAATACCGGGCAGATGAAATACATTAACCTTATGACGGCAGAAAAAATTGAAAAAATATTTTGGGTTTTACTGATTGCATGGGCGCTGTTAAGAGCTTTGCTCATGGGTGCACAACTCTATGGCAATACCGATCCGGGCTATAATGCCAGGGTTTTGCAGTTTTTTACGGCTGAACAGGTTACGGCCGGCAAAGAATATGCGTTGAGCGGTTTTTGGGTAAAATTCGTGTATGGTTTCGCCTACGTTGGCATCATGTTGGCGCTGGTAAAATCAGGTTTTTTTACCAGCCTTTTCGCAAAGATTTCCAATTTTTCCGGTGAGGGCATATTCAGAGCTGATTTGTTGTTTGTATTGGCTTTTTTAATGGTTTTGCAGGTGATTTCTTTGCCCTATGCCTATTACATGGGGCACATACGTGAAACCAGTATGGGTTTTTCGAATCTCGATGCTTTCGGGTGGCTGATCAGATATTTAAAGTCGGCTGTTGTAGGAATCGGTATTGAGACTGTCGGAATCCTGCTATTGCTGGCGGTGATAAGAAAATTTGATCAGGGCTGGGTTTATATCGTTCCGTTGGTTATGGGTGGATTCAGCCTGGCGTTAACCTTGCTTTTTCCGGTATTGATCACTCCTTTGTTCTATGAGCAAAAACCTTTGCCTGCCGGCGAATTTCGCAACCGTATTCTGGAAATTGCTGGCAAAGCCGGCATGGAAACCGAAGAGATTTATGTCATCGATGAGAGCAGGTATTCAAAACATACCAATGCTTATTTTACCGGGGTAGGCAAACACCGTCGCATTGTTTTATACGACAACCTCATCAATAGTCATACTCCTGAAGAAGCCGCGCTTATATTCGCTCATGAGGCGGGGCATTGGCAGCACAACCACGTTGCAAAAGGTCTTTCACTTGGCTTTCTCGCGATGATTTTTCTGGGCTTTCTATACAAGCTGGTTTTTCCGTATCTTGGTTCGGTTGCCTGGTTTGGTTTCAGGGAAATGTCCAGCTCTGCAAATATTCCGATGCTGATGCTGCTGATAACACTTGCTCAGCTTTTCGTTTCGCCGATAGAAAGCCAGATCAGCCAATACATGGAGGTGCAGGCCGACACCGCTGCGCTTGAACTCACCGGGTTGAAAAACGTTTATATTTCTGCCCAGCAAAGGCTGTCGGTAGATAACCGATCAGATCTTACTCCTTCACCGCTCAGGGTTTTCTGGCTATACAGCCATCCTCCGGCTCTTGAAAGAATTGAACTGGCCGAAAAAATCATTCCGGCCAGTTGAAATTCTTTTGCTGGACTTTTTTAGACGACGCTTTCCTGCCCGTTGAGTGAAAGAATGACCTTGTCGAGAGAAAACTCTTTCTTGAAGCGGTTGGAAAAGTCGATTACCTTAACCACATCATTGTTGAGCTCCCATTTAGAGCTGCGGCCAGTCAGCAGATGGCAGACAGTGCCATTGCGGGTAACCGGGCCTTTGGCTTCAACGGCCTGTAGAGATTTTGCAAACTCTTCAACGCCGCTTTCAATCCAGCGTTTAGCCAGGTCAGCCCGAGCGGGTTCGTCTTCGAATGTCGGAAGAAACAGGCCGATAGTTTGGTCAAACAGCATGGCTTCAGCCTGTAGGTGACTGATTTTTGCCAATGGATGCTCAGGATCGGTCTGGACAAGAAGTTTGGTTTCCGGGTCACGTTTGCCCTGAAGCTCTTTGCAATAAGGGATTTCAAAAGCAATGCGTTCGCGGTCTTTTTCGGTTATCAGGCTTTCCTGGGTCGGGTCATCGGTCATGTGATTGACGCCAAAAATTATTTTTTCCGGTTTGACTTTCCAGCCTCGGCGGGTTTCGTCGAAGTGATCCATCAGGCCGGAAATTGAAACGTTTTTGCTGGAAATCAGATAAACGATTTTGTCGCAGCTTTGTACGATTTCTTTGGTGACCTTGGTGAACATCGAGCTTGAATCGACAACGATGTATTCATAGTTTTCCATAACCGTCTGCATCAGGGAAAACGTGTGGAATTCCTTGAGGCGAATGTCGGTTAGCCCGTTCTCTTGAGGTTTAAGGGTTAGCAGTCCGCAATCGGTCTTGACGACAAATTTTCTGATATCGCTGATTTTTTCGCGATCAACCAGTTCGTCGATAATTTTAGAGCGCTCATTTACGCCGAGAAGTCTGGCAACACGGTCGTCGCGCAGGTTGGGATCGTATAGCAGCACTTCCTGGCCAAGGATGTTTTGCATGGCAAGGGCGAGATTACGGGCATAGAGGCTTTTTCCAGAGCTTGTATCTGGGCCAAGAACCGCATAAACATTGTATTTTTTTGTCTGGGGTGCGCCGAGGTTGGTTCTTGACAGTCGCGCACAAAGGGTTTTGATGATGCTAAGGCAGACGGCGGGATTCGTTTTAAGCAAATCGCGAAAACTGTCTTTTTTAATCTTGATACATTCGGTTTCGGCAAGAGCAATTGCTGAGGCATTGCGTGGTTCATCGGTCAGAAGGGCCATTTCGCCAAAGTATTCACCGAGCTTGAGGTGGGTGAGAATTTTGCGGCCGCCTTTGCCATCATCGCAGAAGATCTGCACGATACCTGATTTGATTATGAACATTGAATCTGCCTGCTGCCCCTCTTTACAAATGAAGGCGTCGCGGACGAATTCAATCTCTTCAATCTGTTTGCTGACGTTTTTGAGTTCTTCGTCGTTCAAATCTGAAAAAAGTGAAACACCCTTGAGAAAATCAGTCTGTATCATGTTGTCTCCTCTGCGAACTTTTGCTAAATGCTACAAACCTGTCGAAATAATGTCAATAACAACCTGCTCAATTGTTTCGACTGAAAATATCCTGAGTTCTGAATTGCAATGCTTCAGCCACATGTGCGGGAAGAATGTCGCGTTTGTTGTCGAGATCGGCGATAGTTCTCGCCACGCGGATAATCTTATCGTAACCTCTGGCAGACAGGCCAAACTTGCGCGCCGCAGCAAGCAATATGGTGGTTGCTTCGGGGCAAAGCCGGCAGATTTCGCCAAGTTTGCGTGATGGAATCTGCGAGTTCAGATTAAAACCGAGTTTTTGATTGCGTTTGCTTTGAATCTTTCTGGCTTTTTCAACTCTTTTGCGAACTTTAGCCGAAGCTTCGCCGGATTTTTTACCAACAAGCTCTTCGGGTGAAAGGCGCGGAACATGCACATGCAGGTCGATTCGATCGAGCAATGGGCCACTGAGTTTCTGGCGATATTGCTGTTGCTGTCGGCCTGTGCAGGTGCAGTTTTTCAATGGATCGGTGCTGAAGCCGCAAGGGCAGGGGTTCATCGCCGCCACAAACATGAACTGGGCCGGAAAAATGCTGGTCTGATTAGCCCTTGATATGGAAACATGTCCGGTAGTGAGAGGTTCGCGCAAAACCTCGATGACTGCCTTGGGAAACTCAGGTAGCTCGTCGAGAAACAAAACGCCGTGGTGTGCCAGAGAAACTTCGCCGGGGGTTGGCAGTCTGCCGCCACCGATCATCGCAATATCTGAAATTGTGTGATGGGGGTCTCTGAATGGTCGGGTTCTGATCAGGCCGCTGCCAGGGGGTAATAGGCCTTTAATGCTGTAAATTCTGGTAACATCGAGAGCTTCTTCAAAACTCAATGGTGGCAAAATAGTCGGCAGAGCTCGCGCCAGCAGGGTTTTGCCTGCACCGGGCGGCCCGGAGAAAATCAGGTTATGCCCGGCGGCCGCTGCTATTTCAAGGGCTCGACGGGCAAAAGTCTGGCCTTTAATTGTTTCAAGATCGACGTGGGAGAATGTTGCCAGATCGCTTTCGCCTTCAGGAATTGCACCGCGAAGGGGTAGGGGTGGGCTTGCCTCGTCAGAAAAGGTTCTTACTAAATCAGCCAGAGTTGAAAAAGAGAATACTTCTATGCCTGGCACTACCAGGGCTTCGTCACAGTTTCCTTGCGGGATGACGATCCCTTTAAGCTTTTGCTGGCAAACCATCAGTGCAATTGGTAAAACGCCGCGAGTATGGCGAATTTCACCGTTAAGACCGAGTTCGCCGACAATTACCAGTCCATCGACCTTGTTTGCAGCAATCACGCCATCGGCGACCAGTAAGGAGACGGCAATGGCAAGGTCCAGGCCAGAGCCTTCCTTGCGCAAATCAGCTGGTGCAAGATTGATGGTGATGCGCCCGGCCGGAAGAGGCGAGCCGCTGTTTTTCAATGCTGCCCGCAGACGCTCTTTTGACTCGTTTACCGATGTATCAGGCAGTCCGACCAGGGTCATGCCGGGTAGGCCGCCGCTAATGTCAGTTTCAACCTGGATCGGCGCTGCATCGAATCCGTTTATTGTTGCTGAAAGAATTTTGGCAAACATGTATCTCTCTCTGATCTTGCACCAGCATAGCGCATAACCACAGATGATGCAACATTCAATCTTGAACTCATGGTTTGGTAAAAACTTGCCGATTAGTTATTGAAATGTGTTATCTTGAAAGCAAGAACAAATATTATTTCATTGAGGACTTTGATGTCAGCTGAACCAATGGCAGGTAAAGACAGCTTCAACGACGAAGAATTTTTCACCGATGCCCAGGTGGATTTCGATACTTCTTTCGAAGATGCGCTCATTCTGGAAAAATTCGAGGTGGCCCGGCGTCAGCTCGATGATTTCAAGAATCGTTATGGTGAAACGGCTTCTTATCTGCACCGACAAGGACGCCTGAAAGAAAAACAGGGCAAAACCAAAGAGGCCTATGAAATTTACAAGAAACTCTTTTATGAAGTTCCTGTTTTCATGCGTGACAAAAAAGAACTCGAGCAGATTCAAAGAGAAGTCATTCATGAAACGATCAACAAGGCCAAGGCTCAATGGAACCAGATTGTTGCACGAGCATCAAGATTTCTTGAAGAGAATCCTGAAAACCATGGCAGGGACAACAGTCAGCCCTATGTAAGAATTTTCTGGGAAAAACATCTGGCAGACATTGAAGCGGTTGCCCAAAGCTTTTTGAGCATTCTCAACCTTGAAGAACACGAGCTTTCAGCAATTATGGGCCTGGTTCAATGCTATTCTGAGCTGAATCTCAAAGAAAAAACCAGTTTTTACAAAACCCGGGCTTCAGAGGCGCAAAAATACTGGAAATCCATGGTTCAGCGAAGATCAGAAGCAGTTTTAAAAGCAGCCGAAAAACAGGAAGCCGGCAATAACTTCGACAATGTCATCACCGTGGTCAATCTCGGTCTTGAAACAGATCCGGCTAATCCTGAGCTGTTGATACTGAAAGCTGAGGCATTGCAGAAGCTGGGGCATTTTCAGGATGCGCTGGCCTGCGTTTATGTGGTTTTGCGGGGAAACCCAAATAATGGCCGGGCTTTACGCCTGAAGAAATCTATCGAAGGTCAGCAGTTTGAATACAATCTTAAACAGGGCCTCGAATACTTGTTTAGAGCCGAACAGGAAAAACCCAACAGTCCGGCGCAGGCTTCAAGAGTCGAAACAGCTTTGAGCTTTTTTCTCGATGCTTTGACTTTCGATCCTCAGAATTTAAGTGCTCTAGCCGGGGTTTATCGCTGCCATATCAGGACCGGGCAGCCTCTGAAGGCACAAAAAACTCTTGAGCGTATTCGTGAAATTGATTCGAGCTTCGATGTTTATTCTATTTTCCGCGATAAAAATGAAGCTGGTAAAGAAACAGATGCCTGTTTTATTGCGACGCGTCTTTATGGCGAAGTTCATCCGCTAACCGCTCAATTAAGGGCTTTTCGCAGTGAGTATCTCTTGCCTTCGTTTTTTGGTCGCGTCTTCATTCGATTGTACAAAAGAATCGGACCCGCGTTGGCTGAACTACCAGGTCGGGGCCCGCTTTATCCAATTCTTAGAGCTATGATCGAACGCTTTGCCGGGTTTTTGAAACCTTAATCAGGGTTTCCGGCAGCCAGCGCCAATTTTATCGAATTTATCCGGGTCTGCTTGTCATCGGATCTTGAAAGCATTATTACCGGGCATTTCGCGCCAATAATCATGCCACCGGCCTGAACGTTGCCGAAATAAAGCAGGGATTTGCCGAGAATGTTGCCGGTATCGATGTCCGGAGCAACGAGAATATCGGCCTTGCCGACCACTTCATTGAAAAGGCCCTTATGATGGGCTGATTCCAGAGAAATGGCATTGTCTAGTGCCAATGGCCCTTCGACGATGCAGTCTTTACCGAATTGCTTGCGCTCACCCATTTTGGCGAGAACAGCAGCATCAAGGGTGCTGGGCATTTTCGGGTTAACCTTTTCAACTGCTGAAAGAACGGCAACTCTGGGCATGTCAATTCCCAGGCTTTTGGCAAGAATCTTGGCGTTTTGAATGATTTCAATTTTCTCTTCGAGGCTAGGGTGGGTAACCATGCCACCGTCGGTTAAAAACCTCAGGCTGCCTTCCCATTCATAGACAAGCACGTGAGAAAGAACGCTCGAGCGCTTGATGCCGGTTTCTGAATTCAGAACGGCCTTGAGCAGAATCGGCGTGGAAATATTGCCTTTCATCAAAGCCCGGGCCTTCTTGTTGCGCACCAGCTCAACCGATTTAAAGGCGGCTTCTTCTGGGGTTTCACAATGAATGATCTCAGGTTTGAAGCCCGGCGCAACCTTGTCGATAAAGGTTTTTATTATTTTTTGATTGCCGACGAAAATGCAATCGACAAAGCCGAGATTGGCGGCTTCATACGCAGCAGAAACCGTGTCTGCCTCTTCCGGCATGCAGACTGCAAGAGGAACGCGTCCGGCGCTCAATTTTTTGTCGAGTTCGCTGAAATTCATGGTATTCTCCTGTCCTTGCTGATCAGTATTTTTTTACTATTTGCGGGTTGGTCAGCGCGTTGATTGCATGCGCTGCCAAAGCTTTGAGCTCGTTCTGGCCTGGTTTGACGACGACCGGGGCAATGAACTCAACCCTTTCTTTAACCCATGATACTACATATTTATTGTTGGCGACACCACCGGTCAGAACAATGGCATCGACCTTGCCTTTCATCACTGTTGACATTGCGCCGATTTCTTTGGCGATCTGGTAGGCCATTGCTTCAAGAACGAGTTTGGCTTTTTCGTCGCCGGCTTCGATGCGCTTTGAAATTTCGCGACAATCTGGGGTGCCAAGATGGCCGATCAAACCGCTTTTGCCAATAAGGGTCTTTTTAAGGGACTTCAGATCATACTTGCCGGAAAAACACATTTTCATCAGGCCGGCCAGCGGCAGTGTGCCACATCTTTCAGGCGAAAAAGGTCCGGCATCGTTGGCATTGTTAACGTCGATCTGGCGGCCTTTGCAATGCGCAGCTATCGAAAAACCGCCGCCGAGATGGGCGACGACATAGTTTACTTCATCGGGCTTTTTGCCGTTTTCTGCAGCGACCTGGGCAACTACAGCCTTGATGTTTAGTGCATGTGACAGAGAAATGCGTGGTAGCTCAGGATGACCGCTGATTCGGGCGATTTCTTCGAATTCATCTACGGAAACCGGGTCGGCAATGTATGCGGGTATGCCGGCTTTTTCAGCAATGCGGCAGGCGATCAGACCGCCTAAAATCGAGGCATGGTCGACAAGCTTGCCAGACTGAAGATCATTGATCAAGCTTTCACCAACTTTGTAAACGCCGCCTTCAAGAGGCTTCAGGGGCCCGCCGCGGCCGATGGCGGCGTCAAGATCGGCTGGGCTGATGTTCCAGCTCTGCATGGCATTTTCAACGGTCTTAAAACGATAATCGAGCTGTTCGAGGTTGGATTTGAAATTGGCCAGCTCTTCGGCAGGATGGCTGATTTCAAGCTCCTGTTGCTGTTCCAGGCCGTTGAACAGGGCGATCTTGGTCGAAGTCGATCCCGGGTTGATTACCAGGATTTTTTTTGTTTCACTCATTTCTTTTCCTCGGTTTTTATTATTTTTTGCCAGGGTAGTTTCCCTGCAGCTATTTTATCAGCTGGGCAGAAGTCTGCAAGTGGAAATTCTTCAGGAACAAACCAGTCGGAGATTGGGTTGGCATGAGTCTTCTCAAGACATGCCTGGTGCGTGTCGGTCAATTTACAGGCGACAAAATGCAATCTGACCAGTTTGTCGGGGTACTGGTGTTCAAGTACTAAAAGCGTTTCCTGGGCAATAATGCGGATGTCGAGTTCTTCTGCCAGTTCGCGTTCAGCTGCGTGAGCTGCGGTTTCATTTTTTTCGAGTTTGCCGCCGGGGAATTCCCATAGCTGGTGCAGGTCGCCTCCTTCACGGCGGGCGAGGAGAATCTTGTTGTCATGAACCACGACGGCGGCGGCAACGTCGATTGCCTGCATTCGGTTATTGTGCATTAGAATAACCTCAAAAGCAGACCTTTGAGATAGCGGCCTTCTGCATGAGCCAGTGCAGTGGGATGATCGACGGCATGATAGCTCTCACCAATGATCTGAGCCTGGCGATTGCATTTCGCCGCAGCTTCGCGAACCGCCCCGACAAATTCTTCGCGTCCGACCTGGCTGGTGCATGAAGCGGTAAAAAGCAGGCCGCCGGGGCTAACGACTTTCATTCCGGCAATATTGAGCTTCTGGTAGGCTCTTATTGCTTTTTCTGAATCTTTGCGACTTTTCGCCATCGATGGCGGGTCGAGCACGACCAGATCGAAGCGTTGCTTTTCATTTTTTAAATACTCATACATGTCGGCACAGACGAGTCGGTGGTTTTTGGTCGAAAAACCGTTGAGATTAAGATTGGCTTCGGCCTCGACAAGAGCTGGGCGGGCGATATCAACGGTTATCGATTCTGTAGCCCCGCCGGCCGCGGCAGCAACGGTGAAAGCGCCGGTATAACCACAGACGTTCAAGAAGCTTTTGCCGTTAGCCAGGTTTCTGATCAGCTGGCGGTTGTCGCGCTGATCAAGAAAAAAGCCGGTTTTCTGGCCATTTACCAGGTCAGTAGAGTATTTCAGCGAATTTTCATGAAAAATGATTTTTTCGGGCAAATTCTTGCCGAAAACCAGTTGCGAAGATTCCTGTCTGGCGAGTCGAATCTGGTTCCGCTGCCAGATCCAGCGAATGTTGGGCAGCTGTCGGGTAATTTCATTGATAATGCATTTGAGCCAGGGCATTAGTCCCAGTGAATAGATCTGCAGCGACACGGCGTCAGCATAGCGGTCAACGATCAGGCCGGGTAAAAAATCGCCTTCTCCGTTGATCAGCCGGCAGGAGTCGGTTTGCAGACCGTTAAAGAATTGTTTGCGCAAAGAGATGGCGCGATCGACGAGTCGGGCGAGGCCTTTTTCCGGGCTTTCATTCTGATTCAGGGGTAGAACTCTTACGAGTATTTTTGATTCGGTGTCGATATAGCCTTTGCCGAGCCACTGCTGTTTGTGCGAGAACAGATCGACGATGTCGCCGGTTTTTATATGGGGCGGTAACTCTTTAACGGCTTCCTGGTAAAGCCAGGGATGCCCCTTCATCATAGAGAATTCGCGATTCTTTTTCAGCTGCAGCTCTTTTGGTTTCATGGTTGATAGTCCGTTCAAAGTTGATTCGGAATATTTTAAGCAAAAGTTACCAATTAATCAATTTTTCTCTGGGAGCCGGCGAATGACGATCATCGAAATATCGTCTTCCGGAGGGAGGTTGCCTGTTTCGAGATCAAATCTGGCGAACATTGCCTCAACAGATTCTCTGGCTGCCAGATTGCCGGTTTGAGCGAACCATTCGCGTGATAACTCGTATCCAATAGGTTCCTGTCCAATTGTATTGGTTTCAATTAGACCATCAGTATACATTAACAGCTTGTCGCCGGGAGCAAAGCTGAATTTGGCCGCTCTATATTTCGATTTGGCTCTTATTCCAAGTGGAAAGGAATCCATTTCAATGCTTACGGTTCCCTTGGTCGTGTTGATAAGATGATATGGGGGGTTGTGCCCAGCATTGGCGTATTCGATTTCATAAGTTTCAGTGTTGATCGAGTAGAGGAACATCGTCATCATTTTTTTGCGTTTGATGTGTGAGAGCAGAAAAAGGTTGAATGCGCCCAGCGTTTCTGTTAGCGGGCGTCTTGCAGCCTCGGCGGTGGTGAAGGCATATTTGGCCATTCCCATGATTAACGCGGCACTTACCCCGTGCCCGGAAACATCGCCTACCAGTCCAATAATGCGATTTTCGTCAGCAACGAAATAGTCGAAATAATCACCGCCAATGTCGGTCATGGCACGGCTGGAACCGAAGATTTCGATGCCTTTTTCGAAAAGGGGCTCTGCCGGGAAAAGGCTGGTCTGAACGATGCTGGCGACCTGAAGATCTTTCATGCCTTCGAGAACCGAGTTGAGCAAGGTTGACAGCTGTCCGAGTTCATCTCTTGAAAGAACCGGAATCTTCAAGTCAAATTGGCGTTTTTCGATGGCTTTGACCCCTTCGGTCAAGTTTTCGATCGGGGTGAGAAACTGGGTTGACAAGGTGAAGCCAAGTAGAGTTGCAACGATGAAGAGGGTGGCGGCCAACAGCAGCAAATAAAACCATTTGAGATGTATCTGCTGCTGCAAAG
>CAZQUE010000102.1:0-14680 GCA_964596185.1 uncultured bacterium | reverse complement strand
TGAGCTACGCCGGCGACTCAGTTCAAAAAGAACTGTACCGTGCTAACGGTATTGAGCGATTATAAAGCAGCTCTGATTTTATGTCAATAACTTTTTTAAAGTTTTTGAAAAAAATCTTTCTGCCGGCATATTTCAAAGAGAACTACCGCTGTACTGACCGACACATTCAGCGAACTGGTTTTTCCGCACAAAGGAATTGCCACCAGCTCATCACAGCACTTTTTCACCCGCTCGCCCAGCCCAGCGTCTTCACCGCCGGCCACAAGCAAAATCGGGCCTTTGTACACAGCGTCAGTAAAAACTTTTTTAGCAGTGCCGTCAAGACCGACTACCCAAAAACCAGCTTCTTTCATTTTTTCAATTGAATCAGCGATATTGGTAACTCTTGCCACCGGAAGATGCGCGGCAGCACCCTGAGCTGTGCGAATAGCCCATTCAGTCATGCCGGCAGAACGATGTTTTGCAATAATTACACCATCACAACCCGCAGCCTCAACGGATCTAACAATTGCACCCAGATTTCGCGGATCTTCCACCTGATTGAGGGCAACCAGAACCTGGCTGTGAGCAAGGGCTTTTTTAATCAAATCATCAAGTTCAGCATAATCAAAAGCCCCGGCCATAGCGGCGATTCCCTGGCTTTTGTCACCAAATTTTTTACCAAAAACTTCTGAGTTAAGCTCTTTTACCGGTATTTTTGCGGCAGAAGCAAGCTCTTTCACTCTTGCCAAAATCGGGCCTTTAAAACCCGAAGACAAAAAAATTGTTTCAAGCTTCTGGCCGGCTTCAAGAGCGCTTAAAACCTCATGACGACCTTTTATTACAAGATTTTCTTCGTTTTGCTCTGAATTCTGCTGGTAAGTCTTTTCGAGTTGCTTAAACTGAGGTTTCTGAGAGTGCGGCTTTTCTGTATGAGGCTTATCAAAACGGGGCTTTGCCGAAAACTGCTTTTCTCTCTGTTTTTTATCGGAGTGCTGTCGATGCGGATTTTCATTCTCAGGGTATTTTTTATCAGAATGCTGTTTTGGCGAATGCTTCTTGTCTGAATATGGTTTGTCAGAGTAAGGCTTCTGCGAATGCTTCTTTTCCGGGCGCTGCTTATGCGAATGCTGTTTTTCGGAATGCTGAAAATTTTTCTTTTTATTCATTTTTTTGGCTCCATTGCCAGTTCAAAAATTTGTTTAAGACGTTCAGTTTGAGAAGTCAGAAAAAGATATGCCACCCACGCCTCAAGAGCTGTTGCTTTTGCATATTCGCCCCGTGTTCCCGAGCCGTATCTGGCCGGAATTTTTGCATTGCGCCAACATTTAACCAGCTCCTGATCAGAATCTGGAAGATCTGCAAACAACCGATCGAAAACTCTGGCCTGAGCTGCTGAACTAACAAATTCCACCAAAGAATCATGAAGACGCCCGGCTTCATCTATTCCTTTGCGAACGTGAATCATGCGCAAACCCAGTTCATAAACCGCATCACCTATATACGCCAGTGTTCTTGCCGGCAATCTGCGAATCTCTTCTTCGTTCCATTTCTCTTTCAATGCAAACAGATCGGAGCCGCAAAGATTGTTCTTGTTGACATCCATCTTGAATCAGGCTTTTCGCCAACGAGTTCCATCACGGGTATCCTCGATGAGGATTCCGCTTTCCTTGAGGCGATCGCGGATTGCATCGGCCACATCGAACTTTTTCGCCGCCTTCATCTCTTTACGCAGCTCGATAAGCATATCCATGATCGGCGCGATATCGAGGTCGGCATTGGCTGCCGTCATTGGCGGCAGAATTCCAAGAATCTCGCCACCCCAGTGTTGCACCAGTTCAAGAAGCTTGGCAGCAGTATTAGACGACAGCGCACTAGAAGCCAAAAACTTGTTCGCATCGGTCACAAAGCTGTAAAGAGCAGCGATTGCTCCGGGAGTGTCAAGATCGTCGTCGAGACGCTCAACGATTTTCTGCTTAACCTCTTCGCAAAGCTTCATCGCTTCGTTGTCGGCAGAACCCGCGCCCGCATTTTTCTCGACCAGTTCCTGCAAGGCGGCGCGCAATTGGGCGAGTCGAGTCAGCCCGGTTGCTGTAGCCCCAATTGCTTCTTCGGTATAATTGGACGGCGAACGATAGTGGGTTGTCAAAATAAAGGCACGAATTGCCTCTGGACTATGGCGGGAAAGCAAATCTTCACAGGTTTTGAAATTTCCCAGCGATTTTCCCATCTTGATGCCGTCAACAGTGACCATATTATTATGTACCCAATATTTACAGAACTGGGTGCAATTAAGTGATTCGGATTGGGCAATTTCACATTCATGATGCGGAAACTTGTTTTCAAGCCCACCGCCGTGAATATCAAAAGTTTTGCCAAGGTATTTGGTCGCCATTACCGAGCATTCGATATGCCATCCGGGATACCCCTCACCCCACGGCGAATTCCATTTAAGAATATGGCCTGGCTCTGCTTTTTTCCATAGAGCGAAGTCGCGAGAGTTTTTCTTGTCCCCTCGGGTTTCGACCCTTGTACCTTCCTTCTGTTCTTCCAGACGCCGACCGGAAAGTTTGCCGTATTCAGGGAAAGATTCGACGGAGAAGTAGACATTACCATCAACTTCATAGGCATGCCCGCTGGCAAGGAGAGCCTGCACAGCTTCAATCTGTTCGCCGATATGCTGGCTTGCCCGCACATAAAAATTCGGGTGAGCAACGTGCAGTTTTTCCATATCGTTCATATACTGTCGAGTCCATTTATCAACTATTTCCCAGGGGTGAACCTGGTCAAGTCGAGCCTGGCGCTGAATCTTGTCTTCGCCGGCATCGGCATCATCGGTTAAATGGCCAACATCAGTAATATTCTGCACATAACGCACTTTAAAACCCGAGTTTCGCAAATGCTTTACCAACACATCGAAGGTGATATAGCTTTTGGCATGACCCAGGTGTGGAGGCCCATAGACGGTTGGTCCGCAGACGTATATCCCGACCTGCCCCGGTTCGACCGGCTTGAATTCTTCTTTCTGTCTGGAGAGTGAATTATAAAGAGTAAGCGCCATGACAGCCTCCGTAACAAATTAAATTGAAAATTTCAGGTTCTGATAATAACACAAAATAAAAAATTGCGCGGGCATCTTGCAACTTGCCGATAAATAGATAACAATATTTTCAGGAGAAGCAAAATGTCCAGAGCCAGCACAAAGTCTGAAAACATCCTCGACCAGCTTGCCGAAGGGGCCTCGTTTAAAGATCTGCAGCAACGCTTCGGTTATACAAAAAAAGACCTGATTACCGCAGCCCTGTTCGGTGTTTCTGAATTACAGGGTGAATACCTCGAGCTGTTAAAAAAATACGGTCGCTTCAAAGAATATCATAAATGACTGAAAACAAAACCGGCCACTTCAGCAATTGAAGCAGCCGGATCTTTCAATGCAAAGCTCAGTCGGAAAGATAGCCGTAAATATAACCGGCAAAAGCACAAACACTGATAATCATTGCCCACCAGATGAAGCGAAAAATTGACATGGCTTCCTCCATAGAAATATTTTCTTTTTGAATATATCATAGACAATGGAAAGCGTCAAAACACGAAAAGGAAAGTTATTCAGCATGCCCAAGAACCAATATTTCATCGACCGAATCAGGAAAACCACTTTGGCAGCCCTGTTTTTTTCAGCCGGCCTGGTGCCTACTTTCGGTTTTGACAACACCAATATTCTTGTAGAAGAAGCGGTCAACCATATTTATCAGCAGCGCTACAAGCAAGCTCATGCAACATTGAAAGAGGCCTATGAGCAGTCTCCGCGCCACCCTGGAGTGCATTTCAATCTTGGGCGACTTTTTGAATTAACCGGCAACTTCAGCGAAGCCCTGAAAGAATTCCGACTGGCAGCCAGCCTCGACCCCTCCATGGTCTCTGCAAAACGCGGCATCGCTCGCTGTACCGTAGAATTAAAGCGGATCAAGGCACAGCAATTGCAAGCTCAGGCAGCAAAACCCGTTGTTGTGAATGAAGCCCGAACCGAGCAAAAAGCTCCTGTTATCGCGGCGCCAATTGCCAGACAGGTTCCTGCAACAAGGCAAACTCCTACAACTCAACAAACGGCAAGACCACCACAAATTGTCGTGCAACAGCCAGTAAACCAGGAAATTGCCAGAGCAAACGATTTGCGTCTGCCTCCCCTGCCGCAAAGACCTGTCAGCACCCAAGCTCCTACCCGATCATCGAGCGAAACCAGAGCACAAAAATTTCTCGACAACGGCAATGCTGAAGAAGCGATTAATTTATTGAACGAAGCGCTGCAGATAAATCCTGACAGCGCCACGGGACATTTTCTTCTCGGCAAAGCCCTGAGCATCAAAGGCGATTTGTTCGCGTCGATCAAGCATCTTGAAGAAGCTTTGCGCGTCGATGATAAATTTTACGATGCCTACATGCTATTGGGACGCAACTATGCCAAGGTAAATCTGCTTGAAGACGCAGTCAAAAACTATCTGATCTATTTCGGGGTCAGGCCACAGGCCTCTATTGCCCTTGAAATTGCGCGAATTTACGAATCAATGGGCGACCCGGCGAAAGCGCGCGATTATTATTCCCGCGCCAATGCCATGAATCCGGGTAATACCAATCTTCAGACCCGCCTGAACGAAACTACCGGAAATCTGGCCAACGACCTTTATCTGCGCGGCAATCACGCTTTTTCCGTTGAAAAATTCGAAGAAGCGGTAAGCCTGTTTTCACAAGCACTGGAAACCAATGGACTGCTTGAAAGTTACCGTCGCGACGCCCTCAGAAAAATTGAAGTCGCACGTTTTCAGGTTAGAGAAGCCCAAATTCGCAATAAGCCCGCACGTCAAGGCTTTACCAACACACGCCAGACTTATGGCACGGTTAATCTGCTCTATCAACAGCTGACTGACATCAATTTCAAAACCAGATTCACCGGACCGGTATCCGTTGAATGGCGCGGCTATATTGCCAAACGCATTTCACGTTATGGCCGAGATTTTCTGCTGATGATAAAGGAACTCAGCCAGGACGAGCTTGAAAGCATGCGACGTGACCGCAATGACTATCGCCTCAACCGCCATTACAACAACCAGCCCCTGTTTCTTATTGCTGCTCAGAAAGGTGGTTTCCCGCCTTTTGCCAAAGAAGGAAAAATGATAACCTTTACCGGCACCACCGATTGGAAACATTACAATATCATCAATGAACTCGGTCAAACCATCTCACTGCCGGCCTTCGAATTCGTTTCCGCTTACCCGGATTGAAAATGGGAAGAACTGCTGCAATCCTGCTGCTGTTACATCTTTGTTCGTTTCTGCCAGCTTTCAGCCAATCCCCAGACAAAACCGACTGGACCAAACACGAAAAATTTGCCGAATGCTTTGCGAAAGTAAAAGCATCCGCAGAAGAAGTAACCGAAGCAAGAAAAATAATTGACGACCCACCCTGCTTTCACCAGCCTTTTTTAAAAACGCTAAAGGAATATCTGGTAATAAGCTTTTTTCCGAACCATTACCGCAACCCTTTGCGGGAATGCTACCTCTGTCAGCAGATAATCGCCGGAGCAGCACAAATGCACAACTTTGAACATCCAATTAAATTAAGAAGAATAAATGATGCTCTGGTTGGAGACCCTAAAAGCCCGCTGATTCCAGAATATCTCAAACATCCTTTCCCGAGGGCTGAAAAAGAATGCCGCTACCGAAGTCTCGGCGATTTGACGGGAAAAAGCGGCCTGTTTATTCTTTGCACATACCATGGTAGCGCCCAATCGAGCGAAGAACTTGAACTTCTTTCAACAAACCCTGAAAAAATAAGTGACACAAAAGCTCATTGAATGTTGACGCTTGTTCTTGCCTGAAAAAGCCACAAAGGCTTAAAAACCGTAGAAAAATAAGCTTTTGTCCACTACAGGTCGCGATAGGTACTGATCAAATTCGACATATTGAAGCAAACATTGCTGCCCACTCCGCTTTTAAGGGCTGAGTCATAATCGATGAACAGTTTTCTCGGCATGATCAACTCGCCGTCTTCGCCCTTCTGTCGATTGAGAGTATCGACAACCAGATTCCCGACAACCGTGACCTTGTCGCCGCCAATCATGCTCTTTTGGGCATATATTGCAGCTTCGACCTTGGCTGAGCGAAGTTCCCGGGGAAATCTTACCGCACCTTTCAGAGCGACTAATGACAAGAATGAATCTGTACCGTCCTGCTCAACTGTGCCGTCAATATAAATGTCACCCTCTGAAACTATCATGGCTTTTCCCTTGATGCGGCCACTTAAATGCACGTTACCCTGGACATATATTAGCCCCATGGCAATAGCCGGCCATGAATGGGTGCCTTCGAGTCTCAATTCTTTTTCGTGGAACTCGTGACAGTAATTTTTGGCGTTTTTCTGTATTCTGGCCAACTGTAGCGGCTCAAGCTTGTCGGGGTTACGTGAAACGAAATCGAATTTGGTATTGATCGTATAGGGATCGGAACTTGGATATGGGGTTTCGGTAATTCCGAGCATGTAGGGCTTAAGCTTCTGATAATACTTGATAACTTCACCCTCATAGTAGGTATACTTGCTCAAATATGGGTCATGGAGCTGGTTGCTGCAGAAAAGGAAACCGATTTCCGGGCGTTGATGCGAAAAAATCGAGTTATCTTCAAAGTAATTTATAATATCGTCAGCCGCGAAAAACGGCAGGTAAACGTGAAGACGCCCGTTAGTTCTAATTTTTCCCCAGAGGTACGGATGTAGTTTTTGAATTGTAGTATCGACAAAATCTTTTATCTTAAGGTCTGTCGTCGACATAACCAACTGCCTGATAACGTTGAAGGTACGCATCTTGATTTCACCCTCAAAGCTGACACTGGAAGCCATATTCGGTTCCCAGAAGAGGTCTCCGGCAGCAGTTCCCATGGTTTCTTTGAATGCGCTGTTAGTCGTTTTGGCAAGATGGCCTATCAGATCTTCAAGGGCCCTTACCGCGCTCCAGTTGCTGCAACGGAATTCGCCATGGCGCAGGTATTCATCATTACGACTTTGAATGAACAGAGTGTAGTTTTCAGCCGGCGGCGTCAGGTCGGTAACCTTGAATTCGCGATAGACTTCAATTTTTCTTTCTGAACTGCGATATTTTCCGATGGCTTCGAAGCGCAGCAGGCCTTCGTAACCTCCAAGCGCCTTGTCTGAATAAGTGTCGCGATCTTCTTTCTTGTAGATCTGCAGCTCAGCCGGAACATCTTCATACTCGTCAATGTAGGTTTTAAAGGGAGTCGGCTTAAGATCTTTAATTTCAACGCGAACCTCGGCAGAACCGCCTTTTACAATTTCATCTTCAGCGATCTTCACAGTCAAATAAAAGTTTTCGGTTCGGTCGATATCGAGAAGAGCCAGCATTTTTTCGTTAACGTTTTTATCATCATCGAGAAGTTTCTGATTGAAAAGATCACGCATCTCGATCATTGCTTTTTCGACGCCGGCCTCAGCCAGGTAATAAGCCTGCATGGTTTCACCAAGTTTCTGGGTCTGGCCACGCTCCTGGGTCATGTAGTTGATCAGCATCATACCGAAAATATAAAGAATACCGACCACAGTCAGCAGAAGAAACATGGCACTACCTTTGCGTAAAGGCCTTGCCGACATAGATTTCATTTTATCACCTCGCAAAACTAATTCTATCAGAATACATTTGGGTTTCAAAGGTTATATTTTGACTTCACTGAACCGACCTTTTTTGCAAGGTTGAAGGCTGCCAGCAAAGATGATATGTTTTTGCAAACGGAGAAAAACATGACAGAAATCAGACCATTTGCACTTGAGCGCTACTTTGCCCGCCATGAGTTTTCAGCACGCTATCTTCTTGGCTCGAGCGACCCTGAGGCCATGACAGTTGGTGATTTACTGGCTTTTGAGCCGGACTCAGGAAAGAAAATTTCTGATATTTGGCTCGGCTACACTGAAAGTCTCGGCGACCCCAGGCTTCGGTATGACATTTCTAAACATTATCAACAGATCAACCCCGAACAGGTTCTTGTCTTCACCGGCGCCGAAGAACCTATTTTCGCCTTCATGCATTCAGCATTAAAGCCGGGAGATCACCTGATAGTTCATTTTCCTTCTTACCAATCGCATCATTCAGTAGCTGAATCCCGTGGCATTGAAGTCAGTCGCTGGATTGGACGACCTGAACATAACTGGGCTCCCGACCTTAACGAGCTCGAAAGCTTGATCAAAGCCAATACTCGTGCAATTCTCATCTGTACACCTCACAACCCGACCGGCTATCTATTTGATCGGCAGAAGCTGAACGAAATCATCAAAATTGCAGACAGACACGGGCTCTATATTTTCTCCGATGAGGTTTATCGCGGCACCGAGCACGATCCGGCAGATCGCTTGCCGAATCTGGCCGATCTTTACGACAAGGGAATAAGCCTGAACTGCCTGAGCAAAAACTGCGGGCTGGCCGGGCTACGAACCGGTTGGATAGCCACGCAATGCCAGGAGTTATATGACAAGCTTGCGGCCTTCAAAGACTATCTGACCATCTGCAACTGCGCCCCGGGCGAATTTCTCGCCGGCATCGCCGTGCGCAACATGGAAAAGATATTCGCCATTCAACGAAAAAGACTGGTAAAGAACCTCGACCTGCTGGAAAGTTTTTTCAGTGATCATCAGCAACTTTTTAAATGGCAACGACCGAAAGCCGGAACCACGACCTTTCCCGAGTTTCTTAAAGGCGACGCTTTGGCTTTTTGCGACAAAATGGTTGAAAAATCAGGCGTAATGCTTATTCCAGGGATATTTTTCGATCTACCAGGCCAGTATATGCGCTTTGGCTACGGACGAAGCAATTTCCCCGAAGCTCTTGGGCAATTGAAAAACTATATTTTAGAGCATAAGAGTTAAAAGAAGCTCTGTATATAACAGAAAAAGACGCAAGGCAAACGGTTTTTCGTCATTCTAAAGTTTGTTTGCCGATCTGATTTTTGAACACCCTGAAAATTTGAATGAAAGAGCCTTGTGTGTCCATGAGGTTTCGAACAATCACACCTGTTATCAGATTTTATGAACTGAATTGACCGCACAAAAGCATTTCAAAAATTGGCATGGGTTTTGCTGATTTTATAATCAAAAGAACTTTTAAAAATAAGTGGAGTGAAATCTATGTTTAAAAAATGCGAAGCGGACTTTTTCGAAGCCCTGCTTATGAGCGCTAAAAGATCGCCTCTTAAGCCTGTTTCGACTCAAAGTCATCAATGCGACGGTATCGTTGCAGAAGCAGTTCATTCGACGTCGCACATTCCTTAGGCAGCCATCGAGCGGCAGCGAAGTAATTGAACGCTTTTTCTTCACTATCAACTAATTTAAAAATCAGAAAGGAGAGTTGAATTATGGGTAAGGTAATTGGAATAGATCTTGGAACTTCAAATTCGGCTGCTGCGGTAATAGAAGGTGGCAAGCCGGTCATCATTCCCAGTGCCGAGGGCAACTCAATCGGCGGGAAAGCTTTTCCAAGCGTCGTGGCTTTTACTAAAGACGGACAGCGTCTCATCGGTGAACCGGCCAGACGTCAGGCGGCAACCAATCCAGATCGAACTGTAATAGCAGTCAAGAGAAAAATGGGAAGCAGTGAAAAGATCACTATCGACAACAAAAAACACACTCCACAGGAAATTTCTGCCTTTATCCTGCAAAAAATAAAGAAAGATGCAGAGTCTTTTCTTAACGACAAGGTTACCGGAGCAGTCATCACTGTACCCGCCTATTTCAACGATGCTCAGCGCCAGGCAACCAAAGACGCGGGCGCTATTGCCGGCATAGAAGTTAAAAGAATCATCAACGAGCCCACGGCTGCGGCGTTGGCTTACGGGCTTGACAAGAAAGGCGAAAGAAAGATACTCGTCTTTGATTTGGGCGGTGGAACTCTTGACGTGACCATTCTTGAACTTGGCAATGGTGTCTTTGAAGTTCTGTCTACCAATGGTGACACCCAGCTCGGTGGAACTGATATGGATAACAGGCTTATCGACTGGGTCGTAAAAGAATTCAAAAATCGCGAGGGCGTTGACTTGAGCAGGGATTCCATGGCAATGCAAAGAGTCCGTGAAGCCGTGGAAAAATCCAAAATAGAGCTTTCGACAACCAACAGTTCGGACATCAACCTGCCATTCATCACTGCAACGGCTGAAGGCCCCAAGCACCTGGTCATGAGCATTTCAAGATCAAAACTCGAAGAACTCGTGGATCCGATAATTGACAGATGCAAGGTGCCAATTGATAATGCTCTAAGAGATGCCGGCCTGAAACGCGAAGAAATTGACCACATCATTATGGTCGGCGGTCCGACACGCATGCCAATAGTGCAAAACCTACTCAAACAGCATTTTGGCAAAGAGCCCGAACGGGGAGTAGACCCGATGGAATGTGTGGCAATGGGCGCAGCAATTCAGGCTGGCATTCTCCAGGGAGAAGTCAAAGATGTACTATTGCTGGACGTAACACCGCTTTCGTTAGGTATAGAAACACTGGGTGGGGTTATGACAACCCTTATACCACGCAACACCACCATTCCGACAAAGAAAAGTCAAATTTTCTCAACTGCGGCCGATAACCAGCCCGCAGTTTCGGTACACGTTCTTCAGGGTGAAAGGCCCCTGGCCAAAGACAACAAGACTTTGGGCAGGTTCGATCTTGTAGGCATTGCACCAGCACCACGGGGAGTTCCTCAGATTGAAGTCACTTTCGATATCGATGCCAACGGCATAGTCAATGTTTCGGCAAAGGACATGGGTACGGGTAAAGAACAGGCGATCACGATTACCTCAAGCTCTGGCCTGAGCAAAGAGGACATCGACCGCATGGTAAGAGAAGCAGAACAATATGCCCAGGAAGACGCCAGAATCAAAGAAGCGATTGATGCCAAAAATGAAGGCGAAAGCCTCGCCTATCAAACCGAAAAAACCCTGAATGAACTCGGCGACAAAGTGCCCGTAGAACTGAAAGCAGACATTGCTGAAAAAATAGATATTCTAAAAAAAGCCTTAGAAAGCGATGATACCGAACAAATAAAAAATGCGACCAAGAATCTTAAGAACAGTGCCCAGAAACTTGGCGAACACATATACAACAATCATCAGCAGGCAGCGAGACAGACAACCGGGTCTGCAAGGGCCAATGAAGCTGGTAATGAGGAAAACGTCGTCGATGCTGAATTTAAAAAGGCCGACTAAATGCCAAGAAGCAGGAAGTGCAACTCGTCGATATTAACATGCAAAACCTGATTCCTATTAAAGAGCAAGGAATACATTAAAAAAGGAGGTTGAACTTTATGGATTGGAAAAAACTGGCTCCATGGAACTGGTTCAAAAAAGAAGAGGAAGAAGGAATGAACGTTCCGGCAACGCGTGTTCCAACTGAACATGCCACACACTATCTGGAGGAATTGCAGCAGGAAATTGATCGAGTGTTCAATTCATTCTTCCGGGACTGGCCTCTTAAGATGCAATTCCCATCTTTCAAAAGAAGCTTCAAGAATGAAATGGGGTTGATCAGGCCAACCCTTGATTTGTCTGCGAAAGACAATGCCTACCTGGCAACTCTTGAATTACCCGGGGTAGATCCCAAAGATGTTAAAATCGAACTTCGCAAAAACAATCTCTTCATAACCGGCGAAAAGAAGCAGGAAGAAGAGCATAAAGAAAGAGACCATTACAGGATAGAGCGCTCTTATGGCATGTTTCGTCGGGTTCTGACCCTGCCTGAAGATGTCAACACCGATGACATTTCAGCGAGTTATAAAAACGGAGTCATGACTATTACGATTCCAAGAAAAGCAATTCCTGACTCTGAACGTCGCCAAATCGAGGTAAAAACCGGTTAATGAAACAAGATTTATAAACAAATCGGTACAGCACTTCCTGGTCCAATAATTAGTCTATTAGTCAATTATATGAACATGAGCGAATTTTGATTGGTTCGATCTCATGTTCTTTTTTTTAAATACAAGGTACACGCGCAACGGTGCAACAGTAAAAGCCACTGCCGCATTATACAGGGGAAGCCTCTGGCAATGATTTCAACCTGTTCAGCCGATACAGCTAAAATAGCAATCGGCATGCCAGCAAAGGGTTCAGCGAAAAAGACCAAACGAAAGCCGAAGTCCCAACAAGAACTTCGGCCTGTTAAAACCATTTTTTGAAGCCGCTGAAAAGCGAACGCTCAACTATTCTTCGTCGGTAACTCCCAAAGGTTTTTCGCCATTGGCGTGCCATTTCAGATAGGCTTTTACGAAAGGCTCGAGATCGCCATCCATGACCCGGCGCACATCTGAAGTCTGCTGGCCGGTGCGCAGATCCTTGACCATGGTATAAGGACAGAAAACGTAGGATCTGATCTGACTGCCCCAGGCGATGTTTTTCTGCTCGCCCTGGATACTTTTCAGATGTTTTTTCTGCTCTTCCTGCTGTTGCTCGTAAAGTTTGGCTTTAAGCATTTTCAAGGCAACATCGCGGTTAGCGTGCTGACTGCGCTCGATCTGACAGGCAACGACAATGCCGGTAGGAATGTGTGTTATGCGAACCGCACTACTGGTTTTGTTTACGTGCTGTCCGCCTGCCCCAGAGCTTCTGAAGAAATCGAGTTTGATGTCGTCATCGCGCACTTCGATATCGATATCGTCGGGTAGTACCGGCAAAACATCGACGGCAGTGAAACTGGTATGACGGCGAGCATTCGAATCGAATGGCGAAATGCGCACCAGCCGGTGAACGCCTTTCTCGCCCTTCAGATAGCCATAGGCATAGCTGCCTTTAACCAGAATCGTCGCAGATTTGATCCCCTGGTCTTCTTCCTGGAGATCAAGAACTTCGCATTTAAAACCGGCACTTTCAGCATAGCGCAGATACATGCGATAAAGCATCGATGCCCAGTCGCATGACTCGGTACCGCCCGCTCCCGGCTTTATCGACAAATAGGTGTCAGAAGCGTCGTAGGGCTCAGACAGAAAGGTGGTCAGCTCAAGATCGTCAATTTTGCTGGCAATAGGGTCAAGCTGACCTACCAGCTCATTGAAGGTGCCTTCGTCGCCTTCAGCCTCAGTGAGCTCCAAAAGCTCAACCGTGTCATTGAATTCGATATTGACGGCTTCAAAAAAATCGCAGGATTTCTTCAACTCGGCAATTTTTTGTGAGATAGCCTGAGCTTTGTTACGATCGTTCCAGAAATTCGGGTTTAGTGTGACAGATTCGAGCTCTTCGATTTCCCTGCGTTTATTGGGCAGGTCAAAGATGGCTCCCGATGCCGGAGAGCCGTGTTTTCATTTCGCGAATTTTTTCTACGAGTTCAAATTCCACGATAACTTCCTCCTGAATTTTTTGCTTTAGCGCCCGATTCGAACCAGTCGCTTCAAAAGATTCTTTTCGCCGCCAAATCTGCCTTCGCTGGAGATTTCCAGGGTCAGAAGAGATTTTTCGTAATCAATTGAAGCGAATCTGAAATCATTGATTCTATAGGATACCTTTTCTGCGGTGTATTTGTCATCTGGCGGAACAAGAATATCTTCAACAAAAACCGCATTCAATTTTTTGCGTTCGTCTTCATTGGCCTGCTCCAGAGCCTGAATCGCTTCAGGACAATGGCGTTGCATGGTTCGAAGTTTAAGAAAAAAGTGCTGAAATGCAGACCTGGCCATAAAATTAGCCTGACGGCTTTTAATCACCAGCTGATAACGACTTCTGCTGTTGGTCATAGTCCAGGCCAGAGAACCGATCCAGATGGCAATACAGAGAACCAGTCCAAGAATTATCGGCATAGCAATGCCGCGACGGTTAATCATGATCATAAATTCGCCTTGTAAGCCAGCAACTTGATATTATGCTGTCCCTTATCGCCCCATTCCGCGGTCAATTCAAGTCTTTTCATGCCCTGTTCGACTCGTGCCCGCTGCAATTGCCCGGAAAAGGCATCGCGAAGAGCGGCAAACTCTACCGGCAAGGTCTCGACTACAAGTTTGAAGCGCACTTTTTCTTTGGCAACCTCAGCAATTCTAAGGTCAAGTCCTGCTCCAGAAGAGTTTTCGATAAAAATCCCGGTGCTTTCACCGTCTGGAACACTATTAAATGGCATTTCCATGGCGATTTCCAGCTTTTGCTCAACCAGATTGAGAATCTGGTAATAGTCACCGAGCTGCGAACTGCCCCGGGCATATTCGATCAAAAACATTCCCATTGGCAGAGCCAGCGTTGAAAGCATGGCCATCGCAATCAACACTTCTACCAGAGACACAGCTTTTCTCGGCGAGAAGTTCATAAAATAAACGTTTCAAAAAAAACAATTCAGTCTGTTCAACACATCAGGATACTACCTGCCGCAGCACTTTTTGTATTTTTTGCCACTACCGCATGGACAGGCGTCATTGCGCCCAACCGTGGCTTCGTCTGCACGAACCGGTTTTTTCGGCGCATCGTCCTCGTCACCGCGGTTGTAATATACTTCCTGCTCATGCTTTTCAACAGCTTCCTGTTCTTCAGCACGAGAATACGAAACACGGAAAAGATAGTAAAGAACATCTTCTTTAACGCCTTCAATCATGTTTTCAAACATTTGAAAGCCTTCGATTTTGTATTCTACAAGCGGGTCTCTCTGGCCCCAGGAGCGTAGATGAATACCATCCTGAAGGTTATCCATATTC
>CAZQUE010000101.1:0-15129 GCA_964596185.1 uncultured bacterium | reverse complement strand
AAGCTTCCATTTCTGCTCGTCGTCGAGCCATTCAATCTCGTAATCCGTTGGCAGATCAAGCTGGCAGCGGTAATAGCGAAAATAATACGGGTTGATTGCTCTTATTTCTTCTGCCAGAGTTTCTTTTGAAAAAACACCAACGACACGACCATCGCCAATCGCATCCCATACTACGAACAGTTCCTTGTCTCCGTTCAAAGTAGCAGAAACCTGTTCTGAATGGACAGGTTTACGGGGCGGAGCAGCAGGGTGCCGATGAATTCCGGAAAGAAGATCCGACAATCTTTTTCCAAAGAACTGCAGCCAAAACTTCACTTTTTCCATGCGCTTTTTCATTGAAACAATTTTAATCCATTAACCAAAGTATGCCAACCGCCGTGAAATATTTTATGTTTAACTGATGTTGAAAAAGAAACGCAATTCAGTGGTTTGTCCAATCCAAGGCCGATTTTAACCGACTATAAGCAACATATTTTTATAAAATTCAGATACTTTGCAAATTTACTCCGATGAGTTAGAATAAAAACGGCATGATTACGAGTTTGTTCTGATGATATGATTCTTAAGAGGGAATTAGATTATGAGTTCGGGCATTTTGAAGGCCAATGATTTAAACGAAATTAAAGAAATTCTCGCCAGTGAGCAGGCATCGATGATGATCGAGAGGGATGTTTACTGGCCCAAATGGGACTCCCCCTGGTGGTATTTTCTCCTTCTGGAGGAAACAGACCGCTTGTCAGACGTTCCGGTGGAAACCTTCAAGGAATTGCTGGTTTGCGCCGATCGGCAGTATCTTCATATTTTCCCGGTTCGTGAAGAAGATGCTCCTGAAGACATAAATGCCTACACTGAAGTGTTGTGCTTTTGCTTTCTGGGCTCGCTGATGCGACTTGCATCGAAAGTTGATTTCGATGTCTTTGCCTGGTTGCCCTGGGCCAAAGACTGGATTAAGCGCTATCAACTGCCTGACGGCGGTTATAACTGTGATGATGCAGCCTATACCGGCAGTGGCAAGGGCTCTTTGATATCGACCACGGTAATGCTCGAAGGTATGCTTGCATACGTAAAATATACCGGCAACTACGATGAATTCGGCAAGAATATCGAGCGGGCGGTCAGTTATCTGCTCAAGCACCATGTTTATATGTCCACCAAAGGTGAAGCAATCGAAGGAACCGACTGGGACAAAATAATTTTCCCCAGGTTGTACGAATTTGATTTTTCACGCGGGCTCGAAGCCGTTCTTGATTTCGTTCTGCAGACCGGCAAAAAGGTTCGTCGGGTAAACATGGAAAAAGCTATTGCCCTGTTGAAACAAAAGATGGAATCAGGAGTTAACCATTCTGAAAAACAATGGATGAGCGAAGAAAAAACGGTCACCTATCTGATTGAATCGCCGATATTGTTCAAAGAAATGGCCAATATGCCGCTGGTGATGAAAAAGCTAAACTCTACTGCCGAAAACAGCTTTGTCGTCGAGCGCTTGAAAAATATCCGCAAAAAACTCGAACTGGCCGAGAACAATCAGCAACTGGTCTAGTGGTAAATTTCTGGTGTCTATGAAACGTAACGAAAATCTTCGCAAGAAGTATGTTTAATTTAGACAGCAGTTATATCCTAGCCTTTATTAATTGGGATCGTAAAGGCTCCTTGAAAGACAAAAATCTAAGGAGACCTTGTATATGGGGCTGATTTGATTAACAGCCGATTTGCGAAAAGACCCAACTGTATGAAATAGAAAACTTTATTCAGAACTAATTTGGGATATTTTAGTAGATATTTTTGTGGGTAGGAGCTTGGTTTAGAATTTCTTGCCCCACGAGGCAAGAAGCTAAATAGTGAGGGAGGTTTCAAAAGGAATGAAAATCAAGGAAAGTAAGCTAAAAGAGTCGCCCTTAAATTATTTTGATTTGCTTGGAAAAGATGAAACTGGCCTATCAAAAGCTTTTGCTTACTTAGTTGGCAAAGAACCAAAAGCGCTCTATCGGTTTTTACATAGAATTGGTATCAAAAGCAAAAATACGACCCCAAATTTCTGCATGACCGCAATAGAAATTGAGAAATGCAGAAATGAAGGTCGAACAGATATTGAAATTCGCCAACCAGGAAAATACCATGTGATCATTGAATCAAAGATTGGAAACAATAAGGTTTTGAAACAGAGAAAACAGTACATAAAGGCTTTTGATCAAAATAATAATGAAGAAAAAGCGCTCTGTTTTATCACTGGAATTAATGATTACAACAAAGAAATCATTGAACATGTCCAAATACATAATTTAAGTTGGTTAGAAATCAGCGACATGCTGGACAACAAAGAATTCGCAGAAAGCCAAATTACGCAAGATTTTTTGGGATTTGTTAGGAAGGGTTATAAAATGAGAGAGCAGAAGGAAATACTTATACAAGATCTAGGCGAACAAGCGGAAATAAATAGATATAAAAACTACCAAGTTTACCGAAGAGGAGTGGTTTTCGGAAGCCCCCTCTATTTTGCACCACATTTCACAGTAAAAGCACGACAAGAAGAGGGTGAAGGCATCATTTACCTATCAAAAGTTCTTGGAATTCTTTCATTAAAGCCAAACGATATAGATAACTACACAGATGATTTGAAAAATTTTACTACTGATGAAAAACTTATAAAGAATTGGCAAGAAGGTGTAAAAATAGATCAAGAAGAAGAAGGACCGTTTTCTTATTTTTTTCTTGGAGAACCACTCAAACTAGAAAAACCTTTGAGAAAAGATGGCGGGAAAAAGAAAGGTAGAGGCAAAGACTGGATTGCAGCTCAGATACCCAAAAACAGATGTGTTTCTTTCCAGGAATTTGTAAAAAGAATTATTGAAACAAAGTAAATCACATGTTAAAGCAAAAATTTTGAACAGGCGAGAGGGTAGCAACCAACCATAAGGGGAAAAATGCCATGGAAAACACCAGCAAAAATTTTTTTGAAAGCCTTTTAAAGGGCAAAAACCAAATTTTTACAAGCCTAGTTTTAGCTTTGTTAATGACAATGGCATTGCCGTCAACAATTCTGAACGGCCTTTTAACATTGATGATAGCTTCATCAGTGTTTATTTGTATGGTCTCTATATTCAAAAAGGAAATGTCTGATTTTTCTTTTTACCCAAGCTTTTTGAGTTTTGTAACTCTTGCCAGACTGTCTTTGAATATCAGCTTAACCACTATAATTCTTACAGGCCGCGGGGCAACAGTTGGCATAATAACAACCTTAGGAAGTTTCACCGCTGGAAACAATTTAGTCGTAGGTATGGTCATATTTGCGATTTTAGCGCTCAGCCTGAGTATAGTAGTAACAAGAGGCAGCAAACGCGTTACTGAAGTATCAGCGCGTTTTATTCTTGATGCAATGCCAATTAAAGCTTTGGCAATAGACGCTGATCTTAATTCTGGAGAAATTGATCAGAACGAAGCGACCATGAGACTAGAAAACATTAGCCGGAAAGCCCGCTTTTTTGATGCTATGGTTTTTGCAACCAAGTTTGCAAAAAATGACGCTATTGCAAGCGTAATAATAACGATAATTCTGTTTGGTGGCGTAGTCATGGGGTTTTATTCAGGTAGTGAAATCACCGCCGATGCACTGCAAGCCTATATTTTATTAACTATCGGCGCTGGCCTGGTAATTCATATCCCTGCTCTAATAATTTCTTTGGGCGCAGGAGTGGCCGTTTCCAGAATGGCAACAGACACCAGGTGTTAAAATTGATTTTTTTTGCTGCAGTTAGCTGCGGCGTTATGCTATAATTGGCTTAGCACCGATTTGACCAGATTGCGGGTGCTTAACAAATTCAGCTAAATAGGAGTTTTTTTATGTTTGAACAGGAAATCGTTTTTGGAAAATTCCTGAAAGTACGCAGAAAGCAGTTAAAACTAACTATTGCTCAATTAGTCAGTAAAATTGGTTACAAAAATATCAGTAAGGGGATTCGTAGAATTGCTGATATTGAAAATGGCAAAACAGAACCAGAATTGACCGGAAAAATCATGTTACAGCTTGGCGTAACCCAAGAAGATCGTAAAAGATGTGAAAAACAGGAAGCCCTGCATAAAAAACAGTTGATTGAAAAGCTACCAAAGTTCAAACCAGTTCTGGTGTGGAGAGCAATGGCCTGTGTTTATATGTCGATTGAATTGCCGGAGAATTTTACAAGTCAACAAGACATGATTCACTATGCTTCTGAAATAGCCAAAACAAGAAAAAGCAATTGTTGTTTGAAGCTTGATTATGACCTCAGATATTGGATCAATAAAAACGGCGAAATCGGCAAAGCGGACAGAAGAATTGAAAACATGCCAACGGCTAAACCAAATATAGGAGTGCTGCTGAATAATGGACCACAAAAAGAAGAGGAAAAATCAAAATGAGTGAAAAATTCAATAATGTCCCAACTGACCCTGAAACAAACATTATTTTACAAAAGCTTGCTACCATTGACGAATATGAGGTTTTGTATCAAGCCTGGAACTGGCAGGGTGTAGCGGCAGAAAGTATAATTTTTGCCAGCGATGATATTAAAACCCTCACAGACAAACAACTTGAGGAAATAATAAGACCCCTGCCATTATTGCAAAAAGATACAAAAATAACAATTAAGAGATCGGACAGCGGTTTCACCTTTGTCAATTTTAACTTTAAAAATATTAATTAAAACTATTGTTTAGCAACATCTTATAAGCATGAATCAATGACGTAAAAAGAGGATAATAATGGAAATTCGAGAAGAAGCAGAAAAGAGCCTTGTATTCATAAATGGATTGGCTATTTTTGCATTTGTAGATGAAGAACTATGCCATAAGTGCAATAAAAATAAGCTTTACAGTTATGATTACGATGCCTTTTTCTGCATTCATTGTGATGAGTGGCTGGAACAACCTTGCCAGGACCCAGATTGTAAACACTGTAAGGAAAGACCGCCCAAACCGTCAAATTTACTCGAAAAGCCAGAAGACCCAGATGACCCTAAGTTTTTGCGAACAGATAATCCCCCAAGGAAAGCAGAAGAACAGTTAGAGTATGATTTGATGGTAACAGAGTTTAATGATGATTTTGAGATTTTTAAAGATAAATAGGCTTAATTCGGCATAAGAAGAGATTTAAGGGGAGGGATTGCAAACCAAGCATTTGCAATTTGAAGAAGAAAAGTGTCTTATGCCTACGATTTTATTGTTTTTTCTATCAGCCCGGGGCAAAATTTTGTTGAATGATGCCGCTTCATTGTTTTCAAAATATCTTCTAATCGTGTAGCTGCAAAGGTCTGCAATTTGAACTAAACTCGTTAGATCACTGTCTACAAAAAGTGGAGTTTCAATAATGTGATTAATTTTAGTCCATAATGTCCCTTGACGATGAAAATTTTTCATCAGATTTGTATGCTTTCTCGCCACAGTTTCATTATTATCATGAATAAGAATGCCAAAATAGTTTTTATCTGCAGTATCAGCCGTTTTTGATTTGATACTTAAAAAGGTTTCAAATCTGGATATGATTTGTTCAAAGCTTTGTTCATCAACAGACTTACCTGCCAATGTTGGGTTAAAGTGGACTTTATCGATACATTCAGCAAACAATCGAGCAAAACGCCAGTTGCTAACCATTTTTAAAAGCTCTTCTATAAGCGATTTTCTTTCAGCCATAGAAAGATGAATATAGGCAGAAGTACATTTGTAGTTTTTCTTGGTTTGTTTTAACTGAGCGGACTTATTAGCTTTTTGTAAACGGAAGATTTCCATTTTCCGTTGTTTATCGACCTCCAGCCTTCTTTGCTGGTAAGACATAGAGTCAAAGTTTGGAATGTTCTGTTGCTCGATATAGGGTCTTAATAACCAAGCTGTATGGATTTCCTCAAATTCAATATCATACTTTATTTTAATGGCAGATATTTCTTTGTCACATTGCTTCCATTTCCATATCGGTATAGCAATACCAGCAAGAATAAAATGGCTAGTATTACCAGGAAGAGCTGAAGTGCCTGACTCATCGATATAGCAAAGATACATTATATGCCTTTCTAGCCTAAAAAATAAAAAGCGACTGGTGTTTGGGCTAAAGCCCTACGATGAGACGCTTGGCGACTCATTCCAGACGCTACTAATTATAATACATGATTTTTGTCTTTTTGCAAGCATTTGTTTGTGACAAAACTTTTAATAAAATCATAGCCTGGCAGCATATATTAAAGACTTGGCAAGGCTTTATGTGAAGATGGGACTTTCATTTCCGGGGCACTAGTTGCTGTGTTTTCCTTGATACGGTTTATTATTTGTTTTGCAGTAAATGATTGCTCTATTTTGTTTCTTTCAAACTCTAGTTTTTCTGTGATAAACCGGTGTCTAAGCTCAAATTCAGCAAAAACCTCACTCCATTTTTTTACAAAAACTTTGCAATTATCATTTTTAAAGACAAGACCCTTTTCACCATGAACTTCTGCATTTTTCAATTCACCCTCAATATATTTGCTGGTGTCAAAAGATTTCCCAATAAGATAAAAGACCCAATACATATTAGAAGCATTAAATTCTGGTTGGTCGCGTATTACGCTCAAGTATTTTTTTACTTGATCCAGCTCTTTTTGACCAAGTTTTTTTTGGGGGTGTTTCAATTCCAGAACAATGTTATGTATCGCATCATTTTGAAAATCTTGCCTGGTGGCAAAAATATCCATTTCTTTGTTTTTGTCTGGATGCGAAATCTTTCTTTTCTTCGAAACCCCTCTCAGAAGATACGTATATCGCCGCAAAGCTTCTTCAAAATCCGGTTCTGCAGCAGTAACAAGGCTGTATGCTTCACCGAATAGCCAGTAATGATTTTCAATCATTGTTTGTAAGTGGTTTACTTCATTAGCCTTCAAAGCTTCATCATAAACAAGTTTTTTTAAATCTTCTACGGCAAGGTATCGATCATTAATAAATCTTATCGTTTTTATTATTCTGGTGAGTTTAGTAACTTTTAAAACGCCTGCTAACTCGGCCCTATCATCAGAGCTAAGGTCGATTATTTCTTCTATTATTTTAAATAAACTATCAGTTTCCCCAGCATCTATTATCAAATCCAAAAGTCTTACAAAAGTTTTCTTTTGTTCCAGATTTAGCTTGGAAAATAGCTTTGGTTCCACAATGTAAAGCTCTCTTACTACCGACTCTAATTCTTCGTGACGCAGTTTTTCCCATTTGTTTGCTTTATTGACCGCCGGAAATGCATTGTTTTTCTCAAAGTCTTCGATTAGCTTATCTGTTGAATTTTTAAGAAACCTTTTTTTTGCAGAATGAAGGAATTCGTTGATCTCATTTATAACGAATCGGTAATCGAGAGACTCCTGATAAGCAAGGCTTGAGTCGTTTTTTAGATTAACAGGTTCCCCAGATAAGCTGTTGAAAAGGTTGCTTTTTATAAAAACACTGTGATAAAAGGCATCACCCTTGTTGTTAAAGGTCGTGTTTTTCTTAAATTTTTCTTTGCCTTGAGCATCAAGAAAATAGAATTTTGAATACTCATCATTCAATTTGTTTGACCACCGAATGTAAACATTTTCAAAATGAGTTTTTGTCGCATCGTTACAAAGGGGAAATTTTTCTTTTTCTTCAATCAGATCTGAGTAATCAAGAGGATGACCATCAAGAGAAATAGAAATTTGCCCCTGATTTAGTTCCAAAAACCAGGCTAGTTCAAGTTTTATAAAATCATAAAACTTAGTTTCTAATTGATACTTATCAATCTCGATACCAGAAAAAGTCACTTTGGTGCCAGGTTCACCAGAAATCAACTTTTCTTCTGTTTCCGAATATTTTTCCAAGCAATCGTTGGCAATTGTAATTTGATAATTATAGATTGAATCGTCTTTCTTGTAAGACGTAGACCAAATGGCTTTACTAGCAAATTTAAAGAAGGTTAAGCGGCCAACTCCATTTTTACCATGAAAAGTCGATGTTTGATTGTGCTTATTCGGGGTATATCCTTTGTCTGATTCAAAAAAAGGTGTAAATTTGCCAGCCAATTCATGTTTTGCAATGCCTTTGCCATTATCAGTTACAACGATTTCAGAAAGCCCACCTAAAGTGTCTGTTGTAAATGAAAAATCAACTTTTGTTGCGCCTGCATCAAGACCATTCCAAATATATTCAGAAATAGCCTCCCAAAAAGAATATTCCTTTAAAGCCCTTTTTATACCAGGAGTTGTTATTTGGATTTTACGCATGTTTCATGATCCTTCAAAAAGTTATGCAATCATCAGAAATATATTTGGCTGGGTCTTCAATAAAAGGCGGCAAGCCTGGGCCAACAATTGTTTTGCCTGATTGTTCGTCTGCATAAAGCTTAAGATTTAAATCCAGGAGGAATTGTAGAACATTGTCTTTTTTGGACATGCCGTAAGCAGCCTTAACAGCTAAGTCTAATTTGTTTTGAATATCCGAAACAGGGTTATTTGGCGTTGTTTCAATTAAACGGTAGAGATCGCGTAATGAAAGGTTGTCTCGGGACATGATTTCTCTTCTTTTTAATCGCAGCTCTTCAGCCAGTTTAGCAATTTTTGCAATATCTGATTTTGACGGAGATTGAGGCCAGGGGAAAGAATCAAAAACCGTATTGGATGTATAGCGCCAATCACCCTTAAGTGTTGAACATCGAGCTTTAAACCATAACCAATGAATTATAGATTGAAGGATGCCAAACGAATAATCATCAGAAACGGGAAAAACTTGCAATGATGCATTTGGATGAATGGTTGAACTTATAAATTCAAAGATTGGTCTCTTTGTTACACAGGAACAGGCACAATATCTGGAAATTAACTCTAGCTTATTTAAAAGCTCATTACGACTTCTGAATAATTGCCACCAAATTTTAAAGGCACTAGAATGATCTTTGTTGGATTTACCTTTGAAGGAAGCGCTTTTTTTCTGTTCTACACTGGCTTTTGATGCTTTTTCTTGAAAAACAAGCTTTTTAATATGCTCAAACACATCAGTGTAACTGGATGCGCTAAATATATCGTGTTTACGGAAATCGATTACATACCGAACAGGTAAAGAATCTTTACGACCAAGTAATTCATTCCCTATTAAAAATGGAAATATTACTTCAGCATTTTTCTGAGTCTTGTTCAAAAAGTTTTGTGCTTCTTCTTTGCTTAAAAGAAAGCCCTTGTGACCATGAGTTTGACCTTGGTAACAGCACTCAGATTGTTGATTTTTTTTTAAAGTTTTTGCATAAGAAACATCTGTTTGTATGCTTAAAGATGAATTTATAGACACAGGGTGAAAATATTCAAATGGAGAATCAACAGAATCCCCATTTTGAAAAACCAACAATTTTTCTGATTTATCAGGCCCCTTAACCCAATTGACAATAGATACATGAACGACTGCATCTCCAGACCAGACCTGCGTAGAAACAGCATCTGTAATTGTGCCACCATTAGCAACAATGTAATCTAAACCGCCAATTCTGGAATAATTCTGACGAATAGTGTTAGTCCCTACCAAGCCAGCTCTTTGGCCTTTTTTCAACAAATCATGGGCCTTGCGAAACCAATAAACACAATAATCAGCGCGACCAGGAATTTCAGGATACCGCAGTCTAATCTGATCGATGTAAGAGTTGTCCATTTCCTGTTTAATTTTGTTCTTCGACTGATAAGGGGGATTGCCAATTATCACGTCGAACTTTGGCCAATCTTCAAGAATTGCATCCTGGCACAATATGTTGTCGTCTAAAGAATCCAAAGGCAAGCCTTGGTCTGTTACTAGACCTAAGGTTTTTAACATCGGGCTAATGCGATTATTCCAATCATCTGCTGCCAACTCTTTCGCAAGCATCATTGTCATTTTAGCGACTTCAACTGCAATTGGCTGCACATCTATGCCAAAGAATTGACTTGTCGTCACTCTGGAAAGACCTAAACTAAGCTTCTTTGTTCTGGTAAATTTCGAGGCGATTTTTTCAATGATCTGCATTTCAATATCTTTCAAAGCTCTATAAGCAACAAACAAAAAGTTGCCACAGCCGCAGGCAGGATCTAAAACTCGAAATTTACCGATCTGATCTAATAACTTGCTTAAGCTATCGAGAGTATCTGCTTTTTCAATTTTGGCTTTCCAAGGTTTTATGATAGTCGGGCTGACTATTTTTAAAATATCAGCCTCACTTGTAAAATGAGCACCGTAAGCATGTCTTTCTTCAGCATTCATTGTGCTTTCAAACAATGCACCGAATATTGCCGGGTTCACTTCTTTCCAGTTGTAAGAAGCGGCTTTTTCCAGCAAACCCAAACTATATTCGTCTAGTTCAATAGGATCGACTTCTTTGAAAAGGCCCCCGTTGAAATAAGGAATATCTTTATACAAGCCTGCTGATGCTTGTTTGGGAGACGCCATTTGCCGAAACAAACCACCGATTAAATCATAGCTGTTTCCATTCTTTTGACTTGATCTTATCAACTCTGCAAAGAAAAATGGTGGCAAAAGGCCAAAGTCTTCAGCAAAAAGAGCCATGACACATTGCAAAATATAATGCTGTGTTTTGGAACGATCATGTTTCTTATCGAAAATCAGATGTTTGAATAGCTCACCTATTGATTTTGCTGCATCTTTTGATATGGCTTCAACATTGTGATGGAAAATAGGCTCTTTACTTTGAGGAAGAAGGAAATTAAAGGCGCTTTGACGGCCAATTAGATCAGAAAGATCGACATCATCAACACGGGTTAAGTAGCGATAAATAATGAAACGGTCAAAATTGCAAAGGATTATAAATTCCGGCTTTTGGGCCTTTGGGCCAATAACTGTTTCCGGATTCATTTCTATCCAGTAATCACGAACTTGCGGGAAATGCTTTTCAAGATTAGTTTCCGAGCGTCTTTTCATTTCAATTAAAACGCCTGGCCGGTCTAATGGAGACCAAAGGCAGTCGGCAAACTTTGTGCCACCACTTGAAAATTTAATTCTGGCTTCCAATGTGCCATTTGCTTCTATAATGCCACCATGGCCAAATGCTCTAAATAGACGGTCGCAAAACAGTTGTGCCTCGCCCTTTTCGTCACCTTTAAGTAATCGTGTAAAATCTATAAATTCTTTGATATTTGGCTGATTCACTGACTTTTGACCTCTCTTTGAAAAGCTACCTATATTCAATCGGTTATTTGTAGCAATTCTAACCTGATTTGCAAAGAAAAAAGAAGAAAAATTTTGTGTAAAAGGTTTTTGAAGTTAGACAACTTAGTGTTTGGCGAGAGAGGTTTTAACAGCGCTGATTGTTCTTTTCACTTATTCTACGGGCAAAACAAAGGGGCTGCCCTGATGGATAGCCCCTTTTAATCCAATTTGAACTATTTTCTCAGTTCTTACTTGTTAACCTGGAAGCTGGTGTCACCTTTGTCGAAGAAAGCGACGATCTGCTTAACAGCAGCGACGCCGGCGTTGATGTTGGCTTCTTCAGTCTGGGCGCCAAGCTTTTTCGGAGTGAAGTAAACGCGGTCGGCGTAATCTTTCATCAACTCTTCGGCACAGTCGGGCGCGATATCAGAAACATAGCGGAAGTCTTTTCTTTCGGCGAGAATCTTTTTAAGGCCTTCTTCGCAGATGACTTCCTTGCGGGCGGTATTTACCAGAACTGCGCCCTTGGGCATCAGGCTCAGCAGATTATAGTTGATCGACTTTTTGGTCTGCTCGGTTGCGGGAATGTGCAAAGAGATGTAGTGGCAGTTTCGATAAAGATCTTCAACCGTTTTTTCTGCTCTGACAACTTCAGCTTCGATTTTGTTGGCTTCAACGAATGGATCGAAAGCGTGAACTTTCATGCCGAAGCCTTTGGCAATGCGGGCAACCGCCCGGCTAACGTTGCCGTAGGCATGCAGACCGAGTTTTTTGCCAAGCAGTTCAGAACCTGATTTGCCGTTGAATTTGCAGCGGGCGATGTAAACCATCATGCCCAGAGCAAGCTCTGCAACAGCGTTGGCGTTCTGCCCCGGAGTGTTCATCGCTACGATTTTCTTTTCGCTGGCGGCTGCCAGGTCGATATTGTCATAGCCGGCCCCGGCGCGCACGATGATTTTTAGCTCGGGAGCGGCGTCGATTATCTCTTTAGACGCTTTGTCACTGCGAATAATCAGTGCATGAGCATCTTTAACCGCATCTTTGAACTGAGCGATTTCGGTATATTTTTCGAGTAAAACCATTTCGTAGTCGCTGTTGCCTTCGATGACCTGTTTCATCAATTCTATGGCTTCAGGAGCAAAAGGTTTTTCGGTTGCAACCAGGATTTTTTTTGTCATTTTTGTTTTCCTTTCCTTGTCTTATCCGGGCTGTGGCAATGATCAGGAATTTTCCTGGTCAAATTTTCTGATGAATTCAGCCAGTTTTTTACAACCTTCGATTGGCATGGCGTTGTAGATCGATGCGCGCATTCCGCCGACGCTGCGGTGACCCTTGAGAGTTACCAGACCTGCTGCTTCTGCTTCCTTGAGAAATTTCTTGTTGAGGTCTTCGCTGTCGGTAAAGAACGGAATATTCATCAGTGAGCGGTCTTTGCCTGGTTTAACATGGGCCTTGAACAGCTTGGAATTGTCAATTGCATCATAAACGATTTTTGCTTTTTCATGATTGAGCTTTTCGAAATATTCAACGCCACCAAGGCTGAGCATATGGTCGAAAACCAGCTTGGCGATGTAAATGCCGTAAGTGGCTGGAGTATTGAACATCGATGCTGCTTTTACATGGGTTGCATAGTCGAGCATAGTCGGCAGGCCTTCAATCATCCCGACGAGGTCTTCACGAATGATGACGATTACAACACCGGCGGGGCCGATGTTTTTCTGGGCACCTGCGTAAATCATGCCATAGTCGCTGACATTGATTTTTTCACTCATGATATTCGAGGACATGTCGGCAATAACCGGTATATCAACTTTCGGTACATCCATGCATTTGGTGCCATAAATTGTGTTGTTGGAAGTAATGTGCAGATAGTCGGCATCTTTGCGGACTTTGCCGGCATCGACTTCCGGGAAATGATTGAAAGTAGACTCCTCTGAAGAGGCAACTACATTCACGTCCATGCCGAATTTTTTGGCTTCCTTGATGGCTTTGGTCGACCATTCGCCTGTATTGATGTAATCGGCTTTTTTGTTCTTGCCAAAATTCATCGGGATCATCAAAAATTGCAATGAAGCGCCACCCTGCAGGAAAAGAACTTTGTAGTTGGCGGGAATATCCATGAGCTTGCGCAGTCCGGCTTCGGCGTCGTCGATAATTTTCTGGTAGATGCTCGAGCGGTGGCTCAGTTCCATGACGCTCATGCCACAACCCTGGTAGTCGAGCATTTCATCAGCAGCCTGCTGAAGAACTTTTTCGGGAAGAACAGCTGGTCCGGCGGAAAAATTGTAAACTCTGTGTGCCATATAATGTCTCCTGTTTTCTATATATGCTCCAGGATAACTAATTCCTTTCCCTTGGGGCATTTTCCTTCTCTTTTAACACCCAAAACAGGCTTAGTCAACCTTATATTTTAAATTGTTCCGGGCAAAATTTTCAGGAAAAAAATCATTCATGACTGGGTAAAAAATACAATTTGTGATATGTTTTCACAACCCAAAATCAAATCTGAAATAAAAGGATTCTGCGAAGAAATGAAACAATCGAAACTTTTTACCAAAACTTCAAAGACATTACCCAAGGATGAAGTGAGCATCAACTCACAGCTTTTGCTGAAAAGCGGCTTCATTGACAAGGAAATTGCCGGAGTTTATTCATTTCTGCCGCTGGGTCACCGTGTTCTCAACAAAATTATCAACATCATTCGCGAAGAAATGAATGCCATCGATGGTCAGGAAATCCTGCTGACTGCTCTGCAGTCGCCCCAGACCTGGGAACCGACCGATCGCTGGGACGACGCCAAAATGGACGTCTGGTTCAAAACCGAATTGAAAAATGGCAGCAAGCTTGGCCTGGCGCCGACTCACGAAGAACCCTTGACCAAATTGATGAAAAAATTCATCAATTCTTATAAAGATTTGCCGGCCTATGCATACCAGTTTCAGACCAAATTCCGCAATGAGACCCGTGCAAAATCTGGTATTTTGCGCACCCGCGAATTCATCATGAAGGATCTTTACTCTTTCTGTCGCGATCAGCAGGAACTCGACGCCTATTATGAACGCGCCAAGAATGCTTACATAAAGATTTTCGATCGACTCGGTCTGGGCGAGATCACTTATGTGACTTATGCTTCCGGTGGCACGTTCTGTAAGTTCAGTCACGAATTCCAGACCCTTTGTGAATATGGCGAAGATCTGATTTACATCAACGAAGACAAAAAAATCGCCATCAATCGTGAAATCTTCACCGATGAAATCATCGCTGAGTTTGGTTTGACCAAAGCGGATTTTGTCGAAAAGAAAGCGATTGAAGTTGGCAATATTTTCAAACTTGGCACCAAATTTTCCGATGGCCTTGGCTTACATTATGTCGATGAAAATGGCGAGCGTAAGCCTGTAATCATGGGCAGTTACGGCATTGGGCCCGGTCGTGTCATGGGCACTATCGTCGAAACCCATCATGATGAAAAAGGAATCATCTGGCCGCGTGAAGTCGCGCCTTATCTGGTTCATATCGTTTCGCTCGGCAAAGAGGAAGCGGTACAGGTCGAGGCTGAAAAGCTTTATGACATGCTGACTGCCGCTGGAATCGAAACATTATGGGATGATCGTATCAGTGTCGGGCCGGGCGCGAAATTTGCCGATTCCGATCTTATTGGTTGTCCGATTCGCATTACCGTCAGTGGTAAAAATATTGAAAAAGGCCAGCTTGAAGTCAAAAAACGCGACGCAAAAGATGCCGAATTCATTGATCAGAACAATATTCTTGCCTACCTGAAGTAAACCCGGTAAGTTTTTCAAAGAATTGCCGCCTGTATCTGATAATCCAGATGCAGGCGGTTTTTGTTTTGCGAAAATCTGGCCGGAAGTATTTCTATTCCTGGTTGAATTGAGGGTGTTGCCGCAATTGTCGGCACAATTCGATTCTTTCATCTTCCGAAAGACCGTTTAAAAATGGGAGCTGATTTTGACAGAACGCCTTGAGCCATTCTTTGCCGAACACCTGTCTTTGCCA
>CAZQUE010000100.1:0-15843 GCA_964596185.1 uncultured bacterium | reverse complement strand
ATAAACTTTCCCGGGGGGGCATGCCGATATATATAGGGGGAAGTGTTTTTTCCCGAAACATAAGGATGTGTGACATTACTCAAGGAGGAGTAAACAAATGGCTATTGCTGCATCTTTCCTGTCTCATCGATTCATGCGTGCCACCCGCTTCACCGAGGCCGTCGACGCTCTATTCAAAAAAGAAGAGAAAACGCCGACTGCCGGAAAACCCTCTCTAGAACAGGATCTGGTCGATCTATCACCCTATAACCAGATTCGCCAGACCATTGCCCAGTTTCATCGGGAAACTTCGTTCGAAGCCGAGCTGAACCTCAAACTTACTGCTTCTTCAGAGTCCCTTGCCGATGCGGAAGCCGAGCTCGAGCCCGAAATCGACCGTGATCTCGATCTGATGCTGCGCATGATCAGCAAGGACGAAGCTGAATACAAAAGTTTACGCAGCCGTTTCGAGAAGCTGCTTAAGCAGGCCAAAACGGCTTTTGCCGGTGAGTCTGCCCCATCGACCGACTCGGTCAAACCGCAAACCGTAAGCGAAATGGCCGATCAGATGGTATCAGGTCGTGCTTATGAATTTGAGCTCAAATTCAAAAAGCAAAGCATTACCAGCGAAAGAGTCGGCATCAGTCTTGAAGAACTTGGCATCAAGGAAGCTGATCCGCTGGTACTCGATCTGGCCGGCGATGGTCTGAATCTCAGCAAAGCCGGTGAAGGCGCAGTATTTGATATAGATGCCGATGGCAAACTTGACCGCACCGGCTGGGTGCAGGGCGATGATGCCCTTCTCGTGCTCGATCGTAACGGCAACGGCACTATCGATGACGGCACCGAGCTTTTTGGCGACCAGAATGGCAGCCAGAACGGCTTTATCGAACTGGCAAAGCATGATAATAACAAAGACGGCGTCATCAATCGTCTTGACCCGGTTTTTAAAGCTCTTAAGCTTTATCAGGACCTCAACGGCAACGGAAAAATTGAAAAAACAGAGCTGATAGGCCTTGAAAAGATGGGTATAAAATCATTGAATCTCAATTTCATGCAGGCCAATCAGGATCTCAACGGCAACTCGCTCATTCTAAACGGCAGTTTCGAGAGAACTGACGGAAGCAAAGGACAGCTTGCCGACGTTCTTCTCGGCTTCAGAAAAGCCTAAAATACAAAAGGGGCTGTCTCAAAGCCTGAGTCAGCCCCTTCTAACAAAACACTTTTAAATCATTTCATTTCAGCGACCATTTTTTCCCAGTGGGTGATCGCTTCATCACCCATCAGATCAACCTGTTCATAACCATCGGTAGTTATTACCCGACCATCTGGAGCGAGAATGATCAGTTTGGGGATCTCAGAAACTTTGAAATGCTCTTTCATCGCCAGACGAGCCGGACTTTCATAGGGAATGGCCGTCCATTCCATGTTGTATTTTGTCATGTAATCATGCATTTCGGGAGTACTGTAGTCAAACCCGACCATTACCACTTCGAATTTTTCCTGATGCTGATTGCGAAACGGTACGAAAGTCCGCGAGAAAGCAGCGCAGCCGCGGCACCAGGAAGCCGAGAAATACAATCCGACGATTTTTCCGTCGAGAACATCTACCGAAAGAGGGCTTTGCTGAGCATTTACCAGCCCGTCAGGGAAATTCTTTTCCCAGAAATTCTCAGTTTCCTGAGCATGTAGCACGGTTCCAACCAGAACCACCAACACCAACAAAATTAAAGCTTTTTTCATGTTTTCCTCGAATGAAAGACGATTTTTGTGTTATTTTATATTACCAGAATTTTTCATATTGCACAATCCTGTTATTTATATTTTACCACAAAATCAGTATTCATTTCTATCATATTCATCTTCTTCTGATTCTTCATCTTCTTCATCATAAGCCCCTTCAAGTTCGGGGGGCAAACCGCCTAGACCAAGCTCCTGATCGGCAGTAATTATTCTTATCGCCTGGGCTTCATTTTCAGGGCGCACGAGAATCCTTGGAAATTCCCTTTCCAATGGGTTACCTGAGCCCAGCAGTGTGCCAAGGGGATTGGTGTCCGGGTTTGGCCACCTGACATCGAAATCGACATTGTTCACATTAAGCAGTTGCTGAATTCTTACCAGCATCTGTGCGTCTTCAGATTCAATCAACACCACCGCTTCGTTTTCATCAAGTCTTACCAGGTGCTCGAAATCTGGCATTTCCGGCACCAGACTTTCATTACGATATTCCTGTTGTGGCTTTTCAATAAAAATGTATTCGTCATCCTGCAAAATTGCGCGTACAAGCTTCAAGCCGCAATTTTCGCAGTATTCTTTCGCATGGTCATGATATTCATTCTGGCAATCCGGGCAAAGAAGAAATTCGCCCTTGATTTCTGCGCTCAAATCGCTGAGATCTTCCACCAGATCAACCCTGCACGCTTTGCATTCTGTAAAACCTTCTCTAAATTCAGCTTTGCATACTGGACAGAACATATTTTCCCCCAAATACTCAGTTTAATTTTTTAATTATACTACTTAAAACAGCAAAAAAAAACCGCCACGAAGCTGATTATCGTGCCAGAACAAGTCTCGGTAGTTTAACAAAGTGTTCATTGCGCACTTTCAAATGCATGGCGCAGATAATAATAAATGCCGCAGACCAAATCGGTTCCTGAGCTGTGGCCCATATTCATGGCCTGAACGATCATTGCCGAAGAAACTTTTTCGGTCAAAAGACGATCGACGAATAATTCAATTTTGGCATTAAGCAGGCCCATTTCCGCGAACCGCAGCTGCTGAGCAGATTGCCGTGTAGTTCTGGCATCGGCCTTAGCCAAAAAATCTGCCGGAATCGATAGTTTGCCAAGCCTGGCCCGGCGATCAGCCAGCAGCATTCCTGAAACAAAGTCATCGAAAGAAGGCGTTAAACCTTCGCCAAAACCGAGAAATTCAACTATGCGTTTGAAATCTGGCGGGAAAATTCTCAACTCAGCTTCTACTGCCGAAAGCATGTTTTCAGCAGTTTTACAGCCGACAACCAGAGCCTTGACCGGTGAAGAACGACCAAAAAGCTTGATATTGTTGAACAGCCGAATCAGATTATCGGCGATAATCGACGAATCTATCCGGTCTTCTGCTACCATGGGCAGAACCGGTACCGGCTCGGTGGCCATCAGTTCAACAGCGCCTATTTTAAGCCGAGCCGCAGCATAGCTTACCGACTGGTTTTGCACCGTAACAGTCAGAATTCTTTGGGGAACAAGAAGTGACATCGGATTTAACCGCTCTCTAGCGCTGGTAAAATAAAGCAGTTGATCATTGCAGATTGCGTCAAAGCCATTTTCGTAACAGTTGGCGACAAGGCCTGAAAATGGTCGCTGCAAATCAAGAAAGCAATCTGAACGCCAGGCAAAGAAGTTTTCTGGCATCACAACTCCGGATCCGGATTTATCAGAGCATTCAACAGGTGGTCACGCCATTGGCCGTTGATTTTAAGATAGTTCCTCGCGTATCCCTCGCGATCGAACCCAAGTCTTTTGAGCAACTTCTCACTGCGATAATTTTCAGGCAGATGGTTGGCCATGATTCGATGAACCTTGACAATTTCAAACATGTGCCTGATCGAAGCCTGCGTCACTTCAAACATCATACCCTTGCCCTCATGTTTTGCGGCCACCGAATATCCCATATAACAGGCATTGAATGGACCGCGAACGATGCCGGTAAAATTGCAGGCGGCCAGCATTTCCTTTCTGTCATGGCTCAATGCTGCCAGGCATAGCGAAACCCCGCATTTAAAAGCACTGAATGATTTCAAAAGCCGGGCTTTCCAGCTTTCAAGGCTATAAAATTCCTCGGTTCGATCGGGCTCAAATGGCGCAAGGTGGTGGCGATTTTCCAGATAATAGTTATGAATCAATTCAGCGTCGTCGGGAGTAAGAACGGTAATAATCGCCCTCTTTGTTTTTATGATCGGGATTTCAGCCATAACCTCTCATCACCTGATTTTTCTTGAAAAACGCCCGGATTTACCGGGCGAGCTCAGTCTGTTCACAAATTATTGTTTTTTTAATTAGCGCCTGCGGCCCTTCTTTTCAGGGATAGAAAAACAGAAAAACATTTTTCCATGGCGAATGCCTGCGTCTGAGAGAAAGCCATAACTGCTGATGCCGGGGACAAAACCCTCCGGCTCGACCTTAACATCGATATCGATAATTCCCCCTGATTTGGCAGCGGTTTTTATCTGACAATTCTTTGGAAAGGCTCGTTTAATCGCATCGGTAATGTAATTGCAGATCATGCGATTGAAAAGGCTGGCTTTGAATCCAGCGAGTTTGATCTGAGAAATTCTCACTCTGAAAGAATTTGTTCCGAGGTAACCAAGATCGACAACAGCACTGAATCTTGGGTTGACGAAAGCAGGGCCATCGAGCCGACCATTCAAAACGATACTTGAATCTCCGAGCAGGGTATTGAGTTCGAGCAAACCATCGGGGAGTTTTCTGCTGACCATATCCTGATCGAGTATATTGCTGATAAAGCGCTGGTTAAAAGAAACGAAGCAGTCCGAAAGACTACCATTGCTGTCATTGCCTGCCGGCCTCGCCGAGCGTCCATCAGGTTTGATGACGCCTTTTTTGATGAGAATTTCCGCTGCTTTTCGAACTTCGGCATCACCCGAATGTTCAACTTCGAACTGGAATCTTTGATACTCATCGGCGGAAACTGCCTGAACCGAATCTATCCATAACGGACAGCCAACCAACAACAAAAGCAGCAACAATTTCCTCATGATTCACCTCCAGTTGTTTGTTTATTGTACCCTTTAATCAGCCTTGCCGCAACCCTCGAATTTTTCGCAAACCATCGTCTGTTTTTTTCTTACTGGCCTTCCAGATATTATATTCTGTCTGGTATACTCTTCTTATGATGTACAAAACCTTGCCAACCTTTCTAGCAAAAGTCCTGCTTTTAACCTGCCTGGCCGCAATTTTTCCATTGGCAGCCATGGCCGATGAAACCGACGATTTCCTTTATCGGCAGCTTGAAATAATCAACCAGTTCAACAAAATCCAGGAAAACGACAGCTCAAAAGTAATCAGTAATTTTGTCAAATCGCAAAAAGGCAATCCCCAGCAGGAGGCCTTTTCACCTGAATCCATCGCTGCAATCGAAGCGTTTTTCCGTTTTGTTTTCAGCCAAGACAAAGAGGCGGCACAGGCTTTTCAGGCTCTACACAACGCCGGCAAACTCAGGCTTGAAAAAAAATCAGGCCCGGCCAGGGCTCACCAAAAAACAGGCCCCTTTTCCGAACATGTTATCGAAGCGATAAACGTAAACAAGCAGCGGGCAAAATACTATGCCGACAAATCCAAGGGGCAAACCCAGAAGCTCTCGAAGCTTTATACCACTCTTGAAACTGCGATTCTGCCGATGGCGGCTATTTTTGACCGCTGGGCCGAGAAGCTTTGCCAAAAGGGCATTCCGGTCATGAAAAATGATTTTGTCAGCATGAAAGATCTGCCGACGCCCGACACCTGCCCGGCCCGCATGGGTAGACTCAATCAGACAGGGCTTAATGATTATCGACATGCTTTGAAAGACTTCAGAAAGAGTGCTTACGCTGCGGCCTGGCGCAAAGACTTCGTCAGCCTGCAGATTCATGCCATCGCAGCACTGCACAAATTGAAAGCACTGCAACAGATTCATCACTGCAATCTGACCTTGAGCATCCATCTCATCGAGTCTATCGGCCTGGCCGCCCGCAACGCCGACCAGCTCAAACAACAGCATAAATCACACAAGGAAATAGATGCCTTTTATCGGGCATTTATCCTTTCACAGATTTTCGGCACCCGCATGTTCGCCAACATCGATCTGCAGGCCCAGTATTTCCATCAGGCCGGCATCGGCATCATCGTCAACGACCTGCCGCGCATTCCCTTCCCCGAAAAACAATAGCTTGCCAAAAAATCGCTTCTGCATTATAGAATTCATGCAATGAATTACATGAAGCATTTTATCATTCTTTTTTTCGACGCCAATGCCAATCGCTTTCTGTTAGATACGGCAACCCGGCTCTATGCCGACTACCGCCCCGGATCGCCCCTTCCAGAAATTGAGCATCACTTGACTTTGCAGTATTTTCAATGCGAAGAAAAATTCTATTCCGGAATCATTAACGCGGTCACTGAGCTGATTCCAAACTTCCTGCCGATCGATGTCGAGCTGACGAAAGTTCACGAATATGTTAATGAAATGAATAATTTCTGCTGCCTTTCTCTGCTCGCGGAAAAATCACCGCGCCTGTTGCAGCTTCACAGTGCAATCACCCGGCCGATCGACAGTTTTCATCTCTTGCACGAACCATCAGAAGACTGGCCGCCGCACATCACCTGCTTCCCGGGCCTGACTCTGGCAGAAAGACCCGCCAACTGGCAGTTTGTTCCAAACAAATATTTTATTGAACCGCCTCCAAAGCTTCGCGGTGTTGAGCTGCGCTTTACCCGCTGGACCGGAACCCACATCGAAACTATTCACCGCTTTGGCCGCCTCGACAAAGCCTGATCGCCAATAAAAAAGGCCTGTGGGTCAGTCCCACAGGCCTTTCAGTTCAGAAATCATTTTTTCGGGCGGGCTTTTTTGGCCGGAGCTTTCTCAGTTTTTGCCGCTTTTGCCGCTTTTTTTTGCCTTGGCCGGAGCTTTGGCCGCTTTAACTTTGGCCTTGCCTTTATCTGGGCTTTTCCTGGCGGCAGCCTTTTTCACCGGTTTGTCGGCCTTCTTCTGCATAGCTCTCCAGACATCTTCCTGACGAATCGGCATGTGAGTCAAATCTGCGTTCACTGCTTCTTCGATAGCATTGCCCAGAGCACCGCATACTGCGATCATCGAATGTTCTCCGACACCTCGGGCACCGAACGGGCCGTCGATTTGCGGGGTTTCGATAGCAATACAGTCAATTTCTTCTGGAATATCAAGACTGGTAGGAATCTTGTTATCGGTAAACGACGGATTGAGCAGCTGTCCCTTGTCGTTGTAAATATAGCCTTCGCACATGGCCGTGCCAAGCCCCTGAATCATGCCTCCAATTGCCTGGCCCCGCACAGAAGCTGCATTGATAACACAACCGACATCATAGGCTGATGCAACTTTGATCAGATGATATTCGCCGGTCTTCTCATCGACTTCGACGATCAGGCCATGCGCGCCATAAGTCCAGTCAAGTGCCGGATTTCCCTGGCCGTTTTCTTTGTTGAGGTTGGTAAGACCCTGAGCAATGTAGCGACCCACGCCGACAATCGGCCCACAGATGGCGTTGCCATTAGGATAAGCATAGCCGACCGCCATCTGCTGATAGGTGACCCGATGCGCCGGATGATGTTTTACAAACACTCCGTTTTCATCATGGTCGAGATCGCATTTCTGGGCACGCAGAGCCTGGGCGGCGACATCGTAGCATTTGTCGAGCAGGTCGCGGGCAGCGAGTATGGCGGCATTTCCTGACAGCAACAACCCCTTGGAAGCAACAGTCTGCCAATCGTAGGGGTCGCGGTCGGTATCGGTTTCGATGGGAATGCGAATGCGCTCGATGGGCCAGCGCAGAACTTCTGCGATGATCTGGGCCAAAGAAGTATATGTACCCATGCCGTAGTCGGTGAGTGAATGGCTGGCTGTAGCAGTACCATCTTCATTTAGCTTGAGGATCATGACTGTGCCGGTAAATGGCGGCATAGCCGGAGCTTTATGCAGAGCAACAACCGATTTGCCGATCTTGCGTCCGGTTTTCTTTTCGCGAGCCTTCTCAGCTGCAGTAAGCTTGCCGTAGTTGATCGACTCAGCGACGGCCTGCATGCATTTGCTGACATTTCCGGTATTTTCGACGATCTCTTCGCCGGTCATTGATTTGGAGCCGGCTTTGAGGGCATTTATCATTCTGAATTTCAGCGGGTCCATATTCAGGGCTTTGGCGACATAGTTCATGTGGCGCTCAACGCCCCAGCTGAACTCTACGTGACCGAAACCACGATATGCGGTGCCGAAGGGCTTATTGGTGTAAACGGTGTAGGCATCTACCCAGGCATTTTCGATTTCATAGGGGCCTGAGGCCGAGAAACCCGAAGCTCTGGTTACATTAACGGCGTAGTCGGCATAAGCACCGGCATCCCAGTACATGGTCATCTTCTGGGCCACGATTTTACCGTTCTTTTTTACCCCGGTTTTAATGTTGTAAATCAAGCCTGAGCGACAGGGCAACAGACTGAATTCTTCTTCACGGGTCGCCTGAATTTTGACCGGTCTGCCACCGGCGACTTTTGACAGGCAGCAACACAAAGGCTCGAGGTGAATACCCGCTTTTCCGCCAAATCCGCCGCCAACGTAAGGAATGATAACCCTGATGCTGGCATGGGGAATTTTGAAAGCGTGAGCAAACAGATTGCGCACGGTAAAAGGCGACTGCGCCGAAGTGTAAACGGTTATTTTGTCACCCATATCCCATTTGCCGATGGCGATGTGGGTTTCCATGGGCACATGCTGCACATTCGGGTTGGTATATTCACGTTCGATAACCAGATCAGCTTCTTTAAAGGCCTTGTCGACGTCACCCTTACGCAGTCTGGTATGGTTGGCGATATTCGTGCCCGGAACCGGAGTAAACACCGCTTCGACATAATCATATTTGCCAAGGTCAGGATGAACCAGCGGGGCCTTTTTATCGAAAACCTGCTTTGGATCGAGAAATGGCGTCTGCTCTTCATATTCGATCTCGATCAGATCGAGTGCTTTTTGGGCAATGACGGGAGTTTCAGCAGCCACGGCGGCAACAGCTTCGCCATAGTGGCGGATGGTGTCTTTGGCAAGAATGTATTTATCGACCAGATAGAGACCGACGCGATAGTCGAGATCCTGCCCGGTAAGCACCGCATGTACTCCTTCAAGACGGCGAGCCTTGCTAACGTCGATTTTCTTGATTCTGGCGCGGGCATGGGGGCTACGCAGCACTTTTCCGTGCAGCATTCCGGCAAATTCGAGATCTCCGGCATAAAGGGCCTGACCGGTGACCTTCTCGACGGCATCTATGCGTTTTTCGGCCTTTCCGATATATTTGAGACTTTTCTTATTAATATTATCAAGCACGTTTCAGCCCCTCCTTCTTTTTCAGCTGCCCGGTGGCGTCCTGAATCGCCTCGATTATCTGCTGATAGCCGGTGCAACGGCAAAAATTGCCTTCGATAGCTTCTTTAATTTCTTCGACCGTCGGCTTTTTATTGCTGTCGAGCAGCACTTTTGCCGACATGATCATACCGGGAGTGCAAAATCCGCATTGAACCGCATGATTTTCATGGAAAGCGCGCTGCAATTTCGACAATTTGCCGTTTTTCGCTTCGCCTTCGATAGTCTGCAGCTCGGCCCCATCTGCTTCAACCGCAAGAATCAGGCAGGAATTGACCGGGCGGCCATTCATGATGATCGTGCAGGCTCCGCATTCGCCGGCGCCGCAGCCTTCTTTGGTTCCGGTCAGCCCAAGGTCTTCACGAATGAAGTGCAGCAGGTTCTTGTTTTCAACTACGTCACGAGTGTATTTTCGGCCGTTGACCTTCAAGGTAATTTTCATTTGCTGCGACCTCCCCTGAACATTTCCGCGTGGATGCTGTCGATATATTCGCCGGTCATAAACAGACGATAATCACGCGAGGCACGCACATCATCGATCGGCGAAACGACTTTGTAGGCCGCTTTTTTCAATTCTTCGGCACTGGCATTCGCCGCCAGATCAGCGGTTACAACCGGAGTCGGCGCGCATGAACCAATGCCGGCCCGCATAACCTTTTCGGTGCGGGCAACTGCCACGCTGATCAGCGCCAGATCATGGCCCTTGATTCTTTTGAGCTTGCGCATAGCAAAACGTGCGCCGGCCATTTCAGCCGGAACGATGATGCGCTGCAGAATTTCGTGTTTTTTGATCTGGGTCTTTTTGGGGCCGGTAAAATAATCTTTTAAATCAATGACCCTGACCCCGTCGACTGAAGCAAGCTCGACCCGGGCGCCGAGAGCGAGAAGCGAACAACCCATGTCGGCGCAGGGAGAAGCGGTACAGAGATTCCCGCCAATGGTGGCGCGATTACGCAATTGCCGCGAGCCAATACGTCCTGCCGCATCGGCAAGCAGCGGATAATGCTTTTGCACATCCTTGTTATTTATCAAATCAAAGCAAACGGTGGTTGCCCCGATTGAAAGACCGTTTTTACGATCGAAGCTGATTCCGTTGAGCTGTGGCATCTTTTTGATATCGACCAGTAGTTTTGGTGCGATCCAGTTATTGTGCAGTTCTACCAGAAGATCCGTGCCGCCGGCAAGAATAACGGCTTTTCCAGCGTTCTTCTTCAACGTGGCATACAGGTCATTCAGGGTAGTTGGAGCCAGATAGGAAAATTCCTGTAGCATCCTTTCCTCCTTGGATTATATATAGAACTCAAAGCTCTACAGTTTAAAATCATCTGCGGGTTTCGTGCAACAGAAAATTTTCAAAAGAAAATCCCGCCCGGATCAGCTATTGATCACAAGCGGGAATTGAACTTAAGGAGTCAGGTTTAATCGTCGATACCGATCATCACATTGGAAGCCTTGACGATGGCATAAGCCTGCCCACCGACTTTCAAACCAAGATTTTCGGCTGATTTTTTGGTGATGATTGAAGACATCACCAGACCCGGCGCCACTTCAATGGTGATTTCAGCATTAACCGCGCCGATTTCAATGCCTTTAACGGTTCCCTTGATTACGTTTCTTGCACTAAGTTTCATCAGAACACCTCCTGTTGATTATACAATTACTTATAATTCATGGTTCCGGGGCAAATTCAGGGTATTGATACTTTTTCACGGGAAAATCATATTTGATGCGCAGCATCTGAACCGGAAACGATTCCGGGTTGAAGTCTGCAGTTTCGACCGGTGCATATTGTCTTTCGCCATATCCGGTCCCTGCCTGCGAACTTTCAGCCATTCTTTTATCGGAAAAATCATCATACCTTTTCGGAACCACAACGATTGGTTGCCTCTCCTGAAAGGCGGCGATCTTTATCCAGCCGTGCTCTCCGTATTTACCGATTCTGGTGGCATAAGAGTCGCTTTTGTCGGTAAAATAGAAACGGGCAACGCTGTCGTAATCTCGACGCCACCCCGAGAAACTGCCCGACTGGCCAGGCTCAAGAAGATACATGCTTTCATCCTGACGGTGGTAACAGGTATTGCCAGTGATAATGTTCAAACCATCGATTGAGATTACCAAACCGATGCGGCGACCTGAATTATTGGTAACCACCAGACGAAAGCGCTCACCCATGCGGGCTTCAATACTATAGTGCCCATCTACCTGGTATGAATCACGGCTGTAATTCAATGGAAGCAGGCCCCTTTCATCGCCATGTATCTGCACATCAAGTAATGGCCTGGGTGCGACACGGATTTTTTCGGCAAAAGCTGCATTGTTGATGATCCACCCCAAGACAAAAAAACAAAGAAAAATCTTTTTCATAGTTTGCCTCTCTTTTTTTCCTATTTGCTTATCTTAATCGGTTGGCAGGCGAATTACAACCGAGTTTATCAAAAACTTTATTCCTTTGACTCTCGCTTCCAGACTAAATGTCAAAATTTTATTAGGAATAATTCCTACTTGATTTTCAAAAACTGTTATTTTATAATACGTTCGGTATTACGAAATATCTCAATGGAGGTTTTAAAGATGGGTTGTGACACTGGCCTGAAGCCAATCAAGGCTAAACCGAAAACTGTCCAGACTGAAAATCAAATAACAATGGAGGAAAAAACTATGTTCTCATGCCTGGTTAAAAGAGAAATGCCCGAATTTGAAATGGACGCTTTTGATGCAGCGACCGGCCACTATAAAAAAGTAAAAAGTGAAGAATATAAAGGAAAGTGGTGTGTAATCTGCTTTTACCCAGCCGACTTTACCTTTGTCTGCCCGACCGAAATTGCTTCAATGAACGCAAAATATGATGAATTCAAGAAACTGAATACTGAAATTCTCGCAGTTTCTACTGATACCAAATTTTCTCATAAAAGATTCGTCGAAACCGAGCCGATTCTCAAAGGCCTTAAGCTCACCATCGGCGCTGACGGCACCAAAGAAGTCAGTCGCGCATTCGGCGTGTTGAACGAAGAAGAAGGCGTTGCCCTGCGCGGTCGATTCCTGTTCAATCCTGATGGCGTCTGTGTTGCCCAGGAAGTCCAGGCTGACTCGGTCGGCCGCAATGTCAACGAATTCCTGCGTCAGGTCGAAGCATGGCAGCATGCCAGCAAAACCGGCGAAGTCTGCCCGGCTGGCTGGCGACCCGGCAAGAAGACCCTTCCGGTTCATACCGATGCTGAAAAGATGACCGGTCGCGTTGGCGATTACATTACTCTCGAAGAAATCATGAGCGATTGATCCATTTTTCAAAACAAGAAAGCGGCTATTCCTTCTACGGGATAGCCGCTTTTTCTTTTAAACCAGCTTGAAAGCCGGAACAGTCTTCAACTCAATCGATCACCAACGACTGGTGCCGCCTTTATTCTCTGGTTCTGCAGACTTTTCCGGTTTGTTTTCCGGGGCCGGAATTTCCGGAACCACTTTGAGTATTTCACCAAAAAGTTTTTCAATGGTAATTTTCGGGTCAATTACTTCAATCATCGCGTTCAATGAATTTTTGCTGCCGTTGCGATCATAAAATATCTTTGCTTCAACGCGGCTTTCGAGCAGCTGCGCAAAAACTCCGGTCGGTTGAACGCCATCGCCCAGGTATTCTTCAAGCATTTTGCCGACAGGATTTTTTCGGGCTTTTCTTTCAAGTCTGGCTTGGCGGCGTTCACGATTTTTTTCCATTTCTTTTTTCAGGAATTCTTTGCCACCGATCATAAGCGCAGCATAGGGTTTTTCATGCAGCATTTTTTTAAGGTCTTCGTATTCCTGACTGAGAGCTGTGCCACCACGCGCTTCAAGATAGGCTTTCAATGCCGGCGGGGTTCCGATGGCCGCCTTGCCGCCATCAATGATACAAAGGGCAACCTTGCCGTCTTTGGCTTTGAACATGGTTAAACCATTGACGTTTTCTTCATCGATGCCCTGCCCAAGCTTATCCTTGATAAAGCCTTGAATCTGGCTCTGATTGAAAGAACCGGTAAGCACGGCTACGGCGTTGTCATCTCTTTTTGTTTCGCCTTTTTTTACCATCAATTGAACCCTGGCAATGTCTCTGAAAGGATTGAATGAAGCGGCATTGAAAAATTCATTCATCTTTTCTCGCGCCATTGCCGGTATCGGCGCAGCATTGACTACTTCATGCAGAGGTAGCTTTGAATGGTTATTGACGATCAGAACAATGTCCGCGCCTTCCGGAATCGGGTCCAGGTCGATTGCATGCGCTGGCAGCGCGGAAAGAGCGAAAAGAAGCATCAAAGACAGAAATAATTTGCGAATCATAGCTTACCTCTCTCATTTAATTTAAAATGCAAACCGGTTTCCTAAATATAAAATACCGTATTTTTGTCTGCCGGTTCATTTGTTTTTTTTCGCAACCATAAAATTGCCCAAATCATGTTCACCACATAATCATAATAAAACCAACAGGGTAAAGACGCGATTAATCGCGCCGATAAAACGGGTGGTATCACCGGTGAAAATAACCCAATATTGCACGAAAATTTTGCCTGCGCGGTAAAAAAATGATTATGTGTTATTTTACAAACAGCATGAAAAAATTCCAGAACAAATACAGAATTGATTCGATCAGGATCAAAACCTGGAACTACGCCTGGAACGCCGCATATTTCATCACCATCTGTACCAGGAATCGCAATCCATTTTTTGGAAAATTTGTCGATGGGCAAATGGCAATGTCGATTCCCGGCAAAATCGCCTACGCCTGTTGGGCCGAAATCCCCGAACAATTTGATTTTATAGAATTGGATGAATTTGTTTTAATGCCCAACCACGTTCATGGCATTATCATAATAAACCATGAAAAAACCGAACGTAGAGACGCGATTAATCGACAATGTGGAGACGCGATTAATCGACAATGTGGAGACGCGATTAATCGCGTCTCTACGGCGAAAAACGACGGCCAAATGGCGACAAATCGCGCCGATAAAACGGGTGGTATCACCGGTGAAAATAACCCCATGTTACAAAAAAATTTATCGCGGGTTATCAGATGGTTTAAGGGTCGCGTGACCTATGAATCACGAAAAATTTTTCCCGATTTTGCCTGGCAGGCACGTTTTTATGACCACATCGTCAGGGATGATACGGAATTAAACCGCATCAGATTGTATATCAGACAGAACCCGCAAAAATGGTTGTTTGACCGGCAGAACCCCGATTTTTCACCCAGGGTTGGCGAATCTAATGCACCATACGCCAAAGAACCCTGGATGATCTGATAGTTTTAACCTCCCCCGGCATATACCAATGGAGACGCGATTTATCGCGTCTCCAACTGAACCGCACTTGTTTAAGCAAAAATGATTAACGGTAAAACCGTTAAAATCAAATCCCCGATCTGGTGGGGAGTTTCATAGAACAACGAAGGAGAAATGAAAAATGACAAACAGAACTTTTGGTTTCAATCCCCGATCTGGTGGGGAGTTTCATAGAACGCTCCAGGAACAGATTTTAAAATCCTGGAACGAGTCGGTTTCAATCCCCGATCTGGTGGGGAGTTTCATAGAACCATTAGCAAGCGTGTATACAGGCAAGCAATCAACAAACTATGTTTCAATCCCCGATCTGGTGGGGAGTTTCATAGAACCCTGGCGTTTAACAGCAAGAGAGAACGCGAAGCATGGGGTTTCAATCCCCGATCTGGTGGGGAGTTTCATAGAACAAGAGAAATTCATCGTCTAACGATTGAATTTCGAATTTTGTTTCAATCCCCGATCTGGTGGGGAGTTTCATAGAACTAACAAAAGATTGGTTTATTAAAAGAAATTTACCATTAGTTTCAATCCCCGATCTGGTGGGGAGTTTCATAGAACGAGGTGTAATTATGAAAATTGCTAAAAAAAACGCAATAGGTTTCAATCCCCGATCTGGTGGGGAGTTTCATAGAACGCAGTGGGGAATGATTGATGAATCTGAAAATGATAAAAGTTTCAATCCCCGATCTGGTGGGGAGTTTCATAGAACTCGAACTGATCAAGGACATTGCGGGTAAAATATCCCCGCCGTTTCAATCCCCGATCTGGTGGGGAGTTTCATAGAACCTGAGCAAATAGTTGATTTAATTGTTTCCGAAATGTCGAGTTTCAATCCCCGATCTGGTGGGGAGTTTCATAGAACAATAAGGGCAAGGGCAAAAGCAAGACAACTGTTATCAAGTTTCAATCCCCGATCTGGTGGGGAGTTTCATAGAACAGGAATGAGCTTTACAGCTTCAAGAATTCTTGAAGAGTTTCAATCCCCGATCTGGTGGGGAGTTTCATAGAACTAAGCTATTATTGATTTTTAAAACTGGCTGGAGGTATTGGTTTCAATCCCCGATCTGGTGGGGAGTTTCATAGAACGATAGGGGTAATTGTTGTTCTCTGGGTTATCCTCTCATGTTTCAATCCCCGATCTGGTGGGGAGTTTCATAGAACGTTACACTGCTGCAAGGCGGAGTAAGTCGTGGACTGAGTTTCAATCCCCGATCTGGTGGGGAGTTTCATAGAACGTGTCGAATTATATCTTGCGCCTTATGGCGCAAGAGAAAGTTTCAATCCCCGATCTGGTGGGGAGTTTCATAGAACCGGGGGTAAACCGTATAACGACAAAGAACTGGCTATTGAGTTTCAATCCCCGATCTGGTGGGGAGTTTCATAGAACTTATAGCGAGCTGTTTCC
>CAZQUE010000099.1:14053-15935 GCA_964596185.1 uncultured bacterium | reverse complement strand
TCAATACCGTTAGCACGGTACAGTTCTTTTTGAACTGAGTCGCCGGCGTAGCTCAATTGGCAGAGCAGCTGACTTGTAATCAGCAGGTTGCGGGTTCGAGTCCCATCGCCGGCTTGACAAACGGAGGGATGCCCGAGTGGCTAAAGGGGGCAGACTGTAAATCTGTTGGCTAGCGCCTACGTTGGTTCAAATCCAACTCCCTCCACTGAAGTGCCCGTGTAGCTCAGACGGTAGAGCACTTGCATGGTAAGCAAGAGGTCACCGGTTCAATCCCGGTCGCGGGCTTTTATTAGTTACGAAAATTTAAGCGAAAAATGATTTTCCATTTTGTTCAGGAGGACGCCACATGGCTAAAGAAAGTTTTGTTCGAACCAAACCGCACGTTAACGTCGGGACTATCGGTCACATCGACCATGGTAAAACCACCCTTACCGCCGCTATCACCATGACAGCAGCAAAAGCCGGTGGAGCAAAAGTCATGAACTATGCAGACATCGACTCAGCTCCTGAAGAAAAGGCTCGTGGTATCACCATCAACACAGCCCACGTTGAATACGAAAGCCCCAAACGCCACTATGCACATGTGGATTGTCCGGGCCACGCTGACTACATCAAGAACATGATTACTGGTGCAGCTCAGATGGACGGCGCAGTTCTCGTTGTTGCAGCTACTGACGGCCCAATGCCCCAGACTCGCGAACACATCCTTCTTGCTCGTCAGGTTGGCGTGCCCAGAATCGTTGTTTTCCTCAACAAAGTTGACCAGGTTGATGACGAAGAACTGCTCGACCTCGTAGAACTCGAAGTCCGCGATCTTCTCAGCAAATATGAATTCCCCGGTGATGATACTCCAATCATCCGCGGTTCAGCTCTTAAAGCAACCGAAGCCGGCGGCGAAGGTCCTGACTGTGAATGCATCCACAAGCTGCTCGACGCTCTTGATGAATACATTCCCGAACCGGAAAGACCTCTCGATAAACCCTTCCTGCTTCCGATCGAAGACGTTTTCACCATCACCGGCCGCGGCACCGTTGTTACCGGTCGTGTTGAACGCGGTATCGTAAAAGTCGGCGACAAAGTTGAAATCGTTGGTATCAGAGACACCCGCGAAACAACCGTTACTGGCGTTGAAATGTTCCGCAAGCTTCTTGATCAGGGTCAGGCTGGCGATAACGTTGGTGTTCTGCTTCGCGGCGTGAACAAAGAAGACGTTGAACGCGGTATGGTTCTTGCCAAACCCGGCAGCATCAAACCTCACAAGAAGTTCCACTCTCAGGTTTACATCCTGAGCAAAGAAGAAGGCGGACGCCACACTCCATTCTTCTCTGGCTACAGACCTCAGTTCTACTTCAGAACCACTGACGTGACTGGCGTTGTGCAGCTCGGCGAAGGTAAAGAAATGGTTATGCCCGGTGACCGCGCTGAATTCCAGTGCGAACTGATCACTCCGATCGCCTGTGAAGAAGGTCTTCGCTTCGCTATCCGCGAAGGCGGCCGCACCGTAGGTGCCGGCGTTGTAACTAAGATTTTCGAATAATCATTAGTTCGTTAGAGGGGGCGGGCATCGCCCCGCCCCTTTTTCAACTTTTCAGGCCGACCTAGTCGGCTTTTTTAAGCGAGGTAACGTTATGCGAGAAAAAATTACTCTCACTTGCACCAGCTGCAAGCGCAAAAATTACATGTCTATGAAAAACAAGCGTAACGACCCAGATCGCATCGAGTTGAAGAAGTATTGTTCTGCAGAACGCAAACATACCATTCATCGCGAAGGCAAGTAAGGGTCTGGTTACAGACATAGGCTAATAGCTCAATTGGCAGAGCACCGGTCTCCAAAACCGGGGGTTGGGGGTTCGACTCCCTCTTGGCCTGTTGAATTACCCCA
>CAZQUE010000099.1:0-13953 GCA_964596185.1 uncultured bacterium | reverse complement strand
GTATAAGGTTTAATCGTGGACATTACAAAAGCAAAATGGTATGTGATCCATACAAATTCAGGATCAGAATACAAGGTTAAAAAGAATCTCGAGAACCGCGTAGAACTTCTTGGCAAGAAAGATTGCATCTTCCAGGTATTGGTTCCGGAAGAAAGTGCCGAACGTGTCCAGGATGGCGAACGCGTAACTCAGACCCGCAAAATTTATCCGGGCTATGTTCTGGTACAAATGAACATGGACGACGATACCTGGACAGTAGTTAAAAACACTCCAGGCGTCACCGGTTTTGTCGGTCTCGGCAGCAAACCGACGCCGTTGCATGAAAAAGAGGTTCAGAACGTTCTTCGCGTTGCCGGCATTGGACCACAGCGCTCCGCAGCTATGACTCCGATCGGATTTACCGAAGGCCAGACCGTCAAGATTATCGATGGTCCGTTTACCGACTTTATTGGTGTTATTAAAGAGATCAATCAGGAAAAGCGCAAGGCCAAAGTGCTTGTCTTTATCTTCGGTCGTGATACCGCGATTGAAGTTGATCTCATTCAGCTTGAAGAAGCCTGATAATAAGAGAAGAATTCGTTCTTAGAAGGAGTTATAAGTTATGGCCAAGAAATTAGTAGCTATCGTAAAATTGCAGATTCCGGCTGGTAAGGCTAATCCGGCTCCTCCGGTTGGTCCAGCTCTTGGCCAGCATGGTGTTAACATCATGGACTTCTGTAAGAACTTCAATTACAAGACGGCCAAAGAAGGCGATTCGATCATCCCGGTTGAAATTTCAATCTATGCTGATCGTTCTTACACCTTCATCACCAAAACGCCGCCTGTATCGTTCTTGCTGAAGAAGGCAGCTGGTCTTGCCAAGGGTAACCAGACTCCCGGACGAACCAAAGTAGGCAAAGTAACCATGGCTCAGGTCAAGGAAATTGCCGAAAAGAAGATGCCCGATCTCACCGCTGCAGACCTTGAAGCGGCAATCAACACTGTTAAGGGCACAGCCCGAAGCATGGGCATGGAAGTTGTTGATTGAGAAGCATTACCCGTATATGGTAAGCTGACCATCGAAGAAAGGAGGAAGCAAGGAAATGCCGAAACACTCAAAGCGTTTTAATAACCTGACCAAAGGTTTGGAAGCTCTTAAGGTTTATAATCTTGAAGAAGCTTTCGACATCGTGAAGAAAACCGCAACCGCCAAATTCGATGAAACTATCGATATCGCTGTTAAGACTGGTCTTGATCCCAAGTATGCAGATCAACAGCTGCGTGGTAGCGTAGTCCTTCCGCATGGCACTGGTAAAACTACCAGAGTAGCAGTTTTCGCCGCTGGTGAAAAAGCTACTGAAGCCACCAACGCTGGAGCAGACTTCGTAGGCGCCGAAGATCTCGTCGCCAAGATAGAAGGAGGCTGGCTAGATTTTGATGCTGCCGTTGCAACACCCGACATGATGAGATTTGTCGGTAAGCTTGGTAGAATTCTTGGCCCCAGAAACCTGATGCCCAACCCCAAAGTTGGAACCGTAACTCAGGATGTTGCCAAAGTTATTACCGAACTTAAAGCTGGTAAAGTCCAGTATCGTGTTGAAAAAGCTGGTATCATTCATTCAGCCATCGGAAAAGCTTCTTTTGATGCTAAAAAGCTCAAAGAAAACTTTCTGGCCTTCTTCCAAGCTATAAATAAAGCCAAACCCTCAGGGGCTAAAGGCACTTATATCAAGTCTGCAACCGTAAGCTCAACCATGGGCCCCGGTTACCAGCTCGATATCAATGAAGCCAGACTCGAATCTGAAAAGGTTAACGTCTGATTTCGTTCTGACTGACTGGTCGTAGACCGCAGGTCGTTGATAATTGGTCTTGATTGACCTCCCTGCCGAGACTGAAAAACTGTAAGATAATATCTGACCGTTTTCGGTTTTGGCACCGGAAACGGTTTTTTATTTACACCCGAAGGAGGTGAAAAAATTGAAAGATATCAGCCATAAGGAAGAATACGTAAAAGAAATTCAGGAAAAGCTTGAAAAGGCTCAGATCGTAGTTCTTGCCAATTGTGAAGGCGTTACCGTGTCAGAAATGACTGAACTGCGCCGCAACGTTCGTCAGACCAAGTCTGAACTTCGCGTTGTAAAAAATACTCTGGTGGCCCGTGCTTTGCACAATGCCAATATGAATGATCTCGAAGCACACATGAAGGGTGCTACCGCCGTAACTTTCGGTTATGAAGACCAGGTTGCTCCGGTTAAAGCTCTTTATGATTTCGCCCAGAAAGCCAAGAAGTTTACCTTCAAAGCTGGCTTCATGGACGGAAAAGCACTGACTGTTGATCAACTCAACCTTCTTTCGCAGATTCCCCCACGTCAGGACCTCCTCTCCATGTTGGCATCTGCCGTTCAGGGGCCGATCCGCAAACTGGCCTGCGTACTCGACGCTCTTCGCACCAAAAGAGAAGAAGCCGAAGGTGGCGCTGCCCCCGCTGCAGAATAATTCCGGGCTGTCCTGCCCATACTTTGCATAAGAATTTATAAGGAGTTTTAAAATGACTAATGAACAGATTCTCGAGCACATCGAAAAGATGACCGTTCTCGAACTTTCTGAGCTTGTAAAAGCTATCGAAACCAAATTTGACGTTACCGCTGCTGCTCCAGTAGCAGTTATGGCTGCCGGCCCCGCCGCCGCTGCCGCTGAAAAAGACGAATTTGACGTAGTTCTTGAAAGCCACGGCACCAACAAGATCAACGTTATCAAAGTCGTTCGCGAATTGACCGGCATGGGTCTCAAAGAAGCTAAAGACATCGTTGATGCAGCTCCCAAGACCCTCAAAGAAGGCCTGACCAAGGCTGATGCCGAAATGATGCAGAAAAAACTCGAAGAAGCCGGCGCCAAAGTCGCTCTCAAGTAATTTTCTTTTCTTTCGCAATAAAAAACGCCTCGTTTTCGAGGCGTTTTTTTTCAATTAGTTGGCTTTTCAACTTTAAAGTAGTTAGAATCTTAGCAATAAGGAGACTAACCATGCCGAATTTGCGTAAAAGGTTTTTTATTGCCGTCTTCATGACCTGGTTTGTTGGTTATGGCTTACTTTTGCCTGCAGAAGTAACCCTTTCAAACGGACAAACGATTTACGTGCCGGTTTATTCGAAAATTCTTCTGGGTGGCCGGGGAAATTTTCTTGAACTTTCAGCGATGCTGAGTGTCTGCAATACAGATATGCACCATAGAATCGTTCTCGAATCTCTGGCTTTTTATGATAATGAGGGCAAGTTTGTTTCCGAGTATCTGAAAGAACCATTGATTCTAAAGCCTTTAGCTTCTCACCATGTTTTTTTAAAAGAGTCGGAAAACAAAGGAGGAATTGGTGCAAATTTCATTGTGCGCTGGCGTTCGTTGAAACCGGTTAATCGGCCATTGGTAGAGTGTACAATGATTGGAACCAAGGCGGGCCAGGGCATTTCTTTTAACAGCACTGGACAGGAAATAACTACCGAAAATCAATAAAATCAAATCTTGGAATTTCCATCTTGCGGATTCATTCTATTCATTGAGCCTTTTATGTAACCATCGACATCAAGGGCGACGTGTTTAAAACCAAGGCTTTTTAGTTTGGATGAAATTTTGGTGATTTTATCGAGAGAATCGTGTCGCTGCTCTGGTGCTGTTTCGATTCTGGCAATTTCCCCGTGGTGGCGTAGGCGGAAATAGTCCAGTCCAGCGCTGTGCAACAAAATTTCGCCTTGCTCTATTTGTTTTAGCTTGGTGGCAGTTATAGCATCGCCGGTGACAATTCTTGTTGCCAGACAACTTTGGGCGGTTCTGGCCAGTTCGGATGCGCCCAGAGCCTCAAGCCCCTGAGCTATCATTTTCTTATCGAAATTACATTCAGCCAAAGGGCTTGCAACGCCCAGTTCTGCCAGAGCCTTTTTGCCTGGGCGGTAATCTTCGGCGTCGTCAACAACTGAGCCGTCACAGAGAGTTGCACCTTTAGCTTCTTCGAGGAGGTATTTGAAAATTTCTTTTTTACAGTGATAGCAGCGTAGATCTGAGTTAGCGGTAATTAAAACATTGTCGAGCACTTCAACCCGGATTTCCCGTAGATTTAAATTGTATTTTTTGGCTGTGGCCCGGGCGATATTAAGTTCGCTTTCAGTCATAAAGGATGAATTGACCAGCAAGGCGACATATTTTCCAGGAATGTTTTTCTGTGCCATCAATGCCAGAAATGAACTGTCCATGCCACCGGAATAAGCTATGGCAACCTTTTCGCATCTCAGAAGAAACTCTTTTAGTTGGCTCAGGTTTTTTTGCATTTAAGCCCTCCTCTTTTGAATTTAGAATAATCTACATAGCTTTCATGGTCAATCTATGGAAGAAAACATGAGTCTTTTGTTGAAAAGGGCAGCAGGCAAATTCTTTAATCAGTTTTTGAGATCCAGCGATAGGAACCTCTGCAACCGCTTCTAGTGGGAAATGCGATAGGTTTTTATTGTTGGTTATGATATAATCGTTTAATTCACATCAGGAAAATTTATTTCGCAAAGAAGAGTCGAATGAGTAATTCCAATCGAATTCACATACCTTTTACTGCCGCCATTACAATGATCTGGAACTATGCACGTTGCAAGATTAATGAACAGGTCAGAGCCATTGCTTTTATTATCATTTATCTGACAGCCTTTAAAATAATTGTCTTAAACTCCCCCCCGGAAAAAGCCCTGCAGTTATCCATAGGCATTGGCATGGTTGCATTTGGCCTGGCATTTTTTCTTGAAGGTCTATTTCTTGGGCTTATGCCAATTGGGGAAAGGGTCGGTATTCAACTACCATTACGCTTCAATATTTTTTTTATTTTGGTATTCGGCTTGCTGCTAGGGTTTGGAGCGACTCTTGCAGAGCCAGCAATCGCTTCTTTAAGAGTGGCGGGTATGTCGGTTAATCCCTGGGATACTCCTTTATTATTCAGAATTTTTGAAGTTGAAACCGAAAAGCTGGTGATGGCTATTGGAGCTGGGGTTGGGGTTGCGGTTGCATTCGGTCTGGCAAGGTTTTACTGGGGTTTTTCCCTGAAGCCATTTCTTTATTTTCTCGTGCCGGTTCTGCTCGCTGTTTCGGCTATTTTTGCGCAGGATGAAAACCTCAGACAAATACTTAATCTTGCCTGGGATACTGGCGGAGTTACAACTGGTCCGGTTACTGTCCCGCTGGTGCTGGCAATGGGGATAGGTATTAGTCGCTCGTCGGGAAAAATAGAAAACCGTATTTCCGGGTTTGGAGTGGTAACTCTGGCATCACTTTTTCCGGTTCTTGGAGTGCTGATTCTCGGAGGATACCTTAATCAGACGACTCCAGCTCCCGTGCCGGTAGCAAAGTTTTTTTCTTCAGCTAATCGTGAGAATGCCCTAAAGCTTTTGAAAAGCGAAACTGGATTGAAACAGGCGGCCTTTCAGCGTGGTGATGAAAAGGCCCGCCGCGCATTTTTTAATGACGAAAAGCATTATGAGGAAGCGTTGAAAACCCTTGTTGATCCCGAAAAGCGCGAAGAACTTCTGGGTTCTTTGACTTTGGAAGAATGGTTGAGTCGAAATGCTTCTTCTAAGGAAAGAGCTAGTATTGCACTGGTTCGGGTCGGTCGCAAATTAGTTAAAGAAAACGTTAACATCAGCTTGACCGAAGTTTTGGAAAGGGAAGGTGAATCTGCCTTTAAGGCGGTTATTCCGTTAATAGCTCTTTTAGTTTTTGTGCTGATTGCTCTTTTGCGTGATCGACCAAAGCATGTTGATGAAGTCGTTCTTGGAGTGATTTTTGCTCTGGCTGGCATGACTATTTTAACCAGCGGCATTAAGCTTGGAATTGCGCCGCTTGGAGATCAGGTTGGGCGTCCATTACCCCAGGTTTTTCGCAGCGAAACTTATGAAGAGGGTAGGATCATCTTAGAACCGTTTGACCTTGATTCGGTTAAGCTGGCTTATGGCACCGATGGAACCCTAAGCAGATATTTTTACCTTAAGGATCGTAGTGGCGCACTGAGACTTGTTCCTTTTGAAGAATCACGTTACGACAAAGAAGCCAGACGCTATGAATACATTGTCGAGCGCCCGCCTTTGTTTGGTCCTGAGTTGACCTTGGTGGGAATTGCTTTGGTGTTTCTTTTTGCTTTTGGTATGGGTTATGGTTCTACGGTCGCCGAGCCTGCATTGAATGCCTTCGGTTCAACGGTAGAAGAACTTACGGTTGGTACGGTAAAAAAATCAGGAGTCATTAATACGGTTTCTTTGGGGGTCGGGCTTGGACTTCTCGCTGGTATTGCCCGAATTCTTTATGACATACCCATGACCTGGCTGTTGCTACCCTCTTATACGATTCTTCTTGTTTTAACCTGGTTTAGTGACGACGAATTCGTTGGCATTGCCTGGGATTCAGGCGGAGTAACCACCGGTCCAATTACCGTTCCTCTTGTTTTATCAATGGGACTTGGAATTGGCGGCGAATTGAAGGTTATTGACGGTTTTGGTATTGTCGCCATGGCTTCGGTTTTTCCAATTTTGACCATGTTGATTTATGGAATCAGGGTGAGAATGAAACAGCGATTGATTCTTGTCGCAAATGGAGGCGAAAACAATGGCGAAGAATGAAGCCGGGTTGCGTGAAGTCTCAAGAATAACTCTCACAGTTCATCAGGATCTTGAGATAAAAGTCCGGCCAATACTAAAGGAAATCGGTATTGAAAAAGTTTTTGTCGAGAATGCCCGCTGTGTCAGGCAGAAGATGGGGCGTCGTTTCCTTGGTTTACCCGGATTAAAGGTTGAATTGAGTAATTCTCCAAATCAGATTTATCGATTTTCCGTTTCCCGACCATCTGCAACTGGAACCGTTTGTAGTCTTATCGAATCGCTTGAATTGCAAACTCCCGGTCGTGGTTCGATTTTTGCTCAGGATTTCCTGGAAATAATAGGTGAGAATGTCGCCGAACCTCAAGTTGAAGCTCCAAAGTTTGAGCGGTTGCTTCAAGATCTTATTCTGATAACAGGAATACAAAACAAGACTGGCCGTGGACAAACGCTTTTTAAAGTTGCCTTAAGGCTTGGAGTAGGGGTTCCGGTTGTCGGTGCCGGTGTCGGAACTGGAATTCGCGATCGTCTCGGACTTTTGCGCATAACAATTTCGCCAGAAAAAGAACTGGTTTATCTGATGGTGCCCCGCCACGATGCAATAGGCCTTCAGCAGCTGTTGATAGAAGAAGGCCATCTCGACCGCCCTGGCGGAGGCTTCATTTACCAGACCCCGATCCGAGTTGGCATGGTTGATCCGCTGATAAGAATCGGTCGGCAGGAGCATGCTGCAAGTATAGAGCAGATTATTGCTGCAATCGATGATCTAAAAAAAGGCACCTCGTGGCGAAAGCGCTTCTTTGGCACAGAATCTATAGATTCTAATGCCGTTAGTTGCGATTACCGGGAAATTGGATTTTTTTGTCCGGAAGGAAGTGGTGATGTGATGGTAGAAGCGGCGATGAAGGCCGGAGCAGTCGGGGCCACCGTTTCCAGAATTCGTTTGTTCAACTTCAATGAGGGCAGCGAAAATCGTAGCATTCCAGGAGAGCATGGAATTTTATGTGTGCTGGCAGATAAAGAAAAGATCGTACTGCGGGCCTTGCAAAATATTACCAAAGAGTTTAGTCACGGTAACTGGGCATTACAATCAGTGTGTGCTTCATCTGTATTCTCACACAAGAGCAGTTAATCCGGATACTTGGTTGATTTGAAACTAGAATTTAAGTTCCATGCCCAATACTGTGCGCCGACCGTTTCGATAATAAATCGGGTCCATTAGCAGACCTATTTTATTTTTAGCATCAGAGCCTTGAATTAAAACAATGTTATCGTCATCGGTCAGATTTTCAACATTCATGTAAACTGCGAAATCTTTGCTGAACTGCTGGCGAATGCCAAGGTCAAAGCAGTTTGAGGCTTTAACTTCAGCATAATTCGTGGCCTTGCCAGCAGTGTCAAAAGTCTGAGTGGCTTTGGTTTTGCCCTGATGCTCACAGGTCAGCATGACGCTGGTTTTGCCATTATGATAGTGGGTGCCACCGGTTAAGCGAAATTCCGGTTTGGCAACTAGCCTGACGTTTCTGGTTTTGTCGTCCGCGCTGTCTATGCGAGTGTAGCTTAGCCAGGCGTCGAGATTCTTTCTAATCTGACCGTTGATGCCGATTTCCCAGCCATCGATTTCAGCTTCATCGATGTTAATGTAGTAAGCATCATTGGCTTTAAGAGTCCCTACGCCGGGAATAACCCCACCGGCTGCAGTGATGGTCTGGGCAATCTTATTTTCCATATCAGAGTTGAATCGGGTCAGGTTAGCCTGCCAGTTGTCATTGATCTGGTAGCCAAGCCTGAATTCAAGATTGTCAGATTTTTCAGGTTCCAGTGTTTCGTTGCCGAAAACTTTGCTGCCACGGTAAAGTTCCTGGACATTCGGGAATTTGATGGTTCTGCTGATGCCAAAACCGATGTTGAATCTGTCGTTGAGTTGGTAATCAGAGTTGATTGCCCATGAAGTTTCGCTTTCTGTGTCATAGGATTCATCGCTTCGGGCAACGAGATGCAAATTGAGACGATCATTGGCTTGAATTGAATCGCTGATAAAAAATCCGGTGCTGTCGAGCCATTTGTTCTTTGCTTTCGCTTTTACGGTATGACCCATGTCCCTGATTTCCTGCTTCTGACCACCTACGGTCAGATGATGGTTTTCACCGGCTTTGAAGTTGTAAAGAATTTCCCAGGTTTTCATGTCAATGGTAACATCGTTGGCAGGATCAGCCGTTCCCGAGGCCAGGCTGAGATTGTAATCGAAGTAAAACTGGGTTCTACTGAAATCACGATATTTGGCATAGCGCAACGAAAGATTCTGATCATTACCAAAATTCTTTTCTACTACAAAGTCGTGATGAGACATTTCCCATGGTTCAAAACGTTCCTTATAATTCGGAATACTGATCGAGCCTCTGCTTTCGAGCAATGTTGCCTTGAATATCCAGCCTTTGTCGGTTTCAACCCGGCCGCGATACATAAACATTTTGTTATCAGATTTAGTTTCCCCGGTTCCATAGGTTTTGTAACGTCTTGTTCCGTCGTATTCATCCTGGAAAAAGCCAAACAGATGCTCATTCTGATGGGCAACGCGTCCATATAGAAATTCCTGGTGCCGGGTACCCATGCCGCCAAATTCCTGTTTCAGGGTCAGGCCTTCAAGGTCTTTGGCTGTGGGCAGAGTCAAATTCACTGCTCCGGCAACAACGTTCGGGCCATAAACCATAGCCGAGCCGCCTGGAGCGACGGTTATTTTTTGCAGGCGTCGCAGTGGGAATCCAGATAGGGATGATGTGTTGTTCCACGGAGTGTTGATTGGACAGCCATCAAGAAGAACTTTTGTATGCTTGCCGTCAAAGCCGCGTAACTCAGGAGTCAGGATTGCGCCTAAAAGACTGTGAGAGCCTGAAATGGAGGAGTTTAAGGATCTGAGCAGATCGACAGGGTCTTTGCCTGGTTTCAGTTCTATTGCCTCGCGGCTTATCTCGTCCTGGGGTCGGGCAATTATGCTTTGGTAAGTGGCTCTTTCAGCATCTATATTCAGTTCTTGCAAGGTAAAGACTTCCGTTGTTTTCAAAACCTCTTCTGCCAATGCTGGAAATTGAAAAAGTCCTGAAAGATGAATGAATACGATGGTTAACAAAAAATAGCTGGATTTCATATTTTCTCCCTCTGGTAATACTCTGCGTGACTTAGAGCAATTATATAGTATTTTAAAATACTATTATCAGCTTTGCACTACTTATGCAAGCATTTTGTGCCATAACAGTTTGTGGGTTTAGGTTGGCTGGTATGTTAGACTAGAGCTGAAGTTCTTTTGTTTTTATCTTTTTCCGGAGCAAGAATGTGATTGAGGTTAAGCAGGTTAAAGGCAATATTCTTGACCAAAAGGTCGAAGTTATAGTCAACCCCTGGAATATGAATGTCATTCCATGGTGGCTGCTATTGCCTCAGGGTGTTTCTGGCGCAATCAAAAAAGCCGGAGGAACAGCTCCTTTTAAGGAACTTGCAAAAACAGGCTGGTTTAGCCTTGGTGAGGCGAGAATTACCGGGCCGGGCAATTTGCCTTTTAAGGCGATCATTCATGTTGCAGGCATCAATATTTTCTGGTTCGCAACTGAATATTCGGTGCGAAATTCAGTAATTAACGCAATGAAAATAGTTAATGATGAGGGTTTTAAATCGGTGGCATTCCCGTTTATTGGTTCTGGATCGGGAAATCGCGGCAAAGAGTGGTCGAAAAAAATAATGCTCGAAACATTTGCAGCTATAGAATCTAAAGCTGAAGTTTTACTGGTTGAATTTGGCTGATTTTTCTGTCAGTCTGCCGTGATACTGATGCTGGTAGTTAAACCGCCAATGCTTATGGTGACAGTTTTTTGCTGAGTGCCAAAAAGCGTATTGTCGACTGGCCAGGTAAAGCTCAGGCTTGTATCGGAATAAGTAACGCCGGCCACCTGGCCGTAATCCTGAATTTGCACACTTCTTGAAATCTGGTCGGTGGACTGACCAAAATGGTTGCCGCTGATTGTCAGTAGCTGGTCTTTTCCTACGGGATTTGGACTTTGCCCGGTCACAATTGGAGCTTCGACTGTAAAGCTGTTGCTGATAGTTTTGCCGTTGATAGTAATTGCGAGGGTCTGTGTGCCAGCACTGCTGACTTGTGGAACACGAAATTGAATGAGATTGTCGTTCCAGCTCAGAATCTGCGCCGTTTGCCCCCCGAGAGTGACATAGCCATTCACAGAGTTCTGGTTCAGGCCAAAGCCTTGGCCCATGATGGCAACGGTAGCGCCGATATTGTCATTATTCGGGCTGACATTGTTAATAACCGGTGCAGAAAACTGAAAAGATGCGATATTTGATGATCTGTTGCCGTCAACCATTACTACTACTGAAACAGAGCCAGATTGAGAACCCAGCGATGACGGAACCAGGCAGACGATTGAAGTGTCGCTCCAGGATAAAACAGAAGCTTGTTGAGCATTAAAGGCTACATACGAGTTGCCTTTGACGTTGCCAAAATATTGGCCGGTAATAGTGACTTGAGTGTCGGCATTACCACTTTGGGGCGAAAGAAAAGAAATGCTCGGATTACTGATTGAGAAAGAGCTGCTGAAGTTTGAAACCTGGCCGTTGACTATTACCTGAAACGTGCCATTTGCCTGGGCATTCGCCGGAACCTTTACTACTATCATCGTGTCAGACCAGCTGACAAGGTCAGCATTTATTCCAGAGTAGGTTACCAGGCTGGTCCCCTGGAAAGCTCCAAATTTGCTGCCCATTATGGTTACGGTTGTTCCGGGCCCACCGGTTACTGGGCTGATTGACACAACTGCTGGTGCAGTAAGTGTGCTGACAGAACTGCTGCCGCCGCCGCTGCTGCAGCCGAATATGCCAAGTGTAAGAACCAGAACCAGTAATATGATGATTTGTTTCATAGCCTTTATTATATGCGGGTGTACGGCAAATCGTCAATCTTGCCAATCGGTGAATTTATGTTATTATGCGTAAAACCCAGCAAAAGTTACAGGAGAAATGGTATGAGTCTCGATAAGGTGCAATTCTGCGGTGATTATAATTTTCTCGGTCTGCCCGATGAAGATACTCTTTATGACGAAGCAAAAGCAGTTATAATCCCGGTGCCTTACGACAGCACCACCTCTTACCAGGCTGGGACCCGTAACGGACCCTCAGCAATCATTATGGCCTCGCGCCAGGTTGAGCTCTTTGACCTGGATTTGCAGTGTGAACCTTTACTTAGCGGAGTGCATACCCTGCCAGAACTTGAACCAGACATGCAGGGGCCGGCAGAAACGCTCACCAATATCGGGAATGCGGTCAGAGCGGTAGTCGATGCGGGCAAATTTCCTGTAATTCTGGGAGGGGAGCATAGCATTACTACTGCACCAATCAAGGTTTTAAAAGAAAAATACGGTGACAGTCTCAGCGTCTTACAGCTTGATGCTCACTCAGACTTGCGTGAATCCTATGAAAGCACTCCTTTCAGTCATGCATCCGTTATGCGTCGGGTTTTTGACCTGGCAAAAATTACCCAGGTTGGCATTAGAAACACCTGTAAAGATGAAATGGATTTCATAAAAAAAACCGGTCATGACGGTATTTTCTGGGCCCATGACATCTGCACCGGTTCGAACGACGACAGTTGGATGGACAAAGTGCTTTCTCGTCTCAGCGATGATGTTTACATTACCGTCGATCTCGATGCTTTTGACCCCTCGATCATGCCGGGTACCGGCACTCCCGAACCAGGCGGAATGCTTTGGTATCCGACGTTGAAACTTTTGAGTCGGGTTATCGAAGAAAAGAATGTTGTCGGTTTCGATGTTGTCGAGTTGTGCCCGATACCGGGAAATGTTGCTTCAGATTTTCTTGCTGCCAAATTGGTATTTAAAATGCTTGGAAGAATTTTTAAAAAGAATGGCTGGGTAACCGATAATGCTTGAGCAGATACCATTTTCACTGCATTACGCACTTATCGCTGCGGTAATCGGAGCCTTGCTCGGACGCCGCATTGGCTGGGCCATTCGTGCCTGGCCGGGTCATGAAGAATTTCACTGCGATTATCTTTATTGCCCTGATTGCGAAGGAGGCAAGCGTCGTGGTTGCTATAACGCCGGGCGCACTCAGGACAAACTCTATACCCTTTTTTCATGTCTGGTCGCCGGTCTGTCGGTCGCATATTTTGGCCCCTCGCTAAAAGCCTTTATCTCGTGGATGTTTGCAGTAAGTTGCCTGATAATTACCGTGGTTGATATTCGTTTTCTCATTATTCCCGATACCTTGTCGATCAATGGCTGCTGGACTGGTCTGCTTTTTGCCGCAGGCTGCTGGGGCTGGCTGAAAATGGGCTATGCAACGCCGTCATACTATGTGTCTTTTGAAGAATCCTTGATTGGCTTTGTTCTTGGCGGCGGTTTTCTCTGGCTGCTGGGCTGGCTTGCCCTGATTTTGTTGAAAAAAGAGGGGATGGGCGGCGGAGATGTTAAGCTGCTGGCTGCCTTCGGGGCCTGGGCAGGCTGGAAAGTGGTGCTCGGCACGGTGGTGGTTGCGAGTTTTCTCGGGGCAACTTTTGGCATTCTCGGCATAATTTACCGAAAAATACGCTATGGCGTAGAATACAAGCCGCTTTCGCACATGATTCCCTTTGGCCCCTATTTGTGTATTGCTTTCCTTTTTATTTTTTATTTCGGCCTTGACCCTCTTTTAAACATAATGGAAGCCTATTACGGCTGGTTGAACCTGAGCTCTTATTGAACTCCATGCAATTTTTTTATCTGGACTGTTATTTGCCGGTGCAGAATGAGGTTCTTGCCACAGCTTTTTCGCTCAATGAAATTTTAGTGGAAAAGTTCGCCAGTTCGATAAATTTTAAACAAAAAATTGAACCTCATCTGACTGTTTTTATGGGACTTTTCCCCGACTATTCGCCGGTGCAGGCGGCAATGCAGGTTGTCAATGCGGAGTTTTTTCCAATCTCTCTTGAATTCTCAAAAATTCGTTTGAGTTCTGATGGTTACGTTTTCTGGGATGCGGTAAATCATGAAAAATTGCAGGCATTGCATGAAAAGGTTGTGGAAAAGCTCAACCCGCTTCGTCAAGGATTTACAAGAGATAAGTTCCTGCTCGAAAAAGAAAAATTTACGCATGCTGAGCGGGAAAATATTGAGAAATATGGGTTTCCATGGGTCATGAATTTGTTTATGCCTCATCTTACCCTCGGTCGGTTGCCGACCAATCATATTGAGGCTACAACTGAAGAATTCCTGCATAAATTACAACAAAGCCTTTTCTGCCCTGTTGGTAACTGTTCACGTGGTTAAAGTTTAACTGGGTCTTGTACTTTTTGGCCAGAAAA
>CAZQUE010000098.1:0-16073 GCA_964596185.1 uncultured bacterium | reverse complement strand
TTTGATTTAGCAACTATTTTCATAACACTTGCCAATATTCCAAAACTCAGAAAAAGCCTCAATTTGACCATGGAGCCGACTATGCAGTTAAGAAGAAGACTTGAAAGCCTTGAACAAATTATCTCGATGGGTGAGAAGTTATTGACGACTTTTGACATTGGAGAACTTCTCGATGGTCTGGTAAAAAATGTTTGCAAACTTCTCGATGCCGAAGGAGCAACTTTATATCTGGTCGATTCAATTGAAGGCCGACTGATTTCACAAAGCATAAAAAGCGACAAGGTCAAAGAAATATCTCTGATTATAGACAATTCCTCAATTGCCGGCCACACCGCTCTCAGTCGTAAAAGTCTTCATATCCCGGATGTTTATGATGATCTAAGCGAAATTCACCCCGAACTCAAGTTCAATCGCAAGGTTGACGAGGAATCCGGCAAAAGAACCCGCAATGTCATCACTCAACCGCTTATTCTGCATGACGAACTCATCGGAGTTTTTCAAGTGGTCAATAAAAGAAGCGGAGAGTTTTGTGAAGACGACCAGATTATTCTCCACAACTTCGGCCTCATTGCCGGTGTGGCAATAATGAATGCCAGACTGATGGAAAGAGTTCTCGAGGCTCAGGCCAGCAACGCCAATATTATCGATAATATTTCTGATATGGTTGTAGTGCAAAACGACAAGGGCTTCATCCTCCATCTTAATGGCTGCGCCAGCAAATATCTCGAAGAGAACGAGCGTGCCGGCAACAATGTCGGCAAATATTTTTCCGATGTATTTCCTGAATTTGCCAATCTTGCGACCGAAATTGCCAAAGTTGTGGAACATCGACTGGACAAGTCGGTTTCACGCGGCTGCCCATCTTATGTCATTCTTACCGAGAAAAACTTCAGACAGGAAATTGAAAGAGTCATTCTCATTCTGCATAACATCAATTCTGAAACAAACCCAGACGACACCATGAAAAAATAGGCCAGAGACAGACCATGGCTGATGCCGAAATAATCTATTCTGTCATAATCCCTGCCTATAACGAAGAAAAGCTCCTCGCCGACTGCCTTGATTCTTTAAAGACAGCCACCGCAGGTATTGAATCCCAGACAGAACTTATCGTCGTCGACAACGCTTCAACTGATAAAACAGCAGAAATTGCCCGTCAAAATGGCGCGAAGGTAGTTTTTGAACCACACCGGCAGATTGCCCGGGCCAGAAATGCCGGTGCCGACAAAGCACAAGGGCGCTACCTGTTTTTCATCGATGCTGATACGACTATTTCAAGCAATCTTTTTAATGAGGCCCACAGAAAATTGGAGTCCGGAAAGATTATCGGCGGCGGGGCCAGGGTCGAATTTTCTCGTCAACCGCGTGGTCTGGCCTTGTTTTTATTGAAATTCTGGACCATGCTCTCAAAAACCCTGAAGTTGGCAGCGGGCTGTTTCATTTTTTGCCAAGCTTGCGCCTTCAAAGAGGTTGGCGGCTTTGATACCAGACTGTATGCATCTGAAGAGCTCAACCTTTCGGCCAAGCTAAAAAGTCTGGGTCGAAAAAGAAAAATGCGCTTCATCATTCTCGACATGCCTGGAATAATTAGCTCAGCACGTAAAAATGAACAAAACATGGTCTTTATCGCCACTATTATTGTTTTCACCCTTTTTCCGGCAGCGGTTAGATTTCGCCGGCTATGCTTTTTATGGTATGCCCATCAACGTTGATGAGCTGCAGAAATAATTTCTTTTATCCGCTCGCTGGCTAAAGATAATCCGCTTCTGGTCCACCGGGCGACGAATTCGATGTTTTTCCGGCGGCTTATCAATGGAACCGGGGTCAGTCCCGAAAGAATCAGCCCGGATTCATCATACAGAAACTCTGCCAACTCGCTTACTACCATGAAATGGGTTCTTTCATCAGTAATAATACCGCCTTCGGGCACCATTCCACGAGGAGCTTCGAATTGCGGTTTGATCAAAGCAACGATTTCGCCATTTGCGCTAAGCATTTCACACGCCTTAGGCAAAATCTTTCTCAAAGATATAAAAGAAACATCGGCCACGACGAGTTCGAATGGGCCTCCAAGGTCACCTGCAGCAAGCAATCTAAAATTAGTTCGATCTCTGACCGTTACCCGGGAATCTGTGAGCAGTTTCTGATCGAGTTGCCCCCAGCCAACATCGACCGCGACGACTTCTGTGGCACCATATTCCAGAAGAACATGGGTAAAGCCACCAGTTGAAGCGCCTATATCCAGACAGCGTTTTTTATCGGAAGTAATGGAAAATTCGGTAAAAGCTTTTTCGAGTTTCAGACCGCCCCGGGAAACCCAGCGACAAGCCTGATCTTTTCTTGTCAACTCGATATCGGCAGGCACTTTTTCGCCGGCCTTTTCCCAGACACGGTCGCCGGTGCGAATCTGCCCGGCCATGATCAGTCGGCGGGCCATATCGACAGTTTCAGCCAATCCCTGCTCAACTACAAGTTCATCAAGTCGTTTCTTTTTCATCGTTTCATATATATGCTATCGCCAAAGTATTTTCAACCGAAGCGCTCAATCTTCAGTTGCTAAAAGGAACATTTATTGTATACTTTTTTCAGGATCAATCAGGAGAGTTTCATGCGCAGCTTCAAATGCAGCCAGTGTGGTGCGCCGATTTCGGTTGCCGACGATTATCTTCAGCCATTTATAAAATGCGAGGAATGTGGCTCCCATGAAAAAATCTCCGGAGCATCGGGCAACGCACCAAAATATAAGGTGCTCGATGACCGGGAGCGCATTCGCGTTGAAATGGGAATAAAAAGCCCACCAATTCCCGAAACTGAAGCACATGAAGAAGTTTCTGCCGAGGTTTCTTCTGGCCCCAAAATAGCTGCGCCGGCAATTTCGGCAAAAAAATCAGCGGCAGGTTGGCCGGCAAAGCCTGCCGATTATCGTAATGTCAAAAAACCAATAGACACACGAAAAATCCTCATTGACGCCCTTGGCAAAGAGGGACTGGAAATGGTTTTTACCATGGTAGCCGGTTACCTTCTTGAAACCGACGAAGGTCGGAAAAAAGTCAAGAAAGCAAGAGTAGTGCAAACCTTGATGAAATCAAAAATTACTGGCGAGCTTGCCTCTCAGGCCGTTGCTTACGCTGAGAAATGCCCTGAAACCACAGATTTTCTCTGGGCAAGCTACAAAAGCAACCTACAATTGGGATTGGGCATATTCGCTGTCGGAGCAATTATTTCAACATTGATTCACTTTCTGGCGCATCCGGGGCGCGGCTTCATTCTTTTCCAACTGCCTTTTGCCGTAGGTTTCGCCTACGCAGTCAGTGCTGGCATAAACATGGCCTCGATCAAATTCGAAGCTCTGCGTTCCGAAAAAATACACTACCTGGTCATGGCCATGGTAACTTTACTGATCGGCGCTTATGTCGTCTGGGGAATTTATTTCTAAGGCTCTGATTATTGATTGGTTTTATCTTTCAAAACCTTCAATTCACGAACAAAAAACCAGGTCGTCATTAGAAATGCTCCGGCGTCGGAGGCCGGCATCGCATACCAGACGCCACTTAAACCAAAATAACGCGGCAGCAAAAGCAAAGCCGGGATAAGAAAAACGACCTGTCGAACCAATGTCAAGGTCAGGCTTACTTTCGGGCGGCCGGTAAACTGAAAGTAATTGCCGGCAATGATTACATAGCCCACGATAGGCAGCATCAAAGAGAATTGCAAAACAGCCTCTGCACCTTCCTTGACCATATTCGACTGCAAGTCCGAAGTAAACATGGCAAATACCAGTTCAGGAAAAAGTTCGATGAAAATGAAGAAAAACGAGCACATTAAAGTCGCCGCCGAAATAGCCATCAACAATGCTTTTCTAACCCGATGAAATTGCTTCGCCCCAAAGTTGTAGCCAACAATCGGCTGCAACCCCTGGCTCAAACCAATTACCGGCATAAGCCAGATCATATTGAAACTCATAATAACACCCATGATCGAAATTGAGGTATTACTGCCAAAACGGGCCAACTGATTGTTGAATAAAGACATCTGAACGCTTGAAATCATATTCATAATGAAATGAGGCGAGCCCATAACCATAACCTGCCTGACCGAATCTTTTCTCATCCTGAAATTGGCAATTCGAAAGTGCACCAGGCTTCTGCCGCTGACAAAATAGTGAACTACCCATATCGCGGAAACGCTGTAGCCAATAACCGTTGCCCAGGCGGCGCCTTCCATGCCCCAACCCATTCGAGCAATGAAAACATAATCGAGAATTACATTCAAAATGCCTCCGATAAGCATTGTTGCCATGGCTGTCTTGGGGTTTCCTTCCCCCCTGATGAAACTGTTTGCGCCAAAAGACAGTTGATGGGGCAAAATTCCGATCAATACAATGCCGAGATACGGCCGCGCATAAGGCAAAATCTCCGGAGTCGCTCCAAAAAAGGTCAAAAGCTGGTCCAATACCGCTAATGAAGCGAAACTCAATCCGACTGAAGTGACAAAAAACAGGAAAAGTCCCTGCCCCAACAGCCTTTCTGCCTCTTCATGGTTTTTCTCACCAAGGCGGATCGAGATTTGCGAATTGGTACCAAAGCCAATAAGCATGCCGATCGCCATAATGATCATCATCATCGGCATAGCGATAGTTGTCGCGGCAATACCGTTTTCACCGACATAATGGCCGAGAAAAATGCGATCGACAATATTGTAAAAAGAGGTTATGACGGTTCCGGTTATTGCCGGAATGGAAAACTTGAGCAATAGAAGACCAATTGGCTTTGCTTCAAGATCTTTTGTCTGTTTCATCGATCATTCAGGCCCAGAATCAAATGAGTATGCTCACCCAGTGATGCGTAAGGTTCTATTCGGCAGTATTGTAATTCCAGACTGATAAAATCTTCAATACTGCAATTGAATTTCTCGGGAAACCGTAAAAAGAAACGGTAAAACACTCTTATTCCCGACTTTGAAAACACTCGCAATCCTTTGTTGGCACAATATTCTGCAACCTCTGCATAAGAGAGGGGGTTTATTGGAGTCAAAGAGCCCTTTTTACTGCCGCGACCGCTACCGGCACTGGCAATCTGTCCGGTTATTCCCCATTTCAGAATCAACTTGTCGCGATTGAAATACAAAACGCTCATACGCCCAGAAGGCTTCAACAGCGGCAAAAGGCAGCCGATTGCCTCAAGCGGCTTTTCCAGCCAGGCTATTACTCCATGTAGAAGAATCAGATCATATTGCCCTTTTGGCAGTAATTCAGGCAAGCTTTGAATTGAAGCCTGCATCAGGCTGATATTTTCGCTAACTCCAAAAGCTTCGATCTGCTGGCGGGCTTTTGCTAACATTTCATCTGAAATGTCGGCCATGGTTACCCGGTGGCCGAGACCAGCAAGCCAGATAGCAATTTGTCCCATTCCGGCACCGGCATCGAGAATCTGCAATTGCTTGCCCTGCTGCAGCCCGGGAAGAGCTGTCAGCATGTCAGCCATGGTCAGCTCAAGCCTTACCCGACCTTTTCCGGTTGCATAGACATTTTTATCGAAACGCTTGCAGAGTTGATCGAAACAAACATCCTGGCTGTCTTTTTCGATCATGCAATGATTTTCAATCTCAATTCTTTGCGCTTAGGAACCCGGCGATAAGAGAAATTCGGGCGACCGAGCATCATTACCGCAAAAATTTTGTTTTCTTCACTTATACCGACTAATTTACCGACTGATTTGTCTAGAGCAGCCGCGGAAGTGCTGAACCCACCCCAACAGGTGCCGATTTTTGCGGCACGTGCAGCCAACTCAAGCGTATTCATGGCGATCGACGCATCAAAAGTTCCCCATTTGTATTTCTCGGGGCCATAAGCAATTGCCAGATGCGGAGCACCACGATTGATAACGTCATAACCGCTTTCAAATGCCTGAACCATCCCGGTCATTTTCTCATCACTGCGAAAGACATCAATGACGGCCCTGGAAAAATCTTGCACCTGCTGCTTTCCTGAAACGAGAACCCATGAAAGCAGCTGAGTATTTTTTGCCGTTGGCGCCCAGCGGGTAACTTCGAGCAGCCTGATCAGGTCTTCATGCGGAATGAGCTCATCTTTAAATGATCTTATCGATCTTCGCGCCTGAACCAGATCAAAAAAATCATTTAAATCAGGCAGATTGTCAGCGACTGCCGGCAATTGCTCGCCGTCAATCTCATCCAGACTTATTGCTGAACCTGGACAAATAGCGACGCAATGACCGCATTGTACACAGATGGGTTCGGTTATCGGATCGATTTTGGCGAGACCGGTTTCGTCAGCGACAAAAATTTTGCACGGACATACTTCCGAGCAGATACCGTCTCTTAAACATTTGTTTTCATCAATTCTCAGTTTTGCCATGATTTTTTCTCCTGCTTTTGCGAACAAGATTAGCACAGATCAGATATTTTTTCATCATCGCAGCTTGATCAAAGCACAATAAGATCTATAAAGGCCTGAATTTCAAATATCTGCTTCAACGGCATTTTGCTTGTGAAGGTTCCCCAAAGCTGGTAGACTACCAAGAAATCAAATACTGGAGCGGATTGAATGACAGAGTCAGATTTCTGGAGCAAGGGCTTTCACTATCTTATTGTTTCGCTGATATTTCTCGGGCTGGCGATAAAACTAATCTGGAGCGGTGGGCAGGACATTGCCAAAGATCTTGAACTTCAGAACTGGCAAAAAATCGAAGCAAGAGTTTCAAGCGTAAATGTTGAACCAGTCTATGAATATGGCTCGGTTATCGGCAACCGGCTTCTTGCAACATACAGCTACAGTATTTCCGGGAAAGATTTCACCTCGAACAAGGTAGCTATCGATCCAACCTTCAGCAACTCCCCAGAAGAACTGCTTCTTTCGCGCAAATTGCTTGAAAATGCAATTGCCGACAATAAAACGGTTCAAGCGATGGTTGACCCCAATAATCCTGAGAACTCATGGTTATTCAGACCTTTTCCGTTCAAAGCATTTTTTCTGGTTCTACTCGGAGCGGTAATGCTAGGTATCTACATTTTGCTGGAAGCATTGTTCATATTCAATCTGCGCCACCAAACCCTCCGAAACAACTTAAAGAAACAGTTTCCTGACCGGCCCTGGCGCTGGGAGGAAAGCTGGCAAAGCTTTTCCATCCCGGCAGAGTCACAATTGAGCAAGTCACTCCCTCTTTTCGCCTTTTCAACCATTCTTTTCGTTTTTTCATTGACTCTGGTCGTTCTAGTCATTTTACAGCCGGGCAAAGGCGTCGAAGAGTTCTCAGGAATCGCTTTTCTGGCACTCTTCAACCTAATGCTTCTTTACAAGTGTCTTAAAAAATGGCGCGGCGAAACCTGGGCAAAATCTATTAAACTACAGGCATCCTCTTTTCCGGTAAGACCGGGTGAGAAATGGCCTTTTCGCATTATTGTCGAGCAACCTCGCGACATGGAAATACTCGCCCAGGTAAAAATCTTCGTTAAATACTTCCGTTCCCTTGGAACCACGGTATTGTCTGGAACTGGTCGCGGCGGTTCTTATGCAATTTCCCTGGCCGAAAAAGGACCCGTCGAAGATGGTAGCACCTGCTTTGCGCTCAATCCAGAGGTTAAGTCAGCAGAATCGACAATTCTGCTTGAACTTGCCATTGAGCTTCCGGAGGATTGTGAAACAACAAATTTAGACGATGAATTTCCGGGGAAATGGCAGGTATTGATGCACTTCAATAGTAACAGCAAAGAATTTATTGAAACCTTCGACATCCCGGTTTACCCTAGAGACAAATTCAGCTTGTCTGAGGAAAACAACAATTTCATCAAGGAGAATTAAGCAATGAGAATGAAGACTTGCAAACTGCTGTTGATTTTTATGCTGCTGCTGTCGGTTTCAGCCTACGGCCAAAGCAATTTTTACTACCACAGTATCAGTATTGAAGAGATTGAAAGATCACTGCCGACAAAACCTATCTCTATCGGCCTCGACGTTGATGATACAGCTCTTTTTTCAAATCCTGGCTTTCATTATGGCTTCAATAACACCGACGGCCCGGGCGGTACCAACAAATATGGCCCCAAGCCCCTTAAAAATGACCAATTCTGGCAAGATTTGAGCGGGGAATTCGACAAATTCAGTATTCCCAAAGAATCTGCCCGCCGCATCATTGAAATGCACAAAAAACGCGGTGACAAAGTATATTTCATCACTGCCAGACCCCCCGTAAAAAACGAGATTCTATCTTCAATTCTCAAAAGAAGCTTCAAACTGCCTGAAAACAGCCCTAAGGCAATTTTTTCGGGTCGCACCAGCAAAGGAGTTTTTATTAAGAAGCACGGTATTTCTCTTTATTACGGTGATTCAGACTCAGACATTTCTGAAGCCAATGAAGTCGGAATCAGGGCCATTCGCTTCATGCGCTCTCCCTTATCCAGCAATAAAAGCAAGTATCACCCAGGCATGCACGGAGAAGCAGTTCTGGAAAATTCGGAAAACTGACAATTCTAACTGAAGTATTTTTACAACAGGGGTTTCATCTGCTAAAGATGTGACCCCTGATTTTTTTCACCGGCCCAAAGCTCTATTTGGACAATTATTCCAATGCAAGCTCCAGCCAAAATATCATTTTGCCTTACTATTTCAGGGCACAGTAAAACCCTCTAACAAACAAAAAGAAGTTGACATCAGCAATCCACTCATTGTACAATCCGTCTACCATGAGCGATTGTCTGTTTTGTAAAATCATTGAAGGAAAGATTCCGGCAGAGATAGTCTACCGAGACGAAGATGTCGTTGCCTTCAAGGATATTAACCCACAGGCCCCTGTTCATCTGTTGGTTATTCCGGTCAAACATATCGATCGGCTGACCAGTCCAGAAGCAGCAGACGGAAAAGTTCTTGGCGCTGTTTTTTCAGCCATTCAAAAACTGGCCAAAGAAATGCAGCTTGAAAATGGATTTCGTGTTGTGGCAAATTGTGGCCCGGAAGCCGGTCAGACTGTTTATCATATTCACTTTCACGTGTTGGGTAAACGTACCCTGAATTGGCCGCCAGGCTGAAAAAATATTGAGGAAATGCCTCTCTGATAGAATCAGAAGGGGGGTGACATTAAATGGCAGAAGTAAAAGTTCTTAAAGATGAACCGTTGGAAAAGGCTCTGAAACGCTTTCAGAAAAAGTGTCAGGAAGCTGGTATCATAAAGGAAATCAAACGCCGCCGCGCGTATGAGAAACCAAGTGAAAAGCAGAAAAGAAAAGCTGCTGAAGCTCGCCGCAAACAAAGAAGGCGCAGATAATTCAGCGTATCAGATTCGCTTTAATGACCCCATAAAGACCCACCGGGTCTTTATGGGGTTTGTTATGCTTATTTTTATGCTGGCATTATCTGCCGGCAACGTTTTTGCACAGGCATCGGGAACGGTTATGATCGTTCCGGTTCACAATGATATCGACGATGGTCTGTCGTTTTTCATTCAACGCATGCTCAGACGAGCTGAACAGGAACAGATAACCGCCGTCATCCTCGAAATTAATTCGAATGGTGGGTTGGTTACAGCGTCACAGGAGATTAAAGACGCACTATTGAGATCAAAAGTCACGACCGTAGCCTATGTTCGTGGCCGTGCGCTATCAGCCGCAGCTCTTATCGCCATTTCCTGCCACAAAATTTACATGGAGCCCGGCAGTGAAATGGGCGCGGCCACTCCAATTATGCTGCTTGGACCCAGCGTTAAAGCTGCAGAAGAAAAATTTGTCTCGGCTTTTAGAGCAGAATTTGAATCGGCAGCAGAAGCGAGAAAACGCCCCAAAGCCATTGCCGGAGCGATGGTTGACAAAAATCATGATTCAATACCAGGGTTGAGCAATAAGGGCGACATCGTCACCCTAACTTCTGAAACAGCTTTCAAACATGGCTATTGCGACCAGATAGTCGCCACCACGTCTTCCGTTTTGCGCATTATGGGCCTTGAAAACGCCAGCATCGAAAGAGTCGAGCCCACTTCTGCAGAATGGCTGGCACGCTGGCTGACCAATCCCAACATCAGCGTCATAATTTTTACCATTGGCTTCTGGTGCTTGATAATCGAATTTTTCATTGCCGGGTTCGGCTTTTTTGGCTGGTTTGGCATCGCCTGTCTGGCCCTTTTCTTTGGCGGTCATCTTTTTGCTTATCTTGCCGGCCTGGAATCGCTGATTCTATTTCTGATCGGGCTGATTCTACTTCTGCTTGAAATTTTTGTGATTCCTGGTTTTGGCATAACTGGAGTCGCGGGCATTCTCGCAGTAAGCTTCAGCATCATCCTGGTGTTTGGCGGAATCTATTCAGCTCTTTTTGCAATGGCGAGCATCATCACCTATTCAATGCTCTTCATGATCGGCATTTATTTTTGGGGGCCCAGACTAAAGCTCTTTGACCGCTTCGTTCTCAAAGACGAAATGACGGCCGACCAAGGCTTTGTTGCAGTAGAGGTCGGCGCTTATGACCATCTCGTTGGTTTAGAAGGAGTCGCCGTTTCGCCATGTCGCCCTTCCGGAAAAGTAAAAATTGGCGACGAACGCTATGACGTTGTTTCAGATGGCGACTTCATCGAAAAAGGCGCCAGAGTTCAGGTTAGAAAAGTTGACAATAACAAGGTCGTGGTGCGTCAACTCAGCGAATAATAATTTTGAGGGATTGCTAATGAAAGCCCTGATTTCTCTGTTACTGCTTTTTTCAATAATCATTTTTCAACCTGTTTTTGCAGCCGGCGACAATGAAATTATTCCCGAAGTCAGCAATGAAAAACCGGTTGAAACGACCTCGACGGACATCAGCGAAGAACCGGCATGGGGTCTAACAGTCATCGGTCTATTGCTCGGGGGCCTGCTGTTCATGTTTCTTGAAATCGCCATAATCCCAGGTTTTGGCGCGGCCGGCATAATTGGTCTAATCGGCCTGATTGGCGGACTCGCCCTTGCCTACATAAAATTGTCGACCGGCATGGCAGTTGCGGCGACTTTGGGCGCGGTTTTTGGGGTTATTATCCTGTTGCTTTGGTTTTTCTACGTTTTCCCCAACACCAGTCTGGGCAAAAAGTTCGTTTTAGAGGCTGAATCTTCAGTAGAAGACGGGTGTATTGCAGTACAGGATTTGAAAAAATATGTCGGTAAGGAAGGAGTTACCCAGACAATGCTTCGCCCTTCCGGAATAGCTATCGTAGAAGGCGAGCGGCTCGATGTCATTTCAGATTGTGAATTCATCGAAAAGGGAACCCAGATTAAAATAGTTAAAGAAAGCAGCGGCAGACTTTTGGTTGCCAAAAAAGAATCAGACGCCTGAATTTTCACTAAACTTGACTTTAACTGGTAAAATATCGGAACATTTTAACGATTAAGCAATTGAGCAGGAGGGGTATTTTTTATGTCAGAAATGATCATTATCGGTGCCGTAATCGGCATTTTCGGCTTTTTCATTTTCACCTATTTCGTTCCGGTAGGTCTTTGGATCAGTGCTCTCGCCAGCGATGTCAAAGTTAACCCTCTTGAATTTATTGGAATGCGCTTTCGCCGGGTATCGCCCCACGCCATTATCAATCCCGCCATCATGGTCAAGAAAGGCGGCATCGAAATCCCCCTGCAGGCGCTTGAATCGCACTATCTTGCCGGCGGCAACGTTTCAAAGGTCGCTTCGGCACTGATTGCCGCCCAGAAAGCAGGCATAAATCTTTCTTTCAAGCAGGCAACCGCCATAGATCTTGCCGGGCGCGACGTTCTCGATGCAGTAAAACTCTGCGTAAAACCGAAAGTCATCCAGACTCCCCTGGTAGCAGCCATGGCCAAAAACGGAATTCAGGTCAAAGCGATCGCCCGGGTAACCGTTAAAGCCGACATCAACAAACTCGTCGGTGGTGCCACTGAAGAAACCATTCTTGCCCGCGTCGGCGAAGGTATCGTTACCACTATCGGTTCAGCCGCCAGTCATGAAGAAATCCTTGAAAACCCGGATAAAATCTCCAAGACAATTCAAGACAAGGGCCTCGATGCCAATACTGCCTTTGAAATTCTTTCGATTGACATTGCTGACGTTGACGTTGGCGATAACATCGGCGCAAAACTGCAAATCGACCAGTCTGAAGCAGACATGAAAATTGCCCAGGCAAAAGCCGCTGAAAGACGCGCAATGGCCGAAGCCAAAGAGCAGGAAATGAAAGCCATGGAACAGGAAATGAAAGCAAAACTGGTCGAAGCCGAAGCCCAGGTTCCCCAGGCAATTGCCGACGCCCTGCGCGACGGCAACATGGGAATCCTTGATTATTACACGCTTAAAAACATCAATTCCGACACGGAAATGAGAAAATCCTTCTCACACCTGGTAGAACCGCCAAAACCTGTTAACCGCCACTGATCGGAGTAGAATTTTGGAATTTGTATTAGTCATCATCGCTATCGTTTACTCGATATGGTCAGAGATTAACAAGCAGAAGCAGGAGAAAAACGTAGACTTCGATTTCTCTGAGCTTTCTTCAATCGACGATTTTCTGAAAAAGCAAAACGATACCGACTCGCTTGAGCCGATGCCTGTCTCGCAGATGCCTTCCCGCCAGGACAGAAAGAATCGTCGCCATCAGAAAAAGCCGGCGCAGAATTGGCATTCCCCTGATCAACAAAGCGGATTTATAAAAACTGACCCCGAGCTTAGCATTTCAGAATCAGGACGAAGAGAACAGGAAATTGCTCAGACCATGAGCTCAGAGTCCTCATCAGGTCAGCATGCCGACTCTTCTTTTTCCGATCAATTTATCCGCATTCCTGAACAGGCAAGCTCTGGACTGAAACTTGACCGCAACAATCTGTTAAAAGCTTTCATCATGTCTGAAGTCATGACCAGATACGACATCAATCGTATCTATGAAAGAGTTCCCGGGGTCAGGCAAGACGAAGAATAAGCCGCATGCCTTACAAGTTCAGCTTTTTATTCCTGCATTATACTGCCAGAATCTTTGGCAGTCTGCTCTACCCGATGTTTTCGGGCTATGGGGAAAATGAATTCAAGCCTGGGCAAGCGAAGATAATTTTCTGCCGTCAACATGGTTTTGTAACCCTGCTCAATCTGTTACGCTTTTTCATTTCACCAATAGCTATCCTGGTAAATAAATCGGAAAGTTCCGGCCTGACCTGGAAAATCGCGGAATGGTCCGGACTAAGCATTTACCGTATCGAGGAATCGCATTCTGAACAGGATATTTTTCAACTTGTCCTGGATTTCAACGACCGCCAGGAGCTTCCCGTCTTTGTCGTTTCTCAGTCACTGATTGAAATGGCCGACGGTCTGGCACGACGCCTAACCCCAGATAAAACCCTTTTCTTTGCGGTTTCGGGTTGCGAACGATCGATGTCACTAGGCTTCATTCCGGTTGTGAAAGACATGAAAGCTCTCTGCGTAAGCATGCCGTTGTATTGCAAATCGATTGATCGGTACAAAGGCATGAAAGAACTCGATTTTCTCGAAGAAGCGCTTGAAAAAACCCCGCAATTCGAGCTTCCAACCTTTTTTCACACGCACAGCAAGTTTTCCTGAATTCCCTCTTCTTTGGTTGACTTATAAGCCAATTTTGGCTTAATATCACCATGCGTTACAGATGCCGGAACAAATTTTTGTTCACGGGATCAATACTCAGACTAGGAGTGCTATTGTGACTAAAAAGAATTATGCCATGATGGATGGGAACGAAGCCACCGCGTTAATCGCTCACAAGACCAACGAAGTAATCGCTATTTATCCGATTACACCATCAAGTAACATGGGCGAACACGCCGATGCATGGTCTGCCGCCGGACAAAAAAACGTCTGGGGTACAATTCCTCACGTTTGTGAAATGCAATCAGAAGGCGGAGCTTCTGGAGCCGTTCATGGGGCTCTTACCACCGGAGCTTTGACTACAACTTTTACCGCTTCTCAAGGCCTTTTGCTGATGATCCCGAACATGTACAAAATTGCCGGCGAATTGACCGCCACAGTTTTCCATGTTTCTGCCCGTTCAGTCGCCTGTCAGGCACTTTCGATCTTCGGTGACCACAGTGACGTCATGGCCACTCGCCAGACCGGTTTTGGCCTTCTTGCTTCCGGCTCTGTCCAGGAAGCCCACGACATGGCTCTTATCGCTCAGGCCGCCACCCTTGCCAGCCGCGTACCTTTCGTCCACTTTTTCGACGGTTTCAGAACTTCACACGAAGTTAACAAAATCGAATTGATCAGTGATGAAAATATTAAAGCCATGATCGACGACGAACTCGTTGCCGCTCATCGAGCACGTGGCCTTAATCCTGACAAACCAGTAATGCGCGGGACCGCCCAGAATCCTGATGTTTATTTCCAGGGTCGCGAAACTGTCAACAAATACGTTGAGCAGACTCCTGCCGCCGTAAGCAAGGCCATGGAAAAATTTGCCAAGCTTACCGGCCGCGAATACAAACTGTTCGATTATATCGGCGACCCCGATGCAGAACGCGTTATCGTTCTCATGGGCAGTGGCGCTGAAACAGTTCACGAAGTTGTTGAATATCTCAACAGCAAGGGTGAAAAAGTTGGTCTGATCAAAGTCAGACTTTATCGCCCATTCAGCCCCTCACACCTGGTCAAGGCTTTCCCGAAAACCGTGAAATCCATTGCCGTTCTTGACCGCACCAAAGAACCTGGCTGCGCAGGCGAACCCCTTTACATCGATGTTCGCAACAGCATTGGCGAAGCTCTCGAAGCAAAAGAAGCTCCTTTCACCCATTGGCCAAAAATCATTGGCGGTCGCTACGGTCTGGGTTCAAAAGAATTCACTCCGAACCAGGTTATCGCGATTTTTGACAACCTCAAAAAAGACCTTCCCAAGAACCACTTCACAGTTGGTATCGTGGATGATATTGCCAAAACCAATCTTGAACTTGGCACTCCAATAGCTACCAACCCCGCCGGGACATTTGCCGGAATGTTCTACGGACTGGGCTCAGACGGAACAGTTGGCGCAAACAAAGACGCAATCAAAATCATCGGTGATTATACCGAGAACAATGCCCAGGGCTATTTCGTTTATGACTCAAAGAAATCAGGCAGCATGACCATTTCTCATCTGAGATTCGGCAAAAAGCCTCTGCGCTGCCCCTACCTGATTCTCAATGCTGATTACGTCGCCTGTCATAACTACAGTTTCATCGAAAAGTATGACATGCTCAAAAACCTCAAGGAAGGTGGAACTTTCCTGCTCGAAACCCATTACAGCAAAGACGAAATCTGGGCAAAACTGCCGAAAGAAACTCAGCAGCGCCTGATCGACAAGAAAGCCAAATTCTACATCGTTGATGCAATCAATCTTGCTGAATCAATTGGCCTTGGCAATCGCATCAACATGATCATGCAAACCTGTTTCTTCGAAATTTCGAAGATCATGTCCAGAGAAGAATACGTTCAGCACCTCAAAGACGCTGTGAAAAAGACCTACGGCAAAAAAGGCGAAGACGTTGTAAAAATGAACTGGGCCGCTATCGACAAAGCCCTTGAAAACCTGACTGAAGTTAAGGTTCCTGAAAAAGTTACCGCCGACGACAAGCTTAAACCCGCCATGGTAATGGACAAAGCCCCCAAATTTGTTCAGGATGTTCTCGAACCAATTCTCGCTGGTCGTGGCGACGACATCACTGTTGGTCAGATGCCAGAAGACGGCAGTTTCCCAACTGCAACCAGCCAGTATGAAAAACGAAACGTCGGCATCAGAATGCCGATCTGGGACACCGAAAGCTGTATTCAGTGCGGCATGTGTTCTCTCGTTTGCCCTCACGCTGCAATCAGAACCAAGGTTTACAGCCCGGCCCTGCTTGAAAAAGCACCCAAGACTTTCAAGTCCTGCAAAGCCAAAGGCTTTAAAGATGATCTGGCTTTCACCGTTCAGGTTGCCCCGGAAGACTGTACCGGCTGCGGCGCTTGCGTAAGCATCTGCCCGGCTCATCAGAAAGATGCCGAAGGCAAAAAGCTTGAAACCAAAGCTATTGATATGCAGCTTAAAGACGAAACCATGCGCCAGAACGAAGCAGCAAACTGGGAATTCTTCTTCGAACAGATTCCTGAT
>CAZQUE010000097.1:451-16588 GCA_964596185.1 uncultured bacterium | reverse complement strand
GTTCTTATCGCAGAAGTTCCCGCATGATTAACCCCAATAACTACAACTTTGTAAGCCATTTCCTAATCCTTTCAATTATTGAAATGATACCAAAAAAGTATACAAAAAAAATTCTGAAAATTCAATTTTTTTGCATTTTATTGTCTTTTAGTTTGAGCCGCAGAGCAGACGCATGAAAATAATTCTTTATGGCCTGCAGGCCGAAAAATCACTTTTGCTTAACGGTGACAAGCTCAAATGACAGTTTAATGCGCGTTTTGCAATAAATGATGCGTTACTCGTAAATTTTATGCTATCTGACGTGTTATTGAGCGACAAAAAATGACCTTACCGAAAAAAAAGTATAATTTTGAGCGCTGAAGCTTTGTTATAATTTAAGCTCAGAAAGGTTTTTCTGGTGAATAAAGCGGTAATCAGATTCGAGAAATTCTGTGTAAAGTGGGCCTGGGCTATTCTCAGTCTTCTGGCGCTGTTCAACTTGCTGCAGCGTATTTTTTTGCTGGTTATTCCCAATATGCTGTTTGCTTTTTTTTATTTTTGCAAATTTGCTGGCGGTTCTTTGAAAGAGTCCCTGAGAAAGGCTGAAGAAGAGCTTGATGAAGATCTTGAAGACGTAGCATCATCGAAAAATCGAACCAGGCCAGGGAATAATACGCTGGATGTGTATTTTTTCCCGTTTATCATGTTGATAGCAACCAATCTGCTGATTATTTTCTTTTTCTACGCAGACGCATACAACTGGCTGTAACAATTTTTTCGGCCTGGCGGGCATAAAAAAAAGCCGAAAGCGGGACTTGAACCCGCGACCTACGCATTACGAATGCGTTGCTCTACCAGCTGAGCTATTCCGGCTTTTTTGCGAACTTAATCACCATGAAGGGTTTTAGGATCGACCTGATCTATTTAGCTCAAACAGGCCGTTTATGTCAATCTTATTCGACTGGTTTTCGGCATAAAGAATTGAGATTGGATATTATTTCAATCATTAATGTTAGAAAAGCCGAAGATTCTTACATAAAAGTTTTATATGTAAGAAAAAGCCCAAAAACTTTACATAAGGATGAAAAGTTTCATGCTTGCCAAATGAAAAAGAGCCGTGTTCAACGGCTCTTTTGCTTGCTGGAGGTGCGGGTGGATCAGTAATCGATAAGTTCTCTATGATTATCAATCAATGTTACATCACCACTGGTTACTACTGCATAGGATTTGTCGAATTCCGGAATTGCATCCAGTACATATCTTTCTGCCAAGATTTCTCTTTCGGAATCTTTGAGGGCGTCTCTGAGCATTAGGTAGCTGACGAAAATATAGGTTTCCATGCTAACAAGATGCTCTGTGACCAGATCGTAATAGGTTGAATCTTTTTTGTCTGCTACAAACTGAACAGCGCTTTGCTGTTTTTTGCGCATTTCGTTTACATGAGACAAAAGCCTCTTGAGTTTACCCTCGAAAGGAAGACTGGCAAATTCATCCATGAGAGGATCGAGAACTCTCTGGACGATGCCGCCGATGGCAGCGACATGCTGGAGCTGAGTCGTTCCTTCATAGATGTTGGTGATTCTGGCATCTCTGTAGAATCTTTCGGCATTGAAGTCTTTCATGTAGCCTGTACCGCCATGAATCTGAATGCCTTTGTAGCAAACCCTGTTTACCATTTCAGTGGTAAAAGCTTTGGTCATAGGAGTAAGCACTGCAGCAATCTTGGTATAGAGCTTGAATTTTTGCCTGTCTTCGGGAGTTACTTCTTCAGCTTTGCCATGCTCAACAATGTTGTTGTATGCATATCTGAGGTCAACCATTTTGGTTGTTTCATAGAGAAGAGCTCTGGCGGCGATTATTTCCATTTTCATGCTTGCCAGCATTGAAAAAATCGCTGGGAACTTATCGATAGAAGCCTTGAACTGTTTTCTTTCAGCTGCGTATTTTCTTGCTTCCCGGTAAGCTGCTTCGGCAATGCCCAACGCTTGCGCGCTGATGGCCACGCGTGCGCCATTCATGAGACTCATTACATATTTTGTCAAACCGCGTTTTCTTTGTCCGCAGAGTTCGGCAGGAACGTGATTATACTGCAGTTCTGCTGTTGCTACACCGTGGATGCCAAGTTTATGCTCGATTCTTCTGACAACCAGCTGAGGGCATGCTTCGCAGATGAACATGGAAAGGCCGCGGCCGTCTGAGGTGCCTTCTTCAGATCTGGCAAGAACGAGATGGATTTGTGAACATCCGTTGGTGATGAAGCGTTTCATCCCGTCGAGATACCACTGATTGGTTTTAGGGTCGAAAGTGGCCTTTAGTCTTACTGACTGAAGGTCTGAGCCTGAGTCCGGCTCGGTAAGATCCATTGATCCGTCAGCTTCGCCGCTTGCAAATCTTGGCAGGTATCTTTGCTTTTGTTCTTCAGAACCGAATTCGTTGATGGTTTCACCGATGTCCTGGAGACCGAAGAGGTTCTGCAGGCTGGCATCAGCTCTGGCCACCATTTCTGTCATCATTGTATAGAGGGTTGCAGGAAGATTCAGGCCGCCGAATCTTCTTGGGAGCATAACGCCGCCAAGGTTGGCCTGCTGGAGTTCTTCAAGGTTTTTAACGGTAAGCGGATGGTATGTAACCTTATTATTTTCGAAATGGGGGCCTTCTTCGTCGACAATTCTTGCTCTGGGGGCAATTCTTTCGCCCGAGATTTCGCCAACCAGTTCGAGAACCCTTTTGAAGCTGTCTTTGGCATCGGCGTAATCTTCAGGAGCGTAATCGAAATCTTTAGCCTGTTGATAATTGTCTTCCCGAAGACGTACTACTTCTTCGAGGTCGAGATTTTCCAAGGTGAACTGGAGATCCTTATTATCATTAAAATAGTTAGACATTTTAAACCTCCTTAGACTTTAGCCTTGAAGGCTTTGATTAGTTTTGGAATAACATCATTCAGTTCACCGACGATTCCGTAATGTGCCACAGAGAATATTGGGGCTTCCGGGTCGCTGTTGATAGCGATAATCTTCGCACTCTCGTTCATTCCTGCGACATGTTGAACCGAGCCGCTTATGCCGCATGCAATGTAGAGTTTCGGCCTGACCGTAACGCCTGTCTGGCCTACCTGATAATCATGGCTGATCCAGCCTGCATCAACTGCTGCGCGAGATGCCGCCACTTGTCCACCGAGAGCTTCAGCGAGCTGTTCAATGAGTTTGAAGTTTTCTTTTGTGCCCACTCCGTAGCCGCCGGCAACGATTACTGATGCTTTCTTCAGGTCAACAGTTTTCGGCTTTCTTACTCTCTTGATTACCTTCATTACTTTTGTTTCAGCTGAAAGTTCAGGAGTGACTTTTACAACTTTGCCCTTTTTTGAAGTGTCAGGAGCCGTAAGTTTCATTACGCCCTCTCTGACTGTAACCATCTGCGGGTCTTCCCAGGTGTTGACGATAGTGGCAATGATGTTTCCGCCAAAAGCAGGTCTGATCTGCATGAGTTTGTCTTTATAGCTGACCTTGTTGACCTTGTCTTCGAAGTCATCGATTTGCAAATCTGTGCAGTCAGCTGTGAGCCCACACATCATTTCTGAGGCCACTCTTGGTGCAAGTTCTCTGCCTTTAAGCGTTGCACCGAACAGCAGAATGTTGGGCTTGTGTTTTTTCAGGAGTTTTACGAGAGCCTGAGCGTAAGGAAGAACGGTAAAAGGTTCGAGAGCCTGGTCTTCTACCTGATAGACTGTTTCACAACCATAATGGAAGAGGGAATCAAATTTTCCGTCTAGTTTATCGCCAAGTATTACCGCTTCGCTGACGACTCCGAGTCGCTTTGCCAGTTCAGTTCCCTTGCATACGAGTTCAAGGCTGACATCGGCGATCTTTCCTTCTTCCTGTTCAATAAAAATCCAAACATTTCCACGAGTATTCATATTCATCATCCTAAAGTATGGTCTTCAATAAGTTCACGGATCAGCCCATTGATTCCTGCTTCTGAAGGCTCAATGGAAACGACTTTGCCGGCCTTGAGGACGACACTTTCTATTTTCTTAACTTTTGTCGGAGAACCTTTCAATCCGATTCTGGTTAAATCGGCCTGAATTTTTGCAGCATCCCACTCGTGAATCAAGAGGTTTTTTGCCTGCATTTCACTTTCCTTGTCAGCCAGAACCTGTGCACCTGTATAATCCGCGTCTCTCATGAGTTTGGCTAACTCGGAGCGTGTTTTTGCTTTTTTGTACTTCATTATGCCTTTTGCTGAGGCTGATCTTGGCTCATTCGCGTCAATGACTGTCAGGAGAGCTGGCAGCGGGGATTCGAGAATCTCGTAACCGCCTTCGATTGCGCGTTTAGCCTTGATTACTTTATCAGACAGGCTGATTACTTCTGCAACATAAGCGATTTGCGGTATGTTGAGTTTTTCTGCGAGCTGCGGGCCGACCTGAGCGGTGTCGCCATCAATAGCCTGTCTGCCGCAAAGGATAAGGTTGACATTTCCAACCGCTTTTACGCAACAGCTTAGCGCGTAGCTTGTAGCAAGCGTATCAGCTCCGGCAAATGCCCGGTCTGTAATCAGGATTGCTTCATCTGCGCCTCTGTAGAGACACTCTCTCAGCACTTCCGCTGCATTCGGGGGGCCCATTGTCGCAACTGTGACTTTGAAGTTATATCTTTCTTTTAGCTGCAGACCGAGTTCCAGAGCGTTCAGGTCTTCTGGGTTAAATATTGCCGGCAGAGCGGATCGGTTTACTGTTCCCTCTGGCGTCATGGCATCGCCTGATACGTTCTTTGTGTCAGGTACTTGCTTTACGAAAACCATTAATTGGCGTTTCACACTAGCTCTCCTGTATTGTTTTTATTGTTGAGTTATGAGACTAGATCTTAACATCTTATCAGTATAGAGGCAAATAGTTTCAATCATCAGCAGTTTCAAAAATGATAAGAGAGATTCAGGAATCTTACTGAAAAAAGTAAATCAATCAAAGTTAAGCGGTTGGACTGTCGTTTAATGAGACCATTTTAAGGTTTTTTGCTTGAGAATGGACAAAATTTTCAGAAGCTCCTTCGGTTGTTTTAGAAATTTGGGATGAAATTGTTTCTAAAGCAAAAAGAGCCGTATTAGACGGCTCTCTTAGCGGCTGGGGTGCAGGGATTCGAACCCCAATAGGCAGTTCCAGAGACTGCTGTCCTACCATTAGACGACACCCCAGTGTCGGTAAGGGCAATATTAACATTTTCGGGTTTACAAGTCAATCTTTACAATGAAAAAATTGCTCGAAACTTTTTGGATCGGGGTTCGGCGGAGCTTTATTTGTGGCGTCGGGTTTGTGGGCGATCCTTGTAGAATTTGGTGAAGCCAGGCGTCGGCTTATTCTGGGGGGCCGGCGATTTTGGAGCCGGCTTGGGAGAATTAGCTGAAGCTGCTTTTCTGGCCACTTTGGCGGCGGCACGAGCACGCTCATCGGCGCGTTTGGCACGGTGGGCGGCAATGCGGACCGGTAACGGAATTTCAAGCTGTTCGGTAGGTCTGGCCTCGTAGTCGAAATTGGCAACTTTTTCGCGCCGGATAGTTTGCCCTATATGCTTTTCGATGCCCTTGAAATCATAGACTTCCTGGGGTGAAACCAGTGTCAGGGCGATGCCGCTCATGTTGGCCCGGGCTGTGCGTCCGCTGCGATGAATATAATCATCGGCCAGATGGGGCACATCGAAGTTGATTACGTGAGAAAGAGCTTCAACATCTATGCCGCGCGCAGCGATATCGGTGGCTACGAGTAATCTGATTGCGCCGGTACGAAAATCCTTCAGCGCTTTGGTCCGCTGTGGTTGACGTTTGTTTGAATGAAAAGTGTCGCATTTCACGCCGTATTCGGTCAAAAACTCGGCCAGGCGATTTGCGCGATGCTTGGTGCGGGTAAAAACAATTGCCGATTCGATTTTTTTCTCGGCGAGCAAATGTAGCAGCAGGTGATGCTTGAGAACATCGACTACCGGATAGGCCAGATGCTCGATTCCCTCGGCGGTCATCGGCGGCCGCTCGATATTGAGACGAACCGGATCTTTAAGCAGTTCTTCGGCAAGCTTAACAATTGTTTCCGGCATTGTTGCCGAAAAAAGCATGGTCTGGCGCGGGGTCTTCGGTAGCTGACGCATGATGCGGCGCAGATCCGGCAGAAAGCCCATGTCGAGCATGCGATCGGCTTCATCGAGAACCAGGCAACTCAAATTGCTGAAATCGACGTAATCGTTGTTCATGTGGTCGAGCAGGCGTCCGGGGGTTGCAACGATGAGCTCGGTATTGCTGCGAAAAGCCTTTTCTTGCGGACCCATATTGACGCCACCAAAAATGGCCGCGCCACGCAGGTTGGTAAAGCAGGCGATTTCGGAGAAGTGTTCCCTGATCTGGGCGGCCAGCTCGCGGGTGGGTGCGAGAATCAATACCCGGGTCAAAGGAACCGGACGGCCGTGTTTTTGGCGGTCTATCTCCTGCTGGTCGAGCAGACGATGAAGAATTGGTAGCAGAAATGCAGCGGTTTTGCCACTGCCGGTTTCGGCGCAGGCAAAGAGATCGCGGCCCTGCAGGCCGGGTTCGATGACGCTTTCCTGGACCGGGGTGGGGGTGACGAAGCCAAGCTGGTCGAGACCGCGTTGCAGACGAGGATGCAGTGATTTAAAAGTGTTGTTCATGAAATTCCATTTCGGTTCGGGACGGTGAAAAGACTGGCCCGATTGAGTTCCCAGCTTGCAGATGAACGGGGAATTGCCGGGAAAAACCACCGAACAGGCATGTGCCCATGAAAAAGGGCTGAGCCCATAACTTGCCTATTATATGCTATTTTAGCGCAAATGGCAATTTGTTTTATTCAGTTGACGCTCGTTGCGACCCAGGCCGATCTGGTTTTCCCACCAGCCATCGAGATGCCCGGCTCGGGCAAGCTTGCGCAGGCGTTGATGAATCTGTGGCTCTATCGGTGACTGGGCAAAGCTGGCCCAGGGCGTTCCTGGAATCGGCATGAAAGCATGCATGTGAATGCGAATCTGATAATGCTTTATCATGCTTTCCATGAAATCCAGGAGTTCGATGCGGTTTTCTGGTGTTTCGCCCGGGTTGCCGACGATAAAATCGACATGGGGCGTGTAGCCAAACTCGCGAATCAGGGCGATGGCATTGATTGCCTGATCCAGGCTGTGTCCTCGGTTCATCTTTTTCAGCATCGCATCACTGCCGGTTTGCACACCCATGACGATGGTGCGGTTTACTGCATAGGGCTTGACAATCTCCATCACTTCGCGGGTGACGAAGTCGGGTCTGACCTCGCCGGGAAAACTGCCGAACTGAATCTCGGGAACGCCAAAATCCTTGATGGCTTTGAGTAGATTGCTGAGAGCCTGAAGGTTCGGTGCCCTGTCCTCTGAGCCGTAACCGAAAGCATTCGGGGTCAGAAACTTGATGCGTTTTCTTCGAGTTTTGAAGCGATAATAAGCTTCCAGAACGCTCAGCACGCTTTCGACGCTGCGATGATTGACTTGGCCGTGGCAAAGGCGCGGAACCGCACAGTACATACAACCGAAGCGGCAGCCGCGGGTAATTTCGATTGGTGGCAGGTAATTGATGAGTGGCGAGAAGCCGGGAAAAGCGTTGATGTCGATATTTTCAACCGATTGGCGATGAATCCCAGCCTCAAGTTCGTTATCGAGGAAGCTTTGCAACAGCAGCGGAAAATCAACTTCGCCGTTGCCGACAAAGACAGCGTCGAATCCCGTGGCCAGAACGCGCTCTGGGTCTGCGCTGGCCTGGGCCCCGCCGGCAAGGTAGAAAAGGGGGGCACCACTTTCCCTGAGTCGTGAAATCTCTTCGGCGATTTGTGCATGGTGCATCAGCATGAATGAATGCAGATAGAGATTGCGTTTGCCCATCTGTTCATGAGGAAAGGGCTCGTTGCCTGGCCAGAAAACAAGGTTGAATTGCCTGACTAGATCTTCGGGCGTTGCACCTAACAGTGCGCCGAAGCTGACCATGTTGTAATTCTGGATGCGAATCAGCAGAGTTGGTTTGTTCATAAATGCGGTAATTTCTCAGCAGTTGATTGCTGATAATTTAGCACTTTTTTTTCGGCCGCGAAAGACCCTGCATCAAATAAGGCGCTGCCGCCGCCTATTTTTGGTACGATTATTGCTTTAAATATTGGCGAATCAATATCCAGCGAGGAAACCATGAAAATTCGAAATTTGCTTTCGCTAATGGTAATCATTGTTTTAGTTGCCGCTACATCCGCCTGGTGTGATAACGTCGATGAGCTTGTCGATATCGATGCCAAACTCGCCAAACTTTCACAGAGCGAGCATGACCTGGCCGCTGAAGCCGAAATTCTGCTGAAAAACGAAGAGAATCGGCTTTTCGATAAGGTTCTTGAATCAGGCGATGCAATTGAAAAATTCGTAAAACTTGGCGACCGCTTTGAAAGTGGCATGGAAAAACGTTTCGTCAGCCGGTTGAAATTTGCCGTGAACCAGGAAGACCGTCTTGAGCTCAAAGCTTATCTCGACGACTGGACCAACACCTGGGGCGACAGTGCCAGTGTTCGTGGCAAAAAGAAAATCGCCTACATCTACGGCAATGAAGTGAATCTGCTTGACGGTGAATGGCGTCAGTCCCCTGACGGCAAGCGGTTCTGGGTCAGCAACGAATATCCTGATGTCATTCTGAGTCCGGCTGAATATCGCCGTTACGCCCAGACTGCGGTGGTTGTCGAAGAGTAAGAATTAAAGCGGGTCGGGTCGGCTAAGGTTCGCCCAGATATTCAACGAAGAAAAACGGTCATCCAGCCGAAAATTTTGGCAAAGGTGACCGTTTTATTGTTTGTGCGTTTTCGAGTCAGCGCAAACACTTGATTAGTGCAACTATTTCCAGTTTCTGAACGGAATTTTCGAGACTTCTATTCTGACTTCGCCGAGCTGTTGAGCATTGAGAAAGGTGCGCAGGCTGTTGCAGGCCAGTTCGGTATGCGGTGACGGGCCGACAACGATAGAACTGATGCAGTTTTTCTTCTTTGCATCGATTATCGGAAAATTGTAATAAGGAATCAGCGAATACTCACCTTCCCGGAAGGCAAATCGGCTTGACTGGTCATTGACCATCGATGAAACCAGGCGCCATTCCTTTTCTTCGATAAAGCTTTCATCTTTGATAATTGGCGCGAGTTGGCAGATGTCGATATCTATTTGCTCCAGCACCTGCTTTTGCGCGAATTTGTTATCGGCAAACTGCTGGCACCAAAGGTCGATGAGATATTGCACCAGTTCGAGCTGCAGCTCAGGGTTGTAAACGCAGGGCCAAAGCACGAAATCGTGCTTGTGAGCAATTCTCTTCAACTCTTTCAGATCGAAGCCGATAGCGTAGCCTTTGCCGAGGTTGCCGTAGCCACGCCATTGACTCAGCAAGTCGCCCGCTTCGCAGAATGACGAAATGCAGATGTGTCCTTGATCCATGATGTCGAGATACTCTCTGATGCCTTTTAACAGCTTTTTCAACGGCCTGGTTCGGGTTTTGTCGTATTGGCTTTCAAGCTCTTCCTTGAGCAATTTGAAGGTCAGGTAGATCTCGTTTTTGTCGTTGAGAAAATGTACCTGAGTTGCCCACATTTCGCGGTTTGAAATGATGCCGAGAATACCCTTCTGGGTGGTGTAATGATAGATGTTTTTCGGCGGCTTGACCGGAAAAACCCGATGATAAAGGTAGTTTTCAAATTTTTGCAGCATCGATCTCTCTTGTGTTTTGGAATAAGCGCTATTTTGCCATTGCCGGTACAATTTTGTCCAGTCCTTCAAGAATTGTTGCTTCGGAAAAATTTACTGCCGGTTCATGACATTTTTGTGACATCGGTTGGGCAAGATGAGTTTGAGGCTGGAAAACCTCAAAAATCTTGAAACCAGGAGCGTTGATATGAGTATAATTAATCCGATGAAATTCTCCAATCCGTTCAAAACCTTCTCGCCAAAAATTCTGGTCTTACTGCTTCTCGCCGTCGGCAGCGGCATTGTGCTGATGCTTGGCTCTATCGCCGGGGTCGGTATCCTTGGCGCGTTCCATCACATCGCGTCCATCTATCACAGCCAGACGGTTGAAGCTTCGACTGCCTTTGTTAACGACGATCTCGATCGTCTACTCAAAAGCGCAGCTCAGCCCCAGATAGAGCTTTGGCAAAAGCAGAATCTCGATCAGAAAGACGTGGCAACCACTGCAAGATATGACGCTGCCGCCTGGCATTGGGATGCTTCCAGGCATCAGTTGAACGTTATATCTGCGACAAGCAGCTTGATGATGACGGTTGTCGATGAAGTCGTGCCGTTCAGACAGCTTGTCAAACCAACGGTCGACGTTCTTCCAGCTTACCCTGGCTATGTGCTTCCGCAAATGCCAAAAGAGGTGCGTTGGCAAATCAGTCGGCAGTTCGTAGATGGCAAAGCTGCCTGGGTCATGTGGGCAGTTCCGGAAAATGCTGCGCTCAATTCAATCTGGGGAATCACTTTCAGTCAGGAAAGCCTCCGACCCCAGCTGGCCAAGCTGCTGCGGCGTCTCTGCCACGACAATTTCATGAAACTTGCCCTGTTCGATGAGCAAAAAAAACTTTTGCTTGCAGTGAATTATCAGGGGCCGATCAAGGGTATCGATAGTTTGGTTGCAGGCGAGAATCAGACTTTTCTTGAAAAGCCGCTCGGACAGACTCTTGACGGTATGAGCATGCAGATTGTTTACACGCCCGGTATTTTTGGCAAGATTCCACATTGGGCTTTGCGGACAGTTATCATATTGATTGGACTGATTGGCGCTCTAATGGTCGGCAGTATCGTATATTTCTATGGTCTTGAAAGAACTTCTTCAAGCCAGTTACAGCTTCAGAATGACTGGGTTCTCAATTTGGCGCATACTCTGCGCGGGCCCTGCCACTCCCTTGGAGTGCTGACCGAGGCAATGAAGGCCAATGCCAATGGCGAGCTCGACGAACTTTATTTGCTGGCGCGTCGCGAGCTTGAAGCAATGGACAGTCATTGCCGCCAGTTTCTTCAGCTGGCCCGCAAAGACATGAAAACTGCGGAGATGAGGATCGATTCGGTCGCCATCAAGTCCCTGGTGGAAACAGCCATTGAGCGAGTTCTTACCCGTTACCCGCTTGTGAAAAAGGATCTTGTGAAGCCTGGCGAATTGCCCGAAATCATGGTGAAAGGCAATTCTGCTGCAGCGATCGAGACTTTGATGACGGTTCTCGACAATGCAATCAAATATTCACCTGAGCAAAAGCGAATCAGTATCGCCTGCGAGCACAGAGAGAAAGTTTTGCGACTGAGCGTTATCGACAATGGTTACGGCATATCCGCCGAAGATGCTGCAAAGGTCGGAACAGCTTTCTTTCGATCGTCACGCTCAAATCTCGAAGGCATCAACGGTACCGGAGTCGGCTTGTATCTGGCCCGGGAAGCTTGCGCCGCCATGGGCTGGGAAATCTGCATTGAATCAGAGGGAACTGATAAAGGCACGCGGGTTACTTTTACGATTCCGGTGGCTGAGCAATGACGCGAATTCTGATTGTCGATGACGATCTGGCAACCTGTGCCGCAGTAAAGAGCTTTCTTCGTTCAGAATGCGAGGTTAAAGCTCTTTACCACGGTGACGGGCTTGAGGCCGAGGCCCGCAACTTTATGCCTGATCTTATATTGCTCGATATAAATCTTCCTGGTCGCAATGGTTTGCGCCTTTTACACGACCTCGGCGAAATGGTTTCGACAATTCCGGTATTCATGATCAGTGTTCGTGGCGGTGAGGAAGATATTGTCCGGGCTTTTGAGCTTGGCGCGGCCGACTATATTACCAAACCATTTTCTCTTGCGGTGCTCAAGGCCCGCTTGGGGCGCTGGCTAGGCCGAAAATCCGCCGCCAGAAGCCTGGTTCTCGACAAGGCGGTTATAGATCTAACCAGTGGTCGGATTGCCGTTTCAGGCGCAGAAACCGGCCGGCTGGCCCGCAAAGAATTATTGACTTTGCGTTATCTATTGGCCAATCAGGGGCAGGTGCTGAGTCGTTCGCAGATTCTTGGGTTTGCATGGGGTTATGATTATGACGGCACACCGCGTACCGTTGACAATACTATTGCCAGTTTGCGCCGCAAACTGAGTGATGCCGGCCTGGATGGCGGAACTGTCATTTCCAGCCATCCGGGCCTTGGCTACAGCTTTGAGCTTCTTGAGAAAAACTAGTTTAATCGAAAGATCGGCTTTATTTATTCAACTTTACGGTAATACTGCTTATTTTGTCCTGAAGCTCTCTTACTTCAATCATGAATACTTCGGGATTGAAAACCGCCAGCCTGATCATCGGGTTTTTTTCCTGCCTGCTTTTTTTCTTTTCATTGATCTTTTTGGCTTTGGCGAAGGATTCGTCATCGCTGCCTTCAAGGCTGTTAATTTCATCGAGAAGTTCATTGACATCGGCGCAATCTTTTTTGAATTGCTCTGATGCGATGTATTCTCTGGTTTTTTCGAGCTGTTCGGCAGTCAATTTTTTGCCCTGATAGTATTCCGGACCGTCGGTGCCTATGCCGCAGCTGCATTTGACCGAGTAGTAGTCTGTATTCTCAAAAATAATCGTGAATTTCCCTCCTCTTGGGCAGGTTGGGGCTTTCTCAAGGTATTTCTTGGCAGTCAGGAAATTCAAAATTTCATCGGATTTCAGCGTTGCAAGATCGGGGTTATCTAGAATTGCCATGTCAAGTGCAGAAATAACGGCTCGTTGATTTGATAGACATTGTTTTTCGATTTCTGATTTTTCAGGCGTTTTGTTGGCATCGGCGAAAAGTCTTTCGCCGATGATTTCGGGACGTCTGAGAACCACTTCTGAGAAGTTTTTCGAATATTTCAGTTCGGCTTCGATATTGGTTCGAAAATTCATTGACGGGACCGGAAGAGAATTGAAATAGTCTTTAAAGAGCGCTTTGGCTTTAAGGTTATTGATTGTTTCAATGATGTTGGCGATCGATACCAGTGCGGTCCGTTGAATTTCAACTCCAAACATGCAATTTAGCATTGGCCCTTCTGAAGCAAGATTTCTTCCCAGTTTCATTGTGTGAATCAATATTTCGGCTGCTGTTTCAACATCTCCGTGTTTGGCAATGTCCCATGCTTCGGCGATGAGGTAGTCGGAAAACCTGCGAATGGTTTTGTATGGCGGGATGATTGCATCAAAAGAAAAGTCGTGATCGACAATGATCGAGTAGTTCTTGCATTGGCTTGCATTGCGCACAAGTCGCAGGATCGTGGCGAACCTTTTCTTGCCGAGCTTTTCTTTAAGCTGTATGTTCAGGGCGTCGTATGCCGAAATGCTGGTAAGGTTCGACATCTTGAAAAACTCATCCTCGGAAAAATCGGGCATGTACCCTATTGCCAGAAGGTATCTCAGGGCAGCGTTATCGTCGACAAAGCTGTTTTGCCGGGCTGAAGCCGGAGTAATCAGACATAGCAATAAGAAAATGACAAAAATCTTTTTCATGTTTCCTCCTGTGGAAAATGTTTAGTTAATCGTATTTCCAGGCCAGTTGCATGCGCGCATCGATGAAGGTTGCTGGAGAATTCTCAAAATCAAGGGAAAATGGTTCTTCAATGATCTGATTATCATGGCGATAATCGGCAATAATGTTCATTGTTGGCTGAGTGGTTTCTATGGGCTTTTGAAAATGTTGCTCTTGTGGCTTCTGTTCTGGCTTTTCTGAAAAGGCCATGGCCAATGTCAGGGCTATCAGCAGGAAAGCTGCTAGTTTAAAGATTGCTGTGGTATACCATGGTTTGTTCCATGGTGCTTCATTTTGAATTCGGTTCAAGAGATTTTCAGAAGCTTTTTCCTTGAACTTATGGGTTTTCAGGAATTTTTCGAAATCTTTGTTGTTCATGGATTCCATTGCAGGATCTCCTTGAGTTTCCCGAGAGCGTAACGATATCTCGATGCAGTTGTTTGCAGAGATACGTTTTGAATCGTGGCGATCTCTTCAAAGCTAAGTTCTCCCCAGATTTTAAGGAAAACCGCTTCACGTTGTTCTTCAGGCAGAATTTTCAGAGCCTGTTCGACGTCAAAAGCAAGATGCGGATCTGTTGTTGTCTCGCTTTCAATTTCCACAAAAGCTTGTTTGGTCTGGCTTTGTTTTCTGATGCGGAAACATGCGTGGCGCAGGGATGCGTATAAGTATGCGCTGATGTTTTCAATCTCCATCATTTTGTCGGAATCTATGACCCAGGGCAGCAGAGCTTCATGAACGGCATCTTCAGCCTGCTCCAGTGACAGTTTGAATGAGTGAACGGCATATTGGATAAGCTTGTCGGCAAAATTCTGGTAGATCAGATCGATCCCTTTTCTGGGATTCTTTTTGTATTCGTTTGCCAATTCAAGGTTTGAGATTTGTTTCTCCATAAGGTTTCATCAATAAGAGTAAAAAGTATGCCAGATTTATTTAACGAAAAAAATTTTTTTTCTGATTCTTATGAATTAAAATGTGATCAAGTTCTATTTAAAGGGGGAAAATTTTGATAGCAGGAAAGAAGCTTTTTACTTTGTTTTTCGTTCTCTTAATAGGTTTGGGATGCTCTTCGGTTGGGGCGCAGCAGCTGGATGCCTTTATCGGCGAAATCAAGATTTTTGCCGGCCCTTACGCACCTGCCGGCTGGTTTTTCTGCCACGGTCAGACCTTGAAGATCATGGATCACCAGGCACTTTTTGCGGTTATTCAGAATAAGTTTGGCGGCGATGGCCGAACGAACTTCAAGCTGCCGGATCTGCGTGGTCGTTTTCCGATTGGAGTCAATGAAAAATTCTTGATTGGCCAAAACAATGCTGATGAAGAAACCAAAAAAAACAAGTCGGCCAGCAAAAAAACAAAGATCAATGAGAAGGCTGAGAAAGTGGTTAAGGCATGGCCTGGTGTAAATGATTCTGGGAGTGTTAAAGTGCCAACCATGAAAACCGATGGCGACAAGGATGACGATGACGACGATGAGCTTCCTCCTTATTTGGGCATAAACTACATAATTTGTGGTAATGGGGTGTTTCCGGCGAGAGATTGAGCTTTTCGAGTTTGTCGCAAAATTCTTGCAAATTTGCTTGACTGAAAAACGGGCTTGCGCTATAATCACTTTCACATCATCCGCCGGGGTGGTGGAACTGGTAGACACGCACGTTTGAGGGGCGTGTGGCGAGAGCCATACGGGTTCAAGTCCCGTCCCCGGCACCGATCAAATCCTCGTTAACCCGAGGATTTTTTCGTTTTAGCCTGAGTTTGCGGCAGATTTTCTGACGAGGAATCGAGTCTTGGAAATAGGTATATATCTTTTTTAAAGCTTACCCTCTCTTCATTGTTGGCTTCATTCGAGGCTTTTGTAATTGATGGCAGCAAGTGTATAATAGTAAAAAAACATTGGAGTGTTTACCGATGGCCAACAAAACAGTTATCCAGATTGATACTAACAGCCTTGTTGGCAAAATATTAACCGTCCGCGGACAGCGTGTAATTCTTGATGTTGATCTGGCTCACTTGTATCAGGTAGAAACAAAAACTCTTAAAAGAGCAGTTAAAAGAAATATTGAGCGTTTTCCACCGGATTTTATGTTTGTGCTGCTAAAAGAAGAGTTTGATAACTTGAGGTGCCAAAATGGTACCTCAAGTTGGGGCGGTTCAAGGTATCTGCCATATGCTTTTACAGAGCAGGGTATTGCAATGCTTTCATCTGTTTTGACCAGCAAGATTGCAATTGATATCAACATTCAGATTATGAGGGCGTTTGTGAGTCTGAGGCAGATGTCTGTAACTCATCTTGAGATTGCCAAGAGGCTTGGTGAAGTCGAAAAGCAATTAAAAGACCACGGACATAGCATTAAATTTGTTCTTGATACAATTGATAAGATGCTGAAGGAAAAGAAGCGTCCTCAAATCGGTTTTAAGCCTAAAAAGTAAACGTTTCGTTTCATAAATCAGATTCTTGAAGCAGAGGTCACCCAATCAACTGGCTATAAAGAAAAGATGTCAGTTATCCGGAAATTCCAGATAGCTTATATTGCTTAAAGCAAAATCTGGAAATGGATTTTACCACTGAATTTTGAGGTCGCAATTTGCGACCTCAAGTTTTTCTTTCTGGTTTGAAG
>CAZQUE010000097.1:0-441 GCA_964596185.1 uncultured bacterium | reverse complement strand
GAAGCCGATTTTGGGCTTTTTCTTCGATCTGGGTTTAAGCATTGTGTTTATGGTTGCAAAGATGAACTTAATATTGTTGTTGTTGCCTTTAACTGTCTTTTCAAGGTCTTTGATTTTTCTGGCCAATTCTTCGTGACTGGAAGCAATTTTTCTTAGTTTTACAAAAGTTCTGGTGATCTGAATGTCGACTTCGACGGCTTTTGTGCTTCTCAATATGCTTGAAAGCATGAGAATTCCATGTTCTGTAAATGCCATTGGTGTGACAAAGCTGTGTTTTAACTTTTCAGGCAACTGGTCACAATTTGTGACCAGTTCTTTCCATTCAGATTTGGTCAGCTCAAACATAAAATCTTCGTAAGTGTTCACGTGGTAGCGCTCCCACATGACTATTTGTTGCATAATTGAATTACCGGGAATTGCAAAATCGGTATCCTCAAAATT
>CAZQUE010000096.1:0-16734 GCA_964596185.1 uncultured bacterium | reverse complement strand
CAGATTCTGGCAACAGATTGATCAAGAAGACGATGATCAAATGCCTTCAGAGACAACCGCATCTTCTGCTTAGCCATTTTAAAATCCTCCTTGTGGATTTCAAGAAATAGATTGGGGCGATTATTGATCGCCGGCAATCATGTGCTGTGGTGGATGGCTATAGCCAAACACCCCGAGAATACGTTCAGTTACACTTTTAGGAACTTCATCATAATGAAGCAGTTCCATGGCGAAGCTGGCTCGGCCCTGAGAAAGGGATCTCAACTGGGTCGAATATCCAAACATGTCTGAAAGCGGTGAATGACATTCAATAATTCTGATATCATCGCGCATTTCCATGTTTATCACCTTACCACGCCTTGAATTCATGTTGCCGATAATGTCACCCATGTACTGCTCGGGTGTTTCAATTTCGACCTTCATGAACGGTTCAAGCAGAACCGGCTTTGCAGCTCTCAAAGCAACCTTCATTGCTTCGTAAGCAGCGATTTTGAAGGCGATGTCATTGCTGTCGGTTTCGCTGAAAGTTCCACCTGTGACAACCACATCAACATCAGTAACCGGGAAGCCTGCAAGAATACCATCATTCATTGCATCCTGGCAACCAGTTTCTACAGAAGAAACAAACTTTGCCGGAATTTCTTCAACTCGGGCACGATTTTCAAATCGAAAGCCTTTGGCTCGTTCAAGGGGTTTAACCTCAAGAACAACATGAGCAAACTGCCCTTTGTTGCCAATCTGACGTTCGTAGCGACTTTCGCCGCGACCCACTGCAGTAATGCCTTCTTTATAGGCGACCTGTGGTTTGCCAACACTGGCATGTACACCAAATTCTCTGGTTATGCGATCGACGATTACATCCAGGTGCAATTCGCCCATGCCTGAGATTAAGGTTTCGCCAGTATCAGGGTCTATTTTGGCTTTGAAGGTCGGATCTTCATCCATGAGTGCAGTCAGCACTTCAGTCAGCTTTGAAAGATCAGCCTGGGTTTTCGGTTCAATTGCAACCGAAATGACGGTTTCGGGGAAAGTGATTTTTTCGAAAGTTACGTAATCAGGATCTGTTGACAGGGTTTCACCAGTACCAACATTCTTCATGCCTACAGCTGCGACAATATCGCCTGCCTGAGCTTTGGGAATATCCTGGCGCTGATTGGCATGCATCTGCAACAATCTGCCAATACGTTCTTTCCTGCTTTCACGATTCAGGTTATAAACAACTTTTCCTGATTCCAGGCAGCCGGAATAAACTCTAAGATAAACCAGCTTGCCAACATGAGGATCAGTTGCCACTTTAAAAGCAAGTGCTGCAAATGGAGCATCAGGGTCGGCGGCTATTTGGACTTCTTCGTGAGTTTCGCGCTTATAACCTATTGCCGCGGGAATATCCAGCGGAGATGGCAAATAAGCGACGATTGAATCGAGAAGATCTTGAACGCCCTTGTTTTTAAAGGCAGAGCCGCACAGAATCGGAACAACCTGACTCTTGACCGTTGCTTCACGAAGGATCTTGCGAACCAGAGTTTCCGGAACGTCCTGTTCTTCGAGAAGCATTTCAAGCAATTCATCATTGAAAGTGCTCAGAGTTTCGAGCATGTGGGTCCTGGCTTCATGGGCTTTTTCTGCCAGTTCGGCCGGAATTTCGGATTTGCTGAATTCTGCGCCTAGAGACTTGTCGTTATCCAGACTCCAGAGATGTGCCTGCATTGTGACCAGGTCAACGTGGCCTGCAAATCTATCTTCGGCTCCGATCGGCATTACTATTGGCAGGGGTTTTGACTGCAATCTTTCGTTGATCTGAGTCACAACCCTTTCAAAGTTTGCGCCAATGCGATCCATCTTGTTTACAAACGCAATTCTCGGCACGCGATATTTATTTGCCTGTCTCCAGACGGTTTCTGACTGCGGCTGTACACCAGCCACCGCGCAAAAAACCACAACTGCGCCGTCAAGCACTCTAAGAGAGCGTTCGACTTCTGCAGTAAAATCCACGTGGCCGGGCGTGTCTATAATGTTGATGTCGCATTCACCCCAGTGGCATTTTGTTGCCGCACTGGTAATGGTAATGCCGCGTTCCTGCTCCTGGATCATCCAATCCATGACAGCGGTTCCCTCATGAACTTCGCCCATTTTATAGGCTTTGCCAGTGTAATAGAGAATGCGCTCGGTGGTCGTGGTTTTTCCCGCATCGATGTGGGCCACGATACCGATATTTCGTATTCTGCTGATTATCTGGTTTGCGTTCATGATTTTTGCTCGTTGATGCCTAAGTGCAATAAATTATACTGATAAAGTATTAAACCCGGAAGTGTGAGAAGGCTTTGTTGGCTTCGGCCATTCTATGTACTTCATCGCGCTTTTTCATTGTAGCGCCGGAATTGTTGAGAATTTCGTCGAATTCAGCTGCAAGACGGTCGGCCATTGATTTTTCTTTTCTATCTCTGGAAAACTTGAGAATCCAGCGGAAAGCAAGAGCAATAGCGCGATCAGGTTTAACTTCGATCGGAACCTGATAGTTTGCACCACCAATTCTTTTGCTGCGAACTTCTACGATTGGTTTTGCACTTTCAACAACCTTTTTGAACATTTCAAGAGGATTGTCTTCTTTGCGTTTTTTGGCAACTTTTTCAATTGCATCGTAGAAAATGCGGCTACCAATGCTTCTTTTTCCATCATACATCAGGTTATTGATGAATCTGGTAACAAGCTTGGAATTGTAAACTGAATCAGGAGTCAATTCTCTTCTGGAAACGTGACCACGACGTGGCATGAATCAATCCTCCTTATTTCTTGGGCCGTTTGGCGCCATATTTGGAGCGAGCCTGCATGCGGTTGGCAACGCCAGCGCAGTCAAGAGCCCCGCGGATGATGTGGTAACGAACACCGGGAAGGTCTTTCACACGACCACCGCGAATAAGAACAACAGAGTGTTCCTGCAGGTTGTGGCCGATACCCGGAATGTAAGCAGTTACCTCAATCTTGTTAGTGAGCCTTACACGGGCGATTTTTCGAAGAGCTGAGTTCGGCTTCTTCGGAGTAGTCGTTTTAACGACAGTACAGACACCACGGCGCTGCGGACAGTTGTCCAGAGCCGGAGAGTCAGATTTGTACTTTACCGCCTGTCTGGCCTTACGAATGAGTTGGTTAATGGTAGGCACAGCTGACACCTTCCTGATAAAGCTCAGTTCCGCCAATACTGCAGAACTGCCACCCGCACAAAGCGAGGTGGAATATTGATATTAGCACATCTTGAAAGCCCTGTCAACGTACTTTTCCTGCCAAAATCGTCAGAAAAACAATAAGTTTTTTTCTTGAGCCCTTTTGTTTTTAGCATTTTTTTTTGCTTTAATAAATAAAAAAAACCAGGATTGTTTTTTTAATTTATCAAGAAATGTTTGGATATTACAGTCTAGACGTGATATTTTAATCTCCAAAAAATGAAACCGCCGCTTTTTTGCGACAGTCTGGAGAGATTTTAATGTCAGACAGCGCTCTGCTACTGCTTGGTCACCACACAAACCTTTTATTTATCGTGGGAATGACAATAATTCTTGGCACAATTGGAGCAAGGATTTTTCAAAAGCTTAACATTCCTCAGGTGGTTGGCTTCATCGCTATTGGCGTGATTATAGGTGAATCCGGGTTCAATCTTCTTTCTCATGATTTCCTTGAAGCAATGCGTAACCTAAATTTTGTTTCCCTTGGCGTAATAGGCTTTAGCATTGGCGGAGAGCTAAAGCTTGAAATTTTCCAGGCCCATGGGCGGGAATTCCTGATACTGCTACTCGCCGAAGGTCTGGGCGCTTTTTTTCTGGTTAGCATCGGAACCGGAATCGCAATATATCTGTTTACGCAGCAGATTTTTCTTGCGATTGCAATCGGAGTCCTTCTTGGCGCAATTTCTTCCGCCACCGCGCCGGCAGCAACTGTAGATGTCCTCTGGGAATACAAAAGTAAGGGTCTGGTTACAACCACCATCCTGGCTCTTGTAGCACTTGATGATGGCCTTGCCCTTATCTTGTTTGGATTGGCCTCTTCAGTAGCAAAAGTCGTTATGGGAAGCGGTGATTTCAATATTATCCATGTTTTGAAAGAGCCTCTTTATGAGTTTTCTACCGCTTTTTTGATTGGCGGTGTGATTGGCCTTATGTTGAATCGCTTCATTCGAGCCCTGAAAGACCCCGAAAAAACTCTTGATTTTGCTTTCGGCAGCATACTTTTAACCTGCGGGATCGCCATGCTGATCGAGGCAAATCTAATATTGGCAACCATGGTTCTTGGAGCAACTCTTGCAAATCTTGCTCCGAGAAGGAGTAAAGAAGCATTTAATGTTGTGAGCCGCTTTGCGCCTCCAATTTTTGCTCTATTCTTCATTTTCGTTGGCGCAAGAATGCAATTAGGATCCTTGACCACCATGGGTTGGGCACTGGCAATTATTTTTATCGTTGGCCGGTCGGCCGGAAAAATTCTTGGCGTTTTTCTTGGCGGCAAATTGGCAGGAAGTCCCGAAAAAGTAAGAAAATGGCTTGGGCTAGGACTTTTTAGCCAGGCTGGGGTTGCCATCGGGTTGACCATCCTTGCGGTACAAAATTTTGATACTAACATCGGCAATCTAATTCTGATGGTGGTAACTACCACAACTTTTGTCGTTCAACTGATAGGCCCGCCCTGCGTAAAACTGGCGATTACCAAAGCTGGTGAAATTGGCCTTAACATTACTGAAGAAGACTTGATCGCCAGTCATACAATTGAACAGGTAATGGTTCCGGTTGAAAACAGGATCAGCCCCTCCACCCCAGCCTATCAGGTTCTGAAGGTTTTTGCCCAGTCCCCTGCTCTGGCGGTTCCGGTAATCGATGAACAAAACTGTCTGGTTGGAATGATTGGCATGGAAGAAATTAAGGAAACCTGGTTCACAAAAGAAGACGAAAACCTTATTATTGCTGCGGATATGATGAATTTTTCCTTTCATCCAATTTATCCTGAAATGCTTCTTGCGGAAGCCGTGGAATTTGCCAGGGAAATGTCGCTGGATGTTCTTCCTGTTATCAAATCCAAGGATGAAAAAATCTTTCGCGGTCTTCTCGACACAAGATTCCTGCATCAAACACTTGCCAAAGAACTGATTTCCCGCAGGGAAAAAGCTCTGGCAACAGGTAGTACTTCGACACCCCAAAAAGCCAGCTAAAGTACAAAGAAAAGTCGGGCAAAATGGGCATTTTATGAAAAATGCTCAAGAAGCCCGTTCTTTCTTTTCTTGGTTCTGAGAATCAGTTCTAACGCATGTATTTGTTGTAATAGGACTTAACCATCAGCATTCCGGGAACGAAGATCAGATAAAAAACCACGAAACCAATTCTTACAAGAGGCTCACGATTAATCAGTCGCATAACTGGAATTTTCATGGTGTAGTAGCTGATGAAGTTTACGGCAACGAATAAGAGAACCTCGAATCTTATGGCAGATCGGTTTGCTTTATACTCAGAGGATTTGTGGTCAACTGTAATGAATTTTGTCAGTAACCGGTGACCAAAGAAGAAAACTGCGCCAAGAGTAAGCATCAGGTTGGCCCAGAAATCAAGGCTGGCATTTCCCAGTGGGGATTGATAAAAAACATGCAAAAGGAAAACGCTACCAAAGAAAAGAACTGGGTAACAGACAAACCAGACCGCCAGATATTCTATCATTTCTATAACAGAAAAGACCGCGCCTTCAGCCGCTTCCAGTAAAAGTTTCGCCAGAGAACCCTGTTCAGAACCATGTTTTTGTGGGAGTTGAAATGTATTCATATCTTATCAGCTTATAAAGCTTGCCTCCTCTCTAAGTCTATTAAAAAAGTAACCGGTTCCGAACGAATGTAAACAGATAAAAAAAGAGAGCCGTCTCAAAGAATGAGACAGCTCTCCTTGGATAGAACTGTTTATTGTTTATTCATCATCATTTTTGCTGATGAACAGTTCCTGCTCGAGCTGGTCGAGGTTGTCGCTATCTGTTGAATCAACCTGAGTGAACAATTCATCAGAGGTGCTTTCAACTGCTTCAATTTCAACCGGGAGATTCTTGAACATTATGTCGCGAGCTACAGACAAACCGGTTCCTGCAGGAATCAACTTACCGATGATCAAGTTTTCTTTCAGGCCTTTGAGATAATCGACCTTCGATTTGATTGCTGCCTTGGTAAGAACGCGGGTAGTTTCCTGGAAGGATGCTGCAGAAATGAAGCTGTCGGTGGTCAAAGAGGCTTTGGTGATTCCCTGAATCATTGGAACGCCTACTGGCGGTTTTTTGCCCTTTTCAACCAGTTTGTTCACTTTTTCTTCAAAACGGCGAACATGAACTGATTCGTTTTGCAGGAATTCTGAATCACCTGATTCGTTGATGACAACTTTGCGCAACATCTGGCGAACGATTATTTCGATGTGTTTGTCGTTGATGCTAACGCCCTGATCGCGGTAAACCCGCTGGATTTCATCCATCAGGTAGCGGCGCACGAACGGCAGTCCGACAACTTTAACCAGTTTCTTCGGGAATACTTTGCCGTCGGTAAGAATATCACCGGCTTCAATGTATTCGCCATCATGAACGATAAGACCTGTGGCACCGAATTGAACACGAACCGGTTTTTCTACGCCGGAATTGATGTCACGAATAGAAACAGAGCTACCTGAAATATGGATTACACCAGATTCTTCAGCAAGCACAGCTTCTTTTTTCGGGCGGCGAACTTCGAAAAGCTCGGCAACACGCGGCAGACCCTGAATGATGTCGGTAGTTTTTCTGGCCGAAGCTCCCCATTTTGCGAGAATTTCGCCTTTCTTAACTTTTGCGCCATCTTCAACCCTGAGCTCAGCACCATCAAGAACCTGGTGTGATTCACCGGGTTGGACGATAATGCTCTTGATTGTACTCTTGAGCTTGCCTTCTTTGGAGAAGTCGTGTTCAAGGAGGACAACGCCCTTGTTTTCTGCTTTCAGAACTGCAAGAACTTGATTTTCTCTTACCTGAGCGCCGTCTTCAACAACCAAAGCGTTTGATGCAACCATTTCCTTGGTGATGGCGTATTTCTTTTCCTTGAGAACACGCTGGCAAATTTTGACGCCAATCGAGCCATCAGCATCTTCAACCTGAGAGTAGGTTTCGAATGGAATGGGAGTAATGGTTAATTCGCCATCTTTAACGACCGTCGGAGGGAATTTCAAGCTTAGAGTGGCCGGGTAGCTGAATTCGACGCCGCTGTAAACAAGAACCTTTTCGATAATTTCTTCACAGATAATCTTGTTATAACCGTAGATATAGTTTACTTTTCCGGCAATTTCTGAAACCATTGGTTCGATGTCGGTTACCAGTTTGTCGCCGGCTTTAACGACCTGACCGTCTTCAACGGCAATCGTTGCTCCAGCGGGCACCGGATACTGAACCTTCATATCATCTTCGCCGATGATGTTTACGGCTTCCTGTTCACCCTTAACTATGTAAACTTCTCTTATGGCACCACGATTTTCTTCAAGAATGCCGTAGAGGGCTTCGTCTATTTCAGAGCCACTTTCAGCGATTACTTCTTCAGTTTCCTTGTTGATGGCCGCACGAGCCAGGGTCGCATTGCGCAATATTTCCATGTCATCAGAGATCAGATGAACTCTGATTTCTGACTTGATTCTGGTGATTTCAATAACGCCATCGATCTCTGCCTGAATGACCAATTTGGTAGTCAACTCACCATTTTCGGCGACATTAGCACCATTGGCAATCTTGCAGTTTTCTTTGGGGCGAAGAATAACGCCACGAGGAACAAGGTATTCAATTTCGTTTTTAACGATTACGCGCTTGCGGTCAAGAGTCTTGTTTGCTGCGCTCTTTTCGTTAATAACTCTCACAACACCTGAAATCGGGGCAATCAATGACAGGGTTTTGTTCTGTTCATCGATAGCAGCTGCCATTTCGCCTTTGAATTCGTATTCTTCTTCGACTTCCTTAGCAACTGAAATCTTGGTTCCACCGGAACTAAGAGCTATGGTTCCCTCTATTTCAGAAATTATCGAGAGCATTTTCTGGCCAGGGTATACTTCGTCACCGTTTTTAACGTTAAGAATGATGCCAGCAGTTTTTACTGCAGCTTCTTTGGCTTCTTTAACGCTCTTGGGCAGTGAGTATTCTTTGCGCTCGCCTTTTTTGTCGTCGAGCGGGAAAACAAATACCATACCATTGTCGCTGATGACCTGCTTATTCTTAATGCGGACGTTTTCAAACTTGATGATACCATCGGTTCTGGCAATCGCTGCATGTGATTCGGCAGAAATTTCAGCAAGGATGTTACCGGCATGGATGATTTCGTTGTCTTCTACTTTCAAAGTAGCGCCCTGGGGAATCTTGTAATCTTCAATAATGAAGTCTTTGGTTACCGGATCGAAATCCTGGGTAAGAATTCTGATGATACCGCTTTCAGAAACGACCATACCGTCTTTCTGTTCGATACCGTCAAAAATTACTTCACCGGTGTATCCTGAAACAACGTTATTGGGGTTGTATTCAGCCAGAGCTTTGCCGGGGGTAACTTTATCACCGTCTTCGATTCTCATTTCTGAACCGACTGGAATGTGCAGACGATCTTTTCGGCCGCTCTTGCCGTCTACTGTGAGGTAACCGCCGACGACAACAGTTTTGATATTGCTGCCGAATTCGCTCTTGTCAAAAGTTTCTGTGCCAGAGCCAATTTCAAACTTAGCTCGGTCAGAAACCTTGGCCAGGCGCAGATTGTCGAATCTGGCGATCCCGGCGCTGCGGGCTTTGATATAAGAACGCTGTGCCAACGCAACACCACCAAGGTGGAAGGTTCTCATCGTCAACTGAGTTCCTGGTTCCCCGATTGACTGGGCTGCAATAATACCAACGGCTTCACCGATGTCAACGACCTTGCCAGTTGCAAGGTCGGCACCGTAACACATCTGGCAGATGCCTACCTTTGAACGACAGGTCAACGGCGATCGCATAATGATTTTGCTGCGAATTTTTGCTTCGGGGAAGTTGGCTTCGGCGATTCTTTCAAGAACATATTCATTGAGAGTTCTATCTGGACGCAGAATAATGCGGTTGGTTTTGGGGTCGATAATTTGTTCGCCAACGATCATACCGGGCTTGAGATCTTCAGTGGCAACCTGGAAATCACAGCTTGATTCGATTTCAGCGGCAATTTCGTCTGTGCAGTAAAGACCTGCTTCAAGTTTGATGGTTTCATCATGGACCTTGATGGTTAAAACCTTACCATTAACCGGGTGAACGATTGGTTTGGCCAAAACACGTCCGGCGATACGATAACGAATCGGCACTACGATGTCATCGATCATGATATTGTTCGAAGTTCTATTCTGGCGAATGGGCGATACTTCAACACCGAGTTCGGTGCCACAATTTTCCATGGTGATGACAACATCCTGAGCAACGTCAACAAGACGACGAGTCAGATATCCTGAGTCGGCGGTGCGCAGTGCGGTGTCAACCAGACCCTTTCTTGCACCGTATGTTGAGATGAAATATTCAGACTGGTTCAAACCTTCACGGAAGTTTGATTTAATGGGGAATGCAAGAATGTCTCCACGCGGATTCGACATCAGACCGCGCATTGCGGCCAGCTGTCTGATCTGCTGCATATTACCTCTCGCACCTGAGAACGCCATCATGTAAACGGGGTTGAATTCACCGAGGTGAGCTGTAGATTCAAATTCCTGCAACAAGTCATCGGTAACGTCTTCAGTCGCTTTGGTCCAAACGTTAACTTCGCCCTGTTTTCTTTCATCACGAGAGATTTCACCTTTTTCCCAGCGCTCGCGAATCTTCATTACTTTGCGATCGGCCTGTTCGAGAATTTCTTTCTTTTTCGGCGGATCGATCATGTCAACGATTGAAATGGTCAAGCCGGAATAAGTGGCGAATTTGAATCCGAGAGCTTTAAGTCGATCGAGAGTTTCGCCGACGATGGTCAGAGAATAGATATCAAACAGGCGTTTGATCAAAGAAGCTACATTGCCCTTCTTGACCTGGAGGTTCTGGAATGGGAAACCTTCGGGCAGGTTATCATTAAAGACGACTCTTCCGATGGTAGTGCGGAAGTATCTATCACGAACAGTTTCTTCTTTTCCAGCGATTTTGGAATCAAGTTCAACAGCGTTTTTCTGCAGATAAATCGGCCACTGCAAGCTGAACTGGTTAGTTTCATAGGCGTTGCGGGCTTCTTCGAGGCTTCTGAATACCGGCGGGCGGTAAACGATGATAGAGTCGACTTTTTCCTTGTTGAGTTGTTCGATGGCTTCGGGAGAATCAAAAACGGTGCCGGCGGGCATACTTTCGCTGACTTCATCTGCGAGTTTGAAATTGAACGGTCGGCCTTCGTCAAGAAGAAGCTTGGACCAGGTCATACCCTTACTGAGTTTTAATTCGGTTACCGGATAACCGTCACCTTCAGGTTTTTCAATAGTCAGGTAGAAAAGACCGATGGTCATATCCTGTGAGGGAGCTGAAATCGGGTTTCCGTCAGCCGGTTTGAGAATATTATTGCTTGAAAGCATCAACATTCTTGCTTCGATTTGCGCATCTAGCATCAGTGGAACGTGGACCGCCATCTGGTCACCGTCGAAGTCGGCGTTGTAAGCAGAACATACCAGAGGATGAATCTGAATGGCTTTGCCTTCGATCAATACAGGCTCAAAAGCCTGAATGCCAAGGCGGTGCAGAGTCGGTGCGCGGTTGAGCAGAATAGGATGATGCTTGATAACTTCTTCGAGAACATCCCATACGTCATCTCTTTCGCGCTCAATCATTTTCTTGGCGCTCTTAATGTTGGGAGCTATGCCTTTCTGCTGCAAGCGATGCATTACGAAAGGCTTGAACAGTTCGAGAGCCATTTTCTTGGGCAGACCAGCCTGATGGAGTTTCAGGGTCGGGCCTACGACGATAACCGAGCGACCTGAATAGTCGACACGTTTTCCAAGGAGGTTCTGTCTGAAACGTCCCTGCTTACCTTTAAGCATGTCGGTTAAAGATTTGAGCGGGCGATTGTTGGGGCCAGTAACGAGTTTGCCGCGGCGACCATTGTCGATCAGTGCATTAACGGCTTCCTGAAGCATGCGCTTTTCATTTTTTATAATGATATCAGGTGCCTGAAGCTTGATAAGTCTTTTCAGGCGGTTATTGCGGTTAATAACACGACGATAAAGATCGTTGAGGTCAGAGGTCGCGAATCGACCACCATCGAGCTGAACCATTGGTCGCAGATCTGGTGGAATAACCGGGATTACATCGAGAATCATCCATTCAGGACGGCTAACTGATCTGGCAAACATTTTAACCAGTTCCATGCGTTTAAGCAGATGAGTTCTTTTGGTTCCGGTGGCTGTTTTCAGCTGCTCGCCAAGTTCTTTTTCAAGTTTCTGCAGGTCGATTTCGGCCAGCAGTTCTTTAATAGCTTCTGCGCCCATTTTTGCAGTGAACATATCACCGTATTTTTCGCGCAGTTCACGGTAACCCATTTCGCCGGCAGTTCCTTCTTCGGGAAGAAGCTGCTTTTTGGAAAGCGGCAGGTTACCGGGATCGATAACTATGTAGCTCTGGAAATAAAGAACTTTTTCAAGGTCTCTGGCAGAAATGTCAAGCAACAGAGCGATGTAGTTCGGGCTTCCCTTGGAATACCAGATGTGGCCAACCGGGGTTACCAGTTGAATATGCCCCATGCGCTCACGGCGAACTGCAGCTTTGGTAATTTCAACGTTACAGCGTTCACAAATGATGCCGCGATAACGGATGCTTTTGTATTTTCCGCAGAAACATTCCCAATCTTTTTGTGGGCCAAAAATTCTTTCACAGAAAAGGCCATCTCGTTCGGGCTTATGAGTTCGGTAGTTAATGGTCTCGGGTTTTTTTACTTCACCGTATGACCAGGACCTGATCTTCTCTGGAGAAGCGATGCTAATTTGAATCGCATCAAATTTGTCCATATCTAACATATAATTTATGCTCCTTCCTTATTCGCTTTTACCGAATATGGCCTTATTCATCATCTTCAACATCTGATTCTTCGCTTTCATCATCAGCGAATTCAGAGGTCAACAGATCGTCTTCGTTTTCATCAGAAGCTTCTTCCATCCAGTCTTCTTCGGAATCGGTAGTCAAAAGCCGTTCGCCGCCCTCGTCGATCTGCACTTCACGAGCATCTTTCTTGAGGTCGACCTGCAGGCCAAGACTTTGCAATTCAGAAACAACGACTTTGAATGATTCGGGTATGCCGGGTTTCATGATGTTTTTACCCTTGATAATGGTTTCATAAACCTGAACGCGGCCTTCGACGTCATCTGATTTTACCGTAAGGATTTCCTGAAGAACATGTGCAGCACCGTAGGCTTCAAGGGCCCACACTTCCATTTCCCCGAAACGCTGGCCGCCGAACTGAGCCTTACCACCAAGCGGCTGCTGGGTAACGAGGCTGTAAGGACCGGTTGATCGGGCATGCATCTTGTCGTCGACAAGGTGAGCCAGTTTGAGGATATAGATGATACCAACCATGATTTTCTTGTGGAAAGGATCGCCGGTTCTGCCGTCAAAGAGAGTTGCTTTGCCTTCCATGTCGACAAGTCTGAGCGGATCTTTATCGTAGGTTTCTTTAAGCTGCGCCATTACGAAATCTTCGTTTTTGATTTCACGGCCATTGTTGAAAATGGCGGTGGAATAACGACGCCCCTGATGTTCAGCGGCCCAGCCCAGGTGAGTTTCAAGAACCTGACCAACGTTCATACGAGAAGGAACGCCGAGTGGGTTGAGGATAATGTCGATAGATCTGCCGTCGGCCATGTATGGCATATCTTCAACCGGAACGATTCTTGAAATAACCCCTTTGTTACCGTGTCGCCCGGCCATTTTGTCACCAACGGTGATTTTTCGTTTCTGAGCGACAAAAACGCGAACGAGCTTATTGACGCCATACTGCAATTCATCGCCGTTGTCTCTTGAGAAGACCATAACGTCAACGACCTTACCCTTTTCACCGTGGGGAACGGTAAGAGAAGTGTTGCGAACTTCGCGGGCTTTTTCACCGAAAATTGCGCGCAGAAGTTTATCTTCGGCGGTAAGTTCGGTTTCGCCCTTGGGGGTAACTTTTCCGACGAGAATATCGCCAGATTCAACTTCCGCACCAATTCTAATAATGCCGTTTTCATCAAGATTTCTCAAAGCATCTTCGCCAACATTGGGAATATCACGAGTGATTTCTTCGGGACCAAGCTTGGTGTCGCGGGCATCGATTTCATATTCTTCAATGTGAATTGAAGTGAAAACATCGTCTTTTACCAGACGATCGGAAAGGATGATCGCATCTTCGAAGTTATAGCCTTCCCAGGGCATGAAAGCCACGAGAACGTTGCGGCCAAGGGCAAGATCACCATAAGAGGTCGCCGGACCATCTGCAAGAACGGTTCCAGGCTTAACCTTGTCACCGATTTTTACGATCGGCTTTTGATTGATACAGGTGCCCTGATTTGATCTCATGAACTTCTGCAGGCGATATACATCGATTGATTCCTGTTGAAGTCTGATTTCATCTGTAATGGTTTTAATCTTGGACAGGAAGGTAATGTCGAGGGTTTGCCCTGCTTCGATGATGATTTCACCAGTAAGCTCGTCGACAATCGTATCCATGATCTTGCGACCCTGGTATTTTCTGAAAGACTGTTCGGTTACCGGAATTTTTTCATCGTCTTTACGGCGGCTGGCGCGTTTGATTTTAACGCATTCAGCATCGACATAGACCACGGTTCCACTGCTTCTTGAAAGAAGAACTGCACCTGAATCGTGAGCTGCTCTAGATTCAAGACCAGTTCCTACCAGGGGCGGTTCGGTTTCGATTAACGGAACAGCCTGGCGCTGCATGTTTGTACCCATCAATGCGCGGTTGGCGTCATCGTGTTCAAGGAAGGGAATTAGAGCGGATGCAACGCTGACCATCTGCAATGGTGAGAATTTGATGTATTCAATTTCTTCCTTGGGAAGATAATCGAATTCATAATCATCGCTGAAGTATTTGACCGGAACTGTCGGCTGGGCAATATGATGATCATCGCTGATGCGGATGTCCGGCTGAGCGACCTTGTATCGATCTTCATCATAAGCATCTTTGTATTCGATCTGGGCATAGTCAATTTTGCCGGTTTCAGAATCTACCGGACAAAGTGGCGTAGTAAGGAATCCATAATCGTCCACCCGGGCATAAACAGCCAGAGATGCAATAAGACCGGCATTGGGGCCTTCAGGTGTTTCAATCGGGCAGATTCTGCCATCATGGGTTGGATGAACATCGCGCACTTCGAATCCGGCTCGTTCTCTTTTAAGACCGCCGGGCCCGAGGGCAGAAAGCCTTCTTTTATGGGTAAGTTCTGCCAGAGGGTTGGTTTGATCCATGAACTGTGAAAGTTGTGAACTTCCGAAAAATTCATCGACCACGGCAGAGACGGGTCTGGTATTGATGAGAAGTTGCGGTGTGTAGCTGTCAAGATCGTGGATGGTCATTCTTTCTTTGATGACCCTTTCCATTCTTGAAAGAGAAATGCGGAACTGATTCTGAAGGAGTTCGCCGCAGCGTCTGATACGACGGTTGGAAAGGTGGTCGATGTCATCGACTCGGCCGATTCCGTTTGAAAGATCGATTAGATAGCGGATTACGCCAACGATATCTTCAATACAAAGAACGCGGTCTTTCTGGGTTTTAACCATTTCTATGCCGAGTTCTTTAATGCGATTGAAGGTTTCTTCATAGATTTCTTCACCCTGTTCGACGATGATTTCGCCGGTTTTCGGGTCGGCAATTGATTCAAAGGCAAAGCGACCGATCAAATCAACGATACCCTTTTCAACTTCTTCAAGCCGAATTTCAGCATAGCCGGGGTTGTACATGATGCGGTAGCCATGGTTTTCTTCGCCGATGCGGATGAAAGCGGGAATGCGCATAGATTCAAGCTGAGCGGCAATGTTCTTGCGAATTCTTTTTCCACCCTCAACCATCAGTTCTTTGTTAGCTGGGTTTACGATGTCTTTAAAGGCAATTTGTTCAGAAAGTCGATCGATCAGACGCAGTTTTTTGTCGATTTTATAGCGACCCACATCACCGAGATCGTATTTTTTCGGATCGAAGAAAAGGCTTCGGATGAGAGCTCGGGCGTTTTCTTCAACAAAGAGGTCGCCTTGTCTGAGTTTGCTGAAAATTGCTTTCAAGGAATCGGTGACGGCTTTTGCAACCTTGTCAGGACCCTCGGCTTTGCTTACAGCCTGTTTGTCAAATTTAAGCGAACTGGCAATTGTTTCATTATTATCGAAAAGTTCCAGAATGCTTTCGTCGTCAGCGTATCCTAACGAGCGAAGGAAAGAGGTTATCGGGATTTTTCTCTTGCGATCGAGTCTGACGAATACTGCATCTTTCATCAGATCGAGTTCGAATTCCATCCAGGCTCCGCGATAAGGAACTATTTTGGCAGAATACATCTTTTTCGCACGATTGAAACTGTAGTAAACGCCGGGAGAACGATGTAGCTGGCTGACAACTACGCGCTCAGCGCCATTGATGATAAAAGTTCCCCGTTCGGTCATACAGGGCAGGTTAACCAAAAAGATTTCCTGTTCTTTAACTTCACCGGTCTGCTGCATGATCAGCTGAACTCTGATATTCAAGGGAATCGAATAGGTCAAATCTCTTTTGCGACACTGATCAGGGCTGTGTTTAACTCTGAAAGGCGTGTCGCCGATGAAAGCGATTTCACATTCTTTTTCGATAAAGCTGCAGTCATCAAAAAGACATTTTTTGCGCAGCTTCACCTGGGGACAATTTTTGCACATCGGCAAACCCAGGCTATAATCATTGTATTCAAGGCAGAGATTACCTACGTAATCCTGAATTGGAAATACTTCTCTGAAAACTTCTTCCAGGCCTTGTTTATCTCTTTTGCCAGGATCCCTGCTGGCCTGGAGAAACCATTCAAAAGATTTCAGCTGGATGTCGATCAGATTTGGGATATTGTCGAATATCCGATCTTTCGCCATCAGAAACTTCCTGGTTACAGGCTGTTGCTTTGTGACCATAATTCTGCCTTGCTCCTTAAATTAAATCGTATGGATAACCCATGTGTTGCACAATCAGCTAAACAGAGAACGGGCGCACACCACAGCAGGTTATGCGACCCGTAATTTGTACGTAAGAAAATTTTACTTCTGTCAGTTTTCTGGAATAGATAGTATTTTTTGCAGTTTTGAATATCAACGCCGGCGGTACCCCGAAAACTTAGCAATTTGTGTGCCCATTCGCGAAATGGTTTTGGATTATAACATTCAATTGGGTTTGCGTCAACTTTTTAGAAAATATTTTTTAATTAACAATATATTGATAAGTCTGGCAATTTCTTTTATAATTAGCTCATGCAAACAAACATTGATATTACCAAGGCCTTTATCGAAACTCCAGACGGAGTTTTATCAATTCATCAGATATCGAAAAGGTTAGAATTGCCTTATGGCACAGCCTATAATCGAATCCATGCCCTGAATCAGATCGGGATCGTTCAAATCCTTCCTCAAGGCAAGGCCAAATTATGTGCGCTTAACCCCGAAAACCCAATGACGGCAAGCCTGCTTGCCCTCGGATCAGCCCAAAGAACCGATCTATTCATTAAAAGTCACCCATTGGCCGGCAGTGCCCTGGCAAAGATAAAC
>CAZQUE010000095.1:0-16801 GCA_964596185.1 uncultured bacterium | reverse complement strand
AAATAAGATTTGCCTGTTCCCCTAGGACCTAGCTCGATAAAGTTAAAATTTGCCTCAACAAAGGGCAGCAATCGGGCAATATAGTGAAATTTCCTTCTATGACTGAGTTCTGCCGGCTCTAAACCAACCGAACGTAAGATTACGTCCAACCATTCATTTCTGCTAAATTCTGCACGGCCAGCACAGTATTTATCAAAATCGAAACGACTTAGCTGAATTGGCCGTAGGTCTTCAATATAGAAAGTATAATCATCGTCTTCGATTTCATTATAAGCCACAGTTACTTCTGCCCATAAGCCACCTTGAAGCAATCGATCATGATCACGATAAAACTTTTCGCTAACGGCGACTTTTCTTGAGTCAAAGTTTTCCAGAGCGGCCCAATGCCTTCGGTCTTTTTCAACGTAGTTAACATGAACTTTATCGATAAACTTGTATTTACCCTTAGTAGCGACCTTTGATTGAGCTATATTAGATTCATTCGGCCGCACGTAGTTATCATTAAGCGTATCCAATACGGCTTCTAGTCCGGCCTGAATTTCAGAAGGATCATCGCTGGCACAATAACGTGCCAGTAAAAACTCCAAGACAAAGGTTGGCACATTCGTTCCCTTTTTAATACGATGAAGTAAGTCTTTGCGCACCACTTTGCCTTCAAAAATCGAAGTAAGTTTTTGGTCCAATGTATCCATAATTTACACCGTATAATCCGTTTCAAGTTTTAATTGGGCGTAGACAGCCATTGTCTTTGGGTTAAGAGCTTTGATGATAATTTGCCCTTCATAATCCAAACTCATTTTTAACGTAACTTTTTCTATTTTGTTTTGGTTAATTAATAAGGTTCCTGTTGCGGGGTTTACGACACCACCAGGCTTGGCTTCGCCAATAACATTGCCTTTTTTGTCATGCACCTCAAGAAGAATCTCAAAGTCTTTTTCAATCGCAAACAAGCTTTTTGACTTCGCTGCCACTTCTATTACTGGCAATCTTGTTGTTATGATTTCGGCACCATTTTTGTAGCTAAGTTCAATAGTTACATCACTCGCCTCGGCAGCACCACTATTGCTTAAATGTAATTCAATCACCGGCACAATACATTCTTGCAGAGAACAGCCGCCATGAAAATAAAGCAGACCACTTTTATATGTTGCAAGGCTGAATGGGCCAGCAAGCTTTTTAAAGTCACTTTTTATTCCAACTTTTTCTGTATTTATGCAGAAATTTTTCGAATCCGATGACCCATCCCCAAGAAGAGAACGGTCATGCACATTGATCCAGTTGCCAGGCAATTTTGTGCAAATGTCACCAGGCCCTGCGTGCGTATTCATAAAAAAACCGTGGTCGGTGGCAATAACCACTTCAGAGAATCCAGCTTCACGTAATTTATGAACCGCCACACGAATTCGTTTAAGCGCGTTAATAACTTCACTTGGTGCGGTGTCAGGGTTACTTTCAAAATGCGAGTCAATCTCTACAGAGCGTAAGACAAATAAGTCTGTATCTGGCTTAATTGCAATGCCTTTGTGGGCATACTCTTCAAGCCGACCTTCCTGAAAACGATTGCCATATTTTTTACGAAATAGTTCCATTCGCTGTGTGACATTACCGACTAATTGCCCATTCACCTGTGGAACAAAACTAGAATCGTTTTTTACGAGACGAAAGTCAGTAGAGGCTCCAGGAAGCAGACTCGCCATGCCTACCTGGGTGGTGCTTGGCAATTGCACCAAAGCCGGAATTATTTCTGCACGAGCATCTTCAGAAAGCTGTTTTTCCAGCGCTATGCCCAATTCGTATCGCAGTGCATCTACCATGATAAAAGCGACTTTATTACCACTGATTTCAAGCTTGGGCGCAACCAATTTGTCAAAAACCTCAGTATTTGACATTCTGCCAACTATTGGCCAACCGCTTTGTTGAAAGTGCTTGGTAAAAATGAACTGCACTTTTTCAATCAATCTGCCGTATTGTTTACGTACAAAATCCTGAACCGGCGTCATTACCCCTTGAACATCTTGCCAGGCGTAATCGCTAACTGACTGCTCAAACTCCCGCTGTCTCTGATCAATTTCTCTAAGCTGACTGACGTAGAAATTTATCAACTCATCCATTGATCTGCTTTTTTCGCTTAAAACCCTCTCGTTATCCTGGCAACAACTTATCAATGCCAACGCCGAGCGAAGAAAATCCCACTGCACTTGATTTTCTCCCTTACCTGTCCAGACAGATTCTGAATGCCGCGATAGAATCTCTCTTGTTTCATCAATATTGTCTTTAAGCAAAGATGCAATTGCGTGCCGCAAGAAAGTGCGTTCTTCAAACGGAAAAGTATCACGACTGCCAAGATCTTTCATTGTGCCACAAACAGCCACAAGGTTTAATTCTGTTTCGATGGTCTCTGCTCGATTAATATATTCATTCTGGGTTCGACAATCGCTGCGAAGGCGATCACATATATCTTCAACCAGAGGCCTGGCAGCATTTTGTGCGTGAGGCACGTCAACCAGACTTTCAGGCAGTGCTTCTGGCAAGTCAAAAACAAACTCGCTGAACAAGAGATAGCGCCACAGCTCATCAGCGATAGCCGACCAACTTTTACACTTTGTTTTGAGAGTTAAGCCCAAACTTAGCTTTAAAAGGTCTTTAGCTTCTGTAACCCAGCTCTCTTTACCTTTTAAGGCTGCCAGTTGGTTATCATTCGGGCAGAGCAGTGCAAATAAGATGTCTCTAGTCGACTCCAAACTCAGTAGAGCCTGCAGATTCGGCCAACTTGAGCCGCCACCTATGGCATCAATTACAGCAAATTCAGGATTCTCATTTTCTGCAAAAACTGAGCGAATTTGCGTTTGATAATCAGGTTTAGCCTTAAGACAAAGACTTAAGTATGTGTCGCCATCGCCATCAGGAAAAACTTCACCACAGGCCACATAAAGAGCAAATGGATCTTTTTGTTTTTCCTCTTCTTCCAATGGCTTATTCTTAGGAACATAGATAAGCAGCTGCTCGATTTCGTTTCTGCCAAGTGCTGATAAGGCGGCGATAGCTTGTGCTCTGCTGGTGATGCTTGATTCGCTGGCATCGATAACCATTGTCTTTTCGCTGGCCATTTCCAGGCATATATCGTGGTAGCGATGATCAGAGTCATATACAGCCAAAACCTGTTTTTTCTGCAGGCGTGCACCTAAAACTTTGTCTTTTATAAATTGCTTTATACTCAAGCGACACCCCCAGCTGCAATGGCTTGCACCGCCTTGCGAAACATATTAAAACTTCCAGAAGTATTTTGTTGAATATTCATGTATTGAGCAATCTCTCGGGCACATTCAATTTTGCGCAAACCGGTTGAAAAATAGCCGGCTCGCTTCAATACGTTCTCAAAGGCTTCCCAAGTGCCACCAATAATTGCATCTGGATCTCTAAAAGGAGCCTTTTTGGGTATGGTAGCCGGCACTTTCGGATAAGCGGCCTTAACCGCCTGCCAATCGCCAAAATACCAGGCTTCAAGCTCTTCTATAACAATACGATTTGTCACCTTAAAGCGCTGCCCAGAACCAGCACTGGTCTTGGTAACAAAACCCGAGTTAATAGCATGCTGTTCGAGCTGTTGTTTAAGCGCTTTGCAATCACTATCATCCCGGTCGATAAGAACAAGAATAGACCAGTTATCAGGAATCCAGGAATATCCTTTAAGCCGTTCGGGCAAATGCTTGAGTAAATCAGCCTTACATTGAAACCGGATTATCTGAAAATCAATATCCCCAAGCATTCTAGGCAAAATTACTTCCAATGCTGCTTCCATTGAGTATTCTTCAACGAATACGATCAGCTTTTCCAGCATCATCTTTTCACCTTCTTTTTCTGCTTAGGAGCGCCAGAATTAATAAGCGGGTCACCAATGCCAAAATGACCTTCTATCCAGAGGTGCCCAAGAGTGGCGCCAGCTTCAATCATTTCAGGTATGCCTTGCAGATCAACCGCTTTTATGGCCTGGGTAAAGCCAAGTTCATCTCGATAAAGCACCCACACCTCTTCAGGTCGCATTGCATTAAGAAGAAAGGGAGAGTGGCTGGTAATAAGAAGTTGCGATTCTTCAGCAGCAGCTCGGCATTCTTCTGCTAATTCAGGCAGCAAACGTGGATGCAAAAAGTTTTCTGGTTCTTCAATGCCAATAAATCGCGGAGGTTCTGGGTCGTAGAGCACAGCTAGATAAGCCAGCATTTTCATAGTGCCATCTGACGCGAATTTTGAAAGCACCGGTTGCTCGAAAGGCGCGTCTTTAATTTGCAGAAGTAATCGCCCGTCAGGCATAGGATTGGCATCAACCTGCTGCAATCTTGGAATTCGTTTGCGAAGAACTTCAAATATCTTTTCTAATCTTTCTGGGTGCTGTTCTTTCAGGTATTGAACTACATTAGGCAGGTTATCACCAACCTTATTCAAACGCTCCTGGGGCCCTGCTTCGGGTTGATTTCTAGTTTGGTCAATAGACAAATATGATACATACCAGTCTGTAATAAATTCTCGTAAAGCAGCAATTCTAGGATGATCAGAGAGTTGCCCAAGTGTATTAACAGCAATCAAATCAGCTGAGCGTAAATTTGTGTCTGTTCTTACGTCATCTGCATCTGGCAACTCACCGCTAACCGCACGGCCGACACCTTTGCGAAACTCTAAGAAACGAAAAGGTTGCCCTTTGCTGCCACGTCGCCACTGCAGCCATTCTTCAACAACTTCGGGGCCCTTTTTGCCTTCGTCAATAGCCAGGTGATAAGTAATAACAGGGTTTTTGGGAGCTTCGCGATATTTTAATTCAAAAACGATGGGGCCTTCAGCACCACGGCTTTTTAGTTCTTTGCTTCGGCCGCGGCGATCCCAGGCATGGCGAAGCCCGTATTGAAAACATTCAGAGAGAAAGTTAAATACGTCAAAAACAGTTGATTTGCCACTACCATTCGGGCCAAGCAGAACGGTTATGGGTGTAAGGTTGTCTAGTGTCACATCTTTCAAAGCTCGATAATTCTGAACTTTTAGAGATTCTATTCGAGGAATGCCCTTTTTATGATTGTTATTCATAATCCATGCTCCATTATCGATTGCCCATAATTCTGCTAATCAAGTCACGCAACTGATTTGGCGACAACTTTTTCTGCTGCCATTCAAGCTTTGTTTCTCCGGTGTCTTTGCCACTGCGGATGATCGGAATCTCAACCTCTTCCCAGAATTCATGTTCCACATCGTGGGCAATGGCCAGACTGCGATCAGTATAGCATTTTCTCAAAACCCGTTCAGGCCAAATGCTATAAGCCAGATGTGCCCAATCGTATTCGCCTTTTTCAAGTTTTTCCCAAGTTTCTTTCAGCTTTTTCTGCCAAGGCTTGTGCTGGAACAGCTTCCACAAAGGTGCAGCGGTGATCTGAACACCGTCGTTCAGGTTTGGTTTCCAGAACTTTGCCAGGCGTAATAGCTCATCTCTAAAATCTTTCAGCTCAGCTTCCAGGTCGGTAAGCTTCGCCAGTTCCTTTTCTTCTACACTGCTGCGGTTGGTTTTATTGCGCAGACCATTCAGGTCGTCAGAAACCGTTTTGAGCTTGGGTTCGACGAAGTCGTTGACACAGGTGTAAAGTGTTTGCTCATTTAAGCGATGATAATACACCCACAAAGTATAAGAACCAGATGGTGTCTGCAGAGGCCAGTAGATGGGAGCACTTCGACGACTGTTTGTGTAACGTTTCAGATGGTCAGCAAAGAAAAGACTTGATCGACGTATATAATCTCGCAATTTTTTGACACCCAAAATATTACAGCATTCAAGTTCAATAGCTTCGGCAATACCTTGCCAAATAATCTCTATTACTTTACTAACACGCCTAACTATGTCCTCAGCATGACTCTCGTCATCCACCAAAATTCCTGACCAAGGTATTGGAAGTGGATAATCAGCAGGGATGTTCTTAGGTTCCAAAGGGAAACCATCTGTGGTCTGATGCATGCCTGGTGGCAATGTGGGGAGTGGTTCAAAAGGGTTGGGCAATTCTGCTTGTTGCCTCCCAGATTTAGCAAATCTTACATCCCATCTTCCAAATATTGAACCTATAATCCAGCTGAAAATGGAATTTGTAAACCCATTTTCATCCAGCATAAAACGATTATGCAAATTATTAACAGGGTTTGGTTTTATCTCATTATCTAACTCGTCATCAGAGTCCAAAAAACAAAACCAGTTCGAATCTTTCTCTTTATCTCCAAGCTTAAACTTCTTATCAACCGTTCGAGAAATTAGCAGGGTTGTATTATAGAGCTCTTTACAAATATCTTCTAAACTATCTCGGTGTTCAATTGCTGAGATTTGAATAGAACTCGAAAGTTTACTTTGCAACCAAGGTAGGAAAAATTCTCGACAAGTTTCTATAGTGTTATGAAGCTTGCGAGAACAACGAATACCTGCCACTCCTAATGACCAGAGAGTTTTTCTATTCTGTTCGTCTAACTCAGGCACAGGGAGATTGCGAATTACTCCTGGAATAAATTTCGGCTGTTTCCATTTTTCCATTTGCAATTTGGCTACGAAATCATAAATTGGGGCTGAAAACTGTGCAGTCAATTCTGTCGCTCTTTCTATTGTGCCGCATTCTGGAATCGCTTCGTATCTACTAACAGATGGAATGCAACCTTTTGGTACAATATGAGGCGAGAAATAATCCGTTCTTAGCGCCCAACTGAACCCTGGTTTGAAATAGATGGACTCATTGTTAACCCGACCACCAGGTGCATTTTCAGTCGCAGCTCTAAGTTCATGGCCATTCCATAACCAATTTAAGGTTAGATGGTGATCAAGATAGAATGGACTAGTAGAATCACCTTTCAGAAATGTTATCCAGCCTCTACCTTCCAGCGAATCACGCAAAGACGCACCCAAACTTTCCGCCGGAACCTCTGACCAAAGCCGAACAAATCTTTCGTCATTGTCAGTTTGAACACCAACATAAACGGCTCCATGAGCTGGTTCAAATGCTTGGCTTTGCTGAAGAACAGAATGGACTTCATTGGGAATCCAATAGCAAAATGGAGATTTCGGTAGTGCTATAAATGAACTCTCTTTTCGAACAAAAACATTGGGATTCTGATGGTCCACAATTCCATTTGGTATTGCATTAATTATACCTAACTCTCTATTGCTTACTGTTGCAAGCCTAAAAAAAACTGAGGGCTTTCGATTTTTACTTGGATTATTTTCAAGAGTGTAAGCAGCGGTCTCAACCATAGCAGAATCCAAAACACCACCACCCAGGTCGAGCATAGTATTTAAGTGAACTTTGGGCAAAATATGATCTTCTCTCCAGCGCTGGAAAGAAGAAACGAAAAATCCAGTCCGTGAAGTTATTGCTCCAAGAAAGCCGAACTTCACGCTAAGGCTAGTCCCACGGATTATAAACGCGCCATAGATATCAGTCTTAATATCGGCATACTTGTCCGCCATAAGTGTTAAAATACTTACAGACGGAGCTCCAAACGGTGGGTTCATCAGTACCACATCAAACCGTTTTCGGCACAGGTCGATGAAAGCAAAGCCCTTGGCAGCATCTTCGGCAAAAAGTCTTTTTTGGCCGTCGCTAGATTCTGCCTGGTCGGCGTAATCTTTTAGAGTGCCTAAAATGGTCTTTTCAGCGGTATCCCAAAAATTGGTACCATCGGCAAGATCGGCAAAATCATAAAGAGTTGGCTCTCTTTTAGGGGCCATGCCTGGTAAGAACCCTGCTTTCTCTTGCTTTTTATGCAAAATTTCTTGATTAAACTGCTTTTTAGCATTGTTGATTGCTGTGGCAATTTCTTCTTCAATTTTTAAAAGGGTGCCTGCTTCACCTGCAAGTTGCATTTTATCGAATATGGTTTCTACTAACTGACCTAATACGGGTGGGTTAAGATTTGCGGTGAATTCACGAAGAATTTCTTTATTGCCTGGCATGGGTTCAGCACAGACAACGTTAGATTTTTTTATTGTTGGTCTTTGGTTTGGCTTAATCCCCATCTGATGCCAAGCGCGTTGTGCGCGCTGCCAAAGAGAAAGCCCCGCAATCTGAACCGCTCTGGGGTCAATATCTACGCCATGAATGTTGTGCTCAATTATTAACTTGGGTATGGCCTTGCAAAATTCATCAAAGCTTGAATAGCTAGTCTGTAGAGGCTTAAGCTCGTGCGATCGCAAAAAAGCATTCGGGCCTAACTCGGCTTCTAATTGCCAGGCCTCTTCGTAGATTTTTTCATACAAATCGAAGGCATAGAGACCAAAATGCATTGAACCACAAGCAGGATCAAGCATGAGTAAATCTCGCGGGTCTTTTAATTCACGAAAGGGAATGTAAACTGTTTGCTTAAGCAGTTCTTCTTGAGATAGGCTCTCTTGATCTTCTGATTCAGTTATTGGAGCAGATTCGCCCTTTTTTAAAAAGATTTCATTGGGTCGGCGCACCAGATAACGACAACTTTCTACCAGAGCTGTTTTGCCCTGAGTCATTTCGTACCAGATACGCCCCAGGGTATTGTCAGTCAAAAATTCAACAACATATCGGGGCGTAAAAAATTGGTTGCGTACCGCAAGTTCGCGACTATTTCTCGGTGCTTGTGATTCAGCACGCATTTTTTTGCGTTCTTCCTGGGAATTGAAATACTGATATATCCAGCCTATGGTCTCGTCTTCAGCCCAAAGGTGTTCAATCTCAAAATGATTAATTTGATCTAACAAAGCTAGCAGTGATGATTCACGAGGAAACAAACGGCCCTGGCTGCTGTGGCGATCAAAAAGAACCGCCAGATCAAGACAGAATTCATCAAACATACTGAACAGAAATTGCCGATAGGCATCGCCAGTTTCACCAATAGCAGTGCCGGCAATGCTTTTGTATAACTGAAAGCCTTTTGAACTGTAGCCTTTAGCAATGGTTTCTAACAAAAAGCCCCTGGCCTCAGCCATGCGAAGTGCAGCCAGACGATTAAGAACAGTAAAGGCCTGTTCTCGTATGATGCGATCAAGAGCCTGTTTATTGCGCTCTTTTTCAGATTTTGCTGAAATTGAGGTAACATAATGGGCCAATGTTTCTCGTAGTATAACTGCGGTCTGTTGGCCCTGATTATCTAAAAACTTCAGCGTATCAAGCTCGGCAATGCCACCACTCTTAGGGTCTAAGCCATAGTTTGCTTGCAGTTGGCGAGTAAACTCTTCGGTCAAAATTGACCTGGCTTCGGCAACAAATCTTTGTAAACGGTTTCGCGTGCTTTGATCGAATGCCATTTTATTCTTCCCCTGCTGAGTCTTCTTTGAAGTCAAAGCTCAGCTCAAACTCGTGGGCAAATTTTAACTCGCCGCGCAAGCTCTGAAGTTCATTGATAAGAATATCCAGGTCTTTAAGGCAATTAATACGTCTGGGTGGCTTTAACGATCGAGTAATCTTTTCACCAACTTTTTTTGCCTTTTCCTGTTCCTGCTTTAGCCTTGCTTGAAGTCGTTTTTGCCCGATATCTTGAACTCGACCCTTCAGCTCTTGCAATTTGCCTTGTATCGTGTATTCCTGGTTAACCAGCATTCTCAGGCCAGACAGGTCTTCGCTTGCTTCTCTGCTTAAAGATTCGAGATCAGCTAAAAGATTGTTTTTTTCTTGGGCGGTCAGCTCTTTCCATTCGTCGATGCGGTTCAAATCTTGCTCGCCCTCTTTGATACGGTCGTGCTGCTCTTTTGTCATTTTTTGCACCGCATCTCTTACCCTTGCCTTAAGCTGGGTCAGCGCCGATGAATAATCAGACCCATATTTGAAAAAATCTTGACTACCAAGACGCTCTTCAAGTTGCCCTAACTCATCTACCAACTCGCTTTTGAGCAAACCAGGTGTGCCACTATTTGGTAGTGCGTCAATTTCACGACGATGTTTCTGCAATTTCCGCAGAGTATCTTCTTGGCCATGGTCTAACGCTTGTTTTAGGTCGGCGGCCCATTTAAGATTGGCATAAAGAAGAGAATCTTCACCACCCAGGCGCTGCGGCGCGTCAGATGCGTCATTAAAGAGAATGTCTTTGATATCACGACTAAGAGTTTCTAAACAATCTGCACCCGGCAAATCTAATGCCTTTAATTTTTCGGCCAATGGGCCATAAGCATGCTGTAATTGCGGAAAAAGTTTTGTAGTGGCTTTGCTAATTTCGTCTTCAAGCGGCACCACCATGTCGCCACAAAGTTCTGTAAGGCGCTCAGCGGCTTTGGCAAGAATTTCCATGCCTGGCCGCTCATCGCGTAGTGATATACCTACAGATTTAAAGGTGTTATTGGTTTTTAGGGCATCAATGGCTTGTTGCCCTTTAACAGTAACCTCTCTGCCTGCAACTTTTAACTTGATCTCACCAGCCACCAGCATCGCCGCCACCAGATAACGCAAAGTATCAGGTGACCAGCCATAAGGGGCATCTGTAAAGATATCGACAAGTCTTTTGCCTTCGATTGAGCCCTGGCGTTCGATCATGTCACGAATGCTTGTAATAGCCTTGTGTTCGGTATTAATTGAAGGGCGACCGCCCTGCGTTTGAACTAATCCCAACGGATCGGTCTGATTGGTTACGCCGGTAAGGTTTCCAAGGCGAAGAAATTTTTCGGCAAGATCGGTACCGGCCCTGATAGGGGCTTCAGCATAGCGATCAAAAACCTGTTCAGCGACGCCGGCCAAATGTTTGCGTGCTGCTTGAAGTAAGTCTTGATTCAAACTTTCTGCTGCTGTGATTTCACCTCTGAAAATAAAAGAACCCTGCAAAAGACTGCTCTTAATTAATCTTTCTAGATCTGCTATCAGACGGTTTTTTCGTTCGATCTGGCCATTGCAGTAATCTTTTACTTCCTGGTCAGGGTCGCCACGGTATTTATTAGAAATTTCCTGGCTGCGAAAGATCTCGTTGGTTAAATCTTGCATTTTCGCCGACAACCGACCGAACAGAAAGATTTGATATCGGGCGGTCTTATGTCTGCTTTCGTCAGTTAATCTTATTTTGGTTGTTTCATATTCTTGTGGTTCGACAAGTTCAACAACGGTTTGAATTGTATTGCGATCACCTGCCAGCGAAACGGGCAAACCATTTGAAGCTTGGGCTTTAATACCTGTTGGCACGGCTAAGGTGCCATTTAATTGGGTAGTGGGCAAAGGTGAATACACTGCTTTCAATGCTTCATTTTGAATTCGACGAAGCTCTACTGCTCGCAAGAGAATCGTGGCGCGCTCTTGCTCAATATTATTAAGTTTTTCGCTGAAAAAGCACAGCTGGCCATCTTGCTCGCCAAAGGGAACAATAGGATCACTAATAAGCTCTTCTACAGCTGATTTTACGATTTCTAACGATGACGTGGCGCTTATGCCAGAATGCATCAAACTAGTTACATTTTGCACTGTTACTGGCAGATTGCCCAATATCTGCAATACGCAGACAGTTTTGGCGATATCTTGGTGTAGCGCAGAATCAGGGAATCTGATCTTAACTTTGTCTACAGACTGAAAAAGTGATGGAAAGGCGCGACGAATATCTTTTTCAAGCGTGTCATAAAGTGTAACAGTGGTTGCAAGCCAGCCAACAGATTGATCTGCAATAGGTGTTTTACCGTTTGAGCCTTCAACCAGAATATCTTGAATAACTTTGATTGCAGAGCGTAAACCGATGCCGCCGGTACTTTTCGCAAGAGCGCCAAGCAGGTGAAGCAGAATATCAAAATGCGCTGGTAAGAACGGGTATAGGTTAACAAACGTTTGTCGGTCAAAATCAGCGCCATATACCCTGGCATCAATAAGCTTGGTATTATGCCGCAGCATTTGCCCATGTTTGTCAAATAAACCACCCAGTTCTTTTTCGCCAGCTGATGATTTGCTTAAAAGCCTGTTGTAACAGATTTCTTTAATGTCTTTTGCATCGAGATCGACCTCAATAGGAAACCTATCTTTTAATTTATAAAGCTCAGGAGAGTTCAAAGATGCTTTGGTGTCGTCTTCTGTAAGAGTCTGCTGTGCAGTGCCGATCAGCCAGACTTTGCCATTGCCAATTTTCTTTAAATTTTCAGCAAGACCTTGAAGATTTAAAATTAAAGCCTGCCTTGAGCCAACGTATTGGCCGACTTCATCGACGATAAAGATTATGTATTCTTTGCCAGTGGCTTCGCGAGCAATCTCAAGCATTTCTTCGACGCGGTCATTTTCAAAACGTATGACCTCGCTCGCTTCTGTCGAAAATGAAGTTGATGTTTTAAACAAAGCAGGATACATCTGGTGTGCAATCTCGGGTATAAGACTGTCTACGACTAGTTCGTCGTTACGATAGTTTTCCCATTTTTCACCATTTGTCTGTTCTTTAAAAATTTTTAAAAACTCGTCATAGCGATTTTCTTTTTTAAGTTTACGCTCAAAAGCAGCGACCTTAAGGTTGCGAGAATAACCAGCCCATTGAAGAACTTTGTAATAAAGAACGGTAGAAACTTCTTCCATTGTGGAGCCTGCTACCTGTTCGCTTGCAAGGTCAAGCATAAGCACTGCGGCAGGAAAACGCTTTGAAACCGTATTCAAAAGGGCTTTCGTGGTCGATTTTTTTAGACGATCTTGCAGATGCTGCATAAACGGAACGCCGTCTACAGTTACATTATCGTCAAATGCAAGCCCTAGATATTTCGTAAAAGAGCTTTTACCAGAACCGTAGAAGCCTGAAACCCAGACGCCGACTTCGTTTTCTCCGCCAGATTCCATAGCCGCCTGCATTTTACAGAGCAATTTCTCAAATTGCTCTTCAATGCTTTCTGTTACGACATATTCAGAAATTTCTGCTTTTAATCGGGCTTCTTGCGACACTCCGTAGGTAATAACCTTCTCAATGGTACGGTAAATATTTTTATTGGAATCAAATAAAGTTTTAATTTGCATAGCTAGTCCCCGCTTTTTCTCAACCGCCCACATGAACGGATCTGTAATTGCCATCTTCTGGATAAAACCCTAAAAACTTAAGCATGGTTTTGCCTGTTCTTACACCAGGATAAAGGAATATTGTAGGTATATTGAATTTGCCTTGAAGTTGACTCTCAATAGCGCCAATGCGCATATATGGATGCAGCGCTTCAATATCAGTTACCAGCAGAATATTTCGGTTGTCATCAGTTAAGCTCTCTAATACCTGCTCAAGTTTTGTTTGTAAAGCTCCATTGCTTAGAGCATTGGCCAAAGTTTTGTTGGTTTTTTCCCATTGTAAGGGTGCCTTTGCATCAGCTGCCAACCAAATATTTCTCAGAGGTGCCGCTTCAAGAATTTTGTTTATTTCTGTCGCGATAGAAAAGACATTAACTTTCCAGCCATCATTCTTGAGCTTTGCAGACCATGCTGGCATAAGTCTTTTGACTTCTAATATCTGCTCTGGTGAAAAAACAAGATAGAAAATCGGCTCAAAGCTAGCATTATAAAATTCACGGCCTGCTTTTATGCGCTCTATAAGTTCGTTAAAATCAGCTTTTAACGATGACATCAACGACCTCCTCTAGACTATTAAAGACCCAGCTTATTCTCGAAACATCACCAGCTGATTGAATTATTAACCAATCTCTTTTGGCAATTCTTTTAAGCTCTTCTCGAACATCGTTTGGCTCAAAACCAAATAGTTTCCAAATATCATGATTGATGATGGTATTGTCACCAATGCCCTGAAAGTGAAGCCAATAAGAAAAGAAAACCAAAGTATGCTCATGAAGTCTTATAGATTGAATCTGTCTGACTGACGAGCGATTAGAAGAAAGTAAGCCATAATCTGCACAGCATCCAATCAAATACGAAGAGACTCTTTTAATTGTTGATTCAGACCATATCTTTTGAGCTTTACCCTCATGAACCGCGTTGTTAACAAAAACTTTTGCGTCATCTGTAGAAATAGTGTCTCGGCCACTAGAGTATCTGTTCCAGTAGACTTCAACTATAAAATCGAACAAAATCTGATTGGCCATGGCAGTAAAAACAAGAAGAAACTGATCCAAGGTTGAAGCAGGTAATGCTTGGCTGATTGGCTTAAGATACTTTGCAGCATCAGACTTTAAGTATCTTGGTGAGAAGCACTCAGCAATTACATTTCTTAGTCTTCTGGCCGAAACCATTGGAAAAACCCCGAATTCTAGCGCAGTATCATAGAGTTGAGTAGCCGTCATTCCTGCATTATAAATTGACAATAACAGCTTTGTTTCTTCTATCAGACCTAGACCCGCCTGCAATTGAGTCGTATACCGTGTTTGTGGCTCTACCATCACGCACATCTCATATATGGGTAAGATTTATAGCCTTGTTGAATTGCAGCAATATAATGGGAGCGGGCCACACTGACCAGATCATTCAATTTTGCATCAGAATAATCGCCAGCCACAATGGGGCCTTCTGTCTTTTTGATAGTTTTAGCACCTAATTCTTTGAGGCGATTCATAGCAGCCTCTTGAGACGAAAGGTATTGCGACAAGCTTTCGGCGAATTCCCGGTCTTGAATGCACTTCAACAGCTGGCGTTCAATAGAATCTGGAAGTCGGTAAAGATGATAATGCCGACCGATACCAATGTGCTCATCATGAACAATCGAAGCTGCCTGACAAACACCAGTGTATTGTGCCACTGCCATGGTGTTCGGAAAAATTGGCGCAAGAAATGTTTTGCTAGATGAAGAAAGAAAAGATGATTCCCACCATGCAGCCTGGCCTTTTTCGCCCAAAAACCCGACCAGAATCCTGGTTTCACAAATAGTTTTAAAACAATTATCTGCCATTCTATTCCTCTTGATTAGCCCCGCTTATTACATCGAGCGTTTTATTGTTTGAGGGTTAATTTATAACATATTTATCCCAAAATGTGCAGATTTATCACCAGGAAATCACTCAAAAATCAAAAAGCGCTTATATTTTTAGATTACTTCTTGAAACAGCTTTGAAATAGGCAAAATACGAAATCCTCGAAGAGGATAATTGCCTTAACAGGGAAATACCTGAATTCAATGGACTTATGTTGCGGTCAAAGAATCGGCCGAAAATTCGAAGTTACTTATCTGCGGAATGGGGCAGAATGATTTTTTCGCTCAGATATGACAAATCTTCATTATGGGCGCAGTAGGCATTTTCAAAATTTCGCTTCATGGTTGGCAGCTCGAAGATCATGAATTCGCCTGAATCATCACCTTCGAGAGTACAAAATCGATTGTCTTTTGACCAGACGATTCGTTTGAAAAAGCCTTCGACTCCATATTCGCCAGTAGTCTGATGAGTAGTTAGGTCCCAGAACTGGAGAAGGTTTTTGGCATTTATAGTTGCCAACCTTTTGCCGTCGGGTGAGAATTGTGCGTTGAATAAGGTCTGATCAGTTAAACAAAGTCTTTCTTTTTCTTCGAAAGGAAAAAAGCTGCCATGTATCAACTCACCTTTTTCATTTATGGCAACCAGGCTGTTACTTGAATTGGCCGCAGTTGCCGAAAGAATAGTTTCTTTTGTCAAAAAAACGGATTTTTGCTTTTCTGTAAGAGTTGCGCCTTTCAAGCCGGTTTTCCATGAGAAAACTGCATTTCCGTCAGCAGAAAAGCAAAAATCTTCAAAAGAGTCGGTAAACTGGGAAAACTTGAATTCTATAAACTCTTCTTTAGGGCAATCAATATTTATCAGGCTGAGGCTTGTGGTGCTTTGTGCAAGCAGATGTTTGTCGTCAGGTGAAAAACCGGAGGTTTTTAGTGACCTGAATGACAGGTTGTTCATCAACTCGGCTGAGTTTAGATCCAATATGCACATTTTTCTTGATGTCCAGAAAACCAGCCTGTTTTCATTTGCAGAAATGCTTAATCCGCTTATGTCCTGGGCATTAGCAAAAAAATCATCAGATTCAAAGTTTTTCTTTGCATCAATAACTCTTATTATTTTTTCAAATATGAAAAAGATTCGACCATCATTGGTTGCTGCACAGGAATGCTTTCCTGGCTGACAAGCAGTTTCAAAAATCATTTTGCCGCTTTTGGTATCCCATATGCTTAGTTTTTCTTCGCCCCAAAATAACCAGAGGCGATTTTGTTTCGTAAAAGTGCCCCAAAAGCCTGTTTGAAAATCTTTGTTGAGTTTGAATTGCTCTTTAAGGTTTTTTAGATCCCATTGCCTTATTGTGCCATCTGAAGCGGCAGTACAAAGAATATTGTCGTTTGCCTGCAGAATTGAAACCACTGGGGCCTCGTGGGCCTGAAGAATAAAAGGGGTTGAATCTTGAGGGCTACGATAGAACTTAATGAAACCTTCTGCATCACCTGAAGCAAGAACTTGGTTGCCTGGTAACAGGCGCAGACAATGTATAGGGGTTGAAACAATTGAAAGACTTGAAATTTTGCTGCCATTCTCCAGGTAGAAAACGCTCAGATTGCCATCTTCGTTGCCGATATAAAGAAGTTTTGCAAATACATCTATTTCGAGGCAATTTACCTGATAGGCAGATGGGGGAATAATCAAAATCTCATTGTTTTTAGCGCAATTTACGACCGCAACTGAATTGTCGCTGCAGATAAAGGCAAAAATGCCGAAATCCGGAGAGTGCCTAAAATATACTGGTTTTGCCTGCTGCCACTCTATGCGAAACTCTTTATCAAGATCATTTAGCCCGGAAATGCTGATTAAATTATCTTCAAATCGGCAAAGAATGGTTTTGCCTGATTCTGTAAGGTTAAATGCAACTATTGCCGGGTTCAGGTCTAATTGCTCGCTGTCGATTAATCGACCGGTTTCAAAATCAATATTGAAGCAGGTTGAATT
>CAZQUE010000094.1:0-16809 GCA_964596185.1 uncultured bacterium | reverse complement strand
CCCTTCTTGCCTCATTTATCAGTTTCAATCTTCTGGCCTTTCTTTCGCGTACCATGGCCGCTCAGGCCCACACTTTTCCCAGACCAGTTTTTCTACTTGCCACAGGGTTTTCAATTATAATTGTATTCTTTATAAGAATTCTTGCGGTAAGGTTGTTCAAGCCACATCCATTGATTCGAAGAGCGATTATCATAGGAAATGAAGGTGAAGGCCGTCGAATCATCAAGCATTTTCACAAGCGCGGTGGGGTTCGACTCAAGCTTGTACAGGTCTTGAAATCTGAGCAAATAGACGAACTCGCTTCAGAAGTCGTTTTTCGTCATGCTCATGAAGTCTTTGTTACCGATCCTGAGATCAATCTCGATCAGTTCTGGGCACAAATCTTTTATCATCGGAAAGAAGAACCTCACGACTTTAAGGTTCGTATTACCTGCGATCCGCGTAAAACCGCGGGCAGCATTGGATTGCGTAGCCTTGAAGACTTTCCGTTGATAACTATAGGTTCGCATCCACTTGGTTTCCTGCAAAGAATGGGCAAAAGGATTTTTGATCTGGGATTTTCTTTGTTTGCCCTTGCTATCTCTTCGCCGTTAATGATCCTGGCGGCATTGTTGATTCGTTTAGATTCTCCCGGTCCGATTTTTTACAAGCAGAAAAGAGTCGGGCGATACGGCAAAGAATTCGATGTTATCAAGTTCAGGTCGATGCGCATTGGCGCAGAAGCTGGGGATGGTCCAAAAGTGGCTACTGCCGATGATCCGCGGGCAACACCCCTCGGCAGGTTTTTGCGCCGTTTCGGCATCGATGAGCTGCCGCAATTTTTTCTGGTTTTAACCGGAGAGATGTCAGTAGTCGGTCCACGCCCGGAGCGCCCTTTCTTTGTTCGTGACTACTGCGAATTTCAGGGGCGAAGATTATCAGTAAAACCTGGAGTAACTGGGCTTGCTGCGGTCAACTCGAGGTTCTATCTTCGCCTTGTCGATAAGGTTACCTATGACTATTTTTATCTCGATAATTACAGTATCGTTCTCGACATTAAAATCGTTTTTCAGACGATATGGGTTTTGTTGTTCGAATCGAATAAGGCATTGCAAGACCAGCACCATGCTCTCGATGAAATGAAACCTCTGCCCCCGGAAGAGGAGCAAAACAATACAGATGCAGCTGCTGGTGAAGAGAAAAAACCCTCAGAAGAGAATTTTGATTAAATTTCCATCTGTGGTATAATCCCAAGAATTAACTACAGGTTACCAAGACATTACAATGTTACTAGATAGAATCAATGGTCCGCGGGATTTGGAAACGCTCTCAATCGAAGAGTTGAATTTGCTTGCCGAAGAGATTCGCGATTGTGTCATCAAGGTTGTTTCTCGAAATGGTGGTCATCTTGCAAGCAATCTGGGGATTGTTGAACTCACTCTGGCTGTGCATAGAGTTTTTCAAAGCCCTCGCGACAAAATCATCTGGGATGTCGGGCATCAGAGCTATGTACACAAGATTGTTACCGGCCGTAGAGATCAATTTCCAACCATCAGAACCCTTGGTGGTCTAAGTGGTTTTCCCAAGATCTGTGAAAGCGAACATGATGTCTTCAATACCGGCCACAGTTCAACCTCAATCTCTGCTGCACAGGGTCTGGCTATTGCGAATGAGCACCTGAATCGTAATGGGAAAGTCATTGCGGTAATTGGTGATGGCGCCCTGACCGGAGGAATGGCTTTCGAAGCTCTGAATTTTACCGGGCACGAAAAAAACAATGTTGTCGTAATTCTCAACGACAATGAAATGTCAATTTCGCCCAATGTCGGGGCTTTGTCGATGTATCTGCATCGACTTCGTCTCGAGCCGGCCTATACTACACCAAAAGATTATCTGGCACATATCCTGAAACAGATCCCAGGTTTTGGTTCGCGTCTGTATAACGTTTTGAGCCGAATTGAAGGCAGTTTGAAATACCTGCTAACTCCCGGCATGCTTTTTGAAGAGTTCGGGTTCAAGTATTTTGGTCCGGTGGATGGCTATGATTTTGAAACTCTTGAGCGTGCGCTGATCAGGGCTCGCGAACGCAAAGGCCCGGTTCTGGTTCATGTTTTGACTGCAAAGGGACGCGGGTATCAGCCGGCTCAGGAGCAATGTCATAAATTCCATGGCATCGGTCCTTTTGAAATCGAAACTGGAAAAGCCAGAAAATCAGTTAATACCCCGCCGACCTACACTGAAGTTTTTGGAAATGTTTTATCTGATTTGGCCAATTCCGATCGGAAAATAGTCGCAATTACCGCGGCAATGAAAGAAGGTACCGGGCTGAATCGCTTTGCTGCAGAGCACCCAGCCCGTTTTTATGATGTTGGCATTGCCGAGCAGCATGCTGTAACCATGGCAGCTGGAATGGCTCGTGGCGGTCTCAGACCGTTTGTGGCGATTTACTCCACCTTTTTACAGCGCGCCCTCGATCAGGTTATTCATGACGTCTGTATGATGAAATTGCCGGTCGTTCTTTGTCTGGATCGCGCCGGTCTGGTAGGAGAAGACGGTGAAACTCATCATGGTGTTTTTGATATCAGCTTTCTGCGGATGATTCCCGGGCTTGAGATCATGGCTCCCCGTGATGAGATTGAACTTGAACAGATGCTTCGATATTCTTCCAAAGCTTCTGGGCCTGTTGTAATAAGGTATCCTCGTGGAGCAGGGACAGGAATAACAGGCCATGAACGCCGGCAAATCGTCTGTGGCCGCTCTGAGTTGCTGCGTGATGGTAATGATCTAGCCATTATTCCTTTGGGCAGCATGGTTCAACCCACTCTTGAGGCCGCAGAAATGCTTGAGAAAGAAGGCATTTGCAGCCGGGTTATCAATCCGAGATTTATTCGACCTTTTGATCGAGTTGCCCTTGCTGAAATCATTAGAAGACGCATGCCGATCGTGACAGTTGAAGAACATGCACTAGCTGGCGGCTTTGGCAGCATGATTCTGGAAATGGCGGCAGAAATAGGTTTAGCAGCTCCTTTCCTGCGCATTGGAATTCCAGATGATTTCGTTCAACAGGGTTCTCAGAGTGAATTGCGTTCAATGCTCAAACTCGATACCCAGGGGATTTTTTCGCAAATACACAACTGGCTTGGTTGTCGGCAGAGTCTGCGGGTTGCAATTTAAGCAATCAGCAGCAATATTTTCCATTGTTCTTTTTTCTCTGTAAAATAACCATGGTCATATCGTCCTGTGCCGGAACTTCACCACGCCAGGCAATGCAGGCATCGTAAAGGCGCTGATAGTAGTTTTCAGGTTCCTCTTCCCAGCAATTCAGAGCCATTTGCTGGAAGCGTTCATAACCGAGCTCTTCATTAAAGCGGTTCCTCGATTCGATTATACCATCAGTATAAAAAATTATTGCCTGGCCAGCTTTTAGATCAACGCTTATGTTTGCGTAATGCGAGTTTTTAAATCCTCCCAACACTGGCGCGGTTAGATTTATTTCGCATACAGATTTCTTGTTGATATCTACCAGCAGAGGAGCACAACCTCCGGCATTGGCATATTTTCCAGCCTCTAAATCTGCGTCAAGACATAGGTATTGAAAAGTCATGATTTTACGTTGTGATTTGTTGCGGGTATGTAAGATCATCCGATGAAGCCCTTTTAACATTGCAGCCGGATCTTCGGCTCTATCACCTTGATAAATCACACCAGCTTTGGCCATGGCCATTATCAGTGAAGAGCCGACCCCATGGCCGGCAACGTCTCCCATTAATATGCAAAGCTTGCCCTGCTTCGAAAGGAAATAGTCGAAATAGTCGCCGCCGAGTTGTGCCATCGGCACGCTTTTTCCAAACACATAGTAGTTTCCGCAGTTAAGCCTTGTTTTTGGAAACAACCGGCTTTGCACCATGCTTGCCAGTTCAAGTTCTTCAAAGTCGGCCATGCTCTCGTCAAAAATCTCAGCCATTTCGCCGAATTCATCCTGAGAGAGGTTGCCAATTCTGAAATTGAATTTACGGTTATTGAGAGCCTGGGTCGCCAGTTGAAGTTTTTTGACCGGGCGAAGAAGACTTCCGTAAAAGAAAATGCTTGTAATTATGATCAATAGCAATGATGACACCGCGCTCAAAAGGAATTTTCTTAGTTCATTGCTGACAAGATGGTCGATATTTTCAAGTGGAAACAGAGCGATGAGGTCGGTAGAACGTAAAAGATTTCCTCTCAGACCTGAAAACAAATGTTTTTTTCCATTATAGTCGACAATTACCGGCCTAACACTTGGGTCCTTCGACACAAGACCAAACAGATAATCTTTCGCTTTGTCTGTATCAAAATTCTCTGGAAAGCAGGAACCATGGATTTTTGCGATTACCTTGATTTGATTTGGGTTGCTGTTGAAGGATTTGTGATTTCTTCTGATAAAGCTGTAGTCAAAAGAACCAGGCTGTAAACTGATTTGAAAAAATACCGAGACTTTCTTTTCGTTTTCCCTTCTAAGGTAATATGGATACAGTCTTAAAGGGGTGCTTCCCCAACCAATTTCAAATATTTGATCATAATTGTCGATCAGTCGGTTGATAAACATTTCCATCGATTTTTGAAAAAACATTTCAAATACATAAGAATGATCGGGTTTGGGCTCAAATCGGCTTTTTTCTTGATTGAGCATGCCGAGAAGATAGTCACCCATCGCTTTCAAGGTTTCCATTTCGCGACTTTCGTAACCAAAATCCTTTCCACTATTTTTTGATGAATAAAATTTTCCATTCTTCATGTAATTGTCTTTTTCGTAAAAAAGGTCGGTCTTTTGATCCAGTAGCAGGAAATTGCTTAAATCGTAATTTTTAAGAATGGGCGTGAAAGCCTTGGAAATCTGCATGGGTTCGCATTTTTTGGTCAGTAGAATCTGCAGTTTTTTGGCGATTTTTCTTGCGTCGTTGACGATTCTTGATGATTCGAATTGCGAGCTTCGGTCTATATTCTGCAGGAATTGTGTCATTTCCGCGTGCTTTTCGTCGATCATAACCGTTTTTTTCTGGGAAAAATGCTTTATTGCCGGTATGGCCACGAAGAAGGACGGTATGCCGGCCACGATGAAATGAAAAATGCAGATTTGCATCCCCACCGATGTCTTTGCAAGAAATCCGCCGCCATAAAATAGGTTTTTGAAAAAAATGCCAAAGCAAAAGATTACTGACAAATACATGAGCATGGTTTTTTTTCCAGATTTGGCAGCTTCTGGCGCTTCGCTGCCAAGCAGAATCTGCCGATCGGGGCCAAGTTTTTCAAGAATGAAAAAATACCGTTTTGTTTCATAAACATGCTGTATTTTTTCTTTGTTAAGGCGATGAAAAGCTGAGAGAAGATTGGTGGTGTTACATTTGTCCGATATAGAAACAATTTGATTGTTTTTAAAAATGGCAAAACAGCCGATCTGGGTTTTCCATTGCTTGAAGAAGGCTCTTTGCCCTGTTTTCAAATCAAGATAATCTTTGGGAAAAAGGGCCAGGGCCATTCCTTTGCGGTTTTTGGCTATCCAAACCCGTGGCTTTTCATTATTGACATCGAAATTGGCCATCTTGGCAGAAATGAATTCGTTGGCAATTTCGTTTGCTGTAATGTGAAAGCTTGATCCAAAAAGCTGTCTTAGCTTGGTCCATGCTGAGGATTTTTGTGGCTGAACATTACTCATTGCATTTTTTACAAGTAAAAAGACTTCTTGCCATCCATCTCTTTTTAGTTGCTTTCGTGAAAAATTGCTTTTCAGTATTTTTCCGTTTGGACGCCAAACTATGAATTGGGGAAGTTTTGTGGCAAAAAGAGCTGCGTTTTCAAGCTGCTCGACGAATTCAGTCATTGATTCGCTATGTTTAAAAGAAAGGCTTAAATAGCTTTGCCAAAAGTCATTTTCATCAAAAAAATTTTCACTTGATTGAGCCATTTTGATTAAATTTTGCCGGATCAAAGTTTTCTGATTCGAAATTTTTCCCTGGTCAAAATAGAAGAATGCTTCATAGGTGAAGATGGCAGGTATGATCAGCAGGCAGATAATCATAAAACCTGTTTCAACAGGCCCTGCTTTGCGAATTGCTTCTGTTCTTTTTTTACTCAACATTTTTCACCAGAATAAGGGTTTGATCATCTTCAGAATTTTCGCCCAGTCCAAGTAAAGCATTCAAAAGGTTGGTTCTAAATTTTTCAGGATCTGAGTTCCATGTTTGCAGGGCAATATCTTTGAAACCTTCAAAACCGATTGGCTTGCCATTTCTGCCATTCAATTCGATGAACCCATCGGTAGTAATCAAAATTATTTCGCCTGGTGCAATTTTTTCAGAAGCCTCAGGGTAATCGGGTTTTGCCGTCAGTCCCAGTGGGAAACCGCTATTGCTGATAAAAGCTGCAGATTCTCCGTTGGCGGCGATTTTCAGTGGTAGAGTATGTCCGGCATTGAAAAACTTAAATTCGCCACTGGTATTACTTACATGAAAAACCTGGCCGGTTAATAGATCAGGCCGTTTTTTTCGTCTATTGGCAAAAAAGACGCTATTGAGGGGAATCAAAACATTTGCACTGGGAAATCCTTCTCGTTCTTCATTGATCAGAACTGATTTTGCCATAGCCACGCTCAAAGCTGCTGCAACCCCATGCCCGGTAGCATCGCCGATAAAAATCTGCAGGGTATTTTTGTCGCGATGACAGATATTGAAACAGTCACCGCCAAGCTTTGACATGCAGCGATTATAGATCAGCACATGCAAACAACCTGATTTTATCGCTTGCTGGGGTAACAATGTGCTTTGAACCGTTTCTGCAACATTAAGGTCTTCAAGATTGGCAAAAGTAATGTTGAACGCATGACTGAGCTGACCTAACTCATTGTTGCTGAATATTCGCGTTCGAAAACGAAAGTCGCGCCTGGAAAAGGCATTGATTGCGTCTTTCAACTCGTGAAGCGGATTCAAAAGATATTTGCGACTTAACAGCAAAGAACCGATAATCAAAACGAGAAAAAGGAGTAATCCCATGATGGTTCTTATTCTAAGCATCTGCATTTGGGTTTCGATTTGCCCATAAGGAACCATTAAAGTAAAAACGAGTCGGTTCAATTCATTGCCACGATAGGAAACAGCGATGAATTTTTTCCTGTCGATGGTAAGATCTGAATAAATCGAAAATTGATTTTGTTGGGAATCGGCTATTGTCGAATATAACGGCGTCGCAACATTGGTTTTTGGCAGAAAAAAATCAATAGATGATTGAATAAGGGATTTTCAGATGGTTTAAGATACTTTAAAAAGCAGTATGCGACCATTTCTCCCATTCCAAGCAGGACTAATCGATTCTGTTTTTGCACAAAATCAAATGCATAAACTTTATTCAATTCATTTACTTCAATTTCAGGATGTTTGATTTCTCCATTAAAAAGACTTAGAGCACTTTGTCCGGTTTGTAAAAGCAGACTTTCATTTTTTAAAAGATTGAGCGGGTCGAATTTCAGAAGATTCCTTCCTGAACTATTGACTATCATTCCTGCAGTGACATCAAACTCTTTTTCTGTAGCTCTTTTGAAGGCTTCAAGGTGGCTGGGTGAAAAAAATCCACCTTGAGGTCGCTCAAATCTTTTTCTATCTTCTTTTTGAGATTGTGGCCGTTGCGTTGAAGAAAGGTTTTAAAATTCCTGTCAATAGTCTGCAAAACTCTAAAGCATTCTTCCTGTTCATGTTTAATCTGTTCGAGATACGTCTGATGATAGGACTCCCAGATCAAAAATCCGAGCAATATCGATGGTATGGCGATAGAGTAGCTAAACAGGCAGGCAATCTTTAGCTTGACTGAAAAACGATTTCCGAACTTTTTCCGGGATAGGCTTAAAAGAAATAGAACTCCGATAATGAATACAATGATTCGCGAATAAATCCGAATTCTTTGTTCGAAAATGTCACCAAAATGTTTTGTTGCACAATAACCGCGCAAACTCTGGTTCAGTGCTCGACACGCAAATGCCAGATCCTTGTCCAAAAAAAGTTCTTTGGGCAAGACTTGTTCGAAGCGGGCTAATGCCAGAATAATTCTTGGTTTTGGCACCAGACTCTTTTGTCTGAACAAATTTTCCTCCGAAATGGGGTATTCACAGAAACCGAACTCAAATTCTGGATTTCGCTTCTGGTGAAAATCCTATGCCCATTTGAGGCCATGCTGGCTGAAAATGAAGCTTCGATTGATGAAAACAATCATGCTGAATTTTTTGCCTGCCTGAAACCAGATATGGTATTTCTCAGCCTCTGCTGAAGCCAGAATGCTCTGGCCTGTCTCGAGACTTCGCAAAGGCTGATGCAACTGCGATAAGTCGATTAGGTCACCAAGAAGAGGACGTAGCGAACGAAAATCATTCTCATTCGGCCAATAAGACCCGCTTTGATCATTCCCTGCGGAATTTCTTATTTGAGAAAAAAGCTTGAATGATTTCTTTAAAATGAACTTATAACTTTTCTGGTCGGACAGTTTTTCGATGATATTATTGTCTGGGCCAGCAACCACAAAACTGAAAGAATTCTCATACTTGTTTTTTAGAAAGGCAATGCCGGTAGCCAGTTCTTCTTGCCATGATTCTGATTTTGTTGCTTTAAGGCATAGTTTTTTCAGTAAAAAATGCGCAAAGAAACTGTTGTTGGAAAACTTTTCCAGGTCTCTTAGCTTTTCACTCATGAATTTTTGTTGTTCTTCGGCTTTAAGCCTGTTTTGTAACAATAAAACACGATCTATGCCCGCTTTTGTAAGCATGCCAGGAAAAATAAAAATACTGACAAAAAACAATAGGAATTTCAATGTTGGCAATGTTCTTTCATTTACAGACTGCAAGAAATTCTTCATTTTTTTACCAACATGATCAGAGTAAGGTCATCTTGGGGTAGATTTGTGTCTAGCCAATCATGATAGCGTTTAAGAACTTTTTCGTAAAACTGTTGGCTGTTAAGGTCAAAGCATTCAATAAGGATTCTTTTGAATCCTTCATATCCAATTTCTTTTCCGGCCGGGTTCAGAGCTTCTATTATACCGTCCGTATAGAAAACGATTGCCTGCCCAGGTTTGAGAGTAAACTCCAGATTGTTGAATTTCGAGTTTTTGAATCCCCCCAAAACCGGACCAGGCAAGGTTACTTCATTGGCAGTTTTCTTAATACCGTCTACTAGTATTGGTGAGCAGGCCCCGGCATTTGAGTAAACGGCCTCACCAGTAGTTTTGTTGAGATACAGATATTGAAAAGTCATGACTTTTCTTTGTTCTTTACTACGGGTTTCGTGAATGATTCGGTGCAGCTGCTGCAGAATCGCAGCAGGGTTGTCTTGCTGAGAACTGTTGCAAATTATGCCGGCTTTTGCCATGGCCATGATCAGTGAAGCGCCGACACCGTGACCGGCAACATCTCCGGCTAGAACGACCAGATGGTTGTCGGTACTATTGAAAAAGTCGAAGTAGTCGCCGCCCAGTTCGGCCATTGGTATACTTTTTCCAAAAATCTCGATGGAATTTTCAAAAATTCCTTTTTGCGGGAAAAGTCTTGTCTGCACGATTCGAGCCAAAGACAATTCTTCAAAGTTGGCAATGCTGTGATTGAAAATCTTTGCCATTCTACCAAATTCGTCCTGGGAACACTCTTCCAGTCGGAATGAAAAATCTCGTTTCTGAATGGCTAATGCTCCCGTCTGAAGTGCTGACAAGGGTAAAACGAAACTGGAAGAAAAAACTATTGCCAGGCCTGAAAGCATAATCAGAGCAATAATTGCTGCGCTGAGTAGAAATTTTCTTTCCTCGGCAATTTGTTCATCGATTTTTTCAAGCGGATAAAAAGCAAAAAGGTAATGCATGTCAAGGTTTTGCGCTTTTATGCCGGCATATACGTGGGGCTTACCATGAATTTTGGTAAAGCATGGTTCAAGGGAAGGGTGCTTGCCTGTTGCCAGAAAAATCCCGTTAAACCATGGATCACTTTCGATTGGAATGGACTCTTTGGAAAAAACATGGTTATTGGCAAAAGTGAATTTCAGTCCTTCGTCGTTTCTTTCAAGATTTTGGGAATTGCCGTAGAGAAAGTTACTTTGCAGATTAGACTTTTCAAATAAAAGAGTGAAAAAATAATCGGTTACCTTGTCATTTTTTAGGGAAATCATTTTTACCAGTGCCGGATAAGGCTTTTCTCCCCATCCAAGTGGTATTATCTGATTATTGGCTATTAACAGATTCTGCAAAATCTCATGAAATGGTCTCTGGTAGACCATTTCTGCAAACAGTTCCGTTTCCGTGAATTCTTCCTGAGCAACCGGTTGCTCGTTCAATACTGCCATGAAATATGCCGCAATACTGCAGAACATTTTCATTTCAAGCACTATTTCTTTTTCAAAATTTTGGCCTGTTTTGAATTTATGAAATCTATTGTTTCTGAAAAACCCGTATTCCGACATAAGTTCTGCCGGGGCACTTGATACAAGCCTAATGTCTTGAAGAGCTTTTTTGAAATGTTTTTTGATCATCTTTGAAGCCCTGAGAGTGCCAAAACTTCTGGGTAAAATTCTCTTTAACTCTTCAATGGATTTATTCGTTTCATTGTGTATTTTTGCATAGATTATCCGACTTCTCTGATCAACATTTTGTAAAAAGGCAATACATTTTTGATAGGCATTTCTTGTCAGAACTACTTTTTTGCGTGAAATGTGATCTGAGGCGAGCGTTGCCAGTGATAAAAGCGGCAGGCCGGTGGTAATGAAAAGCATTAGCAGAAGTTGCCATTTTACCGAGTAACTATTGATTGTAAAGGCTCTGTTAAAACTTCTTGCGGATAGCAGCAAGAGGAAGCAACCGGTCAGAAAGAGAAAGAGCGATGCTTTTCCCGGATTAATTGCTGCCTGATAATCTTTGTAAACTACCAAAAGCTTGTTGCCAGATGTGATTTTACCGGCAACCATTTTCCCGGATATTATCTCGGCAAATTTCCCGGTCTGCTGCATGCGGTTTACTATCTTTAGCAAATAATCTTTTGTTTGATTGCCAGTATAATTTGCTGATTTATATTTTACTGTCATGTCGGGTTCGTGCAATTTATCGATCAGTTTTAGCAAGCCGGCGTCTTCAACTATTGTGTTTCGGTCGAAAAAAACCAGCGCGGAGAACCTTGCACCAAGGTTAACCCAAAAATCACTGTGTATACCCGCCGAATCAGGTCTGATAAATTGGAGATGCTTGTAATAAATGTTTGAGCTGATTTTGTGCATCGGCAACTGTGGGCCAAGAACGCTTCTTAGTCTTGTTAAAATTTCTTTTGAAAATCTTTTTCCTTCAAGTTGAACTATTTTCAGATCTAAATATAGCTGGTCTAGGGTTTCTGCTTGAGCCAGATCATTTTTAAAATGGTCGTTAAAAAACAGCTCGCCTCTCTCGTTCCAGACTACACATGAAAGCCGTTCTCCAGTCGTTTGCCGATGCTGAACAATTTTTTTGAAAAATTCCTCTGCATCTTTTGATTTTTCAAAATCCTCGAAAAGAGTGCTGGCCCAAAATTTTTCCGGGTCGGTATTTGCTTTGAGGTGTCCAAGAATAATGCTTGCTCTGTCGGAAAAATGCTGGAGTTCAAATTCTTTGTTTCTTTGTTCGAATTGAACCATTCCGATATATACGAGAGAGTAGAACAATGCCATTACCACTACAAAGGTAATCTGGTCAGAAAAAGGCATCTTTTGGAGTTGTGATCGATTCAGTTCCATTTATTTCTCATGCCTTAGCAAAATGATTGTTTGGTCATCCTGAGCTTGCTGAGACCATTTTGAATGTTGGAGAATGATTTCTTCAAGAAATTTTGCCGAATCATTCTGCCAGGATGATTCGAGAAGCGACAAAAATCCTTCGTAGCCAAGCAGATTGCCTTGCGGGCTTTGTGCCTCGGTTATGCCGTCAGTATAAAGACAGATGCTTTCTCCTGGCAACAGGCACATTGTGACTATTTGATTTTTTTGTGGCGCATTGTAGCCTAGAGGTAAACCACCGCAACGTATATGAGTGACCTTTTGCCCGTCACTGCTTATCAATGCGGGCATGCAATGGCCGCGATTGATCATTTTGAAATTTCCGGAATTGCAGTCAAAACAAATAAGCAGGCCGGTCATATATTCACGGGTGCCGCTTTTACGGTTTAAAAAAATCATCTGATCAAGATTGTTGAGCAGATTTTCGAAACTTGAAAAGTTGTTCTTTTCGTATATCAAAGTTGCTTTGGCCATCGCCATTATCAGGGCAGCTGAGATGCCATGGCCTGAAACATCGCCGATGAACACAAGCAGACTGCCATCTTTGGCGGTGAAAAAATCGTAATAATCGCCGCCCACTCTTGAAAACGGCTGTGAAAACGCATTGAGTGACAGTTTCCCTTGTCTGAAGGTTTTTTCAGGTAAAAGATTTTCCTGAACGATTCTTGCTGTTTCTATATCCTTGAGAGTCTCAAGAGTAGTATTGAAAGTTTGTGAAAGTTCAGAAAATTCGCGACTGGCATCAATATTCAATCGATATGAAAAGTCACGTTGATCAATTGATTCAATTGCCTGTTCTATTTCGCTTACCGGTCCAAGAAATTGCCGGGCCAGAAAATTGAACATCAAAATTGAAAGAAGGAAAAAGATTCCGGAAGCGAAGAGCATTTGATATTGCAAGCCTGAAATCGACTGTTCTATTTTGGCCAGGGGAAAAAGAAACATCAGGGAAATGCGGTCGAGATTCAAACCTCTCAATGCTACTGCGGAGTAATTTTTTGAGTTTAGCGTGAATACATGTTTTCTGACGATCTGATTAAGAAAGGCCTCTTGCCCAAGTGATTTTAGCCGGTCGGTTTCGGTAAACTCGGTAAAAACACGGTCTTCAACCGGAAAATAGGCACAAATGTTTATTCCTTCGCGATGATGGTCGCTAAGCTTTTTCTTGTAAAAACTTTCAAAAAAAGTTTCCTGCAGATTCTCTATGCGCCAGAAAAGTTGTAATATTGCCACATTTTTATACTCCTGGGGCTTTCCCAGCATTTCAAAGAAATGATACATTTCATGGGCGCCAATTCCCAAATATTCAATTGATTTTCTTTTGGAAGCCATTGCAGAATTTATTTTTTCAACAAATCCCGATGCCGGAGATTTGGCGGCTTGGCTTTTATTGTTAACAGTTTTTAGCATTTCGACGGCAATGTTACTTACCAGTGTGTAATCGGAAAAAATGGTTCTATCTGTATCCTTCACCAGATTGCGGCCATTTTCGTTATATATTTGAATCGATTCCGGTCTCGAAGATTCAATGATTTGCTGGCGAAGCTCGCTGAGATAATCTTTTTCAATGATTTTGATTCCATGCAGTTCATTTTTCTTTTTGATAAGATTTCTTAAATATTTGGCCTGATCGTCGAGATAAATTTTGAAGTGTTCATCCAGGCTGTAAAGAACGTTAATTCCGCGACTCTGTTCATCATAAATCATAGCCTGGCGCTTTTGTTCAATGTATTCAAGACCAATGCTGCTCATGATTAAAAGCGGAATTCCGCCGGCATACAGGAAAATTGCAATCAATTTTACTCTTATCGATAAGAAACCATTTTGTCGAGTCTTGAACCAGACAAAAAAGGCAAAAAGAAAGGGAATGAGGATTCTCGTAGTATTTCCCAGATAGCGCAGTTGTTCTTTGGTTCTCGAAAATTGCAAGGTCGAAGGGACAAAACAAACTGATCTGGAGGTTTGACTGATAATCTGGCAATTGATCAGCAGGTCGTCAACCTTTTCCATTTTTTCAAAGGAGAGGTTCTCAAATCGGCTTAGAGCCTGAATAAGTTTCGGTGCGTTCTGCGGATTCACCGGGGGGAAAAAATCATTGGAAGCAGGATAGTCAGACACATGAACGGAAATTTCAGGGTACTGCTTTTTCAGACGATTTATGGCGTAGGTTGCACCTGCTTTGCTTTTGATAAAATCATTGCTGATGAAGCAGAGAAACCCGAATTTGGGATTGATTCGATACCAGATTCGGCTTCTTGGCCCCGGGGGAGCTGTTTGCAGAGGTTTGCCCATGCGCCCGCTGAGCCAGGGGAATCGTAGTTGATAAGAAACCAGAAGCTTGCCAAGAAAATTGCGAAGCAGTTTGAGTTCTTTATCAATTTCTGAAAGACTTGCCAGATTGAGGTTTTCGTATTCTTCGTCCCAGTTACCAAGTGCTCCAGATGCCTTTTTCAAGACCTGATAGGTTTTTCTGATAATATAGCCATAAGACTTCTCATCAGAAAGCGCCTTTACCTGGTTGCCATTTTTATCCCAGAAAATAAAGGTAAAAGAGTCCGGATATTTCTTTTGCAGTCTGTTCTTGAGGATCTTGAACGTCTTTTGCGGATTTTTGGCCCTCAGAAGATTCTGGTTGATATTCAGCAGAAGAAAATGGGCAAAATGTTCGTTGTCATTGAATTGTTCGACCAGGTTCTGGGAATTGGCAAATTTTGCCAAGAGGTCTTCTTTGATATTTGCTTCTTTCAACTTCAGAACCTGTTCGAGGCCGAGATTGATCAAGCCAATTGGAAAAAGGACGAAACACAAAATTATTCCCAGCATCGATAAGGCCGGAAATCTCTGATAGTAACTCTGTGAACTTGAATTCACCCGCATCAATGATAATTTATCATAACTGGATTAGATAACCAATAAAACCTGACCAAAAGAAAAGGCCACCCATAGAATACGGGTGGCCGTTAATACCGGTAACACTTTACTGAGAGAACTTGAAGCCTACAAGAGAAAGCGGCGGAACATCGATGACGATCGAATGATCGCGGTTTTGCCAATGATGAGGTTCTGACCATCGACCACCAAAATTGCCGATGTTCGAACCAAAATACATTTCTGAATCAGAATTTAAAATCTCTTTATAAAATCCTTCGCGGGGTACGCCCAAGCGGTAGCCGAACCTTGGAACTGGTGTGAAATTGGCGACAAAAACCGTCAAGTCGTCAAGGCTATCACCTTTTCTTGCCCAGCTTATAATGCTGTTATCGCCATCCTGGAAGTCGATCCATTCAAATCCGCTTGAATCGCAGTCTTTCAAACATAATGAGGCTTCGGTGCGGTAAAGGTGGTTCAAATGGGACACAAGTCGTTGAACGCCAGAGTGGGAGTCGAATTCAAGCAGATGCCAATCGAGGCTCTGGTTGCTGTTCCATTCATTCCATTGCCCAAAATCAGTACCCATAAACAGGAGCTTTTTGCCCGGCATGGTCCACATCATCGAAAACAACAGACGCAGGTTGGCAAATTTTTGCCAAAAATCACCGGGCATTTTGTTGATAAGATTGCCTTTGCCATGCACTACTTCATCGTGAGACATAACATAAATGAAATTCTCATGAAAGGCATAAATCAGCGGGAAGGTAAGGTTGTTATGGTGATATTTGCGGTAAATGGGGTCTTTCTGAAAATAAGACAGGGTGTCGTTCATCCAGCCCATGTTCCATTTGAAGGTAAAGCCCAAACCGCCTTCATTGGTGGGTTTTGAAACGCCAGCAAAGGCTGTGGACTCTTCAGCGATGGTCATGATGCCAGGATGTTTTTCCTGACAAATGCTGTTGAGATATTTTAAAAATTCAATGGCTTCAAGATTTTCCCGGCCGCCGTATTGATTGGGAACCCATTCGCCATCTTTTCTTGAGTAATCGAGATAAAGCATTGAGGCTACGGCATCGACTCTTATTCCATCGATGTGGTATTTTTCAAACCAGAAAAGAGCACTGCTGATCAGGAAGTTTTTAACTTCGTTACGGCCAAAATTGAAAATCAAAGTGGCCCAATCGCGATGTTCTCCTTGTCTCGGGTCTGCATGTTCATAGAGTGCTGTGCCGTCAAATTGAGCCAGGCCATGGGCATCTTTGGGGAAGTGGGCTGGTACCCAGTCTAGAATCACGCCAATGTTTTCCTGGTGCAGATAATCAACGAAATACATGAAGTCTTTCGGGCTGCCAAAACGACTGGTTGGAGCAAAATAGCCGGTGACCTGGTAACCCCATGACATATCAAGCGGATGTTCGGTAACCGGTAGAAGTTCAACGTGAGTATAGCCAAGATTCTTGACGTAGTCCGCTACTATTGGCGCAAGTTCTCGATAGGTCATGAATCGGTTGCCTTCTTCGAGATTTCGCATAAATGAACCCAGATGGCATTCAAATATTGATACCGGCTCACGTTTCCACTCTTTTTCGGCTCTGGTCTTCATCCAGTTTCCGTCTTGCCATTCATAACCTGAAAGATCATAAATTTTGCTGGCTGTTTTGGGTCGAACTTCAGCATAAAAAGCATAGGGGTCTGATTTTTCAATCAGGACTCCGCTTTTTAGCTTGATCTCAAATTTATAATTCTGGCCGGACTGAAGTCCGGGAACAAAAATTTCCCAGATGCCCGAGTTGCCCAGAGAGCGCATTACATGGCGACGACCGTCCCAACTGTTGAAGTCGCCGATGACGCTGACGCGCTTGGCGTTAGGAGCCCAAACACCGAATGAAATTCCGCCGAGTTTGTCTTCGTGGTAATCAACGAATCTTATGTGGGCGCCTAATTTTTCATGAATCTCATGGTGATTGCCTTCATTGAAAAGATACTGGTCAGTTTCGCCAATAGTAGGAAGAAATGCATAAGAATCATAGAATTCTGAACTTGCCCCATTGGCATAATGGCTTTTCAGACGATAGGCAAAGGTATTTTTTCTTGAGGTGACGACACCTTCAAAAAAACCTGAATCATGAAGACGATTCATTGGAAAGGTTTCGCCGTTTGCAACGTC
>CAZQUE010000093.1:0-16845 GCA_964596185.1 uncultured bacterium | reverse complement strand
TCAGTTGAGAATTAATATTGGCACTTATCTGACGCTGCATTAAGAAAAAGTGCCCATCCCCGGACAATTGGGGCAATTGCTCCAAGCTCACGCAAGCTTGCCGCCAAAATGGTCGCGCCTATCAACTTTCAGAAAGCAAAGGTCATTGTCGAATATGGCCCAGGCTGCGGTGTGTTTACCCGCCATGTCCTCAGCCAGATCGATCGCAAGAAAACCATCTTCTTCGGACTTGAACTAAACGAAAAAATGAACCGGCTCGCCAGTGAAAAAGCCCCCGAAGCGATAATTTATCAAGATTCTGCTGCCGAAATCAGAAAATACCTGCGGCAATATGGCGTTGATCATGCCGATGCCATCATCAGCGGTTTACCATGGGCATCTTTTCCTGAGTCGTTACAGGATGAAATTCTTTCCGAGACGGTATCAGGGCTCCCAGAAGGCGGGATTTTCACAACCTTCGCCTATCTGCACGGACTGATATTGCCTTCGGGGATTCGCTTTCGCCGCAAACTGCTGCAGCATTTTTCCACGGTAGAAACCAGCCCGGTAGTCTGGCGAAACCTGCCACCGGCACTGGTTTACTGGTGTCGAAAATAATCAGCTCAGATATAGAGCCAGCGCGGCAAAAGCCACGACAATCCAAAGAACGAAACCTGTCTCTCTGATTTTGCCATTGAAAATTTTGAGCAGCAAAAACGAAATCAGACTCCAGCTGATGCCCTGGTTGATAGAGTAGGTAAAAGGAATCATTGCCAGACCTATGAATGCCGGAATGCCTTCTTCATGGCTCTTCCAGTCAACGTCGGCAATGATGCGCAGCATGAAAAAACCGACCAGAACCAGTGCAGGTGCGACTGCACAAGCAGGAATAATCTGTAAAGTTGGTGCCAGCCACAAGAATGGAATAAAAAGCAGGCCAGTAACCACAGCGGTCATACCGGTTCGACCGCCCTGCTCGACACCGGCCGCGCTTTCTACATAGGTCGTGCCCGAACTTGTGCCGAAAAGCCCTGAAATAGTCGTCGAAATCGCATCAACGAGCAAAGCCCGATTGAAATTAAGCGGTTCACCATTTTCATCAACCATTTTTGCCACTGAAGCGACTCCGAGAAAAGTTGAAATAGAATCAAAAAGGTCGGTGAACAAAAGGGTGAAAATCGCGCCCATAATGCCATAGCTTAAGGCGGCACTGATTTCCAGTTTAAAAAACACGCTTGAAAAGTCAGGCGTGGCAGTCATCGCCTTCGGAACCTCGACAAACGGCGTTCCCGACCAAAGTCGGCCGTGAGCAAAGGCAAGAATCGTGGTAAAAACGATGCCAAGCAGCAGGCTGCCGCGCGTTTTGCGGTTTTCCAGCATCAGAGTAAAACCGAGCCCCAACAGAAAAATAATCGTCTGCGGAGTAAAGCCGCCGAATTTAACCAGCGTTGCCGGACTGGCAACAATGAATCCTGCCGATTTCAGGCCGATCAAACAAAGAAAGAGCCCGATGCCGGCGGCCACTCCGAGGCGAACCGCTTGGGGAATCGCCCTGACAATAGCTTCACGCAATCTGAAAACCGTCATTAACAGAAACACGATGCCTGAGATAAAAACAGCTCCCAACGCTGTCTGCCATGGAATGCCCATCCCGACAACCATGCCATAAGTAAAAAAAGCGTTGATGCCCATGCCTGGAGCCAATGCAAAGGGCAGATTGGCGATCAAGCCCATCAACACGCTCGATATAGCCGAAACGAGGATAGTGGCAGTCAGCACGCCTGAAAAGGAAAGTCCGGCATCAGAAAGAATCATTGGATTGACCGCGAGAATATAGGCCATGGTTAAAAAGGTGGTAACGCCGGCCAGTATTTCGGTTTGAATATCAGTATCGTTCTCTTTTAATTTAAAAAGCTTTTGCAGCATTTTTCCCTCCCAGGACAGTCTTGTCGCAAAGATTATATCGACCCACAATGTCCGAGTAAAGGTTTATTTGAAAGCGGCGATTGCCCGATAGCGAGCCTCGCTGTGATCGACAACTGGTGCAGGATAATCGACTTTAAAAAATTCAATTTCGGCTTTGAGTAGTTCGGAATCATGCAGAGCTTTGGCTGAAACCGGGGCAAGTTCGGGGCAGTATTTTTTGATAAACTCGCCCTTGGCATCGAACTTTTTACTTTGGCTGAACGGGTTAAAAATTCGGAAATATGGCGCAGCGTCAGTGCCAGTTGATGCCGACCACTGCCAGCCACCATTGTTTGCGGCCAGGTCGCCGTCGATCAGATTCTGCATGAACCAGCGCTCACCGTCACGCCAGTCAAGCAGCAGATCTTTGCTGAAAAACATGGCGGTTATCATACGCAGACGGTTGTGCATCCAGCCGGTTTGTTTCAACTGACGCATTGCTGCATCAACAATCGGGTAACCGGTCAGGCCGTCTTTCCAAGCCTTTAACTGCTTCTCGTCGTAACGCCACTTTACTTTCTCTGTAGCAAGCTGAAAGGGAATTCCCTTTGAGACCCGGGGAAAAGCGACAAGCACATGAGAATAAAAATCACGCCAGACAAGCTCGTTCAACCATGTTCCGGGGCCAGTATCAAATGAAGGCAAGGCCTTCCCAGAAGAAAATCCGTCTAGAATCCTCTTCAGACATTGTCTCGGAGAAATTGCTCCGGCAGCAAAATAAGGCGAAAGCCGGCTTGTTCCGGAAACAGCAGGAAGATCCCTGTTTTTATGATAATTTTCAGCGGCTTCATCGAAAAATCGGGTCAGTCTTCTTGCTGCGGCTATTTCACCTGGTGGCCACAAATCATGGTCAAAGGCAGAAACCCTAGATGTAAATTCAGGTGCAGAGAGGGCAAGCTGCCCGTTAATTCCAGAGAGGACACACATCCTCTCGGCAAGAGGCTTGGGTGCAGGCAACACTTCAATATCATTTTTAAATATCTGTTTGGCCCAGTTGTTGCGGAAAGGCGTAAAAACGGTATAGGGCTTTCCCTGACCGGTTAAAACCTTATCAGGCTGAATAAGCAGGCGATCGTGATATGAACAGCACTTTATGCCCGCAGATGTAAGTTTGGCTTCGACTTTGCGGTCACGAACCGCCTCATTGAATTCATACTCAGAATTGTAATAGAGCCTTTCAGATTTCAATCGTTCGGCAAGCTGAAGAATTGTTTCAGGAATCTCTTTAAAAGAGTCAACTTTTATGACCTGAAGTGAAATATTCAGGTCAGACAGTGATTTTTCAAGCAACTTCAGGTTAGTCAGCCAGAAAGCAATTTTGGCCGGCGCATCATGGTGATTTTTCCATTGGCCGGGAGTAAGAAAATATACGGCAACGACCTGACGACATTCTTTACAGGCATTATATAAGGCCCGATTATCATTTACTCTAAGGTCTCTGCGAAACCAAACCAATCCTCTCATACCGTCTCCATTTCAACAAAAATCATTAATCAGCATCTGGAAATTGTCAGCTTCATCAGCTATCAACTGACAACCCGGCAAAAAACAAGAAAAGCATCATTCCCGGCATTATCAGGCTGCAGGGAATGATGCTTATTCTTTTGGGTAAAAAGGTCATTTCATATTTCTTTTTAAAAACTCTTCGACAAAGAACGAAGCAACATTGTCAGCATATTTGCCCGGACCAAAACCGGCATCATAGCCGAGTTCCTTGGCCAGATCGTTGGTGATTCTCGGACCACCGGCAATCAGAATCACTTCATCGCGCAACCCGCTTGCTTCAAGCAATTCCACCAGCTCCACCAGATTTTTAACATGGACATCTTTCTGGGTAACCGTCTGTGAAACCAAAAGCACATCAGCCTTGAGTTCCTGAGCTTTTTTGACAAAGTCTTCGTTGGCAACCTGACTGCCGAGATTGTAGGCATCGATCATGGCATAGCGCTCAAGTCCATAATGGCCGGCATAACCCTTCATGTTCATGATGGCGTCGATGCCGACGGTATGAGCATCTGTCCCGGTTGATGCGCCGATTACCACTAATTTGCGGCCGATCTTTTCTTTGATGAACTCATCAACCTGGTGCATATCCATGACTTTGGCATCGATGACACTGACTTTGATTGAAGTGACATCGACGGTATGGGTCAACGAACCATAAACTACGAAAAACGAAAATTCGGCATCTAGAGCTTCATGATGTGAAACATGGACATCGCTCAATCCCATTTTCTGAGCCAGCTGTCGGGCTGCTTCAATCGAGCGCTCGTCATCCTTGAGCGGCAAAGTGAAGCTGAGCTGGACCTTGCCGTCATTCATGGTGTCGCCATAGGGTTTAACCCTGGTCAGATCGAGTTCTTTGCTGTAATTTTTAACTTCTGTCGAATATAATCCGCCGCTCATGCTTCTGCTCCTTTCTCCATCAGTTCAATAAAGGGATTGTAATAATCACTGTGCTTGGCAATAACGCCATCGAGGCCTTTACCACCATCGATCGGGCGCTTGACTCCGGCGAATTTTCCCTGTTCGAGAGTCTTGAACAAGCCTTCACGCTTGATTTCATCGAGCATGCGCTGCGCATCTTCGAGCACCTGACGAGCCCGGCCGGCAATTAATCCGTCATCCCTGAACGAAATTTCATCGCCAAGATCAGCCATGGTGCGCGAAATATAGCTGGCATTCTCGATCGACAATGCACGATCGGACATAAACGGCGTGTGAATGGCTTCGGTCAGCATTCCCAGCAGATGAACCTTCTGATTGGTCAAAACGGTAACGATGTTGAACAAAGCGTCCTGAACCTGAGCCCTGAAGATATTGCCGGTCTTGAATTTGGTTGGCGGCATGTATTTCAATGGCGCTTTGGGGAAAATTTCGCGCGCCATCTGCGCCTGAGCCAGCTCGTAGAGGAAACCGTTTTTGAGCGCCGGATCGATCTCGAAAGCATGCCCAAGTCCCATCTGTTCTTCTGGAACGCCAGACAACAAGGCGAACTGTTCATTGATAAACTGTGAAGCCAGAACGGTATGCGCTTCTTCATAGGCATCGGCAGTGGTCAGATAGTTGTCTTCGCCGGTATTGATGATTACACCGGCAAAGCCGTTGATCAGACGGGAAAAATGCTGATCGACCATGGTGCGTTGCATATTGATATCGCGAAAAAGAATACCGTATAAGGCGTCGTTGAGCATCATATCGAGGCGTTCTACTGCCCCCATTGCCGCCATTTCGGGCATGCAGAGGCCGGAACAGTAGTTACAGAGGCGAATGTAACGCCCGCATTTTTCGCCTTCTTCATCAAGAGCGGCCCGCATCAGCCGAAAATTTTCCTGGGTAGCGAAGGTTCCGCCGAACCCTTCGGTTGTTGCGCCATAAGGAACATAGTCGAGCAAACTCTGGCCGGTGGTGCGAATAACCGCAATGACGTCGGCACCCTGCTTGGCCGCGGCCCTGGCCTGAACGATATCTTCATAGATGTTTCCGGTAGCGACGATGACGTAAATCAGCGGCCCGCTTTTATCTCCGTATTTTTCAAGCAGCTCTTCACGTCGACGGCGATTTTTCGTAATCTTTGCGACGGTGGCCCGGGCCAGCTCTTCAACTTTGGCTTTGATCTCAAACATATCAGCCCAGGGCAGGCGGGTAAGATCCATTTCCCGGGCAGCAACACTTTCAGCAATCTGCTGTGGCGTTTTACCCGTCTGAATTACAGCGTTACCGATATGCAGTGATAGCCCAAGATTGAGCCCATTACCGTTTTTAACGTTATCGACAACGATGTTGGGCAAAGGAACCTCATAAGCGTCAACCCCGTCTATACCTAACAGGCGCGCACAGGTGCGCTCGATGGTAACGCTGGTATGCTTTTCAATAAAGCTCTGAGTTTGATTGGCAATCTCTTTCGCCGACTGCCTTGCTTTTTCAACAATTGAAAAATCGAGGTTTAGCTTGCTTTTCATGCTGTTTCCTTACCTTGTATGATTTTGCGGTTATTATACTGCGTTTCCGCAAGCATTGCAGTGTTTTTAATCATAGAATTTCTGCAGGATCTTCATGAAGTCAGGGTCAATTTCAAGCAATCCGGCTATCTTCAAGGCATCCTGCGGCACCCGGTATTTTCCTTCGACTTTTTGCAGGCGATAATCCATATTTGCGCAAAGGCGGTCCAGCACAGCCTTAGGATCCGCGTCAACCTGCGGCAACTTTGAAGAATCGGTATTTTTCAGCCCAACAACCTGATAAAATTCGGCTTTTGAAATTTCAATGCCATCGTAGTGGGTCGCCACCAGCCCAATGCTTTGGTGCTGCTGCAAAAATTCGCACAATGCCGAAACAAAACGACGCCCCTCACAAGGGTTGGTTGAACGTGCGAATTCGTCGAAAAGAGCCAGCCCATTTGCAGCTTTTATTGATGTGGCCACCTGACCAAGATTGATGATTTCAGCGCCGAAACTACTCAATCCCGCTTGCTGATTTTGACTGTCGCCACCGACAAAAGTTATGAAATCGAAGGCAGGCAACTTTAATCGGCGCGCGAAAGGGTAGAAACCAAGGCGGGCCAATTGGGCATTGAACGCCACTGTCAGCATGGCGACAGTTTTCCCGCCCATATTTGCACCGGTAAGAACGGTTACGCCGGGCTTAAGCTCGATGGAAACCGGACAGAATTCTTTGCCGGCAGCTTCGAGAACTACTGCCGTTTCCGGATTAATTGCCTCGACCATTGTCAGATTGCCTGAATCACCGACAAACTCCGGGCGGCATGAAGGCCAGCGCCTGGCCAAAACCGCGCGAGCCAGCAACATTTCAAGGGTAACCAAAGCCTGCAAATTCTGATGTATCGGTGCCAGCCAGCCTTGCAGCTCGGCGCTCAAACTCTGCCTGACCTTGAATTCAGACTGTTTTTCGAGAGAAATAAGTTCAGAACGTTGTTTACGCAAACTCTCTTTTTCATCGGCCTGATTACAACCAACAATCTGCTTTTCCAGATGGCGTTTGCGGGTGCGAATTTGCTCAAGCTCAGGAGAATAGGCTTCGTAAACATAAAAAGAAGAGGTAACGATTTCTTCCGGATTGAGCAATCGAATCAGAGGTCGAAGATCTGCGAATTCGATGCCTTCAATATTCAGCTGCGAATTTCGATATAAGCGGGCGAAATCGATCAGGTGCAAAACCAGAGTCTTGATTTCGAAAATTTCCACCTCATCGAGGGTCTGCTGCTGCTCAAGGCTTTTTAATGTGCCGCCGATATCGCGCAATTCTGAAAGAATAATCGCGAATCGATCAAAGAGTGAAGGGTCGGAATTCAGCACTTCGAGCACCCGATCGAGTCGGTTGAACTCTTTTTTCAGAAAGCCTGGTTCCGGCCAGTTTTGTGAAAGCAATTGTTTCAATGCAAAGGTTCCATAAGGAGACAGAACCGGAACCGACCTTCGCAACCACTCATAGCAGGGTTCAAATTTTTGATTCAATTTCATGATTCTGCCCCAGGATTCGCCATAACGTCATAAACCGGCAGTCTGGTTTCAAACTGCAGTTTTCGTCGCAATTCATCGGAATCAAGAAGAAGCCCGGCCGGAGAAACCGGGTTAACCGTAATCGCCAGAAGATTCGCACTTCTGCCAACCTCAAAAACAGCTCCGCGGCGGATGAACTCTCTGAATTGCTCCGCGGTTAGCAGAAATCGGGTGCCATCTCTGGCGACCAGTCGTAAACCGGGCAACTGCCTGGTTTTTTCAAGGAATCTTCGGGCAAATCCGGACGGACACGCCCCTTTAAAAACCAGCATATTCAGATTATCTATCTGTGAAGCCTTCAGTGCGACAGCGTCGTCAAGCGAACTGCCAAGCTCGACAATTTGATCGGTAATTGCGTAGCATTGGCCGGCATCGCGATAGTCCGCTTCCAAAGAGCCGGGCATGTGTGCCAACAGGTCAGTTACTCTTGAATCTCTACAAACCGGCAGGTTGAGCAGAATCGAACTGAAAGCGGTATTTTCGACAATTTCAGTAACATCGGGGGAAAAAGCCGCGCCGGTTGCAAGAATGCAAGCGTCGGCAGTGCTGATCGCCGCAGTCGACTTTCGCGCTGCCGCGCCATCGATGAAGATTTTTTCAGGGTGGAATGCATTGAACATCTGCAATAGCTTCTCCATCTGGGCGGTTATCGCCGGGCCGGCGATTTGAACATAACCATCGCTGCGGGCGCGAACTATGATCACTTCACCCATGGAAGTAGGCAAACCGGTGAATTTTAATAGCTCACGGGTGATATCACAACGCGAAAGCAGTCCGGCCGCAGTAGCGACCAGGGTTCCTTTTTCGACGTAGATACGAGGTTTGGCAGTGCCGGTGACCTGGTCGGTTTCTTCGCCGTCATAACCAATCGAGGTAATGGCGACTGACCGGCCGCGGCAATGCTCGAGCAGATGGTTGAGCACCGTGGTTTTGCCGGCATTTTTTTCCATGCCGACGATGGCGATGCAACGATGGTGCTCAACCAATCCGTTAAGTCGCATTATTTGCGCTTTTTATTACGCTGATTTCTTTTCAAACCCTCTGGCTCAAGGGAAATTTTGCCGTAATGCAAACCGGCCACGCCTTCCATTTCGACGTTACCCGACTTGCAGGCATCGCAGGTACAGGTCGGCTTGTAACCGTCGGGTTCATTGTAGCAGGTAATCACGCCTTCAAAATTTCGCAGAATGGTTTTTTCATAACCACTTGAAATCCAGTAGCTCGGCATAACCGGAATCTTGCCGCCACCGCCAGGGGCATCGACAACATAGGTCGGCACACAAAAGCCACTGGTGTGACCACGCAAGGCTTCGACGATTTCAATGCCCTTTGCAACCGGAGTTCGGAAATGGGACAGCCCGAAAGAAAGATCGCATTGATAGATGTAATAAGGTCTAACCCGAATTTTCACCAGATCGTGCACCAGCTTTTTCATTACGTGGGCACAGTCGTTTACTCCGGCCAGAAGAACCGACTGGTTGCCGATAGGGATACCCGCATAACTGATCAGTTCGCAGGCCCGGGCGGCATCTTCGGTAATTTCCTGCGAATGGTTGTAATGAGTGTTCAACCAGACTGGATGATACTTTTTGAGCATGTCGCAAAGCTCTGGAGTTATGCGTTGCGGCAACACGACCGGAGTGCGGGTGCCGATTCTGATGATTTCGACATGCTTGATTTCGCGAATGCGTTTGATGATTCCTTCAAGCTTTGAATCAGACATCAGCAAGGGATCCCCGCCTGAAATGACGACATCGCGAATCTGCGGCGTGGCTGCAATGTAATCGATAGCCCGATCGATGAAACTTGCCGGCATTGCCGTATCTTTCTGCCCGGCGAAACGCCGGCGAGTGCAATGGCGACAATACATCGAACACTGGTCGGTAACCAAGAGCAGTGCCCGATCAGGATAACGGTGAGTTAGACCCGGAACCGGCGAATCGCCGTCTTCATGCAAGGGGTCTTCAAGATCTGCTGGCGATTTATTCAATTCAAAAGCGGTTGGAATTGCCTGTTTTCGAACCGGATCATGGGGATTTTTCGGATCGATCAATGTCAGATAATATGGGGTAATGGCCATTCGCAAAGTTTTCAGACACTCTTTGATGCCGTTCACTTCTTCTTTGGTCAACTCGATATATCTTTGCAGCTGGGCTATAGTTTCGATTCGGTTCCTGACCTGCCATTTCCAATCGTTCCAGTCAGCTTCCGAAACATCTGGAAACAGCTTTTTTCTTCTTTCAATGTGCTTTGGTTCAATTCTCTTTTTATTCATATCTGATTCCTTTCCTGACAAGGCTCAAAAGCTGGCCTCAGCAGTAAACTTCAGCGAAAAGCTTCATCAATTCAGGACATTCCCGCAGAATACCAAAAGTAATTTCAGCGTGACCCCGCGTGTAGCCGTTGCCGATGATCATGACGACATCCTTACCGACACCTTCCGCTCCAAGAGCTGCCTGGGTAAAACTTGTTGCCATAGAAAAGAAATAAACCACGCCATCATCTTTAACCGGCAAAACACAGGACATCTCACAATCGGGGATATTCAAACAATTGATTGAAATATCATATTCTTTACCGTTGTTTGCCTGCAATGAAGCATTCAACACAGAAACCGGGTCTTTGGCATTTAGATCGAGAACTTCATGACAAAAACCCAGCTTTTTCAGACGTTCGATATTTGCGGGGTTTTTCTCGATACCGATGACTCGACCGGTTGGCCCAACTCTTTTTCTCGCTTCATAACAGCAAAGAATGCCTGATTTACCACCGGCACCAAAAATCAGAACGCTCTGGCCGGGTTTTACCAGCTTGGCAACCTGTGCTGGAGCGCCACAAACATCCATTGCCGCCATCGAGACGTTTTCAGAAAGATCTGATGGAATCTTGGCATAGATGCCGCTTTCAAACAGAATAGCCTTACCACTGACATTAACCCGGTCGATGTCGATATCGACGCTATGGATTTCATCTATGCGCAAGGGTGTCAGAGACAGCGAAACCAGGGTTACGATCTTGTCGCCAACTTTGAGATCTGTTTTATCGACAATGGCATCGCCGATTTTTTCAATGGTTCCGATGAGAACGCCTCCGGAACCAGTTACCGGGTTCTTCATTTTGCCGTGTTCGTTGACAATCTGTTTAATGCGCTCGGCAATCTTTGCCTTGTCGCCGCCGGCTTCGTTCTTTATCTGGGTAAAACTTGCCGAATCGACATTCAGCGCACTGACATCGATGAGAATTTCATTGTCGTAAATTTCCGTCATATCGTTGGAAATTTTCAGAGCGGGCTGAGGTAAAATGTTCTTTGGCTCGATAGAGCGATGTGTTCCGTATTTACAACCTTTTTTCATATATATTCCCTGTATAATTTCAGTTATTCCATGGTTTTGAGATCAGCAGCCACGGTAAAATCAGCTTCGGTGTTTGCACGAATCTCATCGACACTGGAATCTTTATGTACTTCAGTCAGCACCAGACCCTGCCCGGTTACCTTGAAAACGCCAAGTTCAGTCACGATCATCTTGACGACCTTCACGGCAGTTAAAGGCAGTTTGCAGCGCTTGAGAATTTTCGGACGCCCCTTTTCTGTATGCAGAGTGGAAACGATAACGTTCTTGGCGCCGACAACCAGATCCATTGCGCCACCCATGCCCGGCACCTTTTTCCCGGGAATGATCCAGCTGGCCAGGTTGCCTTCCTGGTCTACTTCCAGGGCACCCAAAACCGTATATTCAACGTGACTACCGCGAATAAGTCCAAAAGAAACGGCGCTGTCAAAATATGATCCGTGTGGCAAAACTGTAACCAGGCTGCCGCCGGCATTGGTGATATCAGGATCTTCCTTTCCCGGCTCAGGTGCAGGACCCATGCCCATAATGCCATTTTCAGACTGAAGGTAGACGTTAACATCAGCAGGAATATGATTGGCAACCAGAGTCGGCAGGCCTATTCCCAGGTTCACGATCTGGTCATTTTTAAATTCCCGGGCGATACGTCTGGCAATGGTTTCTTTAGCAAGTTTTACATCTTCTATCATCTGCTTTTCTCCTTTCAGTCTTGAGCCGGAACATAAATATGGTCAACCAGCGGCGCAGGGGTGACAATACTTTCCGGGTTCAAAGTGCCGATGTCGACCAGTTTTCCAGCTTCAGCGACAACCGTATCGGCAGCGAAGGCGATGACCGGGTTGAAATTTCTGGCTGTCCCATGATAAATGACATTTCCGGCTCGATCGACGGTGCCGCCTTTTACCAAAGCCATATCGGCCCGCAAAGGAAGTTCGAGAAGATATTCACGGCCTTCAATGGTCATTTTCTGCTTTCCCTCTTCGACAACGGTTCCGACACCTGTCGGCGTAAGAAAGCCACCGAGTCCCATGCCGCCGGCACGGATTCTTTCGATCAAAGTACCCTGCGGAACCAGCTCAACCTTGAGAGTACCCTCCACCATCTGTTTACCGGTTTCAGGATTAGTGCCGATATGGGAGGTCAGAACGCGTCCGACCAGCTTTTCGGCAATAAGACGTCCCAGGCCTTTATCTGGAAAAGAAGTGTCATTGCAGATAATTGTCAGATTTCTGACTCTTTTCTCGATTATGACATCGATTAGTTTTTCTGGTGAACCGCAGCCGAGAAAACCGCCAATCATCAGAACCATATCGTCCTTGAGCAGATCTGCGAATTTTTCTTTGCTGATAAGCTTGTTAAACATTTATTTTACCTTTCCTGCTTTAGTATAAGGCGAGAAAGCCTATTTTAAAGGAAGTCCAAGAATATCTCGCGCTTCGGTCGGGTCAGCAATCTGTCGTCCGAGTTCTTTTGCCAGCCTGACCGCCTTGGCTACCAATTCTCCGTTTGATTGGGCCAGAACCCCTTTTTCGAGGTAAATATTGTCTTCAAATCCGACTCTGACGTGTCCGCCCGCGATTATAGAGGCCGCAGCCATCTGAAACTGAGCACGACCGATACCGGAAACGGTAAAGGTACTGCCTGGCGGAATGCTACCCTGAAGGAAGGTCAGATCGCGCAACGAAGCACTGATACCGCCATTTACACCAAGAACGAAATTGAAATGTAATGGGGCGGCAATATAACCTTTTTTATGAAGTCTGATTGCCGTGTCGATCATGCCCTTGTCAAATACTTCGATTTCTGGCTTAACTTTGAGCTCGAGCATTTTCTCGGCAAAAGCAATGATCGTATTTTCAGAATTTACGAAAATATCATCGCCACCGAAATTTACAGTTCCGCAATCGAGAGTTGCCATTTCAGGGCGAAGGGTAACCGGCTGCAGACGTTCTTCATTACTCATGCCGACGGCACCGCCGGTGGAAGGCTGAATAATCGCCTGAGGACAGGCAGCTCTGATTGCATCGATGCACTCCTTGAAGCGGGCTGCGCTCTGGGTTGGAGTACCGTCATCTTCACGGACATGCAGGTGAATGATCGAAGCGCCGGCATCAATCGCGGATCTGGCTTCACGAACTATCTCTTCGACGCGATAAGGAACTGCAGGATTATGTTCTTTGGTAACTTCAGCGCCGCAAATTGCAGCGGTAATAATCAGCTTTTCCATAGATCAATATTTTTTTGCATCGACGAAAGACAAGGCTTCATCGATGGCCTTGAGAGTCTGATTAAGTTCGGCTTCAGTATGACGGAAACAAATGTAACCATGATGATATGGCTGCAGGAAGATCTTTCGTCTGATCAGCTGGGTGTAGAAGTCCTTGCGCATTTCCTTGTAGGTCTTTTCGGCATTCTTTTTGAAAGTTACAAAAGGCATTTGCGGAATCGGTGAGGTTTCGGTTTCAACCTTGTGGGCAGCGCAGATTTTTGCAAGTTCGGTATTGAACCATTCACCCTTGGCGCGAATTTCCTCAATGACATTGTTTTTCTCGATAAAATCAAGAGTTGCCATGGCTGCGGCGTAACCGATGCTGTTTGGAAAGAAGGTCGATGAGATGAAAACGTCTTTTTCGATCTTTTTCATGAATTCGCGCTTGCCGACACAGGCTGAGATCGCGTAACCGTTGGCGAGAGCTTTTCCAAAGGTTGCCAGGTCAGGAGTAACGCCAAACAATGTTTGGGCTCCGCCCATGTGCACTCTGAATCCGGTGCGGATTTCGTCAAAAATAAGCACAGCACCATATTTGTCGGCGAGACTGCGACAGCCTTCAAGAAAGCCTTCTTTTGGATATTCGCATTGCTCTGCCAGAGGGTGCCCAATGGGGGTCACGATAATTGCAGCAGTGTCTTCGCCATGTTTTTTCAACAGATCTTCCAGTTCATCGAGGTGATTGTAATGAAATTCAAGAGTGTCTTCATAAAGCTTGGCCGGTATTCCGCCCTTAACTTCGACACACCAGTCATGCCATCCATGATAACCACAGCGAATGATCTTGTTTCGGCCGGTATAGCCTCGGGCAACCCTTGTAGCAAGAGTTGTAGCATCAGAACCGGTTTTGGTAAAAACCGTTGTTTCAGCACATTTGATAATTTTGCTCAGCCTTTCTGAAAGATCGTTCTGGATCTTCTGGGTGAGCGAAAAACAAAATCCCTTTTTGCGAATCTGGTCGATAGCGGCATTGTCGATTTCTTCTTCGCGGTGACCAATGATTATCGGACCGTAGGCACAAAGATAATCAAGATATTCATTGCCATCTATGTCAGTAATGCGGCCGCCTTTGCCGTGATCAAAATAAATAGGATATTCACCTTCAACAAAGTTGTAGGGCCTTCTTATACCAAGTACTCCGCCGGGGGTACACCTTTTACCACGTTCAAATTCGGCCATGCTATTGGTTAAATTGAGTTTTGGAGCGTCAAACATTACTTTCCCTCCTGGGTTTGCCAGACTTGAGAACAGCTACTGATGTATGCATATATAAGTTGCTCATTCCCGACCTTGCGTTTTTTTTGGTAAATCTGATACCAGATATTCTAGATACCCTTACCAGGAAAATCAAATTTAATTTTGTCATGCTCAAAAAGGCGGTATTGCAATGCCCAGCCAATGAAAGCGAAGCTAAAGCAATGATTTAACTGGACAAAGCACCCGTTTCTGCCTGATAATTTTATCCAGCCCGGCAATCAGTCAAGCCGATTATTTTTCCCGGAGGGAATCATGCTCAGATTTTCCGTAGAAGATCTTTTGACCGCAAGTGACAGTTTACCGGCCAATAGCGGCCAGGCGATAAAAACCCTGCTCGAACAATGGACCAGTGACGATGCCGCAGGGTTTTCCCAGACCTCACGCATAATCATAAACGAAAACATGTTTGCTAATCTGGCCGCCGGGCAACTGCCAATCATCGATTTCATCCTCGACAAGCTGCTTCTGGTCAACCAGATGCGTGGCAGTATCGGGCTACATGCCGACCTGATAGATTTAACCGCAAGTTTTTTGCAGGCCTGCAACGAAAAAATACAGCCCCCATCTTTTTCTTTCATGAATCATTTTTTTAGGGGGGCAAACCGTCTTCTTGCCGGTGGAGAAACGGTTGATGACCGCATTGCCCTGCAGACCCACGCCGCCGGGCAAAAGCATCACCAACTGCTGAAAGTTTTTGTCGAATTGCCTGTTTTCAAGCAATTCATCGACAAGGGCCCTGACACGCCTCGGGTAAACGGCCCATCGGACCCAGACCTACAGACCTCCTTCAACGGCATAGAGCATTTGGAGCTTTGTCATCAGGATCTTCTCGGTTTACTTCACACACGCCGCTACGATTTTTTCAAATTGCGGCTTGAATTGGTTCTTGGTCTGGTTCATCAGATTCCCACACTTCAGCTCAAAGCCATTTGGCTGCCAGAAATCATTACCTGGGCCAGACACCTTTTTGACTTCGACGCCAACCACCTGCAGGGTCTTAAAAACTGCCTGGATAGCTTTTTGCAGACTTTCCCCGGAACTTTTTCCAATGGGCTGATCGATGCCTGGCAAATGGGTGAGCGTGGTCGTATTCCCGGCAAAAAATCCGAAGAACCGGCTTTAACTACCGAGTTTGTCTATCGTGAAGCTCTCAAAGAGATTTTTGGTGACGGAGTTTTATCACCAAGAGAAGAAGAATATCTGAAAAATTTGCGCGACTACCTTGAAATCCCCCAGGAAAAATATCAGCAGATTTTTGCCGAAGTCAGTGCCTTGCCTCGTTCAACCAATCTTGAATTTGAGCCGTACGAATTCTTTTTTAATCTGACCACACGTGCCATGCAGGATGGGGTTCTTGAAGATTCTGAAAAGGCACTACTGGCAAAAGCCGCAAATGCTCTCGAACTGGAGAAAGAGGCCGTTCACCAGATCTTTGCCGAATCGGTACGCAATGCTCCGAAACCGGTCAGCGAGGAATCCTTTAAGGAAACACCCAGAGACCGCCTGACCTCCAGCTGGTTTGAGGCTATCGAACTTCGCCGCAAAATTTCGAAGTTTTCAATCGCCGAACAGATAAAAGCCCTGGGGGAACAGATGGTAAACCTTTCAACTCATGGCAACAATGAAGAAGCCGATGAAAGAGAACAGGCCAAGCTTGTTTTCATTTACGAGCCCGAAATTTATGCCAAACCCCTGTTTTTAATGCTGACAACCGATCAAAATCGCGAGAGTCTTCGACTTAGACTGAGAGGCGAAGATTTGAAATTGCGCGGCAGCGTCACATTCGGACAGGACATGACTATCATCAATCGCTCTCAGGATCGGGAAGCGCCCATTAATTTTTCTGAGCAATTCAACCCCGCCCAGATGAAAGCGGCAATAAAAACAGCTCTTGACGCGGCGAACGGCTGCTATGTTCTGGCACTGGTGCCTTATCCATCATTAAATCCGATCTTTATCAAAACCATACACGGATCGATAGAATTGTCAGGTGCCCTGGAGCGGGCTGAAAAAATGCTGGCCCAAAACAACTTTCAGGAAGCCATAAATATTATGCAACAAAGCACCTCGGCTTCGCCCGAAATTGCTGAAGGATGGTTCACACTGGGCAATTCCTACCGGGCTATGGCGCGCCAGCACCCCGGTGTTGAAGCTGACAAAATGCTTGATTCTGCACTAAATTGCTATGCGAAAATTTGCGAGACCTGGCCAAAAATGGCCGAAGGCTGGGCAGGAACCGCAATGATTCTTCGCCAGCGCGGAAAACTCGAAGAATCGATAAGCAACATGGAAAAGGCTATCGCTCTACAGCCCATGTCGATTTCCAATCGGCTGACCTACGCATTTTACGGCCTTTTAAAACATCAGAATGACCCGAAAAATCTTTTCAAATTTTTGAAAGAAAATTTAAGCGATATTTACAATTTCATGCCGAACAATCAGCGAATAATTGAATTCATCGGTCAGGTGAACGAAAAGTTTGGCATAGAAATTCAGGCTGTCCTGC
>CAZQUE010000092.1:0-17135 GCA_964596185.1 uncultured bacterium | reverse complement strand
AACATAGCGACTGCTGTTATGGATTCGGTCTGGCGTAAACATTCCGAAATCAAAACTTAGACTTTCGTCGAAAGAATGCCTTACGCCGATACAGAAATCATTGCCAGCATAATCGAGGGTCAATTTGGTTTCATTATCGATGTTCAGACTTGCTCCCATAATGAAAAAAACCGGGTCGACCTCACTGCCGCTTTCGTTGTAACGTCCAAAGCTTGCCTTTTTTTCACGTTCGCTCATGGCGACGTTGGTGCCAAGGCCAAGAACGATGCGATTACCGGGAACACCGGTGAGAAGCATAACCGAATCTTTTTGTCCGTCATTGGGGTCAATAATTGCGGCAACGGCCATATTTGGGCGAACCCGGTATTTGCCGGCAAAAACCGGATCGGTCTGGTCATTGACTCCTGAAATGGCAAATTTTTTGACTACTGCAACTTCAGAATCATCAGAAAAGGCAAAAACACCTTTGAATGATCCCTCTTCAAACTCGGATTCACCGGTAAAATGAACCGCAGCCCGAGCAGATCCCGGCGCGAGTATTTCCAGGCCTGGAACAAGCATGGTGCCACTCAAGCCAATCATTGTCGCATCGGCAAAAAGATTTGCCGGAATCAACAAAAGCATCAAGGCCAGCGCCAATGGCAAGCTGACAAACTGAAACGGTCTACGTGTCAGTTCCTGTTGCGGACTGTTGAAGTTTAAGCCAAATTCAGAAGAATTATTCTGATCAGTAATCCTTGATTTCTTCAAGCTTTTCGCGAATACGGCCCGCGTCTTCATGGTTGGGAAATCTTCGCAAAAATGATTCGTAGGCATTTCTGGCCTGGTCATAATTCTTAAGTTCCTTTTCGTAAAGCTCGCCTTTGCGAATAAAGGCATCAGCTGATATATCGGCATCAGGGAACTTTTCTGTTACCGAATTGTAATGATCGATGGCTTTTTCAACATTTTCAGAACTTTTTCGATATCTTACCCGACCATCAATAACCTGGGTTTTGAGGGTATCAAGATCCTCTTCGTAAATTCGCCCGAGTCGGTACATAGCCTCATCGGCTCCCTCGGCTTCCGGATATTTTTGCAGCATTTCTTCAAGAGCTTTGGCTGCGCCATCATAGTCTTTCTGTTGATTGTCGAGAATGTCTATCATTTTCTGGTAGGCTTTAACCGCAACATCTGCATCATAAGCCGAGTTAGCAGCTTTTCGATAAGCATCGACAGCTTTGGAAAAATTCCCGGCTTCGGCATGCATGTCGCCAAGATCAATTCCAGCCTTGGCTTCTCCGGTTCCCTCTTCGGCCTCATCGACCAGATCTGCCTGGGCCTCGATTGCTCCAGTCTGATATGATGTTCCAACCGCCAGATTTTTCATCTTCTCCTGGGCCATATTGAAGTATGAGCTGAAAGTATAGTCTGTAACAACTTTCTTATAATGCTCAACGGCCTCTTCAATTCTTCCGGTCATTTCATAGCAGGTTGCCAGATGGTAATACACCTTATCGATAGAAAGAAATGTCGGATGGTCTTCAATGATCTTTTCGTAAACTTCGCCTGCGAATAGATAATTTTTCAGGCGCTCTTCATAAAGACGGCCAAGGTCATACAAAGCCTTCGGCAATTCCGGTCCGGAGACACCTTTCAACTCAAGTCCTGATCGAAGAGATTCGGCGGCCTCGTTGAAATGGGACATTGCCAGACTCAATTCAGTTTCTGCCTGGCGCATGCGGATTCTTCCGATTTCAACCATGGCAGCTGCCTGATAGCGCCCGTCAGTTATCAATTTTTTAATCTCATCGATGGCATTTTCGTATGAGTTTTGTGCAAGAAACTGGCTTGCGGCCTGAAATTCCTGGGTCGACTGAATCGGCTGGGCCGCTGCTGAAAAGTTAATTAAAAATAAAAAGAAGACCAGCAATGTATATAAAAGGGAGGCCTGGCTGACTGCTTTTTTCAGATTCATTATTCATGGCTCCTTAAAGTTATTATTTTTTCTTGGTTTTTTTTTCATGATATCATAAAATCTTATTGCAAATAGAAATTCACCGTAACGATTTAAGATGCTAAACCATTCTGAAAAACCTGTCGATAATAGTAGCGACGCAGTGAGAAATGCAGAAAACATCATGCATTTTCGCCTGCTGCCGCTGGCTGAGGTATACGCAAACCCCAATCAGCCCAGAAAGATCTTTGAAAAACAGGCACTTGAAGAATTGGCACAATCAATCAGAGAGAACGGTATTCTTCAACCGATTCTGGTTAGACAAATCGGAGATCGCTATCAGATTGTATCTGGCGAAAGAAGATTTCGCGCCGCAAAAATGGCCGGCCTGAAATACATACCGGCCGTCGTTCGCAAAATGAACGAAGAGCAGACGCTGTTGGCCGGTTTGATTGAAAACATTCAGCGCCAGGATTTGAACCCGGTCGAAGAAGCAAAAACTCTCAGGGAAATTCTTTTGAACTATGGTCTGACTCATGATCAGCTCGCCGAAAGAATCGGGCGCAGTCGCTCAGCACTGACAAATCGCCTGAGATTGCTACAGCTTCCCTACGATGTTCAGCTGATGATCATTGATGGCAAAATCAGCCCAGGGCACGCAAAAATGCTTGCCGGAATGAAAAGTCCGCTTGAAATCAGAACCTGGGCGCGCAGAATTGTTTCAGAACAGCTCTCGGTCTATGAAACTGAGAAACAGATAGCCCAATCCAAGGAACGCCTGTTAGAAAACTTGAACAAAAAGGGCAAAAATAAGATAATGGCTTCAGACCTTCATGTAAGAGCAGTAGAAGAGAACCTGCAGGAATTGCTTGGCGCACGGGTAAGAATCCGGCAGGGCAAGAAAAAAGGACGTATTGAGATTGAATTTTATGACCGCAACGATCTTGAAAGAGTTGTAGATTCGATGGTTTCGTTATATCTTTAAACGAGAAAGGTAATTGAGGGTGAAAGTTAAATTCTGGGGAGTTCGCGGCTCGATACCCGTACCGGGTACAGATACCGTCGAATTTGGCGGCAATACTTTCTGTATTCAACTGACCACTTCGGATGATCAGACAATCATCTTCGACGCTGGCACCGGTATCAGGGTTCTCGGTCTTGAGCTCATGCAACGAGAATTTGGCAAGGGCAAAGGGCTGGGCCATATTTTCTTCACCCACTCCCACTGGGATCACATCCAGGGTTTCCCGTTCTTTGCGCCCGCCTACATCGGCAAAAAGAACCCAAAAGGCGAAAGAATCGAAAAGGAATCCAATAGATTCGTCCTCTATGGTGCGGCTGATGTTGGCGAAAGGCTTGAATCAACCCTGCGCGGCCAGATGGATAACTATTATTTTCCAGTAGATCTCAACTATCTTTCATCAAAAATTGAGTTTAAATCGTTGGAAAACAACCAGATCAAACTTGGCAACACCAAATTTACCGCCAGCAAACTGGTTCACCCAAATGGGGTTCTTGGCTATCGCATTGAGGATGACAAACACAGCATTTGCATCGCAACGGATTGTGAGCATCCATCTGATGGTACAATCGACCAGAATCTTCTACAGCTGGCCAGAGATGTTGACCTGTTGATTTATGACGGTCAGTATACGCCTCAAGAATACTCGCCGCACAAATATAATCTCGAAGGCCCGGGCAAACAGGGTTTTGGGCACTCCACCCCCCATGAGGGCGTTCGGGCCGCCAAGGCTGCCGGAGCAAAGAAACTGGTAATTACTCACCATGATCCTTTGCATGACGATAGTTTTCTGCGCAGATTCGAAGCTGAAATTCGGGAACTTTTTGCAGAAACCTATTTTGCCCGCGAAGGCATGGAAATAATCCTTTAATTTATCCTTTTTTTATTATCACCCCGTTAATTGTATGGTATAGTGTGCATACATGGGACGGGCATTTTTTGTTACTCCGGTTTATATTTTCAGCTCAATAAAAGCTGGCTCTGGCAAGGCTTCAATTCTTGCCAGTCTTTCTGTGTTTCTCAATAACACCGGCAATAAAGTTGCAATAATTGACATCGATTCAAGTTTTCCAGACAAGCTGAAAAGTTCTTTTCCCAGATCGATCAGACTGCACGAATATCCTGATTTGATTCAGATCGTTAACAACAACGAATCACGCTATCAAAGAACCTTCTATTTTACTGAAACAGATCAGATTTCTTATTTTCCGGCCATGAATCTTCTCAGGCCCGAGCAATTGTTCAATGATACCGGAATGCGCGATTTTTTTCTGCAAACCCGCGCCACCTTTGATTATCTGCTGATCAATTTTCCCGCAGGCGATAAATTTTGTCTTGCCGCTTCGCAGATTCTTACGAATCTCTGGCAAGGGAACCCACCCGTTTCAATCATAGTCTCAACTTCAGAATTGCAGAGTCTGGTCAAACTCGACGGCATAACTCGCAAGTTGCCGGCCCTTTCTTTTCAGCTTCGCGAAAATACCATGGTGCTTTTCAACCGCGTCCCCGGAAGCCTTGAAGAACAAAAACTGTCCGACACCGCCTTGACCAGCCATGAAATCAAAAAAATCTTCAAATTCCCCAATCAGTTTTTTGTCGGCCACAATGAAGAGTTTCCCCATCAAAAAAACGTCACTACACCCATTGTTCTGAAGACCGACTCTCTACTTAATCTTGCCATCTCACGACTTCTCAGACAGTTGCAACATACGGGACAGCTCGAAAATGAAAATGAAGATGGCGAATTTTTGCCCTGTCTGGATGGTCCACTGCTCGAAAAGCTTTCGCCTTACCTTGAAAAACTTCTCGAATCAGCCGCCGCTGAACTGGTTACCAACCCTGCCAATCTTCAGGTATTTCTTGAGGAGTCTCAGGGCCGCTATCGTGTTCGCCTTCGCCTTACCGGCCGCCAAGACAGGCTTTTACGAAACACCGGTAAAATCGAAGCACGCATTCGCTCGAATTCCTACGTAATGCCATCCCCGGAGCTGTTTTCAATTTATCAAACCGGGTGTCATCTTAAAAAGATGCTTCCCATAGGAAGAGACAGGATATCCGGTCTTCAGGCAAAACCGGTTTATCGTTTCAATGACTGTTTTGACCAGCAGGTCAGTAAATTTGCCAGCCTGGACTTTTTTCCCAGAGCAGGTAGATTCCCGTCACCAATCATTTTTCGCCATTCCCAATTGACCAAAGACATACCGACTCTTTCTCAGATTCTGGGTTTTGTAAAAAAGGAATATACAAAATTCCCATTTGCCGCGAATCCACAGATTTTTTCCATTCCCGGCGTGACCCATTTTTTTATTCCACCAGAGTTTGAACTTGCCTATGATAAAGATTGTGCTTATGCCCCCCAGGTCTTTGCCAACTTAAAAATCAGCGAAGATTATCAATTATGCCACGAATATGGCTTTATTCCTGCTTATCGCCTGAGACAATATCCGATTCCCTTTACCTCGACCCTGCCAGACTTATTTGCCCGCAATCAGTCGCTCGATCTTGGCGCAAAATTCCTTTCTCTCAATGGCAACCTGTCACTGAAATTTTCTGACACAATGTTTGCTGCAGTTCCAGCCTTTTCAGTAATTTTCAGCCAGGAGGTACTCGATGACAATTATGTACAGGCTTCTCTACAGCAAGTTTCAACTGCATCCGAAATCATTCCAAAGATCCTTCCTCTTTTTGAGGATGAAAAAGAATCTGAGCAGATAGAAAAAAGTCGGCCGGTCACTAAATGGTTCGAAAAGGTCGTTCCCAAATTTTCCCCTGAACTATTCGAACAACCTTTACCTATACCTCAATTGCGAGTTGAACCAGATTTAGCTCTTCAACAGATCTTACCCAGAAAAACGGCCTCTTTTGCCTGGAGCGAGCTTGCCCCACGCCTTGGAATAAGCCTTAACCTGACAGCCTACACCGCTCGCCCAGCCAGCCCAAAAGTCTTTTTACATACCAATACAGACACCAGTGTCACAATAGTTCAACCCCGGGATCTTAATCTTCCAGAAAAATTTAAAATAGATCTTGAATTGTTAGAGCATCACTTAGAGGTCGGTTTCGCCAAAATTCTTTCGCAAAACAGCACAATTGAAGTAAATAAAATTTCAAACCAACAGAACATTGATCACTCATTGTTCTTCAAAACATCTTTCTATGAAGGTTCTGATTTCAGAGGCCCCGAAAAAGCATTCGAACTAAACCGACCAGAAAATTTCAAACAGAAATTTACCGCACCGATTCATGCACTTAAAAGAATAAGGCTCGATTTGCCTGTTAATGACCAGAGAAACAATTGGGATATTCTGCAAATCCGCCTGATTTCTGACACTGACCGCGATTACCTTGCCATTTCCTCCCCCTCAGCATATCGTTGCAACCAGATTGCCGATTACCAAAGCTCAAAAAGATGTTTTTCGCCATGCAAAACCAGCATGCTCGAAATTTCTTCGAACCTGCCTCGCGAAAATCTTTTTTACTCGAGTTTTGTCCCTGGTCGATCTTATAAGCTGAAAATCGACTCTTTAAGGCATACTTGCATATCTTTACCAGAAATTGCTGATCCAGATTTCAGTTCGATAAAATTCTCCAGGGAAAAAGCAGGATACAATTTTGCCGAACCCCAGCTCAGGCAGCCGGAAACAGTTGTTAAACTCGTCAGTCAACGTGCCAACTCAGGATCAAGCCCGTCATTTTCTTATTTCGATCCGGTTTTTTACGTTTGTCAGTTTCATTTGCACAAATTTGACCTGTTTTTCAATACCTTCTCGTCAACTCTCGATGAAATAACAACCCATGAAAACAGGCTGATCGACCACTGCACGCCATTGAACGTTTCGCTTTACCAGCCCGATTATCGACTCGACCTTTATGATTTTGAACTGCCAACCAATTTGCCCATTCGCCATAAAAAGACAGAATCGCCGGAGATTTACTTTCCTTCTGACCAGATATCCAAACTGAAAATTATCGACCTTTCCCCGGATTTGTGTTTTCTGGCAAGCAAAGTGCGCCGGGCAAACCTTTCTCCTGCCGGCAAAAAGGTTAAAAAGAACGTCTCCCCGCTTTCTCTTCCAACAGACTATCCTCTGTTCAAGCCTTCGCTTGAAACGACCTCAAGCAATTCATTCAAACGTTTCAATTTTCGGATTCCTCCGCCCAACGCAATAGAAGAAATTTATTGCAATCTAATCAGACAAGCTCACTATCTGCTTAAGGCTGACTTGCCGTTAAGTTTTACCCCACTCTCGATCAAATCAATAGACTTTTTAACTAATCATAGTTTCCGCCCACTCCAATTTGAGGAAGGCATTTATTTCGTTCGACGAATTCTTCACTCTCCAGAGAAAATTAGATTTACCGGTGAGCGCGAGCCCTTCAAAATCATAAATCCGAAATTGAAGGATCTGTTCAAACTGGCACAGCAAACCAGTCGCAAATTCACCGAGGTCAGCAGCAGAGCAGGCACATGACTCTTAAAAAGCGTTATTCTTTTGATAATGCCATTTTTGATTTTCCCGGCAAACCGTTTAAGCCAGGGGAAACAATCACTCGGCGCCTGCAAAGCATCGTTTCCCGGTCAATGCTTTCCGGAAGGAACTTGCCGGTAAGACCCAATTTCAACCTCTTTTCACCCAAATGCTACTGCAATCGCAATTTGTATTTTTTTCTGCCGCCAACCCCAAGATTTCTAAGAAGAAGTTCCAGCTTAAATATTGATTTGATTCATACCAGAGAAAATTTTGCTTTTTCACGGGCCAACTTTTTTACCGAACCAGATCTGACCCGCCCTGAAGCTAAATTACCATTACGACTCAGCCAACTTATCCGACAGAAAAAAGAAAACCGGCTCTTTTTTTCGTCTTTTAGCCAAATAGAGCCGCCGAAAATTCTCGATGTACAACTTGAATATTTTGAACCGGCAGATAAAATTTCTGATTTTGCTCCTCTCCTTCCAGCCGTTTCAATGGACTCGGTAATTTCTTCTGCCCTTCCTGATGAAATCATTCAACCCACGAATTTTGCCGGAACTTTTTATTTCAAAGTGCTCCCAGGCAACTTTGTCAGCAGCGATCTGACTCTGAACAATTTAAAACAAGGCAATTTAAAGAATGAACTGATTCTTGCGCTGCCGTCCCGCAATCACTTTTGCCTCAGTTATCAAACCCCGGTTTTTCAAGAATCAGATTCATTCATATCCTTGCAAAAACCCGCAAAGCGAACTTCAATAATTGAAACCGTCCCCAGGCCCGCCGTTGTCCTTGAATTTGAAAATCGCACTGAAATTGGCAAGAACCTGATCCTGGAAGTCAAAACCCAAACCAATTGCCTTTTTGGCGCAGACACACCAATTGAAAAGACGCGTTTTCTCGGGCGCATGATTAATAATCGCCGACCTGACTCAGACTTTACCTGCAGTTCAAAAATTAAATTGAAAACCCCTAAGCTCAGGTTTGATTTTCGCTGTCTGCCAGAAGAGCGACTTAACCTTGAATGCAAATTTGAAAAAATTTTTACCGGTGATGCTGAGCTTCAGAATTTTTCACGAAAATCACTTTCGCTTGCGCGCTTCAGCACCAGCTGGCACTCGCCAAGGCCTAGACTGAGGCTGAAGCTTAAGAAAAACCCATTTGTCTGTTCTGAACCATCGATGCACCTGCTTCCCGGGCAAAAGATTTTTCCCGCCAAAGCTTTTGCGAAAAGCCTGCCTACCAGGCAGAATTTTCGCTGCCAAAAACCGATAGACCGTTTAAGCGAGTGGAAATATCAGACAAAATATCTGCCTCAAACGACTGATCGCACAAGCTTCAGGTTTTTTCGCCTGCCCCTGTTTTTCATTACCAGAAAACATGCCCGCTATTGTCTGGGCCTTCTGCAAAAAATCAAGGCCCCGCCCCTGCCCTTGAAGCCGGCCCTGATAGATTTGCGGCGCCAGCATCTGGCCGGTAGCCTTTGTCTTGCCCGGCATTACTCAAATGTTTTCATGACCAACCCCGGATTTTTTTCCGATACTGCAATGATCCTCGGCAGACCCGCCTTGTTTTTAATGACCGTTACCAACCTGAATTTCACCGATATTTCATTACCTCATCACCAGAGAAAAGTTAAATCTCCCAACGGCTACTTTCGTTTGCCGGAGTATTTATCAGATCTTCAATCGTTAAATCGCCAATTGCAGCGCCTTTCATTCAGCATCGAGCCTGAGCATGCCTTTATAGAATTGCCAGGCAAAAGAACTCGAATCAGATTCGTTCGCCGTCAGTTAAAGCTTTTTAAGTCAACCACAGTTGATTCTCAATTGATTGAAAAATTTGTTGCTACCAGCTCATCATGCCCGGAAAAGTATTTTCAGCACAACCTGACACTGGAAAAGAAACTGCAAGACATTTCCGGTTTGCCAAAAGCCATTGCCCCAAGTATGCCATTGCCCCTCAAGCCAATTCTGCCGGAAAAGACTCCAGCAATTCAGCAGCGCAACATTATTCCGCCACCAGAATGGCAAAAAGCAGAAGCAAAATTTAATTGTCGTCTGCGCCTGCTCCCCTATCCTTTCGGTTTCCCTGGCTTCAATCAACCAAAGTTTTCGATGAAGTGTATTTATAATGAAATACGTGCTGAAATTTTGCCAAGCCCGGCAACGGCAATTGAAGCCCGGGGTTATAACTATTCTCTCAATCGCAAGACCTATTCTTCAAAATACAGCCTGAAAAAGCCTGAGAGATGGCTTTTCCCCAATATTGGCCGGGCGGTTTTTCAGCTTTTTCCGGTATTGCCACATTGTGCGGCTATGCCTGTAGATCATTTACTAAAGCCACTTCCCGCGCCCAATGCGTTTGCTTTTTCCTGGCAAAAAGAGCCAGAAAGAAGGCTACAGTTTGAAGATTATTATAGTCATCGAAACAAAGTCTTTCACAATTCCGTTTTCACCGAAAGCGCCAATTTTGTCAGCGAAAGCTGGACCGAGGCAACCCTGCCGACACCCAGGCCCCGGGCAAAAAAGATTCGCCGACTTTTGCTGAAACAAAGCAAATCTTTTTGTCGAAGAGCTCAGGGAGAAATTTCCAAAGCCTTTTTAAGCACAGTTAAGGATAACAATCTGACATTCAAAATGAATGAGCCCCAGATTGTTTCCCACTGGCCGTTCTCAGAGCGAAAAACAATGGCACCGCCACAGGCCAGAGAAATTCTCGCATTCTATTTCAAGTTTCCGGCAAATGAGCTGACGCAAAAAACCAATCTGAAGAATTTCAAAGCTCTTTTTCGCCAGTTCCATTTCCCCTACACACCTGTTTCTTCGGAAATCTCCGTTAAAAACCTGCCATATTTCGAGCTTGACGACACTTCTAATCTGGTGGCATTTGCTCCAGGCGAAGAAATCCGCGTTTCACAAATCAGGGACAACGAAGATTTCAAGCACGGACACAGCATAAAAACAACTTTTTCGCTCATTTCTCAGCATGAATTCATTTTCGTGCATAATTTTAAACGCGAAATGAAAAGTGCTTTCAACATTCGTTCTAATCACAGGATGCAGCACTTGGCGACTGATTTGAAATGGCAGATTTCATCGATGCCACGGCAATATTTGCAGCTTAAGGACTGGAAAGGGCACAATAAAACAGTTGCCAAACCAAAAGCCGAAGCAAAATTTTCCCATGATGAATTCTGGAACAACAGCCTTGATTATGTCGCTTCAAGCCGGCTACGCAACCGCTTCCGCAAGCTGAATCTGGATTCCCCCCATTGGGTGATTTTGCTCAAAAACTTTCTCGACATAGGCCAGATTCCTGAAAAGTGGCAAGTTCTCAGCCCATTCGAAAAGGCGCGATTGCAACAATTCAAAACCATTGATCCAACCGGGTCTTCTAACCAATTGTTTTTCTACAATCCCCGGAAACAATCGGCGTTGCAACTTTCTCCGCCAGACATACCCCTGTTTTTTGCCTCGGTTCAGAAAACCTTGCCAAAAACCGAGAAACTGGCAATTGTTGTTTCAGCCAGCTTGAGCACCATCACAAGAGCCGCTTCTGGGTTCTCTTTTGCAAAGAGATCCTTAACTTCGGTCAATAATCCTGGATTCTGCCAAAAATTAGACTCCGGGGTTATAATGAACCAGACAGAAAGATCTGAAGATTGCATAGAATTCAACTTTGATCGAGAGATTAAATTCTCTGATTTCAAAATGCAAAGGATGATCGTAAAGGGGTCGACGGAATCAAAGACATCGGGCAAAAAACTCAGGCCGCGCCGCAGCAGCTTTCGCCCGCACTCAATTCCTGACTGGGTCGATATGGAAATGCAACACGTTGACTTAAGCCTTTAAAGAAATTAGAATGCCATAAACCTTCCGGGAGAAATAAAATGAACTTCTACACAATAAGTGACAAGGGAAAAGTTCGACCAAACAATGAGGATTATGCTGAAAGCCTTCGGGTAGACTGGTGTGGACCTGTTGGCAACACATTTGCGGTTACCGCGCTAATTCTTGCCGACGGCATGGGTGGGGCTGCAGCCGGCGAATTCGCCTCGATGCTCGCAGTTCAAAATGTAAAAAAACACATTGTCCAAAATCTTTTTGAAAAGCAGCCGGAAGATTTCCTTTCCGCTGACCGCACCCTTTTCCTCGAAACCTGGATAAAAGAAGCCAATGCGACAATTCACCAGAAAGCCTCAGAGAACCCGGAACTTGAAGGCATGGGCACGACACTCGTTGCCGCGCTGGTGTTTAGAAATGCCCTGGCAATAGCTCATGTTGGTGACAGTCGAGCCTATCGTTTTCAAGACAACGAACTGGCGGCGATCACCAAAGATCATTCCCTTGTCCAGGAACTGATCGATGAAGGCAAAATAACCCCGAAAGAAGCCTTTACCCACCCAAATCGCAACATTATCACCCGGGCCATGGGTGTCAGTCCTGAAGTAATGGTTGACCGTAAAAACCTGACTCTTCAACAGGGCGATTTGATATTGATCTGTTCCGATGGCCTATGTGGTTTCGTTGAAGATGAAAGCATTCATAAAATCATTTCCAACAGTTACAAACCAGAAGGAACCGATTTGGCAGCTCTCGGCGAAAACCTGATCAAAGCTGCATATCTTAACGGTGGCGGAGATAACATTACCATCTGCCTGTATCAACACCAGGCTGTTTAAACCTATTGTCGATTAAATGACTGAAAATGCCAACAAACCCGACATCGGCAGTATTCTCGATAACCTTGAATTACTGCAGGATTTTGTTGACAATTTCAAAACCATAATAAACGAACCTGATGGGGATGCACGCGAGGATCAGTTATATCAGCTTGCCATAAACTTTTCCGGAATTGACATCGGCAAGCTTATTACAGAGCTTTCAGGAATTAACCACGATCTTGCCACATCAAAAGATTCGAGCCGAGTCGAAGAACAATTTGCCGAACTAAAAGCCGAACTTGAAAGCAAGGATCAAAAGATCCAGGAATTCAAGCTTAGTCTCGCTGATACCGTTATTGAAAGCAAGGGTCTGCAAAAACGCAGTGGAGAACAACAGGAAACGATCGTCAAACTCAGAAACGAAATTTCCCAGATGCAATTGCATACGAAAGATTTGAGCTTGAAGCTCGCCACTGCCGAAAAGAATTTTCAGGCAACCCAGACAGCCCTGGCTTCTGCCAACGAAGAATTGCTGGAACTGCGGGAAAGAAGTTATGCCCTAAAAGGTCGAAGTGCTGACCTGGAAGATCAGATAAGAGAGTTTGACCGGCAGATTCTTGAATTGACAAGGTCGAATGGTGAAAAAGACAAGGAAATTGATCGGCTGAGCAAGCTCTCTGAGCGACTCGATGAAAGCTTTAAATTGACCCGCACCGAGCGAAATGCGCTTGAAGAAAGATCATCTGAACTTGAAACAACTATCGAAAATTTGCAACGTGAAAAGAGTGCTCTTCAGAGTCGCCTCGACAAGTTGCTCACCGGCCTTCCCAAAAGTGTAAGCTACTCGAATCCCCGCCCATCGGAAGTAGAAAATTCTTTACTCGAACCGCGGCACTTTTTGCCATATCTGCCGTTTTGTTTTCCCGAGCGTGTTCCTCACGTAATCGGCTTTCGTCGCGAGGTTAAACAGAGTTTCGGCAAAACGTTTCCCAAGGACATACCCCCGCCTGCTCCTGCTTTTCCTCATAATTTCAAGATTAAATTTTCTGGCGGCAACATTCGTTCATTTGCATTTAAGCCAACCTTTGACTGCTCGATAACAGAAGAGTTTCCCCAGGAGCTGGCTCAACCAGAGCCGAATGCAAAAATTTTCGCCAGGTTGGCGGATTTTAGTAGAAAGCCGAAAGACATTTCTCTCGAATTGCTTGAAAGGGAACTTGAAGCCAGCCTGAAAAGACCGCAACGAATCCTGCTGCGTTCAAGCTCATTGAAGCCTATGCGAAGGATTGAAATGTTAGACAATCCTGAATTTGGCATTCATACACATTCTCTTGATCTACTGCTTTCTTTCCTGACCAGAACCATAATCGAGGGAAATTATCGCGAGCTCAGGCATGCCGAACCCCTCATTGCAGGCTCAGCAAACTTTGTAAATAAAGACAGCGCGATAAAAACTGCAAATATTTTTAATGAAAAGCTTGCTTTCAGGTATGGTTACCAACTAAAATCTCATAAATTGAATCTACACCGGGTAAATTTTGCACAGAGCTTCAGGCGCGGTGCAGGGCTTAGATCGGTGCTGGAAACGTTTGGAAATACCATTAATTCAATGGTACAAAAATACGATGTTTTTTCTTCCCCAAAGTTAGAGAAAACGACAAAGAAATGACATAATAGAAAATTTGATTTGGAGGCCGTATGAAGCGCACCTATCTGCAGGATGAAGCCAACACCCATTATAATCTGGGTATTGCCTATTATACCAAAGGCCAGTATGAACAGGCTATTTCCGAGTGGATTCAATCCCTGATCAAGAACCCTCAGAATAGCGAGGCCAGGTTCAAGCTTGGTGTTGCTTATTATCAGCTCAACCGCATTGATGAAGCCCTGAAAGAATGGGAAATAGCCGTATCTCTCGACCCCCAGAATTATGAAGTGCTTCACAACCTCGGCATCGCCTATTATAACAAGGGTGAAGACTCTCGCTCTATCGACTTCTGGGAACAGTGTCTCGAACTGCGGCCCCATGATCCCGAGATTCATTTCAAACTTGGTATCGCCTTCTACAATCTTGGCAAGGAAGACCAGGCTATCTCATTGTGGGAAAAAGCCTCCAATCTTAATCCTGAAGATTCAGACATTTTCTTCAGACTTGGCGTTGCCTATTACAACAAAGGTCTCGATGACAAATCGGTTATCGCCTTTTCCAAAGCGATCGAACTCAACCCCAAAAATTCTGAAGCACACAACAACCTGGCCATCGTTTATTACCGCCTTGAAATGTTCCAGCAGGCAATCGATGAGTGGAAGAAAGCTCTGGCTCTCAATCCCCGCCAACCTGAGATTTTCAACAATCTCGGCAATGCCTACAGCAAACTGAATCAGCATCGCGAAGCTATCGAAACCTGGCAAAAGATTCTTGAAATCACCCCTGAGAATTCAGAAGTGTATTTCAAACTCGGCTCAGCCTACGGCAAGCTCGACGATCTTGAAAAAGCGATTCAATGCTGGGAAAAATGTATTTCTATCAACCCCAATGATATTGAAGCCCATTTTAACCTCGGCGTCGCCCAGTATAACTCAGGCAATTTTCAAAAGGCCATTTCATACTGGAATATCGTGCGCGAAAAACGCAGTGAAGACGCTGACATCTGCGAAAAAATCGGTAACGCTTTCTGCGGACTCGAAGACTTCGCCGAAGCCGCCAAATTCTGGAACCGCGCCATTTCATACGTAAACGACGATCCACAGCTGCACCACAAACTCGGCATCGCTTATTCCAAATTGAACAAAACCCAGGAAGCAATTTTCCAGTGGCAGAAAGCGATTGAACTTGACAACGATCATTTTGAAGCCCATCACAATCTGGGTATCGCCTACTACAATCTGCAGCGTTTTGATGAATGTCTTGAAGAATGGGAAAAGTCAAAGAATCTTAACCCGACCGATCCAGACATCTACTTTAAACTTGGCCATTCTTACCGCCAAAAAAGGCGTCTCGACAACGCTATTGCCAATTGGAAAAGAGCTATCGAACTCGACCCCAACAATCCCAACACTTATTTCGTGCTTGGCAATGCCTATGACGAAAAAGGTCTGCTCGATGACGCCATTCTAAGCTGGCGCAAGGTTGTCGATCTTGCTCCGAACGATGTCGATGCTCACAATAACCTCGGTATCGCATATTTCCAGAAAAACCTGTTCGACCAAGCAATCTCAGAGTGGGAAGACGCAATCAGAATCACTCCAGAAAACGGCGAACTGTTCAACAAACTGGGCATCGCCTACATCAAGATGGACCTGTTCGACAAAGCCGTCGAATGCTGGGAAAAAGCCCTTAAATACAAACCCGAAGATTCTGACATTCTTTCGAATCTGGCTACCGCTTATCACAACCGGGAAATGTACGACCGCGCCATTGAAATCTGGAAGCGCGTTATCAAGTATAACCCACAGGATTCGGAAGCCCGCAACAAGCTCGGCATCGCCTACTACAACAAAGGTATGTATGACCAGGCTATCGAGCTGTGGAAAAAAGCTATCGACCTCAACCCGAAAGATGCTTCCGCCTATTACAACATCGGGACCGAAGAATTTGAAAAAGGCCGCATCAATGAAGCAATTGCTGCATACATGAAGGTTCTCGAAATCGATCCGAAATTCGTTCAGGTTTATTACAACCTGGCGGTCATCTATGCACGCAAGCGCCAGTTCACCGAAGCCGTCGACGCCGCCCGCAGGTTCCTGCAGGCCAATCCGAGCGGAGTCGAAGCCGAAAACCTGCGCACGCTCATCGAACAGTGCGAAAAAGAACTCACCAACGAAAACGAATTCTAATAATTATTTAAATTTTGAAGCAGCGGTGTCAAAAACCGCTGCTTTTTTAGTTCCAAAAATTATTCAATCTAAGAATTCAAACTTAAACACAGCATCGGATATGAAAGGGTTAAATGAATGTATAAAATCTTGCAGGGAAAGCTGGACCGGGCGTTTCGCCTCACTTTCGACCTGGTCGATCATTTAGAAGAAGATGCCTTGCAGCTTAAACTGCAGAATTTGCCATCAAACAGTATCGCCGGGCAACTCTGGTGCATGATCGGAGCCAGAGAAAGTTACCTCAGAGCGATCGAAGCGGGTGAGTGGAGAGGCTTCTCCTGTAGTCTCCCGAATCCAATCACCAAAGCAGATCTTTTAAAAACGCTGGAATCAACGTTTTCATTTTTCAACAACATCGAGTTTTCGCATTTAAACGAAATTCAAAGAAGCTTCGCATTCGATCTGCTCGAGCATGAAATTCAGCATCACGGGCAGCTGATCAGGTTCGTTTACGGTAACCGGCTTACATTCCCCAAAAGCTGGAATGCCAGATATACAGTCTGATTGCGCCCAGGATTTAACTGAAAAACGGGTTAAAGTTCAGTTACGCCCTTTTCCGGTGGGTAGAGAATTACCACTTTTTTCTTTTCAACGATTTTGCCACCGGCCCGGTCTTCGGTCCAGCCGAGTGTCAGGGTATCACCTTCCTGACTGGCTTTCAGGTAGATGGTGCGGGCCTTGGGTTTTGGCTTGTTCCAGTTGAACCAGACTTCCTCAAGGGTTTCATCATCGCAGTACTGATCATAGATCGGCAGATCCGGGTCGAGCTTTTCAAGGGCCTTGATCATATCGCCAACGGTAAATTCTTTTCTCATAATTCCCTCCCGCGAACAGCAAATTGCAGTTTCATCAAAAGCATTTTACCACAATTTTTATTTTAAAAGCTTTTGGAAGACCTGTCCGGTCTTTTTATCTGCTCTGATCAATTATTGAATTACCTGGTCAATCTTCTATCAACTTCGCAGTCACAACCATTAATTGATTATATTTCCTGACGTGTGTATAATAGAAACAGGAGAAACATTATGACAAAAACAAGAATAAACATTAGCCTGGATCAAGACTTGGCCGACTTTATAAAACTTTTTGCTGTCGAAAATCGCACTTCTGTTGCAGATATGATAACTCAATACCTTTTGGCACTTAAACGCCGGGCTGAAGGTGAAA
>CAZQUE010000091.1:0-17753 GCA_964596185.1 uncultured bacterium | reverse complement strand
TCACGTCCGCAGGAGACGAACAGTAACGGTTGTAAACCCTCATCTTTCAAAACTGCCACAAATTTTTCCGGCAATGATGGGGTAAAGGTTTCCTGCCCGAATTCCGGGGCGGGTATCAGATCAATAATGCTTCTTCTCGCCTGCGGCAAAACTTTGGCATGGGTGTTGGCAATGACATGACCGATATAGGTTTCCGGGTTAAGACGTTCTTTGAAGTTTTCTACTTCTTGAAGAATTTTTTCTTTCAGCATTTCTTCAGAAGTTTCACGAGTTCTAACCAGAATCTTGTCAGAAAGATAGTTGATAAAAAGTATGGGAACGAGAAAAACCACCAGGCCGACCAGCACAGTCAACCTGGCGTAGTTTTTATGCGTTGGTTTCAAAGCCTTTTGCTGTTAAGGTTTACCACCGCAAGTCGCTCATCGCCCGCGGTGTAAAGCCTGTCGGCGCTGATGCCGATGAAATCGCGTCCGAAAAAGTCGAAAATAGATCCTGAGATAGTCAGTTCGGGCAGGCGACCAATAAGTTTTTCGCCGTCAGTCAGATATGCAACCTGAACCGGAGAAGCAAATTGTCCGTCAGATGTGAAGTCGCCGCCGCTGGCGATAGCAACCAATATGCCATTTTTTCCAGCCAATAATTGCTTTAATGATTTGTTTGAATGGGCAACCTCGAGTTGACAGGAACCTAGTGTCGGAACGCTGTCATAGTTGCCGGAGGCACAGCCAGTGTTGATGAAACCAAATTGTTTGGCAGTTCTTTTGTCGGTGTATGGCCGTAAAATTCGTCCTCTTTCGACAAGCATACGCGTTTCATCGGTGGCAACCGTTCCCTCGGCGTCAAAAATCGGTGAAAAGGTTTCGATTGGATCATTTGGAATGAACAGCGAAAAATCCTCGCTGAAAACCTGCTCACCTATTTGCTGCTGAAACAGAGAGGCCTTATTTCCAACCAGTTTGCCGTTAAGATCACGTAAAAACAGACGCGTAAGTGTCGACTGATCTATTATAACTGGCAGGTTTTCTTCTGGAAGGTCAATCTTGTTTTTGAATGCGCGGATAATCTCATCAACACTACTGATAATCTTTTCTTCTTCGAATTCTCTGGTGGTTATTCCAAAAAAAGTATCCATTATCCCTGTAGAAGAAGCTTCTTTTAAAAGAAATGAAATTGTCAGATAGCGATCATGGTGATTCAAATTGAGTGCAGCATCGTTTTTCAGGGAATAGGTCAATTCGCTTAAGTTAACTTTGTTGCTGATGAAAAAGTCTGGATGCATTTCTGAAAGCCTTGCAAGAATCATTTCTATACTTTGGCAAAGGTCAGAGTCCGAAAGTTTGAGGCTGGCAAGATTGGTGTTAATCTCCAGATTTGCACTTGTTTCAACTGGGTATTCAACGCCTTCTGGGAGCAGCTTCGCTGCTCTGGCAAACAATTCTTCGGTATCCGCAAGGCCAAGGCAGCCGGCCACGGAAATCTTTCCCTGGTCAATAATTCGGCAGCCGGTGCGGGAAATATCTTTGCGTCGGATCGCAGTTATCTGGTTTCTGGTCAGGCTTAGCGAAGTTTGCCTTATCCTGCTTCTGATAATCTCTTTCATTTATTTCCCCTTACTGAACGTTGATTTCGCTGATTTTTACAAACGGACCGCCAAAGCTCACAGGTAAAGGATACTGTTCCATTTTACCGCAGCCACCACCGACAAAACTCAAAATTTTCAACTCATTTGAAATTGCGTCGATTTTGTCGAGCGTTGTCATAACGTTTCCGGTTATGACTGAGAATTTCACTGGTCTGGTAATTTTGCCGTTTTCAATGAGATAGGCCATTGAAGGTGCAAGAGTAAAGGTTGACATGCCTGATCCATGTTTCACCGTATCAATAAAGATGCCATGCCGGACAGAGGCAAAAAGCTCTTCTTTCGAGAGCTCTCCCGGTTCGATATAGGTGCAGGTCATTCTGACAATCGGCTCATACTCGAAGCTGATCGACCTGGCGTTGCCGGTTAAATTTTCTTTCAATTCCGCGGCTGTTTGTGCACTATGTAGTCTTCCGGTTAAATTGCCTTTGCTTATCAGCAAGGTTTTTCGAGCTTCGCTACCTTCATCGTCGTATGGGCAAAACCCACTGCCTTCCATCGTTCCGCTATCGGAAATGTTCAGAATTTCTGCCCCAACCTTTTTGCCCAATTGCCATTCTTTGATCATGGTTTCATCACCAATCATAAAATCAGCTTCGGATTTGTGACCAAAGCTTTCATGGGCAAAAATTCCCGCCGCCAAAGGTGAAAGAACTACAGTATAGTTTCCACCGTCAATTTTTTCTGCCTTTCTGAAAAAATCCTCTACCTGCTCGATGTAAGCACTTGCCTCAAGATGGTGCCCGGAAAGCTTTTTGAAGCTGTCTGCCGCTTTACTCCAAGATTCACTGAACACATCTTTTCCTGTGCCAAATCTTACGCCCAGACGCAATCCGGCGATCTGTGTGTCAAATTCAAGATTGGTACCAAGGCTGGAATAAAGCTTTTTGCGGGTATGATTGTCGGAATAAAAACCTGTCCAGTGTGTTATGGCCTGATTGTTTTTTAAAAGACCAAGATAACTTTCAAGGAGTGTTTTCTTCGTGGCAAGATCGATTTTTTTCACTGAGTTTTCAGTGAAATTGGCAAAGCAGCCACGGTTGATTTCAAGCTTTTTTATCAAAGCATGATTCTGAATGTTCTGGTCTGGAATTGCCAGTTTTGCAAGATCGTCGATTTCCTGTTGAATGTTGTCCATTTCGGTGGTTGAAGAGTATAACCAACGCTTACCATCGAAAATTCTTATGAAAGCTCCACTATCTTCTTTTTCCTTTATTTCCTCGAGTTTACCCATCTCGATACGAATAATTGACCGGTATGTTTCTTCTATACGGACATCGCAAAAAAGGTTTTCCGGAAATTTGTACATGAAAAAACTCCTGTAATTATTTTGCAAAGGGCAGGGTTGGTCTAGATTCTATTTTTTCTTTCAGGTAGGCCCTTCTTAGGCGCTGGGCTCTTTCGTAGGCATCGAGTGCGTCATACCAACGATAAGCAGAAACTAGGCATGATATAAATACAACCGCCAGAAATATCAGATTAAAGTTAATTTTTCGTTCAATATCGCTGGATTCACAGTTGGGACAATTTTCAAACTCATTTTTGCAATGATCGCAGACAATTTTCATCAATCGTTTTCCCTTTCTGCGTTTTTAAGCGAAAGATACTCTAGACGAAAATATGGTCGAGAGTCGAGGCAGGCAAAATAGAAGTTTATTTTACTACGCTGCGTTGACCATGAATAAACCAGCATTCGATTATAAGCAAGCACCGATTCAATTTTTTCATTGCGGCTGATTGAATTTTCAAGCTCGTCAAGTGCTGTCGATTCAGGTGGGCCCATCTGACTGGCAAGAGAGATATACATCTCATAAAAGAATTGGTCGGATGCGGCAACGCTATTTAAAATCGGACTTGAAAAATCCTGGTAATATGAAAAATCGAGCTTTATCCAGGATGGGCAGGCTTCACCTACTTTGATTTTGTTGTTTTTACGAATTTCTTCCAGTCCAGACAGTTGCTGGCCTGTAAGTATGTAACAACCCCCGGTAAGACGATTCTGGGCGAACATATAATGGGCGATTACTTCAAAATTGCCGATTTTGGTCAGGTAGTCGAGATTGTATGGATCATTGCGAACCTCAATTTTTTGAGCCTTTTCAGTTTCAATAATCTCGGAACGAAGCATTCCCCACGTGCCGGCCCTAAAATCACCTTCTTTACCACTGCCGCCGGCTTTATTGTTTTTCTTCTTGTTTTTGCCTGAGCTTTTGTCTGGTTTTGCTGGCTTGGGGGGGCCAGCCTCTTTAACTTTTTCCTTTTTTTCTGTTTCTTCCTGGGCTTGCCTGAAAGGTTTCATGGCAATTTCTGTCTCTTCTTTGACTTTGATTTCAAGCGAAACGAAAATAATTGTCAGGACAACAAGAACACCGGCAATCTGATTTATCAAAGCCGCTTTTGGATCTTTTATCCTGTATTTACAGGCCGGGCAGGTAACTACCTGTTTTTTGCATTTCTGACATTGGTACATCAAAAGCAAATTATCACATTTTTACAAATATTTCAGCTCTGTTCGATGATTTATTCTTAGCATCGGAGAAAAAGGAAGGAATGAATCTTGGTCTGGAAAGAATCAATTAATACTTGAAAAACTTCTGAGGGCTTTGATAATAAGTGCATAGGCTGCACTTGTAGCAATACAGCTGATAAAAAAGCTGCCCCAGAAATTGTAGCTTTGCTTAAGAAGATACGGAAACAAAGCAAAAAAGACCAAAGATGGCAAAACCATCCAGAAAATTTCCTGGCAAAGGTTGGTTATTATCGATGTCTCGCAGTTTTCAAATTTGAGCCATGAAATGGCTATCAGGCTGGTGATTGGCAATGAGGCCAGTATTGCGGCCGCAGTTGAATTTCTTTTGCTTAGTTCTGTAACTAATAAAACCAGGCCGAGAATAATGATTACCTTAATAAAGTATTGCATATTTAGACCTTTACTTTTATTCTAATCGAGCTTGATTTAAGTATTATAGCATTAAAGGTTCAGCGTTTTGAAGTTGGTTAGATACGGCAAGATTATCAGAAGTAAAGACCGGCGAGAAATTATTTTGCTCAAGGCTTTGCCCTGCAGATGGGGGCATTGCTCTTTTTGCAATTATATTGAAGATAATTCTGTCGATATTGAAGAGATAAACCGGATAAATAAGTCGGTTATTCAGGGGGTTACCGGCGAGTTTGGCGTTCTTGAAGTAATCAATTCCGGCAGTTGCTTTGAATTGCCTGATGAAACCTTGAAGATGCTGCAGAAACTGGTTGTTGAAAAAGATATCCGCAAGCTTTATTTTGAGTCGCACTGGATTTACCGCCATAAGTTGAATGATTTTCGTAGCCTTTTCCCTGCCCCTATAGTTTTTATAACCGGTATTGAAACCTTTGATGATTTTTTTCGCAACCAGATTCTCAAAAAAGGAGTTCAATTCAAGAATGTCGAAGAAATCAAACAGTATTTTGATTCGGTATGCATTATGGTCGGGATGGTTGGACAAACAAAAGAAATGATCGCAAATGATGTGAAAATTCTTATTGATAACTTTGACCATGGAACCGTCAATCTTTTTGTCGAAAATGGAACCGAAATCAAGCCTGATTTTGAATTGCAAAGTTGGTTCAAAAAAGAGTATGGCTGGCTTGAACAAGTTCAAAAAATAGATGTTCTCTGGAAAAATACCGATTTTGGTGTTGGAACCGTTTTAAATGAATAACAATTTCTGGTGGTTAATTCTTCTAACTGTTAATTATCTTGGTTTGGTAAGCGCTTTCAAACTATTTAAAAAACAGGGTATGTTTGCATGGATAGCCATGGCTTCTATTTTAGCTAACATTCAGGTTATCAAGACAATCGAGATTTTTGGTTTTGTTACAACTCTTGGCAATATAATCTATGGGAGTTCTTTTCTGGCGACCGATATTCTCAGCGAATGCTATTCGGAAAAAGAAGCCCGACAGGGCGTTTTTATCGGTATTTTTACCATTCTTCTAACCACCATCATTATGCAGATCTGTCTTCAGTTTCAACCGCATCCGACAGATATTGCCAATGCCGCCCTCGACACCATTTTTTCCATTCTGCCGCGAATTACCATTGCCAGCATTATCGCCTATTTTTTCAGTCAAACATTTGATGTCTGGTTTTACAATTATCTGAAAATAAAGTTTCCCAAGCATCTTTGGGTGCGCAATAATGGTTCGACAATGGTCTCACAACTGCTTGACAATATGATTTTTACTCTTATTGCTTTTTATGGAATTTTCACCAATGAAGTAGTCGTTCAGATTTTTGTGACAACATATTTGATGAAATGGGTGGTCGCTCTTTTAGATACTCCTTTTCTTTATTGGGCAAGAAATTTGCACATCAAAGATCAGGAAAAGGCTGAAAGTTCCGTTTCCTTTAAGGCCTGTGAAAATTCCTGATTACTCAGGGGGCGGGGAAAATTGTAAAACTTCTGGCCCGGTCGCTCGTTATAGTAGGGGCGGTTACAATTGCCGCATCCCGAGGTTCTGAAACAGTCTCCTTCGTCGAGCAATGATTTTAACTCAGGGGGGTCTTTGGCTATTCCAGTTAAAACGCCATCTTCAAAGAAAAAATCTTCAATTGAGTAACCTTTGTTTTCACAAAGATATCTGAAAACCTGGATGCGGCGATATGACGCAAGTTCGGGGGCGGTTCCTTCATTTACCGGAGTCAATGCAAAAAGAGAGACCTGACCGCCATTTTTTACAATTTCGGCAACTCGTCGGCAAAATGTTTCTTCACTGTCACCAAGTCCGAAAATCAGATGAACTTCAATCCTGTTGCGGTGCTTTTTCAGAAGTTGAAGCAAAATTGGCCAATCTTTTTGCCAGTTTTTCTTTTTGTGCAAGTTATAAGTTTGTTCTGATGCACCATCCAAACCTATACCAATATGATCCGCACCGCTTTCAAGAAGTTTGTCCGCCAATTCTGTCTGGGATGGACTTAAAGTAACGCTTGTGGTAAGGCCTCGATCGATAAGCTCCTTGGCAATTTCAATTAATCGTTCGTTTAGTGCAGGATTAAAGCCGGTTTGAAGACAAACTCGCGAAAAAGGTTGTGGCGAGGCTGAAAGCCTGCGTAAAACCTCTGCGAATTCAAATTCTGGCCAGACTATTCGTGAAAGTTTTTTTGTTCTTTCGTTGCCATTCGCTCGTGGACAAAAAGAGCATGAGCCAACACAGCCTCTGTCCCATAAAAGATAGGCTGTAGTTGGAGCTACATCCTGTCGAGCCTCTATTAAGCCCAGGACGATGCCTGTACCATAGGAAACACGAATAAGCTCTTGAGCTAACGGCGAATTCATAAGGCGCAGCACTGGTGACGAATTTCGATTTCAACATCTGCTTGCTGTAAGATCTTGACCAAAGTTCGGTCGGCTTGAACGAAATGTTCTATTCCATGCAGCCAGGCAAGAATGTCAATTGTGCGCCGATATTCTCCCGATGGGCGCATACAACCAATTTTTATCGTGCAATTAAGCCTTTTTCTGGCATAAGAAATTAATTCAATGGCTTTTGCCGGGTTGGGTGGCTCTCTTTCTGACATCAAAGTATCTGGGGTCGGACGAAAAATAATGAATACCAGTTGTTGAGGCGAATGCTTGGCGAGAAAATCTATTGTTTCCCTTTCTCCGACAAATTCGTCTCCATCCAATCCAAGGTTTATATGCGGAACTGTCGGAAAGACCTGGGAAAATTCCAGAAAAAGCCTTTGGTAATCGCTTGCACGGTAGGGGAGATTGAACACTTTCTTGACCACATTATCGCTAGCAGGGAGATCGAAAGAAACAATAACTTTTCTGTCTTTGAGAAACAAAAGGTTTTTGGGTGACTGAAAGCCCGGGTGAAGGTTGAGTGATAACCTTTCGGGGAGCTGTAACAAACTTTCTGCATGGGCTGAAAGCGTTACTTCACCGTTGGCAAGACCGCCCCCACTTATCAGTACAGAATCATATTCTTCAAAATTGAATTGAAAAAGTCGGGAAATTGGCACCATGCCTTTGAGATAATGGCCGTTACAGTGGGCACAATTCTGTTGGCAGGTCTGGCCAGTAACCGATACAGGCAAAGTTCTTTCTGGAACTATTCTTACAAGTCTATCGGCAGGTAGATTATTGTCGATTGCCTGGCGGGCCTGATGATGAAAATCTGGTTCAAGCTCCTGGATCAGCTTGTCATGTAGAGAACCCATGTTTAGATTTCGTCGTCGGCTGAAACTCTGATAACTTCTGATAGAGTAGTGATGCCCCGCAAAACCTTGGCCAGGCCATCTTGCCTGAGAGTCCTCATTCCCTGTTTCATCGCTTCATTTTTTATAACGCTTGTTGCAGCTTTTTCAACAATTAGCTCTTTGATGCGTTCTGTTGGCACCAACAGCTCTGTTACTGTCGTTCGACCGCGGTATCCAGTTTGATTGCAGTTTTGGCAGCCCTTGCCTCGAAACACTTGCGTTTTACCAGCTTGATACAGTAATTTTGAGCGCTTGATTACCGCCGCAGCAGGAATATATTCTTCTTTACACTCCTCACAAATGGTTCTGATCAGGCGCTGTGCCATTACGCCAATAATTGAACTGGCGACAAGGAAAGGCTCGACTCCCATGTCAATCAGGCGCGTCATGGCACCAGCAGAGTCGTTGGTATGCAATGTTGAGAATACCAGATGTCCGGTTAACGCAGCTCTAATCGCGACTTCTGCTGTGTCATAGTCGCGAATTTCACCGACCATGATTACATCCGGATCCTGACGCAAAATTGAGCGCAAGCCGCCGGCAAAGGTGAAACCGGCTTTGGGATTGATTTGACCCTGGTTGATATTTGCAAGCTGATACTCGACCGGATCTTCAATGGTAACAATGTTGATGGTCGGATCCTTAATTTTTTGCAAAGCGGCATAAAGAGTGGAGGTTTTACCACTTCCGGTTGGACCGGTGACGAGAATAATGCCATTTGGCTTCTTGATAAGCGAAGAAAAGTGCTTTAAGGTATCATCCGGAAAACCAAGCTCCTCAAGACCAAAGACAACCATGCTTTTGTCGAGAATACGCATAACAACCTTTTCTCCACGCAAAGTTGGATAAGTGGATACGCGTAAATCAATTTCGCGATTGTTAAGCTGAAGCTTTATGCGGCCATCCTGGGGAACACGCTTTTCAGCGATATCAAGTTCTGCCATAACCTTGCAGCGAGAAATTGTTGCCGCCTCAAACCCTTTGGGTAAGGCCATAACCTCTTGCAACATCCCGTCAATCCTGAATCTGGTTCGCAACAAAGTTTCGTCTGGTTCGATATGTATATCTGAAGCCTTCTCTTTGATAGCGCGGGTGATAATCAGGTTCACAAGTTGAATAATACTTTGTTTGTCTCCGGCATTGATCTGGGTCAGGTCGACGATCGACGACTCGCCGGGACGATTTTCATTCAGACCTTGAATTTTTTTTGCAAAATCTTCGATGGTTCCTTGTGCGTTTGGAGCGGCGCCTGTTGTGGCTGAACCACTTCCGCCGGGGATGTGGGCGGTGGCATCGGCACGATAAAACTCGTCGGTAGCAGCCTGGATCTCACTCATGCTTGAGACGAGGGGCTTTATCTTGCAGGCAGTAGTATACTCGAGGTTATCGAGAAGGAAGCTATCGAGTGGGTCGAGCATGGCGACGGTCAATGCGCCTTTGACCCTAAGAATTGCTATGCAATGATATTTTCTTGCGATATTTTCTGGTATCAGTTTGACCACTTTGGGATCAATGACGTAATTTCGCAGATTGGCATGACTGAAACCGAGTTTGGTCACGAGAAATTCAATCAACTGCTGCTCGGTTATCATTCCGAGTCTGATTAGTGTGTAGCCTAATGTGTCACTGGTTTTCTTCTGTTCATTGAGTGCCTGGTTCAGTTGATCTTCTGTAACAATGTTTTCAGAAACCAGCGACTGACCCAGCAACTTCTTTTCAATTCGTGCCATTGTCTCTACTCAACAATTCCAAGGTTTTGTTCAAACTGGCGCTGGGCGCTCATTACAAACTCTACGATGATCTTTTCTGTTTCAGCTGAAACATTATTGAAAGATATGATACATTCGTGAATCTCTTTAACAGAGGACGTTAAAAATTCCTCTGAATTTGCAGTGCCACCGCCGATTTTCAGTCTGACCAGGCGGCCTTGAACACCCTGAATGAAATTGCTGCCGATTTGGAAGGCCAGAATGATGTATTTGCCCTGTTCAACATCCTCGCTGGTCTCGACAACGCAGCCGCCTGCAGACAGGTTGGTGATGACGCCGCGCATTTCAAAATCGCTGCTGCTCAAGCTGCCGTCAATAAGTTCGCCAGATAGCAATACCTTGAATTTGCAGGGAATTCTGGTCTCGGTTCTAATTGCTGAGCGCTTGTTTGCGCCTTCGACCTGGAAATCAAATGGAACCAGTGCATTTTGAAAAATATCTGATAATGTACGAAGTTCTTTTGCACTGCTGCTGGTCTGGTCGACAATGACCGTCTTACTCAAGGCAGTGTTGGCAATATTTTGAATTTGCAAAGATATTTCGTCGGTAATCTGAGAAATGGTGTTGACCTTTTGGTACATAATGTCGGCCGTTTGACTCTGGCGCTCGGCTGATTGACTTATATCCTTGATGATATCATTGAGCTGATTCGTTGTTTGCACCATTGAGCCCAGACTTGATTCAACTGTGCTTACGACTTCCATGCCCTGATTAACCTGCTGGGTGTTGTTCTGCATCATTTCCGCAGCGTTCTCGGTTTTTTGCAGAATGTCATTGATCAGGTTGTTGATCTTTTTGGAAGATTCGGCTGAACCTCGAGCCAGTTTACGAACTTCATCGGCAACAACCGCAAAACCTCGCCCCTGTTCTCCGGCTCTTGCCGCTTCAATTGCAGCATTCAATGCCAGAAGGTTTGTTTTTTCAGCAATATTAGCAATCTCAGTCAGAATGGTGCCGATCTGCTTACTTCGGTCGTTAAGATCGTTTACCAGCGAAGTGGAACCATCGGTTAGTTCTTTGATCTTGAGCATTTTTTGAACGGCCTCTTTGACTGAAAGCTGGGTAGAGCGGGCTCGTTCTGAAACGCTTTGGCTGTCTTCCTTGGCAATGATAAGTTTTGAGCTGATATCTTTCGAAAGGTTGAAACTGCTTTCTAGAGAAGAAATCGTCTCGCGCAGATTGGTGGCATTGTCGAGTGCCTTATCATTGGTTTCGCCGACTCCGTCGACAATTTCCTTGATTACCTGAGAGCTTATCTGGGCAGTTCGATCAAGATCTATCGAAGCCTCTTCTAGTTTGAATGAGATGACCAGAACCCTTTTCAAAACCGACATGACGATTTTGAACATTTGATCGAATACATCTAGCTCTCTAGCCAAACCTTTTTTGTTTGATGTCAAATTTCCCGGTTTGAGTCCGACCATGTTGGTGAGATCTCGGGAAATGACGCTAACAATTCCGCGTAAAACCTCGCGTCCAAACCAGCCAATAATTAATCCTGAAACAAGTCCTAAAATTACCGAGGCAATAACGTAAGAAGTTTTGGCGAGTTTGCCTATTTTTCCAACGACAATTCCCAGGCCTGCTGCGCTGCAACCAATGATAATGCCAATCAAAATTGCGAAAATCCACAGATTGCGTTGTGATTTTGCGCTCTTGTTAATTATCAGAGAATGAAGGGCCATGTGTTATTGTACTAGTCAATCCGCAGGAGCGTTTTGACTCGAGTTTTCTTTCTTTGCTTTTTTGCTGACTGAAACTGCTACATTCTTAACAAGTTTATGCTCTTTGCGAATTCTGTCAAGAATTCCATTAACAAATTCATAGCTTCTGTCGGCTGAATACTGTTTGGCTAGCTCTATTGCTTCGTTTATCGTTGCATTTACGGGAATTTCTTCAAAATGGAGAAATTCGCAGACGGCCGAGCGTAGTATGCAACGATCGATGGTTGCCATTCTTTCAAGTGACCAGTTTTGAGCTGTTTTTTCGATAATCTGGTCTATTTTTTTTACATCTTCGGCTGCTTTGATTACCAGTGCTCTGGCAAATTCAATTATCGGAGTTTCTTTTTTCAATTTGTCGGCCACTTTTGTAAAAAGCTTTTTGATGGCCGGGTCTGCATCTTTATTGAAAGTAATGCCATTGAAATACTTTTCAAGTAGAGATTTTATCAGAAGCTGACATTCTTCCTTCTCGTCGAGGCATTTTTTGGAGAGGGTCTCGGAGAAGTCGGGGATAAATTCCTCGACTTCTCCTGAGAGAATCTCTTCAAACTTGGAATTTTTGATGAAATCCCGGGCAAGGGTCTCGAATGCTGGGAAAAGCAGAACTTCAACAAGAACCTGGTTTAAAGCTTCTTCTAATTCACAGCCGACCATTTCGGCCTGATAATGGGCCTTTAAGGCGATTTCGCGAGCCCTGCGCCTGGGAGAGTTCATTATTTTTATTCCTTATGCTTCAGATGCTTTGGCTTTCACCGGAGTGTGATTTTGAGTTTTGAGATTGTTTTCGCGGTCCTTGGCATATTTGAGAGTTGCCTGAGCGGCTGCAAGCCTGGCTATCGGAACGCGGAAGGGTGAGCAGCTGACATAGTCGAAGCCCAGTTTATGACAGAACATTACCGATTCGGGTTCTCCACCATGTTCACCGCAGATGCCGATTTTGAGTTCGGGTCTGGTGGTGCGGCCACGGGTTACGCCCCATTCCATCAGCGCGCCAACGCCTTCCTGATCGATGCTCTGGAAAGGATCGTTGGGCAGAATCTTTTTGTCGTAATATTCCTGCAGGAATTTGCCAGCATCATCACGGCTGTAGCCGAAAGTCATCTGGGTAAGGTCGTTGGTGCCGAAGCTGAAGAATTCTGCTTCAGTAGCGACTTTATCCGCGGTAATAGCAGCACGTGGGATTTCGATCATGGTGCCGATCAAATACTTAAGCTTGCCTTTTACGCCGTATTTTTCTACGGTAGCTTCGGCAATTTTCTTAACTACGGCTTTCTGATTGCGCAGTTCGGCAACTGTTCCGATCAAAGGAATCATAACTTCAGGATATACGGTTACGTTTTCTTTGGTGAGTCGGCAAGCTGCTTCAAAAATTGCTTCTGCCTGCATTTCAGTGATTTCGGGATAGGTGATGCCAAGGCGGCAGCCACGATGGCCGAGCATCGGGTTGAATTCATGCAGAGAGTCAACTTTGGCTCTTACTTTTTCAACTGGAATGCCAAGTTCTTTGGCCATTTCAGCCTGATTCTTTTCTTCGTGAGGTACGAATTCATGCAGAGGAGGATCAAGGGTTCTGATAGTTACTGGATAGCCTTCCATTGCTTTGAAGATGCCATAGAAATCTTCAGTCTGGAATTTAAGCAATTTTTTGAGTGCTTTGCGGCGTCCGGCTTCATCATCGGCCAGGATCATTTCGCGCATGTATCTGATTCTGTCGCCTTCGAAGAACATGTGTTCGGTTCGGCACAGACCAATACCCTGGGCGCCAAATTTGCGCGCTACGGTAGAGTCTTTCGGAGTGTCAGCATTGGTGCGGACATCAAGAGATCTGATTTCATCGGCCCATTTCATCAGGGTTCCGAAGTTACCAGAAAGGCTGGGCTCAATGGTTTTAACCTGACCGAGCATAACTTCACCGGTTGAACCGTCGAGGCTGATCCATTCGCCTTCTTTAACAACGGTGTCTTTTACCTTCATGTTGCGTTCTTTGTAGTTAATCTGAATTTCACCACAACCGGCAACACAGCATTTACCCCATCCGCGAGCAACAACGGCTGCGTGAGAGGTCATGCCACCGCGCTGGGTGAGAATGCCGGCTGCTGCGTCCATACCGCCGATATCTTCCGGGCTGGTTTCAATGCGCACCAGAATTACTTTTTCACCGCGCTTGGCCCATTCTTCTGCATCTTCAGCGTTGAAAACAACGCGGCCGGTGCTTGCGCCCGGAGAAGCGGGAAGACCTCTGGTAATGATTTTCTTTTCTGCAGAAGGATCGAAAACCGGGTGCAACAGCTGATCGAGATCGCTGGGTTTAACTCTGAGCAGAGCCTGCTCTTTGGTAATAAGCTTTTCGTTTACCATTTCAACAGCAATTCTAACTGCTGCCGGAGCAGTGCGTTTCCCGGTTCTGGTCTGAAGCATCCAGAGTTTGCCCTGCTGAATGGTGAATTCGATATCCTGCATGTCTTTGTAGTGATTTTCAAGTTTCATGTAGACATCTACAAGCTGCTTGTATACTTCAGGCATAGATTCTTCAAGTGAAGGAAATTTGCTGGCGCGATCGGCTTCGCTGATATTGTTGTCTTTGGCCCATAGCTTCGAACCGGCAATTGTTACCTGCTGAGGAGTTCTGATACCGGCAACTACGTCTTCGCCCTGAGCGTCGATAAGGTATTCGCCGTAGAAGGCGTTTTCACCAGTAGAAGGGTTGCGGGTGAAAGCTACGCCAGTTGCGCAGTCGCTGCCCATGTTGCCGTAAACCATTGACTGGACATTAACGGCTGTTCCCCATTCATCTGAGAAACCTTCGCGCTTGCGGTAAATTACAGCGCGCTCGCTCATCCAGGAACCGAAAACCGCGTCGATTGCTCCCCAGAGCTGCTGAATCGGATCTGTTGGGAAGTCTTTGCCCAGGCGATCTTTGATCAGCTTTTTATAGCGCTGAGTAAGTTCCTGCAGCATTTCAGCGGTCATTTCATTGTCATCTTTGATTTTATTTTCGTGCTTAAGGCCTTCCATTACGGTTTCAAAAGGATCTTCTTCGTCTTTTGATTCCGGTTTCATGCCCATAACCACGTCGCCATACATGTGTACAAAACGGCGATATGAATCCCAGCCAAAGCGGGGGTTATTGGTTTTTTTGATCAGGCCCTGAACTGTCTCATCGTTGAGACCAAGATTGAGAACCGTATCCATCATGCCGGGCATTGAAACTCTTGCGCCAGAACGAACGGAAACCAAAAGAGGGTTTTCGCGATCGCCAAATTTTGCGCCCATTATTTTTTCAATGTGAGCCAGACCTTCGTTAACCTGGGTCTTTAGTTCGGGTGGATAATTGCGGTTGTTTTTATAATAAACATCACACATTTCTGTAGTGATGGTCATACCGGCCGGAACGGGAAGACCTATGCTGTTCATTTCAGCCAGGTTTGCGCCTTTTCCGCCGAGCAGGTCCTTCATGCTTCCATTACCATCGGCCTTGCCAGCTCCGAAAGTATAAACGTATTTTGTCATCGGTGCCTCCTGAAAAATTGGAAAAATTTATAGTGGGGCATACCACTTATACTGTGGCAGAATAGCACAGTCAGAAAGCAATATGCAAGGTACTTATAAGCTCAGTTTATGAGCTTTTCTATTTCTTCGATAATGTTTTGCGGATCGAAAGGTTTAAAAACAAACGCATCCGCTCCACACTCAAGGCTGTGTTTTTTATCCTGAGCCAGGGCCAGCGCAGTCAACATTAAAATTGGAATGTTGGCTGTTTCTGGATTACTTTTGAGCTTTGAGCAGATTTCATAACCGTCGATTCCTGGCATCGCGATATCGAGAATGATAAGATTAGGGCGCTGCTCAAGAACCGTTTGGATGGCTTTCTCCGGGTTCATGCAGGCGATGCTTCGATATCCGTAAACGCTCAATATTGTTTCGAGCAAAAGCACGATTGCTTCTTCATCATCAATTACCAGAATAAGCTTTTGTGCATCCTGGCTCATGGCCTTCTCCCTGCAGATCTGATTAATTATCGCATAATAGACCAGATATCTGCTATTTTCAATCGATTTTATTGAGTTTAGCATTATTGACCTTTGTCCACAGATAATGATATAAGATATATTATGAATATTATTCGTAAAGCGGCATTTGCAGGAGTTCTTCTGGCCGTCTGCATGCTGGGATTCTGGCTGGGATTTAAGTATTCCACCAGGACTGTGAGAACCGTAGATACTCAGAAAATGGAGTTGTGTCTGCAATTCTATCGCCAGTATCGTCAGGACAACGATCAAAAAAAACTTGCCGAAAATCTCAAAGCTATTGACTTCACTCCTATGGATTTTCAGACCGTCATCGATAGATTTATTTATTATCGTACAAGAAAGTCTTCTATCGATCATGCCTTCAAATTGTTGAGGGCTTTTCGAATGGGTGTGGACATTGAGCCGATAGAGGTTGTGGAAGTTTCTGGTTTTGCCTCTGAGCCTTTTCGCCTTGACGCAGAAATTCTTGCGGTGTTTGAAAGCAGGCCTGAACTGGTTCAACAGGCATTTGAAAGTTGATTCCGAATTAATGTCTTATAATTGTTTCAAGAAAGATTGAGCAGGTAAAAATATGTCCAGGGATATCGATAAAGAAAAGGTTGGCGGGCCCCAAACATTGGAAGAGAATAAACAAGAGGCTGAATGCATTGATAAAGGCGAAAGGCCGGATACATCAGAATCAGAAGCCCAGCCTGAAATTAATACCAGGCATGGTGGACTGCCAAATTTCCTAAAAGGAATCTGGCAGGGGCTGATATCCCGTCAAATATTTCAGAAAATATTTTCTCTGATTTTTGCGCTTGGTGTTTTTGGGGCCGTTTATTTTTACATGGTTGGTCACCGTGACATTCTGACCTACATGGGAATCATGCTCCTGATGGTCATTGTTTATGCTGAAATTCTCGTAATCAGAGACCATTTGTGGGTTATTGAGGGGAGCATGCGAGAGTCAAGAAAATGGCGGGACGTTTTTTTCAATCAGACGACCCTGCGCCGCCAAAGAGTTCGAAAAATCCTGATCATGCTTTTCGCTCTTGGAATTTTTTCTTATGTATACTTTAAATCCATGAAGAGAGATCCGCTTAATACGCCCGTTCTTTCCTTCATGGGCATAATTCTGATGATTACAATTCTCTATTATGAAATTTTAACTATTAGAGATGAAGTCTTCATAATGCTGCAGTCGATCAAGGCAGAAAATCCTGATCTTGAACAAGAGCAGGAGAGGGAAAAGCGCTACGAGAAATTTTTGCAGACCGAATCATCCAATTCAGAAAACGAAAAAGACGAGTCAAAACAAGATCAGGTATGAGAAAAACCGACTCTTCTGTTATTATTTTTGCTCTGCTTGTTTTGCTTGTGTGCAGCGGTAGTTGCCTGGCTATGGAAGATGGATTCTCTCTCAAGGGAAACCTTTTCTACCGCTATCAGGCTGATGAAGCCTTCAAAAAGGTAGAAGACGGTTTTTGCCCGACCGGTTCCTTTTTTCTTTCAACGGCCCCAGATACCTTGTTTCCATTGGCAACCGATTCCAGTATTCAAAATGCGAGTTTCAGCATTATTCTTTTTCCTGGGACATTGTTGAAAGTAGATCGCCGAACGTTGCGCCTTTTAGGTGGCAGAATTCAGATTAAGTCAGACGAGCCACTACAGGAACCGCTCGAATTCGTCCATTCTAGATTTGTCATCCAATTTTATCAGGGTGAAATGCTCTTTGAGGTGACGCCATTGCAGCATGCGTGGCTGGCAATGCTGAAAACTGGCGAAGGTTGGCTTAAAGACCTTTCGCGCAGGGTAGTAGTTCTAAAACCAGGCACAGAAATAGAAGTTCCTCTTTTTGGTGAAACGGTGGTCAAAGAGCGAATTAGCTCCAGATGGCAGAGTGCGCCTGAAGTTTCGGTTGTTAGTGATGTTGCGGCTGTTTTTTCCGGCCAACAGCCGTTAGACGAAACGGCTTCGGCAACTTTGTCTGCCGATGAAGAATCTGAAGAATCTGGGGAAAATGAAACCCTTGAATCTTCCGACAGTGATGAGGCCACCTCTGCAAATTTTTCAACCCCTTGACCTTTTTTGCCGATAACTTGAACAGCTTAAACAAACAGAGGTTTTTTAATGTTGTTTTTTTGGGTTTTGATGGTGGTAACCATGATTGTTCTGTTCAAGGAGGTATATAATGGCTAAGAGATTATTTCTTTTTTTCCTGGTAACCATGTTCTGGGTCTTTACCCTTACCGGATGTGGCTGAAGAAAAGCGCACTTAAAAAGGCCGCCTCAAATTCTGAGGCGGCCTTTTATTTTGAGTGCGCCCGGCATGGGCGATAACTCGGCGGTGCAAGTCCGCTACAGGCT
>CAZQUE010000090.1:0-17798 GCA_964596185.1 uncultured bacterium | reverse complement strand
ATGGTACGCGAAAGAAAGGCCAGAAGATTGAAACTGATAAATGAGGCAAGAAGGGTGTTGGTACTATAAAAGAAAATATCCGAAGCTGCTTTCAGATTGCGAATGTTGAAAACGCCTGACAACACCCCAAAAAAAAGATAAAAACCTGCAAGCCACCATCTGACCTGCAGGTAAGCATCGACATAAACGCTTCGATTAGGTTGATCAAGAAACCAAACTTGAAAAACCCCGATAAACACGGCATTCATCAACAAAAGATCGATGATGAAAAAGGAAATGAACAGCAGATTTTCGGCGCCGCGCGGCAGCCTTATCTGCTTTCTACTCCTTAGCCGCCCTGTATTTGTCTGCATCTTAAGGCTATTTCAGATTCCCCAAAAGGGTGTACAGCCGGGCAATATGAATCTTTTCCTGGCGAATGAGTTCTTCGATAAGAGGAACGTTCTCATCGCCTTCACCGAGCATTTTCAAAATTTCTGAGAAAAACAGAACCGTATCTTTTTCGAAGCTTATCGCATGGTAAATGGCCTGCTCATCGGTTTTAATTTCAGCAGTCAGTTCTTCATGGGATTTAAGATTCGGAAAAACCCGGCCATCGAACATAGCTTTAACGTAACCATACATTTCCGGGGTTGAATATTCATCGGCAATCTGGATTTCTTCATTCATTTTGCCAAGCTTTTCACTAATACTGACAAAGTTTTCAAGGTGAGTCTGCTCTTCGTTTGCCAGATAAGTAAAAATCTCGCGAACTTTTTCATTTTCAGTTTTAGCGGCCATAGCCAGAAAATAGTCTTTTCCATTTTTTTCGATCTGAATAGCCAGCTCCATCAATTCAGCAGCATTGTAATTATAAGAAGTCATGTTAATTCTCCTCTAGAAGATAATTATTGTAAGGCCAGATTAATCTCTTTTGCGATTTCTTCAAGATTGAGAATTCTGGCCGCAGCGTCCTGTTCCAGGGCCGCCCGAGGCATGCCATACACAACAGAACTAACTCTGTCCTGGGCAATAGTCAATCCCCCCATCAGCTTGATATTTTTCAAACCACGAACTCCGTCCTCGCCCATTCCGGTAAGAATGACACCAACCGCTTTATGGGCGAACTCTTTGGCAGCGGAGAAAAATAAAGTATTGATGCATGGAGCGAAACGATCCTGCTCATCTTGATTGGAAACGATTGAAAAGCGGAATCGACCTTCTATGTTTCGCTCAACCCTGGTTTGATAATCGCCTGGACAGATATAAACAACCGAATTCTGCAGTTCTTCACCATCTACGGCCTCTTTAACCCGAATCGGGCAAATGGCGTTCATTCTTGTGGCAAATGCAGCAGTAAAAGCTTTCGGCATATGTTGAGCAATAATGATTGGCGCAGAAATATCAGGATTGATCAGACTGAGAATTTTTTGAATCGCCGGAGGGCCTCCGGTTGATGCACCGATAAACACTGCGCTACTGACCACGCTATCAGACTTAGCAGGAGCTCGACGACTGATTCGCCGAGTTGAGACAAATTCCAGTTTCACTGCCTGCGGTTTGCAGTTGGCAACTGCGTGCACTTTAGCGATGAGGTCTTCTTTCAATCTCAAAACGTTAACGGACAAAGTCGAACCAGGCTTGGGGACATAGTCTACCGCTCCGAGCTCCAGAGCATCGAGGGTGACTTTAGCTCCTTCGTGGGTTAGAGAGCTTACCATCAGCACCGGAGTGGGGCATAGCCGCATTATCTCTTTCAAAGCATGCAGACCATCCATTATTGGCATCTCAACATCCATGGTCACCACATCTGGTCGGAGCCTGACGACTTTGCTTACTGCTTCTTTGCCATTGGCGGCGGAACCAATGATTTCAATGCTGCTGTCTTCCTGCAACATTCTTTCGATGGCGGTTCGCATAAATGCCGAATCATCGACAATCAATACCTTTATTCTTTTGTTTTCACTCATGCTTTTGTATTCCTGAGGGCTTCTGATAGCAATACGAATTTTTGTAACTCACAAGTGCAAATTCTTTCGCATCTCTGGGCAAACACTCACTCTCGCCCAGGCAGAGAATTCCTCCCGGTGACAGATATCTGGCAAATTCATCAACCAGAATTCGCCGGAAATCCTCGGAAAAATAAATCAGCACATTTCTGCAGAAAATGATATCTGACCCGGCAAGGCATTTCAACCCATGCAATTGTTTTAAATTCAAACGGCGGAACTGAACCATGTTTTTAATGTCTTCACGCAAAACAAAATTACCGTTTTCGTCATTCTTGCCAAGCGGCATATCAAACAGTGCCTCAAAGCGCTCAACCCTGTTTCTGAAAGCTCTTGCGCCATAACGTGCTTCTTTGGCCCGTAATAGATTCTTGCTGTTTATGTCACCCGCATAAATATGAAAACTGCATTCAGGGTGATCAACCTGAAACCTTCTGGCCACCATGGCAATCGAATATGCCTCTTCGCCGCGGGCGCACCCTGCACTCCAGATTCTAACCGGATGACGGTGTCCACGTGTGGCGAACAGCTCGGGAAGGAACTTATGGTAGATATACTCAAACTGTCCAGAATTTCTAAAAAAGAAACTTTCACTGATTGTCAACTCAGATATAAGATCCGCGAGCACCGGTTTATCTTCAATTCCAGAATCAAGAAGGCGTAGGTAATCTTCAAACTTGACCACTCCCAGAAGTTTCATCTGTTCTTGAATTTTATTACTGATATCCCTGGAGGTAACGCGCTCAAGAATTATTCCCGAATAATTCTCAATCAAAGCTTCCACTTTTTCCAGTTGTCGTCTTTCTAACACTATCATGCTTTGTGATACGGATCTCCAGACATTATTGAAACTACTCGATAAAGCTGCTCGGAAAGAACGAGCAGGGCTAATTGGTGATTCAAGGTAAATAAAGAAAGAGACAAAAATTCAGTTGCCCTCGATTTAACTCTTTTATCGAGCCCAGCGGCAGCGCCAAGGCAAAAAGTCAACCGGTTGACCCCGGCATTGATTTTTCCCTGAAGCCAGTCGCAAAAACCGTCAGTAGTCTTGCATGCAACATGTTCATCGAGAGCTATAACCGTCTCCTTGCCAGCAAGACGCTTAAGCATTGCCTCTTCGTCTTTACAGTGCACAATTTCAACCGGAAGACGTTTGCCGCATCGGCTGAGATATTGCCGAATCAGCTCTTCATAAGGCTTTTCCGCTATTTTTCCGATCATCAGAATTTCGACTTTCATTTTAGCCGGTTGAACCATCGAGAAGATTTTCAAAGGTTTTTTGTAAAAGCATTTTGTTTTTCAACTTTTTGGGCAAAGTTGTTTCAACAAATAGTCTCTCACCAGGGAGATCCTGGGAAGCGACACTGAATTTCGTTTCAGCGTAGCGCTCATGGTTTAAACCAAAAAAATGTTCAACGGTTTCGCGTACCAGTGAAGGGCTGTTTGATTCCTGACTTAGATGCATCAGCGCCAACACCTGTGGCGGACGGTTCATACGCGACAAAATTCCACGAAATCCTTCATTGGGCAAATGCCCCATCGGACTACGAATACGGCGTTTCAGCCAACCGGGATAAATGCTCGATCGCAGCATACCCTCATCATAGTTGCTTTCGACACAAAGCAAATCTGCATCCTTCATGTTTTCAAGAACTTCGGCGGTTATGTGGCCGAGATCAGTGGCGATTGACATTATTTTTCCACCGTTCTCAAAGCGCATTCCCATTGGTTCTGTGGCATCATGGGGAACCTTGAAGGGAACACATCGGGTTCCTTCGATTTCTAGTTCACGACCTGAAACCAGGTCTATCTGCCGCGAAGGTTCGAGACCTCGCGACTTCAATGCACATAAAGTGCCCCGGGAGCAGTAGAGTGGAAGATCGGGGTTCTTGCCGAGCAATACCCGCAAACCTTTGATATGATCATCGTGCTCATGGGTGATAAAAATCCCGGACAGATCAGAAAAATCAAGCGATCTCTGGCGAAGGAACTCTTTGATTCTTTTGCACGAAAAGCCGGCATCCAAAAGAAAAAGACGTTGCCCCAGTTCCAGCAGAGCAGCGTTGCCCTTGCTGCCTGAGCCAATAAAGGTTATCCCTAACAATAGTTTATCCTGTTTTCAAAAATGAGTTTCTTACGGTTCAAATTTATTATGCACCGTGCCCGAAAAAAATTCCAGCATTTTTATCAAGATTTGCCCGATGCAGAAGTTATCTCTCCGCGCAATGTTCTAAAGGCGCGGGGTATATACGAAGCAATCTCACTGACCGTAACAGCGTCAGTCCCCAGGTCGCTTACCGCTGCTTCTCCGGCGATGGCCAGAAGATAAACACCGACAACAGATGCGTTCAAAGGCGAGATTACCGTTGCCGCCAAACCAGCGATCAGGCCGGCAAGCAAGTCACCGGTGCCACCCCTGGCGAGACCTGAATTTGGGTTACTGGCCACGAATACTCGACCTGTATGATCTGCGATAATTGTTACTGCAGACTTAAGCACAAGGATTAAACGATTTTCTGTTGCAAACCCTCTTGCCAGCTCAACCGTATTTTCTGCCACCTCATCGATGGTTTTGCCAAGCAATCTTGCCATTTCGCCGAGATGTGGAGTAATCACAGGAATTTGTCGGGCTCGACGTAGAATGGTCGGGTCTTCAATTACGTTAAGGGCATCGGCATCAAGAATCAAATGGCCATGCCAGTGATCCAACAAAATGGAAAGAGCCTTGCCCACAGACTCACCACGACCCCAGCCAGGCCCGGCAAGCAAGGATCTAAATCTGCCGTTATAGGCGCAAATCGTTTCCTGATCAAGAGAAAAGCCACCGTCTTCTGATTTAAACCAGGTCAAAATAGTTTCAGGCAGAATTTGACAACAGAGGTCACCCTTGAGACAATCTGGAAGACCGAGATTAACAATTCCGGCCCCAGAGCGCAAAGCGCCATAACTTGCCATTATGCCCGCGCCCTGATATTGGCTTGACCCAGCCAGTATCAAAACCTTTCCGGCATTACCCTTGTGCATTTGCGGATCTCTTTCGGGAATCAGAGTCTCGGCCAGTTGCCGTGTTATCAGGAAATTTTTCGTTGCGGCCTCAGCAAATGAAGGCTCAGGAATGCCAATATCTGCGACCCAAACTTCTCCAGCGGCCTTTTTTCCGGGAAAAACAAAAAGACCCAACTTGGGGGCACCGAGAGTGACAGTATAATCAGCCAAAAAACAGGTTGAAGAAAGCTTTCCAGTTGTTGCACACAGCCCAGAGGGAAGATCAACACTGACTTTCACTGCCCGCGAATCATTCATTGCCTCGATTACCGAGTTAACGCGACCGGAAATTTCACCCGAAAAACCAGTGCCAAAAACGCAGTCGATCAGACAATCGGAAAACTCGAGGGCAATGCGCATGCGGTTAACGTCTTCATCGTCTTTAACAATAACCGGGTCTATTCCCATTTTGGCAAGAATATCGAAATTCACTCGGGCATCCTTGCTCAGGTTATCAGGCTCAGCCAGAATAAAAACATAGACCGGAACCTGGTTATTAGCCAAGTGCCTGGCAATAACCAGGCCATCGCCACCATTGTTTCCCTTGCCGCAAATAATGCAAAAACGCTTGCCTTTCAGGCCGCCAAGAATTCTTTCCAGGGTAAAAAGCGTCTTAATCCCGGCATTTTCCATCAACACTATTGATGGGATTCCTATATTCTCAATGGCATGCGCGTCGGCAATGCGCATTTCCTCAGAAGTCAAAAGCCTCATTTGTCGCCATCCTTTTCTTTGTGGGATGGCTCATTATATTAAAAATTTGCTCCAAGACCAAGTATAAACGGACGGTAATCGTAAAAATCAGTGTAAGAACTTTTGCTGTGCACAGAAGCATCTACCCAGAAACCTCGGTGTGAACTATATCGCCAACCGCCGCTAAAAACATCGCCATTATAATCGACATAGGCCTGTCCTTTGTAACCACGTTCTCCTGGTCTACGCTTGGGATATTCTGCACCGATAAGCAGACAAAGAGATTCTGGCTCATGATTACTCCGATTGTATGCACCATAATTTGCCATACCGCTATACCTGTTACCGCCAAAGTTCCAGCCAACACCGAAGCCGCCAATCGTCAGATAGAGTGTATGATAATTATTGGCATTCGCGTCAAAAACTCCGCCAAAAGCGACTTCCGAGAATTCTCCACTACCAATTGAAGGCAGGCGAACCTTGAAACTCATCAAAGGATCAGGATCATTTGCAGCATTTCGTGAATCAATAGCCTTGGCAAAACCAATTTCGAAATCTTTCAGCGGCGAAAAAGCAAACGAAAAATTTGTCAGCGAGGAGTCTTCGCCCGTTTTGGGAACTTTATACATTCGATAACGAGCGGCGATTTCAATCTGCTTTTCTTTGACCGTTTCATGTGAAGGAACCTGAATAAACCCTGAAGGTCCCTGAAGAGTCAAAGCTGCTTCTGAAGGACGGCTGGAAAAGAGTCCGCAAAGCAGGAACAGGAATAGTAAAAAGGTTACAGAACTATTTTTTCTCTTTTGTTTCATGGGAATCATTTCTATCCTCAGAATTGACTCCACCAGTTTTTTTGCTTTCGGAAGATTCGGCGTTGAATGTTTTGTGGCATTCCCAGAAGTTCTGGCAATAGGTGCAGCAGTTTCTCATTTCCATGTTTCGCTCACCCCTGTACCAGTTGATTTTGCAGTTCTGATAGTATTGACACCGCCAACAGCAGCGCCAGTTAATTTTCAGAAAATTGCGCCTTTTAATTTCCTCGATGATCAGGGCCATCGACATCAGATTTTTTTCGACGTGGTTAGCCCGCATGAGTTCGTTAAACTCTTCAATCTCTTCATCAGTACCGTACAGGTTAACAATGAAGATTTCTTCAGCAAAAACCGGTAGATATTCTTTAGTCATATTCAGTAATTTTTCCGATTTTCAGATACTTGCCCTGATCATTATCGGCAGTTTTTGAAAGACTCCCGAACAATTTTACTCATTAATTTTATTGTCGTCCAGCGATCACCTTTATTCCAGAACCAGTGAAAACCATGACTGAATTGCTGTCTGCAACTGGGTATGCGCCAAGAATTTTATCTCTTGCATGGAAAGGAGCAGCAATTAAATTATTTTTTTCGAGAAAAAATAGCGATTCGGTTCCGGCAACCCAGAGAAAACCGGCGTAATTCATGGACACGGGAGTGTCGTTTATAGTGCCGATAAATTCTGCCTGTCCGGAAACAAAATGAAAAATTCTGCCGTCATTCAAAGCAATATAAAGACTTCCATCAGTGCCTGTCGTCGCCGCAGAAATTCGTCCACCTTCAATTCTACCCTTGAAAAACACCAGATTCCATTGCTTGTCTGATTCCTGAACAAGAATTCCCTTGTTTACCAGTACGACAATGCTTGCACCAACTTTCCAGACGGAATGGAACTCCCCCCTGAATTCATCGGGAATTGTGGCAATTGTCTGCAGCTCACCAGCCATGGTTTTGATAGAACCATCGGCATAAAGCATAAGAAGACTGCCGTCCTGGCAAACATGGACATTCAAGAGACCATTGCAGAAAACTTCGGTTATCACAAGCTCAGAACTGCTTTTATGCAGTCGATAAACCCCTTTGCCATTACCGTAGGCATAACAATCAGTGCCATTGCCGGCAAGAGAATCGACCCCAGGCAAACCGGGAACTTCATTCCAGCTTTTACCGTCATAGAGCCATATACCACGATTCAGAGTAGCTAAAAAGAATTTATCGAAAACCCTTTCCAAATCTGAAAAAACCGGCACCTGCAGGGCGGGAGGAAGTTTTTGTTGCGGCACAATTTCCTGTTCATCAGATGAGCTGGCCACAGGAGGTTCCTGTTGGTGGGTCTCGGTCAAGGAAGCAAAATCCGGAAGGCGCCCAAATTGAAGATTGGGAACAGGAATCATTGAAACCACCGGCATCGATGGAGTGTGAGAGCCGACTTCAGGCACAAGTCTCGGGCGATCTTTTGTGCTTACGTATGGAGCAAAATAAAATAGCATGACGGATGCAGGATTTACCGCTGCCAGGAAAGAATCTCCAGCAGCCAGCGCCTGGCAGGGAATGGAAGATAGTCTTTCCATTCTGCCGTTGTTGAAGCGAAAAAGCCCTTCATCGGAACCAATGAAAAGTATTTCTCCCGACACGAGCAGATCATTGACAAAACCAGGCTTTCCCGCGCTAAGAAGCGTCCAGACCCAGTTGCGCGAATTTCGGTAACCAGCAATTACACCCTGATCTGAGCCAATGAAAACACTTCTTTCGGTAGTAACCATGCTGCGCAAATGCCTTCCAGCAAGAACCTGAAGATTCAGCGGGGAAAAACTGTCATTCTGCCCGGTTAGAATTCCATCTTCGTGCATTATCCACAGCTCAGAGCCAAGCCGACCAAAAGCTCTTATAGTTCGGCCCTGGGTGCCAAGGACAAAAACTGCTGAGTCCTCGTTGCCACGTAGCATGCCTTGTCCGACCGAACCAATTAGAAGACGCTTTTGTCCGGCTATTGCCAGCGCGTTAATAAGTTTAACCGGCAACTGGTTCTCCTGATAATAGGACTTCAAAACTGTATTCTCTAAACGATAAATCCCCGGGAAACCACCAATTACAAGACTTTCGTCTTCAGCAACCAGATCCCGGACAAAAAAATCTTCAGGCAAACCTGCAACCGGCCGAAATTCACCGTTGCCAGGATCAACTTCGGAAAGACCACCATCACCGCCAACATAAAGCTTGTCTTTATGCCATACCGCCTTCGAAATAACAGTATGACCATTTATCGGTAAATCTTTTACCCGACTGACCTGGCCGGCAAAGATGCCGGCGTCACGATGCTTGAGAGGCAGAAAAGTTCTGCCTGGATTCATTACCACTATCCCGTAGATAAAAACCAAAAAGATGGAAATAAAAAGCAACTCCGGAGTTAAAGCCCAGCAGCGGGTTCGCAAAAACTCTTCACGGCTGGAAAGTCTTGCCAGTTCTTCTGTTAAACCAATTAATGCCTGTTTTTGCTCGAGCGAGGTTTCGCCACCTGAGCGATCCAGACTTTCAAAATGATTCAGCAACTGGGACCGCTGTCGCCTTAAAGCCTTGAGCTGAACTGAAAGCTTGCCAATTTCCCACCAGCGAACCGATTCGTCAACAAGCCAGAACATTGCATCGATTGCATGATAAATCCATTTGCCAACAAGCGTCTGATGCGTCGGAGCCTGACGGGAATGTAACGACTCGCCACAATGATGGCAAAATTCCACCATCGGAAAATTCATTTCATGGCAATGCTGGCATTTAAGTGTTTTCTGTTCCATTTATGATATTTTCATCTCTGCCAGATTGAAAGTCAAGACAAAGCAATCAATCATCGCTTTGCCATGAATGCAGAAAGCAACCCGAATTCATCGAACCGCCGAGAAAAGCCTCTCCAATTTCTGCAAAAGATTCAGGGCAGTCAGAAACATAAAATTCATCTTTACCCTGATGGTTTTCATCACCTTGAATTCGCCTGGCTTTCAACATTTCCTTTACCTCAAAAGCGGTTTCTTCAGCAGAATCTATTAATGCCACGCCCGCACCCAAAAAATCGCTGATGACTTTCTTAAGAAGCGGATAATGCGTACAAGCAAGAATCAGTGAAGAGACGCCAGCACTTTTGAATTCCTGAAGATACATGTGAATCGCCAGACGGGCGATTTCAGAGTCAATGATATTTTCCTCAACTATCGGCACCAGCAGAGGACATGGCCGAGCGATGACCTCTATATCTGAGCGCAAGCGAATAATCCTGCTCTGATAGGCCTCTGAGTTTATTGTTCCCCGGGTGCCGATAACCCCGATTTTCCCGCCATTGGCAGCGCGAACAGCTGCTCTGACTCCGGGATCGATAACGCCGATCACCGGCACTGAGCTATCGTTTTTTAAACGGTTTAATGCCAGCGCCGAAGCCGTGTTACAGGCAACGACCAGGAGCTTGATCCCTTGAATCTCAAGAAATCTTGCAATCTCTGAAGAATACTTCTGAATGACCTTTACCGATTTGCCACCATAGGGAACCCTGGCTGTATCGCCAAAATAAATAAGATCTTCATGAGGCAACATCCGGCGAATTTCTTTATATACAGTAAGTCCACCAACCCCTGAATCAAAAATGCCTATAGGCCTGGTATCCATAGTTTACTTGCTTTCTGAAGTGATGATCTTCTTATCAACGATATCTTTTCGCATCTGATTCAATTCACGGATCAAATCTTCGCCGACAACTTTAAAACTGAGCTGAAAATCTGTCAGTCCAACCGCGTCGTCGGCAAGACCGTAAGAACGCTTCACAGGAGCTTTATTTTCAGAAAGACTTCTGGCAATGTCTTCAACCACCAGGTCAACTCGTTTTAGCATACTGGTCAGAACCAGACCTGGCGCCAGAGAATCCTGATTCATATCTACACCGATAACGTATTTTCTTGTCTTGACCGCTGTTGAGATTACCCCGAGTCCAGATGCCCCGGCTGCGGCAAAAATCACATCTCCACCACTCTGATATATCTCCTGAGCTATATTTGCAGCTTCCTCAGCATTGTTGAAGCCGGAAAAATCAGTTGCCACATAGCGCTCAACAACTTCAAAGCTGCTCGATGCAGCCAGAACACCATTGCGATACCCTTGTGCAAAGCGTTCGATTACGGGAATTTTAACGCCGCCAATGAAACCGACACGCCCGGTTTTACTCATTTTTGCAGCCAGATAACCGCATAAATACGAGCCTTCATCTTCGCGAAAAGAAATACCGCGAATGTTTCCCTCATCAATATCTGAATCGATTACATAAAAATTCAAGTCCGGCTGTTCGCTGGCTATTTTCCTTATCGAATCGGTAAATGCAACTCCAACCGCGATGATGGCATCGAATTTCTGTCCGGCAAAAAAACGCAAAGAAGCTTCATGGTCATTCATCGTCGCAGGTTCTATAACGGTTCCGGCTACATTGTATTTTTTTTCGGCTTCTTTGAGGCCATCGAAGGCATAGTCATTGAACCCTCGGTCGTTAAGCCCTCTGGGTGTAATCAACAAACCTATTTTAACCTGCTTTTCGCCGACATTCTGTTTGCTGCCATTACCACAACCGGCACTGAACCAGGTTAAGACAATACAGGCTATCAGAATTCCAAAGCAGAGAACTGATTGCGGGCAAATAATCGGTTTTCGCTGCATTTTTCCGCCTCCCGGGTATATTCATCAGCCAGCTCCGGGCCGGCCTGAGATAAAAACATCTGCCGACTGGCTTCCTGAGGACTTTCAAAATTTACTTTTACCGGTTCAGGAAGTTTTTGCAGAAGTTCCTTAATATATCTGATTTTATGTTTAATTTCAGCCTGCGATAAAAATTTTTGCGATTCCCAGGCCGTGCCTTTCTTGGGAACAAAGATAGAGAAGGTTGCCGACAAGGCCGTTTTGCCTAGATGGCGCTGAGCCCGGCCAAGAAATTCTATTGTCGACTCGAGGTCCGACTGCTCTTCATCGGGCAGACCAGCGATGAAATATAGTTTCACATGTTCAAAACCAGCTTTTTTAATTGATTCCAGGCATGCAAAAAAGGAATCTTCGTTCATCGGCTTTTTCATTGCAGTTCGCAGTTTTTCGCTACCTGTTTCGGGAGCAAGAGTTAAACTTTTTATGTTCGAATCTCGCAATAAATCAAGAATTTGCGGCCCCAGCTTTTCCCATTTTACCGAAGAATTTCGAATGCGAATACCTCTGCGAGCGAGCTCGGCAAAAATCAATTCGATCTCAGGATGATCGAATAAAGAAGGTGCAACCAGGCCTAGATCTCGGCACTGCGGAAATCTATCAAGCCAACTACAGAAATTGGCAAAACTCAGACGCCGAACCGGGTGGTATATAACCCGAGCCAGACAGAAAGCACAATTTCGCGGACAACCACGCATGATTTCGATAATGTGCGCACCCCCGAACGCGTTGCGTGATGAAACCAGGTGCGCCCAGGCAGGGGTAAGATCGATATCGCATTTTTTCTCTATTGGGTTCGGGAAATCTTTGAGCGCAGGAACCCAGATGCCTGCAATGTCAGCGACTGTTTCCAGCCCGATGCCCTCATCCCTGAATTTTTCCAGCATTGGCTGCAGGGTAGTTTCGGCTTCTCCTGGAACGATAACATCGAAGATTCTGGACAAGGCTGCCGGATTAGCAGCGACTGCCGCCCCTCCTGCTATCAACAAAGGATGATGGCGATTGCGTTTTTCACTTTTAATCGGCAACCCCAATGCAGAAAAGAGCCCGGGAATTTTGTCAAAATCACCCTCATAACTAAAAGAGAAAAGTAAAAGGTCAAAATCCGCCAAAGGCCGGTGAGTCTCAAAAGAGTAGTAAGGTGGGCGTAATGGTCGCTCTGCTTCCAAAGCGGGAAAAAATCTTTCGACACCGAATCCAGGTATGGAACAAGCAATTCGATGCACAGTTAAAAACCCAAGGTTACTCATTCCCAGGCTATAGAGGTTCGGATAGACAATGGCCAGATTAATTTTTCCGGCAAATTGCGGCTGAATGTAGTTGTGTTCAGAAGCGAGCAGCTCGCGGCTGATGCTTTCATAATCGTGACGATGCTTAAGACCCATTTTTCTGCGATCCTTGTGCTTCAATTTCAGCCTGCAGATTCTCGAGGTCTTCCCATCTTTGTAAATATTTCATCAGATCATTTTCAAGATCGACAAGCAGGTTTTGCGCGTCCCTGGCTTTATCGCCGGAACGGAAAAATTCCGGATCAGCCATTTCCTGATGAATTGCGGCTATCTTAGCTTCGGCGATTTCAATCAGGTTTGGCAGTGACTGCAATTCCTGTTTTTCTTTGAAAGATAACTTTGTTTTTACTGATTCACGATTAACTGCAACAACATTTTTCTGCTGCTTCTGCTTCTCGATATCGAGAGCTTTTCTTTCGGCCAGCCATTCGTCGTAACCGCCGATTATTTCTTTTACTTCACCGTTTTCAGCAAAAACTACCGTACTTGAAGCCACATTATTCAGAAAAGTTCGATCATGGCAAATTATCAATACGGTACCAGAAAATTCTACCAGTAATTCTTCAAGTAGTTCGAGAGTTTCGATGTCTAAATCGTTGGTTGGTTCATCAAGAACCAACAGATTGGCCGGCCTCGAAAAAAGTTTGGCAAGCATGACCCGATTTTTCTCTCCGCCCGAAAGAATGCCAACCTTGCTTCTGACGCGGTCAGGCGCGAATAGAAAGTTCTGCAGATAAGTAATGACGTGGATGTTTTTGCCATCGATGCAAAGCATGTCTCCAGATGGGACCAGATTTTCCCATATCGTTTTTTGCCCATCGAGTTCATCGCGCATCTGGTCGTAGTAGGCAATTTCAAGATTGGTTCCATGACCGACCGAACCGCTGTCTGGAGCCAACTGCCCAAGCAACAGTCTGACCAAAGTGGTTTTTCCACAGCCATTGGCTCCAACCACCCCTATTTTGTCGCCTCTGGCAACGTTCAATGAAAAATTTTCGAGGATCTTTTTCTGACCGTAAGAAAAGCTTAGACCTTCGGCTTTTATAACTTCGCGACCGGAATCAGATGCCTGATTTATCTGCAGACTGACCTTGCCCTGACGATTTCTGCGATTTCTTCGCTCTTCGCGCATTTTCTTCAGGGCTCTTACCCGTCCTTCATTTCGAGTTCTTCTGGCCTTTATTCCTTTTCTAATCCAAATCTCTTCATTGGCCAGCTTGCGATCGAATCTTTCCCATTCTTTCTGTTCAGCAGCCAATAATTCATCGCGGCGCTCGATAAATTTGTCATAATCGCATTCCCAATCATAAATTCGACCGCGATCAAGCTCAACAATGCGGTTTGCCAATCTGCGTAACAGCATGCGATCGTGGGTTACAAACAGAATGGTCAGGTTTGCACGACCAAGAAAATCTTCAAGCCATGCGATTGTTTCCACATCGAGATGATTCGTGGGTTCATCGAGTAAAAGTACATCGGGTTCAGAAACAAGAGCCGCGGCAAGCAGAACCCGTCTTTTCTGGCCACCTGAAAGCTTCTGATACGACCAATCCTTGTCAATAGCCAGGCTCGCGGTAACACGGCCAATCTGGTCAAGGTATTTCCAGGCATCTTCGCGATCGATACGCTGTCTCAGGTTAGACAGGATTTCAAGATCTTCATCATTCAGAGAATCGGCATGCTGAGAACGTTCATGATAATCAACCAGCAGTCGCCCTTTTTCCCCCAGGCCGGCAGCAACGATTGAAAAAACACTTCCAGAAATATCAGCCGGGATATCCTGGGCAAAATAAGCAATCTTGACACCTTGACTGATTTGCACCTGACCATGATCGGGCTTGACTTTTCCGGCAATGGTTTTCATCAAAGTCGTTTTTCCACTGCCATTTCGGCCCAGGAGTCCAATTTTCTGATCTTTCTCAATCTGCAGATCTATATCGGAAAAAATTTCCGTTCCCGCAAAAGCCAAGCTGAGTTTTTGCAACGATACCAGCGCCATGCTGTGATTTCTCCGCGATGAATATTTCAGGCTGCATCAGAATAACTCAATCATTCAACTTTTGCCAGACTTAACTGATCAAGAAAGCTTAAAAACATCACGTCGTGACTGTGCTACTGCAAAAATCACAATTCTATCATCAAGAATCTCGACAACTGAAAATTTGCCGTTAATCATCTGACCGACTTTTACGACATACTCTCCGCCTTCAAACTCGATTACCGCAAGTCTTTCGCTATTGTTGCCACAGATGCCGGCAACTTTTATTTTGACCGGTACAACGATCTTCTTTTCTTCAACTTTTGCCGTCTTGGTTTCCTGAGTCTCAACTGGTTTAACCAATTCTTTGACCTTTTTTTGAACAAGGGGCTTGAAGGGATCATGCTCGGAATTTTCTACCGCAAAGACTTGTCCATGGGTTAGAGTTTCGACGATTTCATTTTCTGAGACAGTTTCCTGCGCAAATACGAATCCCTGGAACATCATCAGCAGAGCAACCACAACAACTGTACCGATAGCTTTTTTTTCCAATTTCATGATCCACCTCCGATTGAATTGTCGTTACGTTACTGAAAACGATTGTTAGAAAAGCCGGATTTATTTTTTTTAAAAATAAAAAAAAATGAAACGTCAAAACAGAGTAATACGTAGTAAAATTAGAAGTACAAAAGTATGGTCTCATTAAGTGATCAAAACGGAGGGAAATATGCGATTGCTAAACAAATTTGTTCTGGTTCTAGCGGTTCTGTTAGTATGTACAGGCATTTATGCCGTTTCTGGTGCCGAATCAACCACCGAGGCAGCCACTGAAGAAGAAACCACCATTCCAGATTCAACCGATATGACCTTAGGTGTCGTTGAAAGTGAATTTGTCATGCCCGAAGGCTTCAGAGGCTCCGATGCTCCAAGTGAAGATATCCACTGGCTCGAAGACGTAGGCTACCTTATGGCCGAAAACTCCAATCTTTACAACACCGATGGCGCAGCTCTTGCTGAAAACGCTGAATTTGAAGGGCCACCAAACATCACCTGGACAATCTCCTCTCAGGATGACTCTGGAACCATGCAGCCAGAGAGCGTCGACAACAACAACGTTGCTTCAAAGCCCTGTAATATTACCGAGCCCGGCTACTACGAAGTCCACAATGGTGGCGCTCGACAAGTATCTGACTCCGGTGGAGCAGTTGAAGACGATTCTACCGAAGGCGGCGAAGGCGCTGGCGAAGGCTCTGCCACCACAGGAGAAACCGGTGAAGAAGGCGGAGAAGGTGCCGGCGGAGAAACCAAAACAGTAACGGCTCAGCAGAGATCTGGAATTCATGTTCATGACTGCACTTCACCCGACCTTTGGGTGGCCTTCCAGGAAGGCGCCGGTATGGTCGACATGGCCGAAACTGAAGAACAGCTGAAAAATCAGATGGTTGAAAAAATGGTCAGCAATCTTGGCCGCCCCTTCTCAACCAATGCCGAAGATTATGAAGAAGCAAGCTACCTGTTCATCGATGAAGGCGAAGAAGCAGAAAGAAACGCCATCCCCTGGGAAAAAACAGCTAGACTTTCAATCGCTGGCGCTCTGTTCAATGAACGCGGCGCTCCGAAGTTCGAAAGTGGCGTGCTGCCAGCAAAAATCGACAAGGAAGATTATAAAAACGCCGTGACTATTGTTGGCGGCGAAGGCAAGAATCTTAAAGGCGTATACGTCCGCCGCAACGTTCCATTCATCTTTGCCGCAATGGCAACAGACAATGGCAACAAGCGTGCCTCAGCTGGTCTTGCAGTTCCCCAGATCGTTTTTGCCGATGGCAAAGAAGTCGAAAAAGAAGACAACGGTTACCTTTTCCGCGTTCCCAATTATCCTCGCGAAAAATACCCCGATCAGCCGGAATATTTCTTTACCGTATTTACTGCTGACAAAGATGGAAACAGCACATCTGTGAAAATGCCTCTCTATGTCGTTGACACCCAGGCTGCTTTTGAAGGTGGCCGCAACGAATAAAACCTGAACCAACCAACCTACAACATTGTGGGGCTGTCTCTGAGTTGAGACAGCCCCTTTTTTTTTAACCCGGTTGTGGAAGAATGCTTAAGAAAAAAGGAATCAGTTTGATGAACGCCAGGACAAAACTATCGCTAACAACCAACCTGATAGGATAAAGGCAACCTTAATCAACGGCAGAAAAGGCAAATACTGTTCCCAAAATGCATCTGGGATTTCTCTCAATTCAGAATCTCCCGGTATAATCTGCAAACTTTGTGGTTTCATGGTAACCTTAACCTTGCCGCTACCCATATCGTCGAAAAATGCCTGAAAATCTGCAGAAAAATGCCCGCCGATTTTCAAATAGCCGGTTTGCTCGCCAGCCCTCAATTCAATACTGAAACGGCGACCAATCTTGAAAATGCCAGCCGCCTCCGGATTCCCCCGCCCAATAATTTCAAGATCAATAGAGATGATATCGTTTGCCTTGTACCTGACAGCATCGATAATTCTAAATTCTATCTGCTCTCCGGTAAAAATCAGTACAGCTGACGCTTCTGTTGCCAAAGCCAATACAAGAAAAAGCAGAAACATGAGCATCTTATCAATTTTCTTCATGTTTTTCCTCTCGATTCTCAAGCTTTTCCATTTCTGCAAAGCAGTCAGAAAAATCTTCGCCCGCCTGACCTTCTGAATTTTTCAGACATTTCAGCAAACCGATAAAAATTAAAAACATGGCCGCAGCAAGTGCAATTAAAGCCGGAATTCGATAAACAGTGATCCAGAAGAACCTGAACCAGCACTGGCAAGCATAGGCAATCCAGAAAAACATTGAAGAAGCGATAAAAGCTGCACCCAGTCTGGTGAAAACGACCAGCAAAAAAATCGGCAGAATGGAATTGAACAGCAGAAAAATAATTTCTCTTATTCCGGCAGTTGAATTGAACGGAAAGCCAATCTCTATAACCGGCGACAGGGTTATCACCAATACCAGATTTATTCCATCCAGCAAATGAAAGCTCTGCGGGTGCAAGGTCCAGTATGAACAAATCGAAAACACAAACAGAGCCAAAAAAAACCTGCAGCCGATTTCTATCGGCATAGATCCCCCAAATTTTCCTCAATGATTATTCCTCCATTCAGGCATAATTCGATTATATAACAAAAAACTGTTGTAATCATTAACGTGCCCGGTTAAACTATCGACGCCGGATTCAGTCTTTAAATCAGGAGCCGACAGATGATAGTGATGAAATTTGGTGGAACTTCGGT
>CAZQUE010000089.1:0-18142 GCA_964596185.1 uncultured bacterium | reverse complement strand
TCATTCTTAAAAGTCTTTCGATCTTATTCTCAAAGAGCTTTCGGCTACTTTTTTTCACCGACCCGCCGGGGCAGGAATCTCAGCTTATCATTATTCGGTTTTTAAGTCAACCGCTTTTTTGATTTTTTTTGAAAAATTTTCCGGCTTTCGAAAAACGTTCCAATTCTGGGATTTTTGCCACCATTTCTGGCGGTTTTTTCAATATAGCAAAACCCAGTTTCAGAGTCAATAAAAATGTGTACACAATTTTCACTTTTTTTCGATGGTCAGGCCATTTGCCTTAAAGCCTTTTATGGAGTAAAATTCAGAAGTCACTCATTAATGGAGACTAAAAAAAATGAACAAGAATAAAATCAAAAAGCTGATAACTGGATTCAGCCTGACAATACTGACAGCCTGCTTACCCTCACCAGCCATCTCACAAGAGGGCGGTCTTATTATTCCCATGCCTGGCACCAAACAAATAGACAAAGCCAAAGAAGAGCTCAAGAAAAAAAATAATCCTGAAAGCCAGAATTCAGGCACTAGTCAATCTTCAAAAAACAATAGTGGAACCCTAATCCCGCTCCCAAATAAAATCAAAAGACCACCTAAACAAGCACCGAAACCAGAGAAAAACAACAATGAGCCAGATGAAACTCCTAACGTGCTCATAAAAATTCCCGAGAGGCCCGAACCCGGTGAAAACAACACTTCACAGGATTTCCCGCAAATCCCAGATGAAGTTATTGTAGAACCCGATTCACTTACCCCCCCCGTTGATCTTCCTTCAGACAAGACTTCTACAGTCGACAGTGCGACGGAAGAATATCCATTGTTTCCAAAGGATACGAGTTCGGCAGTTTTTATGGTCATGAAAACCTGGCAATGCGAAGATTACGATGGCAACACCCTTCTTTCTCATGCAGTGGAAGTTTATTCGCAAGAAGCAGGAGAGTCTTTTCAGATAAAGGGCCTGGATCCGCAACAAGCATTCTTGCTTAATCTCGATGAAGAAGACATTACCCTCGACGAACTTTTGGATCTTATCGCCCTAAAAACCGGACGAGATTGGGGTGCAGATGTTCCCGGCCGGACAATTTACTTTTATCCCAAAGGAATTAAAACCGACGGCGTCGGTAGCTGGTAAAGCCAGGAAAGGAATAAAAACCTATGCAAAGAAAAATTCTGCTTTCGCTCATTTTGACTTTGGCTATTGCAGCCAATCTTTTCGCTTTTGAACGAGACTGGGAAAAATACCCTGCCTGGCATGAAATAACCGGAGTTTCAAGAATTGCGGTAGTTGGCGACATTCATGGCGCTTTTGATGAGCTGGCAGCGACTCTTGAAAGTTTAAAAGTTGCCCAGAGGGTTTCGGCAGAAGCTTTTCGCTTCAAATGGACCGGCAATGACAGCACTTTAGTTTTCCTTGGTGACCTCACTGACCGGGGTCTTCACTCCAAACAGGTTTATGACGCAGTAATGGATCTTCAGAATCAAGCCAAAGAACACAATGGACTATTAATCTGTCTTTTTGGGAACCACGAAGCTTTACTGCTCAATGGTCAGGTAGAAGAATGGGCCAAAACCCTAACTTCCCATAAAAAGCAGCATTATCAGAATACTATCGACTCTTTTACCAGAGATGGGTTGGATTATCACCAGGCCATCAGTGAACAGGGACATTACGGCAAATGGATTCGCAATCTGCCTTTATTTGCCATTATTAATGGCTACCTGTTTGTTCATGGCGGTCTGCCAAACCATCCGATTTCAAGATCCGATCTTGCCGCCGATTTTCGCGATGATATGCAACTAGGTGATCTTAAGAAAGGTATTTTCATGAATCACGACAGTGTGCTTTGGAATCGCGACTGGTGGAAAAATGATGAATTGGTTGACAGAAACCTGCAAAAACTGGGAGTAATGGGCGTTGTATTCGGTCATACCATTGGAGCCCTCGCAGAAAAGGGTGCCATTGGCCAGAAAAACCATAAAATGGTCAGCACCGATGTCGGCATGACACCCTCTTATGGCAACAGCAAAGGTGGTGGCTTGCTTATTACAACAACCAGCAATGGCCTGATGCTTTTTAGGGCGGTTTATCCAGACCGTCCCGAGCAGATTCTGTTCAGCGTCAGAATGCCAGCATCTGCCTATTCAAGACCTGGACGCAGACGGGCAATAAGCCATTAAAGGAATTTGATCACACGCCCAGAAAACCTTTTTTTATCCATTTTTCGGCAATCTGTTCGTATTCTTCTTCAAGCAAGGCAAAATTTTGAGTATCTTGCCAGTTGCCATTGATAAAAAGGGATTTTTTACCCAGGCCCTCGTTGCGAAAGCCAAGCTTCTGGCAAATAGCTAACGAGGGCTTGTTTTTCAACAAAATATCTGCACAAACCCGGTGCAGGCGCATTTCCTCGAAAGCGAATGAAGTCAAGGTTGCGGCAGCCTCAGTAGCAAAGCCTCTCCCTCCATATTTTTCATCTATCCAATATGACATTGCCGCGCTTCTCTGAATTCCCCAAAGAATTGAATGCAAAGAAACTCTACCTATAAGGACACCGGTTTTATCGGCGAATACACCTAAGTCTACCCTTTTAGCATTTTGCAATAGCTTGTGTTCCTGAGAAATCCATTCTTCAACCTGATTCAAGCATATTTTCTCTGGAAAAGGCGGCAACCAGATGCTAAGGAAATCACGATTTCCAGTGATCAATTGCATCAATTCGCCCGAATCTCTGCGGACGAGCCTGCGCAAAAAAAGGTTACGGCTGTAGAGACGGCGCGAACAGGGGAGAATCCTTGAAAGCTGATACTGCAAAGCTTTTCCTTTCAAACGTTCTCATGGAACGAAGTAGCGGGCGTGAGGATTGAAAATTATAAAACCGGAAACCGATAGTTCAGGAACCATTTGATAAGACTCAGTGAGAGAAATTCCGATTCTTTGAGCCTGCAGAATTCGCAAAAGTTCCTTTTGAGCTGATAAATCAGGGCATGCAGGGTAGCCAAATGAATAACGGCAGCCATTTACAGAATTTTCACCGAGAGACAGGTCAGGGAAAAGTTCGCGGTGAACGTGGCGATGAACGTGGACAGCACCACAATCTGCCAATTCTGCGGCAAGACCATGCAATAGATGGTAGTCGCAATAGCGGTCGTCTTTAAACATCGCACGACCCTCTTTGCCAACCTTGTCGCCAACAGTTACCGCCCACAGGGCGATCAAATCATCATAATCGGCACTGATAAAATCCGCCACACAAAGATGCGGTGTTTTTTCCTGGCGGGGAAAAGAGAACTCACCAATGTTTAAACCGGCATCATCAAGAATTCGAATTGAATTGCCCCGGGATCGGCAGCGGTAATACCCATAAACCGCTCGGGTCTGAAAGATTTCCCTGCTGCGATCGCATTCAATAAAACGGTTCAATGCAGGTTTCGCTTTTTCTTCGATGATCTTTGCATATTTTTTCTCGTCAAGACCGCCACGAGTAAAGCCCCATCGTCCCTCGAACAAAACCTTGTGTGACAGCAAAGAAAACAAATCAGATGAGCCAATTTCGAGAAGATGATTGGCATAGAATGGCGCTTTTACAAGGTTTGCCGGTGAAATGAACTGATGTCGGTTGGCTCGACCGATCATTTCGTCATCGGGTTTAGCAGGCTTTTTCTCTGGAGGACTTTCAACACTTCTCTGTGTTTTTAATCTATTTTTATCTTCTTCTTGAGGCTTACCAAGGATATCCATGTATTTGAGAGCGTCGACTGCATCCCGGGCATAGAATACACGCCCTCGATAAAGAGGTTTCAATTCCTTCTCAACATATCCTGCGGTCAATGCAGCTCCACCAAGGATAACTGCCGGCAGAAAGTTGCGTCGATTCAGCTCTTCAAGGTTTTCTTTCATGATCTGGGTTGATCTGACCAATAATCCGCTCATGCCAATGACATTCGCATCATGCTCAATAGCAGCGCGAATCATTTCATCGATATCAACTTTGATTCCGAGGTCATAAACGCAAAAGCCATTATTTGAGAGCATTATGTTGACCAGATTCTTGCCGATATCATGAACATCGCCGGCAACGGTTGCCAAAACCATACTTCGATCTGGATGGGACGGCTTTTTTTGCATGCGCGGCTCAAGTAGATTAACGGTTTTTTTAACGACCTCTGCAGATTGTAAAACAAAAGGCAGCTGCAATTTTCCCTCTCCGAAAAGCTCGCCCACAGTTTTCATGGCAGGCAAAAGCAGTTCGTTGATGATTCGCTCGGGAGTGAAATCATTGAGAAGTCGATCAATCAAGGCTTCCAAAAAGCTGGCATCGCCATCGACAACTTTGCAGCTCAAGATTTCCGAATCCGACAAATTCTTATTTTCATTTTCTCTTGAAGATCTTTTCGAGCCTGTAAAAATTTCAATATAGGTATTCAAAGCCGATCCATCATCATTGGAGTTATAGATCAAATCCAGTGCTGCCCTGAGTTCCCTCTCGGGAATATTATGAACAGGCAGCAACCGTGCGGGATTGACAATGGCACAGGATAATCCGGCAGCAACGGCTTCACGTAAAAACACACTATTGAGGACTTCTCTGGATTCTGGCGAAAGTCCGAAAGAAACATTGCTGACACCAAGAATGGTGCTGGCGAGAGGAAATTTTTGGGAAATCAGCTTGATTGCCTTGATAGTCTCGGCGGCAGAACTGCGCAGATCGGCATCCCCGCTTCCAACAGTGAAGGTAAGCGGATCAAAAATCAGATCGGAAGGCCTGAAATTAAATTCGCTTGCAAGCAAGTTATAAATACGTTCGACAATGGCCAACTTTGTTTGTGCCTCTTTTGCCATACCGTTTTCGTCAATGGTAAGGCAGATTAGTGCAGCGCCGAAGCGTCGAGCCAATTCAGCAATTTTCCGCAGCCTGTTCCCACCGTCTTCGAGATTGACCGAATTAATGACGCATCGACCGCCGTGTCGCTTCAGTGCCGTCTCAATTGCTTGTGGATCTGTGGAATCAATTACCAGAGGCAAGTTTACCTGAGTTGCAAACATCGGCACCAGTGTCTGCATGTCCTGGACTTCGTTTCGACCAACATAGGCAACACAAAGATCAATCAGATGTGCGCCACCTCGCGCCTGCTCTTTTCCCATGGCGGTCATGCCCTGCCAGTCATTTGTTGCCAGAAGTTCACGAAACTGTTTCGCACCGTTGGCGTTGGTTCTTTCGCCAACCATTGCCGGAGCCGGATGTTGTCGCAGGGCAACCGCAGAAAACAGACTGGAAACCTGGGGAATTGTTTTCACATCGCGTTTTTTGGGTTTTAAGTTCGAAACTTTTTCGACAACCGCTTTAAGATGTTCGGGACTGGTGCCACAGCATCCGCCAACAATATTAATCCCAAAGTCACGCACAAATTCGAATTGACAGGTTGCAAACTCTTCGGGAGTCATGCGATAAACCGGCTTGCCATCGACATTTTCCGGCAAACCAGCATTGGGCATGACAGCTATGGCTCTGGGCCAGTTCAATGCCATATGCGCCACGTGCCGCACCATTTCTTTTGGGCCGGTTGCACAATTTATGCTTAAAACATCGATAAAATCATAGGGTTCGAGCGTAGCAGTGATAGCACTGACGTCGCTACCGATCAACATCGTGCCGGCAGCTTCCAGAGTGACTGAAACGACTACAACGCAGCGCTCATTTTTTAACTTGAACAACTTCTCTGCAGCATAAAGCGCGGATTTTATCTGAAGAAGATCCTGACAGGTTTCGATCTGGAAAATATCAACACCGGCATCCCAAAGAGCCATGAGCTGCTCATAATAAGCATCAGCCATGTCATCGAAAGAAATATTGCCGAGGGAAGGAAGCTGGGAAGTTGGACCAATCGAACCAGCAATAAGAACCGGTTCTCCGGGAGAAGATTCATCTATGGCTTCGCGCGCAATTTCCACTGCGCGGCGATTGATTTCGGCCACGCGGTCTTCGAGCCCGTATTCCTTCAGAGTTATCCGGGTTGCCCCGAAGGTATTGGTTTCAAGAACCATACAACCGACATCGACAAAATCCCGATGCACTTTTTTGACCGCCTGTGGGCAATGTAAAACCAGAGCTTCGCTGCAACCGTCGCAGCCGCCATAGTCTTCAGATGACAATCCCTGCGCAAGCAGATTGGTGCCCATTGCGCCATCATAAACAAGTATCTTTTCCTGCAGCAGTCTTTTGAAATCATCTTTAGAGATTCTGTTCATTATTTTCCCACCTGTATAATTCACAGCACTTCAATAACTTTCAGGACACTTTCGACCCGGCCAAACGGGACACTTACCTGAACTCCGTCAACCATTGGCCTGATGCGCTCGAGAGCTTCCCGGGAAATGGCAATACCTTCTTCTCGCTGAGCTTCGATGGTATCAGCACGGCGCAACCTTTGCATCAGTGGCTCAGGAACTGATGCGCCAGGAACTTCGTTGTTCATAAACTCGGCATTTTTAAGGCTTGCCAAAGGCCAGATACCAGCAAACACTGGAATACGAACATGTCTGATGCGATCGAGAAATTTTTCAAGCAATTCAACGTCAAAAACAGGCTGGGTAATGGCGAACTCGGCACCAGCATCGACTTTCCATTCAAAGCGACTGATTTCGAGGTCAAGATCAATTGCACCCGGGTTTACGCCCACCCCGACAAGAAATCCGGTTGGTCGCCCGATTGGGTTATTGCCAAGATCGGCACCGTGATTCAAACGATGAATTACGTTTACCAAGCCAATTGAATCGATATCGAAAACCGCTGTGGCCTGTGGATAATTGCCGACTTTTGGCGGATCACCTGTAATTGCCAGGATATTGCGCAAACCAATGGCGTAAGCCCCAAGAAGGTCTGATTGAATTCCGAGAATGTTGCGGTCGCGGCAACAGTAATGAAGGATGGTTTCAATTCCAACATTTTGTTCGATCAACAATGACATTGCCAAAGGACTGAGTCGGGCGGACGCCCGGGGTCCATCGGGAATGTTTATGGCATCGATTCCAGCTTCTTTTAACTGTCTGGCTCGGTCGATTACTGATTCCGGGTTACAACCTTTTGGCGGAGTCAATTCAGCCGTAACCACAAACTTTTTTTCGGCAAGCTTTTGACCGAGCGAAGATTTTTTCTCCATCGGAACAATTTCGATGTTGCCAACAGCATCAGATTTTTTCCGAGAAGTTGTGGAAATTATTTTGCGGCCACCGGGGGTAAGTGCTTTAACCGCATTGGCGACCCATTTAATGTGTTCGGGAGTCGTTCCGCAGCAACCGCCAATCAGTCTTACTCCTGCCTGAATGAACCGCTTGGCGTATTCTCCGAAATATTCAGGATTGCAAAGATAGATCATGCGCCCGTCAACCACCTTAGGTAAGCCGGCATTTGGTTGGGCGATCATGTTCAGACTACTTAACTCGCGCATCTTTTCTATGGCATCGAACATGGTTTTGGGGCCGACCGAGCAGTTCAAGCCGATTACGTCGGCTCCCCAGGCCTCAAGTTTTGGCGTGAAAACATCGACACTGGTTCCGTAGAGTGCGTTTCCATCTTCGTTTATTGTCATAGAGGCTATAATAGGCTTGTCAGTAATGCTTCTGACTGCTTTGATCGCCTGATGTATCTCATTGATATCGAAAAATGTTTCGAGAATGAACAGATCCACTCCACCAGCCAGCAATCCGCGAGCCTGTTCAAGGAAAGCCGCCTCAGCTTCTTCAACAGAAGTTTTTCCCCAGGGCTCGATCCTGATTCCCAGAGGGCCGATGGCTCCGGCAACATAGGCTTTATCGCCGGCAACTTCGCGAGCGAGTTTTGCGGCCTGAAAATTAATTACTTCAAGCTTGTCAGCTAAGCCATGCGGCTGAAGTTTAAAGCGATTAGCTCCGAAAGAGTTTGTTTCGAGAACCATGGCACCGGCGGCCAGATATTCGCGGTGAATTTCCTGAACCAGTGCAGGCTGAGAAAGATTTAGTTCATCGTAGACACGATTGATATAAACACCCTTCTGATAAAGCATAGTTCCCATAGCGCCATCAAATACGACAATATTGTTTTCTAGATATTCTCTGAAATCCTGCAATTATTTATCTCCAGCAAAATTTTTAAAGGGGCAAAATTTGTGTGCAATAATGCTTTATTTGACAGCGACTGTCAAGCTGCAAAACGAATTATTAAAACCTGCAGGATTTTTGTGATATAGTCTGATCATGAATTATGCCACATTCGGACAGATTTTCAACCAGCTCAGCTTTGATTTACCCGCATTTTTTGCAGTAATTCTGTTACATGAGTACAGTCATATTGTCACAGCCAGAAAGTTGTTGGGGAAAGATGAAACAGAAAACTTGCGATTCAGTCCCTTTTCCCATCTGGATCTCTTTGGAAGCCTATTGCCGATATGCCTTGTCATCAGTGGATTTCCTTTCATTTTTGGCTGGGGAAAAAGAGTAGAAGTATCTTTTGATTCGGCAGCGGGCAGTCGATGCAGCATTGTTTTCGGATTCGCCGGGATGGTTGGCAACATGTTTCTGTGCCTTATATCCGGACTAATGATCAATGCGATTCCAGCCGTGGATTTCCTGTTCCGATTTGCTGGAACAACCGCTGGAGTTTTTTTATACACAATGCTCTTTCGTTTTTTTTCAATCAGCCTGAGCCTTTTTCTGGTGAATTTCCTGCCCATCCCCCCATTTGATGGTGGTTATCTTTTGTTTAGCCTTTTACCGGAAAGGTTCAAAAAGTGGCAGGAAAAATTGCAATTGCTCGGCCTTTTAATTGTAGTTACTCTTGTTGTTACCGGCGCTGCTGCGAAAATTTTCTTCATTCCCTATAAGATGCTCACCGAAATGCTTTGCGGCGGCTTTGCCGCTTATGTTTTGCAGCCAGGGAGCCTGGCAGTGGACTTCCTTCAACGATAAGCCTTTGTAACACCCACTCCAGCGGTTTTCTTCTGTGACATAAAACTGTTTATGTGGTTTAATAGAGCAAACAAATTGAGGGAGCAATCGTGCACAAATCATCACCAACCGTCATTGTGTTATCAGCAATTCTAATGATCAGCCTTTTCCCGTTCATGGTCATTGCCGACAAGACCGTTGATATTGAAGGCGAATACGCCGCCTCAAAAGAATTGGCGCAAAACCGGCAAAAAGAAATCGAAAAGGTTTTTGCGGATATTCTTATTTCTGATCTTGGCAATATTCTTGGCGTTAGCTTCAAGATAGATACAGAGTTAAAGAAACCAGTCGAAAGAAGAATCAACCTGATGGGATCAACTCTACTTCATCAGGTCGATGGTATCCCGTTCGATCTTTTTGGAAAAGCGGCAAAGAGCCAGGGTAAAAATGGAATCACGCAGATATCGCTAAATTGTTCAGTTCTATATCCGGAATCTGAAAAAGAAAAACACACCGCTTTTTTCAAAAAGATTCTTGCCTTTCCTGATAAATACGCAACCTGGCAAGATTTTCTCGCGCGCAAAGCTGACAAATATGAAATTCGCCGAAAGTCATCAGGTCTAAATGGCGAGATTACTGCCATTGAAATAATCAGCGTTGATCCGGGTGCTGGTCAAAACCGCCTGCCGCTTATTGAATCAACAGACCCTGGAAAGACATCAAGCAGCTTATTCCTGGATGGTGTAGACATTACCGGCGACGGGGCAACCATTAAAAGCAACAAATCCACGCAAACAAAAAAGAACTCTGGTTTTCTCAAAGGAGTCGGCGAATTTTTCCGACAACAGAAGGGCGAAAAAAAAACAACTCCAACGGGGCCGCAACCTGATGATGGGCCGATTGTCAGCAAAAAAATCAACAGCTCCGGCGGCAAAGATCAAGTCTTCTGCCCAAAAGTTAATCTTTTTTTCATTCAACCCGGAAGCCCGCAGGTCCAGGTCGAAGTTAATGCCGCTTTCAGGCTTTTCGGCAGCAAAGATAACCCTAATTTGGCGAAAGAAAGCCTCGAAAAAATTGAACGAATCGGCGAGCAATTTTTCCAACAGGCAAGAAAAGCAATTGTAAGAGCTAATATCATTCGTGGTTTAAGCCCGGATAAGAATAGTAGCGAAAAACCTCCCGAAATCTCAGATGCGAAAGACCCCAAACAACCAGACAAAATACAGAATAATCTGATTACACCGCCTAAGAAAGATTTGAGCCAAGTTGCCAGGAGAATACTCGATCTGCAAAACAAGCTGCAGGAACTTGTTCCAGACTATATTCCCGACAACCCATCTAATTCGGATGCAGCAACCTTTGAATCCATGCTTGAAAAAATTTCCGGCAAAACCATTGACCAGATTGAGGCAGAAAACAAGGAAGCAGAAGAGGCCATTGTCAGCTCAGCGGATGGTTCTGGCCTTGGCATAGTCGCAATTACAACGCCCGCAGACGAAAGTGTTGCCCCAGGTGAAAAATTCAGCTTAAAAATCAAGGTGATAAATAAGCTAGAGAGCAATGGCTCCGCAGCATTCACTCTTACAGCTTTTGATCCTTGGACCGGCAGGGAACTCGGGCGAAAAATAGCGCGAAGTGCCACTGGTCCGTTGATTGTCGAATTGGAACTAACGGCTCCGCCGGTCGGCGAATCAAGCAGGAAGCTTGATCTGGAAATCGTTCTCGAGCCTTTTATTGGATCCGACGCAGTTCCCAAGAAAGCAAGTTTTTATTTACGCGGCAATATTAGTGAAGGCGACATACTCAACCGCATAAGCTACAAAATATTTTCGCATTCTTCAGAGCTACGCCTGACTGGCTTTGGACTTTCTGAAAACGAACGCGAGCAAATTTTTGAAAAATGGCGTGGTCTGAACTGGAAAGATCAGGTTCGGAAAGCTCAATTTATCAAGACATTCAATGAGAACCCAGCAGATGCAATTGCTAATGTTGCAACTTTCGTTGAAACGCAGGGCATGAAAATTCTTGAAGCCAAATACGCTGCGCAAAGTGAAAAACAAGCCAAAGAATCTGAGCAACAAGAGAAACTTTCGCGACTAATCAAGTTCTATAATCTTGAAACATCTACCTACAAAAGGAATTCAGTTATCGACTACCGCATAGATCCAGGCTATAGTCTTATTGACGTTCTTGAAGATCATGTTAATTATGATCCAAAAACAGGAGAAATCATCGGTGATTTAGACGAAGCCCGCCAGGCAATAGTTGAAGAGCACTGGGAGCTTATGAAAAAAACAATGAGTGCGGCCGATCGTTATGCTTTACAGGCTGGAGACGATGGACTTCCAAAGATTGACGACAATAATCCAGACGATATAATTGCGGGTCTAAGCAAGATTAAAGACGGCACAGACTATTTTGCCAAAGCCCTGGAACTGGTTAAATACTATCAGCAATTCGAAGTTCTAAATGCCGAGCAGGCAAAAAATATGGCAAAAATGCTTCATCGACTCGCCAAAGCGATTAATGACACATCTGATCTTGTCGGCGACTCTGCACGTCCTCTAGCGCAGGCATTGAAGGAATACGAGGGCTTTTTCACCCGAGCTGCAAGATTAAACAATCAATTGAAATCAGATCTAAAGGTTTCAGAAATACCAGGAACCCTGGGCGATATGGCTGAAGCAATGAGCGACTTTGCCGGCAAGATAAATACCAGGTTCAAAGACTTTAGAACAGCGGTAAACAACCTTGCCGAAACAGGCAAAACCGCCCCTTTGATCAGGAATCTCAAAAAGGCGGTCGACAGTCTTGGCAACATCTTGTCACGAAGCCTTGACTTGAGCAGTTCTCTTTGCCGAGGTCTGGTAAGATTCGCCGACACAATTATTGAATCGGGATTAAAAGGAGCGGGGCAAACAGCAACTAAGGGACTGGATGCCGGTCAGGACGCCTCAAACTGGCTTACGGGAAAGATTGTCAGTTCCGGAGAGGATGTGCTGGATCTGGGCAAATCGGCAAATAATGCCGCCGATTCCAAAGGATTTATCGGCAAGCTTTTGCAGGGTATTAAGAACAAAACCGCAGGAAATGAGAAGCTTTTAAATGGTATCGGACATGGTATCGATGCCGCCAACCTTGTTTTAGAATACAAGACCTATCGAGATGCGGGTCAATCCGAAACCGAAGCTTTTTCTCGCTCAGTCATCAGTGCCGGAATAGAAAAACTGGCCGGCTCAAAGTATTCACCACTGGGACTAATCAACTTTGGGCTGACCAAAACCATGGACTTTGCCTCTTCGACCCTTGGCATCAATGAAACATTTGAAAAGAAATTCAATATGAAAACCAATCAGATAAATTTTTCTACACCGGTAAAGATATTTGCCAATCAGTCGGTAAATCAGATCATGGATTTCTATAATTCCTATGTCGTTCCAGGCCAACGCATTGAAAAAGCCAAAGAAAATGAAGATACAATCATTGCCCTTACCATAGCCGCAGAAAATTGTCTGCAAATGGCGAAAAAGAGTAAAAATAAGACAGTTCAAGACGCCTATATGGAGCAAAGAAAAATTTATCGTGAAGAAATTAGAAAGCTGGGAGGTCGCAGCAAATGAAAAGCCGCCTTTTAAAAACGCTTCTTGGCCTAATCATTATTTTTACATCATCAAACCTTTTAGCATCAGATGCGGAGTTTTACAAAAACGCAACCGAAGTAGCAGCCAAAATACTGGGCCAGTATCTTGATTCTCCAGCGAAACTCGTGGAACAGGATGAAATTTCATGCAACTACAACATTCTTGACCAAAAGGGAGAGCCTGGAAAAGGCTCAAGAGTTGCGTGCAGCATGTATCTTACCTTTTACGCCCGAAAGCCTCACCCGCACCAGGGTAATTTCAAACAAATCAATTCTCTTGCAGATAAATGGGCGTTTAAAGAAGAATACGGATCAAAAGTCTGCGAAAGAAAATTTACTGGGAGTGGAGCAGAACTCATTCGCGTAAAAGCCAACTATTCGCTTCCGGATAAGCGCAGTCAGACAAAGACTTTGCGCACCATGGCTTTCGTCGACTTCTATGCCGGAGTCGACCGAAACGGATATTTCAGTTTTTCGATCAACAGGAGTTATCCGGTAACATCAGAGACCGATGAACAAATTGAAAGCAGAGGTCATGACCTTGCGATTTCAGACAGTGAAAAAATCATTGCGGCAATTCGCGCCGGCTTATCGGGCAAAGGCATAGAACCCCCTCGCCCACCAACTCCCCCGGTTGCAGACAAGTCAAAAGAATGGCTGACTCTATCGCCGGCCCAAATAGTAAAGACGCATTTGGCAAAGCTTACTTCGCCCGTGTCTTCTCCAATCTTTGCAACACTGGCTCAAATTGGCAATTTCAAAGAAGTTAAAGTAATCGAAGATCTTGAAATCGGACGTTTGCAATGCATGACTGCCCATGAGACTCTTTACGCCTTCACTTCACAGCGATTTAATCAAAGCGCGCTGATCTTTGTCGGCATAGCACAAGGCAAAGGAGTAGTTTTTTCCCAGCTTAGCGACGGTCAGATAACGTTTTCTCCAGAGTTTTCGGCACAAGAGGCCCTGAATGAAGCCTGCAATCTGGCAGCTGAGGGTCTACCAGACAGATGGTTGACCATCAATAATAGAATTTCGCCGCAGGAGCAGATGGTTCTTCGCGCGCTAAGTACTCTAAGCATGATTGGTGTAAGCACACCACCCAAGCTTGGCTTTTCCCTGGGTCAGATTATGCTCGAAATGGGGAACCCGGTTCATGCATCCAGCATTGGAATAATGCCTGAGGCATCTCGCAATGCCATGTTTGCCACAACACTTAACCGCAATGACATCGCCAAAGCCTTATTGAAGCTTATATCACAAAGATTGGTAAAACGTTCTTATCTGGCAGGGCAACATTTTTTCAGTCTTACCTCAAATGGAGTCAGCCTCTGTCGACTTTTTGGAGCAGACAGCCAAACGATACTCATAGGTTATCAGAAAAGCTCTGTTCAGGCTCGGGCAAAATCTTTTTTTACTTGTAATATGGCTATTTTTGCACAAAAGGATCTGGCCATTGCCTTATACATGAGTGCTGACGGACAAATTCTCAATGGTATTGGAGGTAGCATCGGCAATTTAAGAATGAATCCGGCCCAGGCAATGTTAAGGTTGATTACAAACTGGCAGTAAAAGAAGTCTGCTTTCTACAGAATTAGCGGCATTCGCTTTCAAGGCCCTATCAAATGTGCTATCATTTTAATCAGAATGATTATCATCTTTATTATCATGGAGGCTGATTATGCCAGCGACAAGCATTCCACAAGAGATCAAGAATCTCTATAAAATAATTCCACTCAAAGAATTGCGCCGCACACCCGGTGTAAATTTCGATTATTTATCCAATAAAGAATTGCCCAAGATAGATGGAATTGACCGGGTTATACATACTACTGGTGCGGTTTCACCAGGCCCGGTCGGCGAAGTCGAACGGCCCTGGTATATGCACCACCACCAGGCTGACAATCTTATGGTTTTGCATGGAGAAAGATTTGTAGAAATTTATACAAAAGAACACGGCAAAATCGTTAAGGTCGATGTAACCCCGGATCGAATAGTCATAGATGGAGAGCTTGCTTATGATGGGCCGGCAATGCTGGTTTGGCCGACAAATGTTTTTCATCGCATTCGCAGTTGCCCGGTCAAAGGCTCGGCTTCAATAAATTTTGCAGTCAGATCCCCAGAATTCAGTATCAAAACCAATTTTAACATTTATGATTTGAACACTGATACTGGCGAATACAGAGTAATCCGGGAAGGACACCTCGACCAGCCTCCCGCAGCTGAATAAGGACTTCTTTATTTGATGCGAGTAAAAGAATCCGGCTATGAATTGCTGTTAAATCCTTTTCTAAATAAAGGCTGCGCTTTTACCTCAAAAGAAAGGCACGAATTTTCCCTAGTTGGGAAATTGCCTGTAGTTGTAGAAACCATCGAGGAACAATGTCATAGAGCCTTTCAGCAGGTTTTGGAAAAAAGCAGCGCCCTTGAAAAAAATCTGTTGCTGAATGAGCTTTATGCAACCAACCGCACCCTGTTTTTCAAATTGATAGATTTGCATTTAAATGAGCTGTTGCCAATTATTTACACACCGACAATCGGCGAAGCGGTGATGAAATTTTCAAGAAATTTCATGCGGCCTCAGGGGTTGATCATCTCTTACCCTGAAATTGATCTAATCGACAGCATTTTTGCCGACATCGACTCAGAAAACATAGACATAGCCATTGTAACTGATGGTGAAGGTGTCCTTGGAATTGGCGATCAGGGAATCGGTGGCTTGAACATCGCTATTGGAAAACTCATGGTCTACACTGCATGCGCCGGCATAGACCCGCGCCGAGCCATTCCAATACAGCTTGATGTCGGCACCAATAATCAGGAGCTCCTTGCCGACCCGATGTATATGGGTTGGCGCAATGAAAGGATAGCCGGCGCAGAATACGATCGATTCATAGAGAGATTTGTTGCATCTTTTAAAAAAAGATTTAAAAAGACTTTTCTTCATTGGGAGGACTTTGGCAAAGACAATGCCCGTAGGGTTTTAGACAAATTTCGCAAAATACATCCCTCTTTCAATGACGACATTCAGGGAACCGGTGCTATTAGTCTTGCAGCAGTTCTTACCGGCATAAAAAAATCTGGTATTCCTGTTGAAAAGCATCGTTTCTGCATATTCGGTGCGGGCACGGCCGGCACAGGAATCGCGGACCAGATTTGTCAGGCACTGGCAAAGATAGGCAACCTTGACTTAGAAGAGATAAGAAAGCGTTTTTACCTAATCGATCGACATGGTTTGATAAAAGAGGGGCAGAGTCGAACACTCGATTTTCAACGACCTTACGCGAAAACCAATGCCGATTATGCAGGATGGAATTGCAGCATCTCAGGAGAATGCAGTTTGATCGACACTGTTAAAAATGCTGGAATAACGGTTCTCATTGGTTGTTCTACTGCAACCGGAGCCTTCAATTCAGAAGTCCTTAGGCAGATGGCCAAGAACTGTGAACATCCTTTGATTCTGCCCCTCTCCAATCCGACAAGCAAGGCTGAAGCGACTCCGGACGAGATTTTTGCCGCTACCGACGGCAAAGCATTGATTGCTACCGGCAGTCCCTTTTCCCAGGTAGAATTTGCAGGAAAAAGGCATAGAATATCACAATGCAACAATGCGTTGATCTATCCTGGAATTGCCCTCGGAATGATTATTTCAGAGGCAAATGAATTGACCGACAACATGCTTTTTGCCGCCAGTATGGCTCTTTCTGAAAACTGCAACCCTGATCCGGACAATTCGGAGCTTCTGCCTGACCTTAACAGAGTCAAGCAGATTTCAATTCAAATTGCCAAGGCAGTTGCAATTCAGGCAGCAGAAGATAATGTTACGCCTGATCTTTCAGAGGAAGATTTTTCTCAAAGAATTGCTGATAAAATCTGGCAACCCCAATATTATGACTATGAGAAGGCTTGACGACCAACCTTCTATTTTGATTCCGCAGCATTTTCGCTTGATTTTATCGGGTGATTTTTTTCGCCCCCTGGGTTATCATTAATAGAATTAGAAATTTGCAAAGCTGCAATAACAAAAGATTTACAGGGAGTTTTCATGTTTTGGGCAAGATATAGAGGATGGCTGTTACTGATCGTTTACATTGTTTTCTTTGGACACACCGCATTATGGCATCATTTTGGCTGGGAGAAGGTCGGGCACCTGGGTTTTGGCTGTATTTTCGGCACGATGCGAGATGGCGTAGTAACTGCCGGAACGGTTTTTACTCTGTTGATTTTTTTCCACGCTCTTTTCTTTGGTGGTATTTTCTGCGGCTGGATGTGCCACTGGGGCATTTTACAGGATCTTGCCGCCTGGATAATGAAGAAACTTGGCATTAAACCTATAATGGCGCATGTCAATTCGCGCCTGATTCCCTGGTTCTGGTTTCTAATTCTTATCGGTCAGGTAGTTCTTTACTGGATGTACACCGGCTTTCCAACCAGCATGAGTTTTAAAATGAATGCGAATCCTGTCTGGTTCATGGTTCCCAGATCCATTTTGATGATCGTCTTAACGACCATCATCAGTGGCTTTGCTCTCATCTTTCTCTTCGGAGAAAGGGCTTTTTGTCGAACTATTTGCGTATTCAGAATATGGTTCAACTGGTTTGAGCGACTAGCTCCCCATAAAATTCGACAAACCAAAGAATGTTCGAGTTGTGAAGGAGAATGCTCTACCAATTGCCCAATGGGTCTGGCAGTGGTCGAAGAGGTTAAAAATCTCGGTCACATCAAGAATCCGGAATGTATAAAATGTTTTCGTTGCGTGGGCGCTTGTCCTCACAACGTGCTTGCATCCTCGATGCAGAAGAACAATTTTCATAAAGAGGGCGAAGCAATTATTCCCACTTCCTCTGTAAGCGCTTCGATAGACTATTTACAGGTCAGTCTGGCGGTCATTCTGGTCGTTATTTTCGGTTTCAATATTGGTGGAAACATCGCTCTTTCACTTGGTTTTCTTATTGGCATAATTATCGCCAGAATGATTTACTGCAAATCTGCATCCGTTCTCGAGCTGGCCACCATAGCCATTCTCGGCACTGCCATCCACTTTCGCATTGACATGAATGATGCCACATCAACAATAAAAGGTCTGGGCGTACTTGCTGTTTTTCTACTGGTTACGCGCCTGCTCAAATATGACGAGGGATTTGACTTCATCCGCAACAAGGCTCGAAATTACCGTCTTCCAAGTGCTGTAACCGTCATTTTTGTCGTGATTGCACTCTTTCTTGGAATCAGGGAAATACATGCCAGCATGATGATTCACAAGGCAAAAGCGGCAATTGCCAATAAGGATTATCCGACCTACATTTCAGCGATGATCAGTTGTGCCGACTTCGTACCCAATCCAGCCGGAGCTTATTTTGATCTTGCCAATGCTCAGCTGCTGCAAAAGGATACAGAAGAGGCGCTGAAAAACTATCAGAAAAGTCTAAATATAAGCTACACAGATGAAGCGGCACTTGTTATTCTGCAAAGAATCGCCGATGCCGGAGAAGAAACAGGCTGGCAAAAAATGCTGAATCATCTTATCGAAACCTATCCTGAAAAGGCAAACTTCAAACTATTAAAAGCACAGAACTTGATAAGCGAAAAGA
>CAZQUE010000088.1:0-18157 GCA_964596185.1 uncultured bacterium | reverse complement strand
GACCAGGTAAAAACCCTTCGCTGGATGTTGTCTGCTTACGGAGATTCTGATGCGAAAGTTAAGGAATATATGAAGAGCTTAAAGCCCGAACAGGTCGAAGAAGCCAGGCGTTTACGACTCGAAGAAAATTAGAAGCTTTCCGGCTGGTTAAATACGCGAAAATCCTGATTTTCTTTTTAGCGCGTTTTGCATTAAAATGAAAGAAGTTGACAAGCAGGAGCAGGATAATGGCAAGATTTTTTTCAATCGTTCTTTTGATTTTAACCTTTGTGGTGACGCAGGTCGACGCCAGAGTTCTTTCGGGAAGTCGAACCGAACGAAAGATGAATAAAAAGATCGAACGATTGTTGAAATCAGCGAGAAAGCAATACGATAGTGGCAAGGTACAGCAAGCCCTCGATACCTACTGGAAAATCCTCGAAATAGATCCCCAGGAAACTTTTGCCTATCTCGAACTTGGCGAAATTTATTATTATCTGCGAATTTACGATCGTGCCATCGAATTGCTTGAACCTGGCTGCAAAACTGCCGAACTTGAAATGGATCCGGAAACCGTCTGTCACTATTATTGTCTGTTAACCCAGGCTTATGTTGAAATCAAGCAACTGGGAAAAGCTTCCAAGTCTCTTATAAAGGCCGCTGAGGCTTCGCCTAAAAATCCATTGCCGCGTAAAATTCTCGGTGACATTTATCTGGCCAATAATCGAATCAAGTCAGCCTATAAAGCCTATAAAAAAGCATTGAGCTTTGATCCCGATTACCAGCCAGCTCTCGAAAAAATTGGCGAATTGACCACCAAATACAATATTCAGGTCACAAAAGCTCCGGTAAAACCTGTCAGCGCAAATAAAAAGCCTGTTGTTAAAAAATCTCAACCGGTTAATTCCGATGATGAAGACGAAGAATCTGGCGATGAATCAGATGAAGTTGAAGATTTAGAAGAAAATAACGCCAGACCAACTCCAATGGCAAAAACTGCACCGGTTGCCAAAGCATCTGATGATCTGATTCCGGTCGCGATTATCCCAATGCCGGCTGCTGGGGCTCAAACTTCAAACCAGGCTGAACCGAAAAAATCAGATTCCAATGAATCTGAAAAAAATGTTGTCGCCAGGCCTCAGCCGAATGTACCCGCAAAGAAACCGCCTGTTTCTGATGCTAAACCAGCTTCTGAAAATCAGGACAAAGCTAAGAGTCAGGTAGATCGAAATGCCATTGAAGAACAGCTTGACAAGCTGCTTGCCGGATCAGTGGAGCAAAAAAAAGAAGCAACCGACTTCTTTGTTGCCATGAAAACCGATGGTATTGTCGAGGTTGAAGAATTGCTTTATGATTCGGACCCGGAAGTACGCATTGTGGCCATTAGAGCTCTTGCAGCTTTCAAGGAGCATAAGGATCGAATCACCAATATTTTGAATGATTCGCTCGATGATCCAGACCCGGAAGTGCAAAAAGAAATTCAGGGCGCGCTGAGCAATTTTAAATGATTTATTGAAATAAATTGAAGCTTTGAGCAGTTGATTTGAAAGCGCAATCAGCTGTCCGAAGGGGCTTCAACCGGGGCGTCAGGGTCAAGAGCCTGTATCTCATATTCCAGGCCAAAATCAGCGAAAACCTTTGCGGCAAACTCTTCATTCTCTATCAGAATAAGTTTCAAATTTGCTTCATCGGCGATTTCTCCAAACCCATCGAGAGTTTCTTTCCAGGCGTCGAGTTCAAAGTTCAACTTGCGCAAAAGCTCTGAAGGGTGGGTGATTTCCTTGTCGAACCAGAACATGCGTTCACGCGTGCTCGAATTTCCCTCATCGGCAACACCGGTATAATCTTCAATGTCTTTATTGAAAAGGTTCAGGTATTTTTGCATTTCTTCAAATGGAGGATAAATCTGACTGAACCAGTCCATGGTCGTTTTTCCCTCAACATCGAGAAAACTGCCTTCTTTCAGAAATTTGCGAATGTCCTGATTTTTGAAGGTTTTATCAAACTCTGCCAATGCCCGGGCTTTTTCTTCGCTCATTTTGCGCATGAGCTTGGCCATATCGAGTTGCTGCTTGACCGTAGTAAGCAAGATGACTGTTTCAGCAGCTTTCTGGCCTAGTGATATCGGCTCGGCAAAAAGGCTTTGTTCAAAATTATTTTTGAATTTTTCAAGAATGTTTCTTGGTGATTTTTCACCATCTTCTCTTGACCAGCGCCAGCCAAAAATTCTTTTACCGTCTTTGAAAAGCCTGTCGTTTTCTCTTTCCGGATCAGCATTGTAAGCAATTAAAAACTGGTCAAGAAAGGTTCTGATTTTCTCTGTCTGCGGCAGGTCCTTTTCCACGATTTTTTCAACGGTATCGTCAAGTCCTTCAATAAAGGTTTTGGCTTTGTCGGCAGCGGCCTTAACCTGCTCTCTGAAAAAAATCAGTTCTTTTTGCCCGACGATAAAGCCGTCCGCGGCAAACGCTTCACTCAGAAGCTCTTTGCTCCAGGCTGCGCTGTCTATGCCTACCAAGGGTATATAATTGAATGGCGATTGTTCGATGCGCAGACCGACCAGATCGAAAACCCCGCCGCGAAGTTTGCGGGCAGTAACGTAGTTCTGGAATTTTTTCAGAAGTACGTAGTCTGGGTTAAAAAAGACTTTCTGAATATTATATTCTTTGATCAACTCTTTGTAATCGGCTGATTTGATTTTGTCCCCGGCCCAGCTGACATAGGTCAGCGGATTGACATATTTGCCGACCTTACCCCAGAAACCAGCATTGCGATCGGCTTCAGCCTCAGCTTCAGTGGGTTTCCACGACATGTAATCTGCCTTCATGTTCCAGAGTTCCTGAAGTCGGTCAAGGCCAAAATCTGGCAATGTGAAGCCTTTTTGTGCGTAATAACTGACGAGAACTCCCTGTTTTTCAAGAGCAACATAGACCCTTGAATTACGGGCATCAGTGTCTTTGCCTTCTTTGGGGGTCTGAGCGTAAAAGTCGGCAAAGTCCGTTTCGATCAATTGCAGTGAAACTGCCTTTTCCTCTGCCTTTAACCTTTTACGGTTATTATAAAAAGATTTGAATTCGGGATCGTTTTCATAAAGATAATAGTAGGAATTCTTGTAGGCGTCTTTCCAGCGTTTGTTATATTGCCCGACTATGTCGCCGACAATTTCGGTAACCGCCCAGAGAATGCCGGCAACCATGACAATCTGCCCGACAATCGGCACGCAGAACATCGCGACCAGGGTTGCAAGACCAAGAGTTCCATAGGCGTAATGCTTGACCAGGCTGAATGAGTTGAGTCGGCCGCCTTGTCTGTCTTCAGATCTGTAGATCCCGAATGCTGAAACTGCCAGGCCGAAAATAGTCAGGCCAATGCCAATGCTTCTGGCGATGCCCTGTGCTTTGCTTAGCTCGCCGACGGCATCTGCAGCTCCGGTGTTTTTTCCTCTGACCCAACGCCAATAAGACTTGAAGCCTTGCCCGGCAACTTCGGGGTTGTTCCAGCATGGCGGGGGGGCTGCATATTCCATGAAATTCAGTACCCGGTTGTTTTCAACCCAATCCTGGGCTTTCTGGGCCATGTTAGTCAGGCGCATAAAACCAAGAATCAAATTGTCAGTGTGTTCAAGAGCCCGGGTGCGGAAAAGAAAAGCAAAGCTCAAAGTAGCGGTACGTGCAATCGTTTTGACGACATCAGAAATGTCTGCAAGAATTGTACTGTTTTCACGGATAATTTTTAGAGCCTCATAGAAACCGAACACGTCGGTAGAGCCGTCATCCATCAGCATATAGGCAGAATTCAGCGTCATCATCCATTCGCCCCATACGCGTGCTTCGACTTCACTCTTGGTTTTGCCTCTCAATTTAAGCATGTATTCGAGATAATCTGCCGGCGCGACCAGTTCGTCAGGTTCTGGCAGCGAATCTATTCGTTCTTCATTAATGCGTGGTTGAGGAAGATCACCGGCTTTAACTACGGTTATTAAAGTCGGTTCAAGCATCATCAGCAAGGCAAGTATAGCGGCAATTAGCTTTTTTGAGAGTTTCATTTCTTTCCTCTTGAAAAGAAGGAAACCCGCAATCATTAATGATTGCGGGTTGAATAGATCATTCTTCGTCGTCACCCGGAGGTATTACCGGGGTGTCAAGATACAGGGCTGCAGGCTCTTCCATGACGGCCTGATACTCAGTATAGACGTTGGCATAGAATTCTGAATTGTCCCCTTCGCTAAGGGGCATGTTGATATTCAAATCGTCTTTGATTTCTTCGTATTTTGCTGCAACTTCTTTGAATGCTGCGAGTTCAGCATTGAGGTCGTGCAGAAGGTTTTTGGGGTGCATGCCTTCTTTATCGAACCACCACCAACGCTCTCTGGTGTCTGAATTCGATTCATCAGCAGCGGAAGTGAATTTGTCGACCTCATTCATGTAAAGATTGGTGAATTTGTCCATCTCTTCATAGGCCGGATAGATGTCTGCAAGCCAATCTGCGAAAGTGCTGCCTCTAACATCGAGGAAAGTGCCCTCTTTCAGGAATTTAGCCAGATCGTAATTGGTGAAATCCTTCTGGAAATCAGCCAGAACTGCCCGTTTTTCTTCGCCGAGTTCTCGCATCATTACAGCCAGATCAAGATTCTGTTTAATGGTCGACAACAACAGAACCGTATCAGCAGCTTTTTGGGCTATTGACATCGGATCATACATCAAGGATTGCTCGATATAGTGCTGATAGGTGGTCAAGATCTTTCTCGGAGTTGGGTCACCCTGCCGACGCTTGTTCCAACGCCAGGCAAAAGCATCTTCGCACATATCCATCAGCTCATCATGTTCGCGATCCGGGTCGATCTGATAACAGTCAACAAGCTTTTCAAGAGCTTTTCTTACTTTTTCGGCATGTTTCAGGTGAACATCGCGCATTTGCTCAACCATTTTGTCGGTTTCTTTGATGGCGTCCTTAACCTGTTCATGGGCGAATTTGATCTGTTCTTTGAAATACATCAGCTCTTTAACACCAATCTGGAAGGCATCGGCGTCAAAGGCTTCAATCAGCAGGTCTTCTGACCACACACCAGAGTCAATGCCAACAAGTGGAATATAGTTGAAGGGTGACTGCTCGATGCGCAGGCCGACCACGTCAAAGATACCGCCGCGATGTTTGTTAGCCGTAACCCAGTTCTGGTATTTCTTGATCAATACGTAGTCGGGGTTGAAGAAAACTTTCTGAATATTGTATTCTTCGATGGTTTTCTTGTATTCGCCAGATTGAATCTTGTCGCCGGCCCAGCTGATGTAGGTCATCGGATTGACGAAGTGGCCAACCTTGCCCCAGAAACCGCGCCGCGAAGCTTTCTCTTCTTCGGCCTGGGTTGGTTTCCAAGACATGTAATCGGCTTTCATGTTCCACAGCTCTTTCAGGCGGTCCATGCCAAAGTCAGGAAGAGTGAAGCCTTTCTGGCTGTAATAGCTGACCAGAACGCCCTGCTTTTCAAGTTCGGTATATACACGCAGGTTCTTTTCCTGGAGCTTTTGGTCTTCTTCGTTGGCAACCGGCTGACTTTTTACAAAGTCACCGTATTGCTGCTCGGTGATGATAAGGGCCGCGGCCTTTTCTTCGGCTTTCAGGCTGCTGCGGTTATCATAAAATGATTTGAATTCCGGGTCGTTCTGGTAGAGATACCAGTAAGAACCCTTGTAGGCAGATTTCCAGCGTTTGTTGTAATCTCCGAATATGTCGCCGACAGTGGTTATGGCAAGCCAGGCAAGTGCCAGCGCACCGACAACCTGACCGACGATAGGAATACAGAACATGGCTACCAGAGCAGCCGAGCCAAGTGCCAAACCAACATAATTCTTAACCAGTGAATAGGAAAAATGCCTGCCACCTTGGCGATCTTCTGATTTGATGATGCCGTAAGTGTCGAGCGCTATGCCCAATACACACAAACCGATGCCGACTGTGTGACCCACACCCTTGGCATTATCGATTACCGCAGCACCACGGTTGGTGTTGATGCCCACTTTCTTGGCAAAGTTACGATAGGTCTGCACATTCTCAAGACCGGTTTTTCTCGCAACCCAACGCCAGTATGAATAAAAGCCTTCACCAACTCCGGCTTTGTAACCGCATGGCGGTGCCATGTGAGATAAAAAGGTCGAAACGTTTCGGGCACTGAAAGTGCGCTGAGCCGCAGTAAACATTGTTCCTGCTTTTTTGAAGCCGTTGAACATGTTGGCCTTGCGCTGAAAAAAGCCGACACCTTTTTGCCACAATCTGGTATTGGCAATGTGGCTGCCGGTCCATTTTGCTGCAGAAGAAACACCATTGGCAGCCCAGCGTGCTGCATCTCCAACCCGTGAATTGGCGACAGCACTGCCGGCTTTGCTTATAACGCCGCCAACTGATTGAACGGCCTGAGAATTTGCTACATAGGCAAAGGCCAGAGTAGCTTTTGAAGATGCCTTACAGACCGCTTTGAAGTAAAACGGGGTTTGTGCCATATGCGGCTGCATTTTGGACATGGTGCCATAGAAACTGAATACATCGGTGCAGCCATCATCCATCATCATATATGCGCCGGTCAGACTCGTCATCCACTCGCCCCAGGCTTTGGCTTCGGCTTCCTCTTTGGTGCGCCCGCGCAAAGCCAGCATATATTCAAGATATTCCTTGGGTGACATCACTTCTTCGATGTCGACGATGCCTTCTATGCCCTCTGTGTTCAACTCAGGAGCAGGCAAACTGTCATTGGCTCTGGCAATGCTCAGAGCAAAGGGTTCAAAGGCCAACCAGAACGCAAATAGGATTATCAAAATCCTGTTTCGAGATGATATTTTCATTCTGCTCCCCCTGTAAGCTAGAAATAAATTTTCAATGTACACTTAATGCAGGATATCGTAATAATAACAGATATAAAGACCAACCCGTAAGGGGCTGACTTAGTTTCCACCAGCCAAACGTTCTTTGGCCACCCTTGCCTCGAGCGAATCTTTACCATCATCGCGAACGAGAATTTTCTGATACCATTCCTGGGCTTCAGCGGCCCGGCCTACTGCCGATAATGCATCGCCAAACTCAAGTGCCCTGACCATGAAGGTTTTGTCGTCGGCCGGTTCTGGATCGCGGGTAAAAAGTTCTTCATAAATTGCTACGACTTTATCCATCTGATTCGTTTGCTGACAAGCTATCAGCAGGCGATTTTTGGCGTCTGGCAGCAACGGGGTGTCGGGGTACTGCTTGAGTAGATGTTCAAGAACCTCGATTACCGATTGAAAGTCTGGTGGGTCTTCACCAAGCATGTAAAGATTTGACAGCCGCCAGCATGATTCCTCGGCCTGGGCTGTGGCAGGGCACTTTTCGATGACCTTGCGATGCAGTTCTTTAAATGAGTCGAGTTCCCATTTTTCCAGTTCCATCATTTCCTGATACAGCTGTTTGGCCAGTTCCTTCTGTTGATCTTCCGGAAGAGAGTTGTCGACGCTGAATGCTCCGGTAGTTGGCGCAGAACCGCTGGTGGAAGAAGACGATGCGGAACTGCCGGTTTGCTCATCTGTAGATTCCGTGGTCGCGCCCTGGCCAGTCTTTAGCTTTTCAAGCCAGCTCAATGCAAAGCTGTTGTCAGAATCAACGGCGATAACCTCTTCAAGCATCACTTTGGCCCTGGCTTTATCGCCCTTGCGAACCAGAATTAGAGCCATGAGGTTTTTCAGAGAAGTGCTTTGCGGAAAATCCTTGATGCCCTTCTCGAGCACTGTCATGGCATTGTCGTATTTCTGTAATTTGCCGAGCAGAGAGCCCGACTCAATATACAAATCTTCAGTCGGTTTCTGCTTGAGGGCTTCACGATAAATCTGCAGAGCTTCTTCATACTTCTGCTCACGCTGCAAGGCTCTGCCTTTTTTGATTGCTTCCTCTTCGGCAAAAGCCTGCAGAAAACTGAAAAATACCAATAGAGCGATCAATGGCACATATCTGGGTTTGAGCATAGATTAACCTCCGGCTTAATTTGCCTCACCTTTTTTGCGAATTTTTGCGAGATCCAGTTCAGCCTCGACACAGGTCGAGTAAAATTGACAAATGATCGACAGGGTTGAACCATCTCCGCTGCCGGCGCTTTTTTCGTCGGACGTTAGCTGCATGACAACATCGAGTACTCTGAAACGTCCCGAAGAGTCGAATTCCGGCTTGAACATGAAAGATTTTACCTGTTTGGCACCATGAAAATTCGATTCTTTACCGGCTTCATTGCGAAAAAGAGTTTGCTTGTCAGAGTCATACTGATAACGGATTTTTTTTTCGACACCGTCTCTTATAGCGTGAAAAGAAAATGAATTCTCGTCACATTCCTCCGAAATGGTTCTTTTCAACGAGCGAACGTCGGTTCTGATTCTTTCGACAATGTTGTCCATAAGGCGCTGATTGTTGAGCATGTCGGTGCTTTTTTTGAAGTGACGGGTGGTTCGATTCATGATCATCATCGCCATGGTCAGCACCATACTGGAAATGGCGGCAACAATGACAATCTCCATCATTGTCACCCCGAGCCTTCCGTTAAACTTTTTACGCTCAGCCATTCTTTGCTCCGTGCTTTAACGCTGACAGCTGCAACGATTGCTCAGACTTTTCCGAGCCCTCGTCGACCCGGTAAAATACTTCGATATCAAGACGCAAAATCATATTATTCGAGTCGTTGTCGTAGGTAAATAAATATTTAAAATTTTTAAATGACTTTTCCATGTCTTTTTCGATGCTTTGATTGGAAACCGCCTGGAGTGTTTCTTTCAATTCTTCATTGTCGAGAACCCTCATTTTCCCCTTCTCAGCGAGTTCGTCGACCTTTGCAAGACACTGATCATAAGGAAGACCAAGAAGGCTGTCGAGAAAGCTGGCGGCAATCTGCCCGGCCATCATGTGCTTCCCAACCGAATACGCGCCTCTGGTCTGGGTGGTGCCCATCCACATCAGAGGCAGCATTGCCAGACCAAAGATGACAACTCCGACAAGTAGCTCGATCATCGACAGGGCTTTTCGTTTGTTTCTGTTCATCATTCGGCCTTTCCAGCGGTGAGGCGGTAACCACGCATGTTTTCCATGATTTGTACCGCTAACGCCGGCTTGTCACTGGCCATGGCTGAATGATAGAGAAAAAACGGAGCCTTGGTCACCGGACATGCACTGTCTATTCGTCCAAATTCAAGTAATCTGTCGGGAAGATTCAGGTAGTTACAGGCAATACCACCGCAAAAAAGAATTTCCTTGTTAACGCCTGAACTCCACATAATCTGGTTATAGGGGCGCCCGAAAGCGTCGGTAAGATTGATCAAATGCACGCCCAGCATCGTTTCGCCCTTCAGGGTTATCGGGTCGCCTGAAAGAGATACGAAAGTTAAAAAGCTTTCCTGGGTAATTTCGGTGCGCCATTTTGAATATTCATTGCCGACTTGACCAACATCTAGAGTCGTCGTATCGATGCTATAGCCTCTGGTAATGTTGTTCAATTCGATTGGACCATCGACCATAACGACGCCGCCGCGGATTTTGTCATTGCCCATATTCAGCGGCGGCACCTGAAGCTTGCCGGATACATAAACGACACCATTGACATTGAACTCTTGCTTGTCGATGCCGGCGGCCTTGAGAAATTCATCGCCACTGTTGAAAACTCGGCCAACCCTCTGCTCACATCCCGTTTTTTCTGTTCTGGTATTCGGATCGCTGATGCCATACCACTTACGACCGAGACTGTCGAGGGTAGCTCTGGCCTTGAAACCGTCATTAGCAGTAAAGTCTGAATAGTTATAGATCTTTCTGGTTTGTCTGCCGGTGGTTACTTTGGCATCGATATTATACGGAATGAACCCTTGGGGAACCTCACCGGGCCGCGGTCGCCAGGTTTTTCCCGATACCATCCTCGACATGAAATCCTGATATTTTTGATCTGGATCTTCCGGTTCGAAATGATAGGTGGTAACGCCAAAAACTTCGCGAGAGGGGAAGTCGTTCGCTCCTCTCGATTCATCATACTGCAAAGGCTCGCCGCCTCCAGAAGGTGGCCACCAGAAAGTAAGCACGAAGAATCTTGAAAATACGTTGCCGTATATTTCACGGGCCGGTAACGCGCCATCAGGCGTTTTGAGTCCCATTAGCTTCAGGCCGCTGGCCAGTGACATGTAGCCGGTTCCGTAGTTTTCAAGTCGCTGATAAAATTCGCTTGAAGAAGATCCTGAATTGAAAAAATCGGCAGGCTGGTAAGCTGTTCCTTCAAATAGAGTACCAAGCTCGGGAACCATTTCATAAGAAAAGCCCATGATACCCATTTTGGCGATATGCTTGTGCTTTAACGGAATGTTCATACCAAGCATTTTGATGAAACCGCCGCTTTTATTCATGAAAACACCGACATGTTCGAATGTGGTATTTTCGTCGGCTACACTGAAAGTTTCAGGTGAAACCAGAAACAGTTCCCCCATACTGGCCTCTGCTTTTTCGCGGTTGTCGCCGGCGAGGTTGAGGTAGATAGCTTCGTCACTCGGGCCAAGATAGACTTTGCCACTTAAAGCCGGATTGCTGAACTCGGCGGCGTCCCATGCCGGCTGAATTGTCCAGGGACGGTATTTTTCACCAGGTTTGAGGCGCTGATGCGGTTGGCGTATTTTTCCCATGACGTCACCATCGACAATCAAGGGATGCTCACCGTTTTTGGTATACATTACGTTCAGATTGTCTTCTGGGCCGATCTTCTCGTTTCTCTGCTCGCGGCCGATTCGATCCGCAAAAAGAACGAAGTCCTTGATGATGGGTGTAAGCCGCAAAACCACGGTAAACGGGTATTGTACCCGCAAAACATATTGCCGGCCATGAAACTTGACCTTGCAGACAATTTCGAGCAGACCCTTTTTTTCTTTGCCTTTTAGGTCGTTAGGGCAATCGAAGCCCTGAGGATATTCGAGTTCTTCAACCTGGGAAAATACAATTTCAGGAGGCAGGATCAATTCAACATTGTGATTGTCTTCAAGTTTCTCGAGCATCGCTGATGGGCTGTAGAATTTCGTGCTGATACGCTTATTTCTGGCAGATTCGCGAAACGCGTTGAAGTTGTCGGAATTGAGCTCATTAGCCGAAGCGTTCAATTGTTGCAGAACATCACCTGCATAGGATTCAAGGATATACCTGGAAATCTGCGTCTGGTCACTCAGGGTCAACAGTTGTGTGTGCCCGCTCATTCTGCGCGAAAGGGCAAAGACCATTACCAGCATAACGCTGACAAGGCCCAGCAGAATGATGGTGATGTTTCCTCTTTTTTGGTATAAGTACGGCAGCATATCAATAATTATACCCTTGTCCAGTTAGCAATGTCCACGCTTTTCGTTGTACCAAACATCGGCTTGCACAACCGCCTAAAGTCGAATACAATGCTGCAGTCATGAATAGTCAGATTAAATTTGTCAGCGAAGTTGAAAATCGCCCGAAACCTTATGGATTTCTGCGCGATATAATTGAATCTGCCTGGTTCAGTGCTTCGATAATTTTTTTGATTCTGACTTCGGTTGTACTGATTCTCGTCGAAACTTTCGTCGCTTTACCGGCCGAAAATATGATGTTGGTTCAGCAGATAAACGATTTGTTAACCTTCATTTTCATCATTGAGTTGAGTTTGCGCTGGTTGATTGCTGCGACTACCCGATCGTTTCTCGCTGTTTACTGGATAGATATTCTTGCTGTCATGCCAATGCTGCGTGTTTTCAGATTGGGAAGAGTGCTGCGTCTGCTGCGCCTGTTTCGAATCTTCTCGCTTGGCGCTACCTTTCAGCGCCGCTTTGCTTTTTTTAACCGTATTTTCGAAGGTCGATGGGTTGAGTATTGCGTCATTGCCAGTTTTGTTATTTTTGCTGTTTTTTTTGGAGCCGTAGGCTTGTCGCAATTTGAAACCGGTGTCAGCAAGGATATTCTCAACCCGACCGATGCTTTCTGGAAATCTTTGTTTTCAATGATGGCCGGTGAATATGCCGATTACCCACACACTCTCGGCGGCAAAGCCGTGTTTCTGCTGTTGCTGGTTTTCCAGATGGGGGTTTTTGCCATGCTTACCGGTACTTTTTCTGCCATAATGGTCGAGAAGCTCAAGGAGACGACTATGCATAAACCAACCAGTCCCGATGAATTGAACAATCATGTTATTATCTGCGGTTTTAGCAGCAAAGTGGCGGTTCTGGTCCAGGAATTTCTTCTTGATCCCAGTTTTAACGGCGCCGAAATTTTGCTTGTCTCAGAAAAAGCCGACCTATCAATGCTGCGAAATCGTAAAATCAATACTGACCGCATCAGCGTTCTTAAAGAAGATTTTACCCGCATGGAAGTTCTTAAAAAAGCCGGAGTTAATCGAGCCGTTGTCGCTGTCATACTTTCTGAACCCGGTGAAAACAGAACGCTTCAAGATATCGATGCCCGGACTATCCTCGCCGCATTGACCATTGAAAAGCTAAACCCGGCAATCCACACCTCAGCCGAACTTTATAACGAAGAGTATGCCTCTCATCTTAAAATGGGTGGGGTCGACGATGTCGTTATCCAGGGTGAATTTTCCGGCAAACTACTTGCAAAAATATCGGCCCATGAAGGTTTGCTTGAATTTTTCAAAGATCTGCTGTCACGTGAGTCTGGCAATACTCTTTCATTTATCGAACCGCCTGAAAAAGTTCGGGGACTGCTTCTTGAAGAAGCTAACCAATGGATGCAGAAAGAGTTTGGTTACCTGGCTGTCGCCATCAAGCCAAAGGGCCAGAGTTTGCTTGTAAACCCGCGTGGGCATAAAATAGCTCCCGATGACAGTATACTCATCATTAATCCGGTAAATGAATAAGTCCTCGATTACCCGTTCTGCTGCCGTGATGGGTGTGGCGACCTTTTTCAGCCGCATCGCCGGTCTTTTGCGCGAGCAGACTTTCGCCTATCTCTTCGGCGCTGGAATGTGGACCGATGCCTTCAATGTGGCTTTTCGAATTCCGAACCTTCTGCGCGATCTTTTTGCTGAAGGCGCAATGAGTGCAGCTTTTGTCCCGACATTCAATGGCATCATGCAGAAAGATGGCGCACAAAAAGCTTTTAAACTGACCAATTTGACTTTTTCAGCTTTGCTGGTGGTGGTCGGCACTTTGACTGTCGTTGGCATCGTTGCGAGTCCTCTGATCGTTAACATGATCGCTCCCGAGTTTGCATCCAACCCGGAAAAATTTGAAGTAACCGTGACCATGACCCGAATAATGTTTCCCTTTCTGATTGCCATTTCATGGGCCGCAATCGCTATGGGAATCTTGAACTCGATGGGCGAATTCTTCATTCCTGCCATAGCCCCGGCCTTTCTCAATCTTGCGATGATCATTGCCGGTTGGACAATTTGTCCACTGGCTACTGAATTCGATATGCCGGCCATTACCGGAATGGCCATCGGCGCCATGCTCGGTGGAATTCTCCAGTTTGCAGTGCAATTGCCAGCTTTGTTCAAATATGGGTTCAAATTTCGCTGGCAGATAAATTTCAATGATCCGGGAATCAGAAAGATTGTCAGGTTAATCATTCCGGGAACCATCGGTCTTGCAGCAACCCAGGTTAACATTGCCATCAGCACGATTCTCGCAACTTCACAGGGTGATGGTGCAGTCAGCTGGCTTAGTTACGCTTTTCGGGTAATGCAGTTGCCACTGGGACTTTTCGGGGTGGCGGTCGCTCAGGCGACTCTGCCGGTCATTTCCCGACAAGCTGCCGAGAATAAATACGAAGATATGGCCCAAACTCTTAGCCATTCAATCAGACTCAGCAGCTTTATCAATCTCTTTGCCTGCTTCGCAATTCTTGCCCTGGCTGAGCCGATAATCAGAATTCTCTTTCAGCATGGCCGTTTTACCGTTGCCGATACGCTGGCAACGGCCATGGCTTTAAGAGCTTATGCCGTCGGTCTGCTGTTTTTCTGTCTGGTGAAGGTCATGGGGCCGGCTTTTTATGCCCTGGACAATACCAGGATTCCCGTGATCGCCAGTGTCACTGCAGTTATTGTCAATATCGTTCTCAACCTTGCCCTGATCAAGCCATGCGGTTATTGGGGACTGGCATTGGGCACCGGAATTGGCGCAATGTTCAACGCCGGCATTCTTTTTGTCATGCTCTCGCGCCAGTTTGGCGGGTTCGGCCGATTTGGTCTCGGGTCAGCCATGGGGAAAATTCTATCTACTACCGGTCTGGCCGGGATTGCGATGTTTCTGCTTTTCAATCAGGCTAACTCTTTTATTGTACAGGCTTTTCCTGAGCATGCCGGTGGAATTGTCGCTGCTTTTTCGGCATTGTTGGCCGCGCTGATTGCCGGAATGATAGTTCTTTACGCAATTTCAGCAATTTTGCACCTGGAAGAAGCTGATCGAGCAAAAACCATGATTATGCGCAAATTCTTTCGACGATAAAATGAATTTGGTTGCCTGGTGTTTATATTGTATCATTCTAATGAAATTTTGATTTTTTGGAGGTTTCTATGCAGAAAGAAGAAAGAAGAGCTAAAGTTGTCGAAGTGCTGAACAAGGCACGTGCCATGGAACTACAGGCTATTCATCAATACATGAACCAGCATTATGGACTCGATGATGCTGATTATGGCGAACTTGCCGCTAAAGTTAAGCTTATCGCTATCGATGAAATGCGCCATGCCGAAGCTTTTGCCGAAAGAATCAAAGAGCTTGGTGGCGAACCAACCACTGACCTGGCTGATAAAGTGATCAAAGGCCAGGAAATCAAAGAGGTTTTCCCTTTTGACGCCAAGCTCGAAGACGATACCGTCGATATTTACAACCAGTTTGCGCTGGTATGTCGTGAAAATGGCGATGCCATCTCGGTTAAGCTTTTTGAAACCATTATCGATGAAGAACAGGCCCATTTCAACTATTTCGACAATATCACCAATCACATTGAAACTCTTGGCAATACATTTCTGGCGCGCATTGCCGGCACCCCGGCCGATACCGGCCCAGCTTCAAAGGGTTTCGTTAGCCAGAACGCTGAATAATCTTTGCGTATAAAAAAGGGCTGTCTCGATTTTCGAGGCAGCCCTTTTTGATTAGACGATTCAGGAATTGTAACCGCCGAAGTGGCTCAAAAACTGGGCTCGTTCGTAAATAGCAGGATTGGCAACCTTTTCAAGGCTGAGTTTGCCCTTGAACTGCTCAATAGATGTATAGCCTTTTTTGTCCATCCAGTTTTCGACGCCTTTTAAAAGTTCCTGCAAATAAGGCTTGCCGTTTTTATAGAAGGCTGAGGCGATTTGAACTGCATCGGCTCCGGCCAGCAACATCTTAACGACCTGACGGGAATCGTGAATGCCGCTCGATGCAGCAATTGCGCAATTAATCCTCGAACTTAGCAGGCCGACCCAGCGCAAAGGAATCAAATGCTCGTCAGGATTGCTCAACGCTCCGGCCTGAACCACTTTTTCCTTGTCGATGTCGATGTCAGGAGTTGAAAAACGGTTGAACATGGTTATACCGGCCACGCCTTCGTTGGCAAGCTCTTTGCAAATGCATGCCAGATCAGAAAAATAATTGCTGATCTTCACGCTGACCGGTATTTTTACAGCACGCAACACTTCTTTTACCGCATCGAGGTAGAATTGATGGTTGTTGTTCGCATTGCGCTCGAGGTCAGACGGCAATATCAGCAGATTCAATTCGATGGCGTCCGCGCCGGCATCCTGCACCTGAGAAGCAAACTGTAGCCAGTCGCCGGCAGACACACAATTGATGCTGGCAATTACCGGCACCTTGCTGTTACTTTTGGCTTCTTTGATCAACTTGCCATAATTCGCCAAAACCTGGTCGCGGATTTTGTAATCAAAATAATCTATGAACTCTTCAAAATGCGAAGAAGATTTGCTCTGCGCAATCTGGTTATACTCATTGATAACTTCTTCTTCAAATACTGATTTGAGAACTATGGCTCCAGCACCAAGATCGGAAAATTCTTTTACACTTTCGGGTTTGTCGGTAAGACCGCTGCTGGCAACTATTATCGGGTTGTTCAATTCAAGGCCGAAAAATCTGGTTTTCAAGTTTGCCATTGTCTCATCCTTCCTTTTCCGCATGTTTTTCGCTGAGATACTTGTCCATGCTCGCGGCCGCTTTGCGCCCGTCACCCATCGCCAGAATAACCGTTGCACCACCGCGAACGATATCGCCCCCGGCAAAAAATTCCGGAATCGAGGTCTGCATAGTTTCCTCGTTAACTTCGATCGTGTGCCATCGAGTCATTTTCAATCCCTGCAGACAGGCCGGAATCAGCGGGTTTGGTGAAACTCCGATTGCGACGATTGCCAGATCGATGTCCAGTTCGTCGATTGCACCTTCAATCGGCACCGGACGCCTTCTCCCTGATGCGTCAGGTTCACCAAGCTTCATGCGCTGCAGCCGAACTTTGGCCACTCTGCCGTCGGCATCGGCAAGATACTCGATTGGATTGGCGAGATTGTGAAATTCGACGCCTTCTTCTTCGGCATGTTTAACTTCTTCAACACGTGCCGGCATTTCTTCACGCGAACGGCGATAAATCAGCATTGCCTTTTCTGCACCAAGCCTTTTAGCCGTGCGAACTGCGTCCATGGCCGTGTTGCCGCCGCCGACAACCGCGACTCGCTTGCCCAATAAAACCGGAGTGTCCGAATCCTCATGATTGGCGGCCATCAGATTAACTCTGGTCAAATATTCATTGGAAGACATTACCCCGTTGAGATTTTCACCGGGAATATTCATGAAATTCGGCAAACCCGCGCCGCTGCCAATAAAAAAGCATTCATAACCAAGTTCTTTCAGATCATCGAATGAAGCAGTTCGGCCAACAACAAAATTTCTTTCGAAACGAACACCCATGTTTTTGAGATTTTCGAGTTCTACATCGACAATTGAATTTGGCAGACGAAATTCGGGAATGCCGTATTTCAATACCCCGCCAATTTCGTGCAAAGCCTCAAAAACCGTAACCTCATAACCCATTTTAATCATGTCGCCGGCAAATGAAAGCGAAGCCGGGCCTGATCCTATGGCTGCGACCTTGATGCCGTTCTTCGCGGCAACTTCGGGAATCTGGATTTTGCCAGATTCTCTTTCATGATCGGCTGCAAAACGTTCTAGATAGCCGATCGCTACTGGATCTTTCTTCATCTTCTGGGCGTAAAAACACTTGATTTCGCATTGCTTTTCCTGGGGACAAACGCGTCCGCAAACGGCCGGCAAAGCGCTGAATTCTTTCAGGGTCGCGGCTGCATCGAGAAACTTTCCTGCTTCGATGTATTTTACAAAGCGCGGAATGTCTATATTAACCGGACAGCCTTCAATACAGGTCGGATTTGCACAATCCAGACAGCGAGATGCCTCGCGCTGAGCCTGTTCAGGGGTTAGCCCGCAGTTTACTTCAATATCCTGAGACTTGATTCGCTCTTCGGGTTCAACTTCGGTCATTTTGACCCGCTCGATTGAAACTCTGTCCTTGTTGGGAACAGTTTTCCTCAGTTCATCGCGCCATTCTTTATTTCTTTCCTGTTGTTGTTTTTCTTGTGCTGTCATTTCCATCACTTCTTTTCGTTTCTTGCCTGGTCTTCTTCTCTCTTGTAAGCCTGCAGGCGCTTGAGCATTTCATCGAAGTCTATCTGGTGAGCATTGAATTCGGGGCCGTCGACACAGGTGAATTTGGTTTCACCGTTGACGGTGACGCGGCAGGCGCCACACATGCCTGTCCCATCGACCATGATGGTGTTGAGACTGACCTGGGTGGGAATGTCATACTTTTTGGTCAACAATGCGCAAAATTTCATCATGATTGCCGGGCCGATTGCCACGCATTCATCAACCTTTTCCCGCTTGATTACTTCTTCGGCACCTTCGGTTACCAGGCCTTTACGCCCGTATGAACCGTCATCGGTCATAACGATCACTTCATCAGACCATTGCCGCATTTCTTCTTCGAGAATCAAAAGATCTTTGTTGCGGGCGGCAAGAACGGTTATCACACGATTGCCGGCCTTTTTGAAGGCTTCGACTATTGGATAAAGCGGTGCTATACCCACCCCGCCACCCAAAGCGAGAATTGTACCTATTTTGTGAATGTTGGTTGCCTTGCCAAGTGGGCCGACGAGATCGGTTATTTCGTCACCTTCGTT
>CAZQUE010000087.1:0-18212 GCA_964596185.1 uncultured bacterium | reverse complement strand
TGGAGGTAAGAAAGATGCCTGCTGTAAACATTCAAGACAACATCCTTCAGTATCTAAAAGACGAGAAAGAACTGGTAAAGATCTTTCTGATGAAGGGCTTTCAGATTCAAGGGACAGTTATCGACTTTGACACATTCGTGATCTTATTGGAATCTGAAGGAAAGAAACAGTTAATCTACAAGCATGCGGTTTCTACCATTCAATTGCCCGATAATTTTGCTGGCGAAGGCTGAAGTCTTAATTGAGGAGAGCCGCTTCGAGCGGCTCTTTTTTATTTTAGGAATCAGTATTGCTATGAAATCCTTTGTAACACCAGCTCTCAGCTGTTCAATTTTTAAACAGAAAAATCGCAAAGCTGTATAATTATTTATCAATAAAGGACTTGCGCAGACAAATCTGTCTAAATTCGCAGCAGAAAAGCCTTAAAATAGTTGGCACGACTCTTGCATATATCAGGACAACACTGCACGACTTATTCGTCAGTTGTCTTCAATCATTCCTTTCCTTGATCAAGGCTGCATGAATGTGGCCTTTTTTTTTGCCCGAAAAATGTTATATTCAGACTATCTAATCACAGGAACATAGAATTGAAAAAGTTAAGCAGTTTTTTGCCGATTCTGGTCGTTTTCGTGTTTGTGGCGATGCAGGCTCTTGCGGTTCGCCATGATTTACCCGCGCTGTGCTATCATCAGGTCGAACCCAAAGCCAGCGGCAAATTTTCCCTTTCTGTCGAGAAGTTCAGGCAGCAGCTCGATTATTTGCGCAGTCGCAACTTCGTGTCGCTGAACTCTGAAGATATAGCTGAAATAATGGCCGGTAATCGGCCCGTTCCTGAAAACTCAATCATCATTACCTTTGACGATGGGTTTCGTACGGTTTACGACCATGCATATCCGATAATGAAAGAATACGGTTTCAAGGGTATAGTTTGCGTTTATCCGGCCTTTATCGGCTCAGGCAAAGCCATGACCTGGCAGCAGATGACTCATCTGATCCAGGAAGGCTGGAGCGTCGAATCACATACCATGACCCATGCCAATCTCACCTCGATGGTAGAAAAACCCGAGGCCGAAGCGGCTTTTTTTGAAAAAGAAATCGTCAAATCAAAAAGCATCATCGAGCAGCGACTCGGCAATAAGGTCAGATACATTGTCTGGCCCTATGGTTGCTATACGCAAAAAAGCATCGAAACCGCCAAAACTGCAGGTTATATCGGAGCGATGACCGTAGACGGTGGAGCGAGCTACTCCAGTCTCTCGCCCTGGCAGATCAAGCGCCAGGTGGTTTATGCCAACGACGACATGAACAAATTTCTGATACGCCTTGGCATGCGGGCACTGCCGGTTAGCGAGCAATATCCCGCGCCCGGGGAAGTCGTCACCGACCTGGCGACATTTTCCTGTAAACTACCCGAGCTTGCCGACTACAGCCCGGAAAAGTATGTTTTGAACACCAAGCTGACCGGCAAAAAGATCAGTTTCAATTTTGACCCACAGACGAGAATTCTATCGGGAACGGTTTCTTCTGCTTTAAAAGGTGGAAACTATTTTTTCGATGTTTATCTGCGCGACCGCAAGACCGGAATTACCTGCCAGCATGGCTGGCTATTCACCGTGCACGGCGGCAAGGTCAAATCATCTTACTGATGTTAAAACTATTGGCTGATGCTGAATTTAAGTTTGCGGCGGGCAGTTATTCAACGGCTGCTTAAAACTTATTGAATTCTTTCAGAGTAATCAGCTCATCGGAAAAAGTCAGCAGGTTGTGAACGGCCGGCACTTCAAGAGCTTTAAACCGACTATTGGCAAGGTTGGTGTTGTCCCAGATGCGGCGGCGAAGAACATTCTGACCGGTATGCGCTCCGCTGAGAAAATACTCGGGTTTTTGGGTGCCCAGTCTGACCATGCTGCCATAAACCCGCTGAATGATGAAAGCTGGTTTTTTTAGATATTCGAGATAGCCGGCATTGCCGATTTCATCGTCTACTTTGTCGGGAGAATTGCCGATTTTCCATTTGGCGCTACGCCAGGCTGAACTGACGATATTGGCATTGATGGTAATCTCAGGAACATATAGACCATCCGATGGATTTTTAACCGCTTCATTGAAGAGGTGCTGCATAATACCCATGGCTCCAGCGTTTGGAATCGGGCCTTCGGCTTCTTCCTTGATTGCCTGGGTCCAGGCCATGTCGAAAATTCGATCCTGTTCGCTGACGGTAAGATCGCCAACATCTCTGACGCTATTTTTCAAATAGTTGATTATTTCATCGCGAACCGAAGCATCTTTGATGCCAAATCTGGGTTTTTCACCGGTGCCAGGGGTAAAGAAGGCGATGATGTCTTCCATGTTAGCGTTATAGTTACCGCCGGAATTGTTGTTTTTATTGTCATACAGCCATTTGATCGTGCCGTAACGCGCCATGAATTCTCCATCCGGGCCGATTTCGCCGAGTCCGACGAGAGATTTGCGACGGCGCTGGTCGACGGGGCAGACGTGATCTTTAATTTCGGCTTCAATTTCTGGAGTTGATGGATGCAGGGCGTTGGCCAGGCAATAGAGGAAAAAAGGCTTGATCTCATTGGCGGCAAAAAGGGTCGGATGGGAAACGTCGATAAAAACGCGGCCTTCGGACATGATCACAGCGCCGACCTTGCTGCCTTCTTTCCCATTTTCAATTTTAAATTTGTAATCGGTGAAATCATCGTCGGCGTAGATTTGCGGCACCATAGGGTTTTGGTTGAAGTCTCCGGCAATGACGATATCTTTGGTGCTGTAAATGGTAATCGAGCGATCGGGGCAACCCCAGATTCGCAATGGGACTTCAGCGTAAACCAAAAGCTTTTTGCCGTTACGCTCACGAAAGATTTCAGGATCATCGGAGGTGCTTTTGTAATCAGGGCCGGACGAACTATCTTCGTCTTCATCATCACCTTCTTCATCGGTGTCGGCCGAAGCGCTTGCCGGCTTACTCGTATGGATACAGCGAAAACCGGCAAAGTCGATATCAACGTATTTTGTTCTCTTATCATAGGGGTTCTGGTATTTTCCATAAGGCAGCACCCCTTCGGTTATTGTGATACCAGTGCTTTTCTTGTAACGTTCGGCACGGTATTTCAAACGTTCGCGCGGTAGGCGGTTGAATTTGATCGGATGTGCACCATGGGCACCATCGAGTAGAAAGCCGTCATGGGTTTCGAACTTGTTGATATGCACAGAATCGTTCTGCGGGCTTAAGACCATGCGGCTACCGTCAGAAAATTCGATGCGCGTATCTTTCAAGGCCCTGATCAAACCAGGGGTTTCAATTTTTTCCATTTCCAGGAGTTCTGAGCCGCGACAGCCACTGCCGGCAGTGTTGAAGGTAATCCAATGATAGCCGTAGAGGCGCCCTTCGCGCAGTTTGTTTTCTTTTTTCAGGAAAGGGCCAAGTGCGCCGACATCGAGCATTTCACCGTCATAAAGCAGGCTTTCGGTTGCCGGATAACGGCGTTCGATCTGGGCGGTAATTTTTCGGCAGGTATTTTCGCCTATCCCCCAGCCTTCGCCGATTTTGACGACGACTTCGGCTTTGGTGTACATTTCGGATTCGCGCAGAGTTCGAGTTTTTCGATTTTCTCTGGTGCCGTAAAATGGTGCAACCTTGCACTTGAATTCACCATATTCACAACCCCCGGTATAAACACCGCCTTCGACGCCATTCACATAGATGCCACCCATTTCACCGAGAACCGATTCGCGTTTTTTGTTGGGTGTGACCCAGTTTGGATCTTTTCTTTCAGAGTAATAACGATGGGTAGCGAAGCCGCGATCAGCGTTAAGTTCGGCAATAACACAGTTCAATGCTGCTTCGGCCAGGCTGGTAGCCAGCATATTGCGCACTTCTTTGGACTGTAATTGGCTTTGTCCACTTTTAACACGGCCAAGAATAGCAAAAAGAATAACCAGCAGCAGGGTGAACCCGATGAGAATCAGGTAACCGGAGCCTTTTCTGTTGAGTTGCGCTCTTTTCATGGATTGATGAATATCTCTTTTCCGCGTTTATAAAAACTTGTCGTCAGATTGATGTTGTAAACCTGGCCTTTTTCAGTGTCTTTTCTTTCACGTTCGAGCACCATGTTAAGGTGCACCAGGCTGTTTCCGGTTCCTGATTCGTACATTGGGCGGGCCAGGACAATGCGATCCTTATCGCCGGAAACATTGGCAGGCTTGAAAGGCTTTCGCACAGTGCGATAAATAATGAGATCGCGAATATTGTCGACAAGTTCCTGGCGCTGGGTAGTTTTTTTACCCGGGCTTTCCTCGATAGAAGCTGTTCTAATGAGTCTGAAACGTAGCACGGTCTTTGACTCAATCTTTTCAAGTTCATAGGTTATTTCGCGACGAGCGCTGACCTGGCCGCCGAGCGGACTGTCAAATGGTATGGTCGGGTCAAGTTCGGAACTTTGCAGCTTGAGAACGACACCGGTTTTGGTGATCAGTGTGGGCACGGTATCGGAAAAGACCGGGGTTGGTGCGAGAATGCTCGTCGACTCACGAATATCGTTTCCCATGAAGGTCATGACTTTGCGGAAAGAATCATTGACCTGCATGAATTCAATGGATTTGGTAACCACCTCTGTTTGCGAGAAGAAAATTCGGTAGGCGAAAAAAACGATCATGGTGGTCAATACCACGGCTATCAGCATTTCTACCATGGTAAAGGCCTTTTTATCTGTATTTGGAAGCATTTGCATCGTTTTCATCTCAATTCAAATCCGCTATTGTGGTTTTCAGAATGAATGGCTCGGCCTGGGCGCCGTCGATGGTCTTCCAGTCGACTCGAACAACCAGAAGTTTCAGCCCGATTGGACGGTCTTTGTCTTCTTTGCTGCCGACATTGGTAATTTCTACCTTGCGCTGGTATTTGATACCTCCGGATTCGAAAACCGGTTCGAAGGCATCATGAGGTCCGGAGCTGGTATTCAGGTCGGTTTCAACGCTGTTTACGCCGGCGTCAGCGTCGTCGAGCAAACTGAATGGTGCAGCCTTGACCACTTCGATGGCCTGTTGGGCGTAGGCCACGGCGATGCTATAATCGCGCAGGCGTTTGGTTTGGCTCATGCCGCTGGAAAATATGATTGCCAGGGTAAAGAGAATCGACAACAGCAGAATGGTAATCAGCAGTTCGGGCAAACTGTAACCGCGAAGGGAATTGCACCCAAAAGGTCTGTTTACCACGATATTCGCTCCCTGGTCAGATTGTTTGCTGTTTTTTTATACTGTAACTATGAAATCTTTGAGATTTACCTTCTATTAAGTTATCATTAAAAAAGTGTTTGCGTAAACAGGCAAGGAGTATGAAGATGAAATTTTTTAGCAGATATTTTTTCACCGCATTACTGGTTATGATTGCAGTATCGATTAATGCAGGCGTTTTCGCCGCCGGTTGGGTTCATGTTGCTCCGGTTGAAAAAGGTTTACAGACTCTCAAAAACTTTGATTCAGATCAGAATTCTTTTACCCGATTTGGCGAAATAGTGATTTTGCAGGGTGAAAGCAGTCTGACTGACGAAATCAACAAGCTTGATGAAGTTGAATCATTCGCCCGTCGCGATGACGAGCATCTTTATCTGCTTACCAGCAAAGACCCGGCGATTCTCAACTATGTATTTCCCGGTGCCAGAGAAATCTGGAGCGGCTTTGGCATGAAAGTGCTCCTGGCTGGGGAAACTGCGGCAATCAATCTGATCAGCAAATCATCACCCTTTACCAAGGTTGAATTGTTACCGGCCAACCAAACCATTCTGACCTCTGAAATCACCTGCCAAAAATCGGTCAAAGCAGAGCCTGATGCGATTGAATCATTTCTGCAATTGCTCGATATGGAAGCCTTTATGCAGGATCTGGAAAAAATGGTCGCGTTCAAAACCCGCTATTCTTATGTCGACAAGGCCCAGAAAGCGATTGAATGGGCTGCTGAAACTTTCACTTCACTAGATCTTAAAGTTGAACAGATGCCGTTCAATATCGGCAGCAGTCGTGTCAACAATCTCGTTGCTACCTGGCAGGGCAGCGACGAAGAAAAATATGGCGAAGTAATAGTCTGCGGACACCTTGACAGCACTTCACCCAATCCAAGAATCGATGCGCCTGGCGCCGACGACAACGGCAGCGGCTCAGCCGGAGTTCTGGCTCTGGCAAGAATGCTGAAAAAATCCGGCTTACAGCCGAAGGCAACGATAAAGTTCGTCCTCTTTCTCGGCGAAGAACAGGGACTTTATGGTTCAAAAGCATACGTTAGAACTCTTGACGCAGCCGCCAAAGCAAAGATAAAGGCTGTTCTCAATCTAGACATGATCGGCTTCGACGCCGTTGAGCCACTGTCAATCATGCTTGAAACCAACTCCTTCAATCGACCGATGGTTGAAAAAATGCAGGAGCTGGCACAGAAATATGCTGAATTCACGATCAGAACCAGCTTCAATGCCTGGGGTTCCGATCACGCTCCATTTCTGCAGCAGAGAATTCCGGCAGTTCTGACCATCGAATCAGAATACTCAAGCAATCCGAATTATCACCAGGTGACCGACCTGATCGACAGCATCAATCAGGATCTCTGTTCGAACATCATTCGGCTCAATGCTGCAACCATGTTTGTTTACGGAGTCAACCCGGAATAAAATCAGCAAAAAACATGCATCAAATCAATCAGACAGAGTTCAGCGACGGCAAGACCAGCATTGATCAGCTCAAAAAGCTGGTCGATGCTTTCATTGACGAACGCGACTGGCAAAAGTATCATACTCCGAAAAACATCGCGGTTTCAGTCGTTCTTGAGGCCTCTGAACTGTTAGAGCACTTTCAATGGTCGCCTCCTGCCGAAGAAGAAATCGATCAGGCAAAAAAGCTGCAGATAAGTGAAGAAATGGCCGATGTAATGGCATATCTGTTAAGTCTTGCCAACGTTCTGGATATTGACGTATCCTCGGCAATGGCAGCAAAAATGCAGAAAAACAGGAAGAAATATCCTGCTGCTGAATTCAACGGTAACTGGAAAAAATCAAAAAACTGAGAAATCATTAACCAAATGAAAGAGTTTATCTGGTCATGGATATTCTGGGGCTCGGTGGTATTCTGCACTCTCCTGGCTACCAGCCTTGTTATCGCTTACTGGCTTTATTCGACCGCGCCCGGCAACCCGCATACGGCGATCTTTGCTTCCGGGTTCGGTTTCAGCATGGGTTTCTTTGGCCTTGGTGCACTGCTGGTGTTTGCTTTTGACCGTTTTTCCAAAAAAAACCTGGTTTTTAAAGAAGTTGAAAACGAGTTTTTCAACAAGGTCATCAAGGAAATGCCATTTTTCTTTTTTGCGGTTTTGTATTTCTTCTCACTTTCCGTTTATATGGGAATGTTTTTGATGGTTCTTTCTTATATAGAAACAGCCTGCACCTGAGTGCCATGAAAAGACTGCGAAAATTCCTGCAAAAGCTCGACATTTATCAGATTTTATCGCTGATAATACTGCTTTTAATGTTCTGGATATCATTCGATTCGCGGCCATCGGAAATCAGAATCGGCGTGGTTCTGCCTCTTTCAGGCAGCGGCTCAGCGCGGGCAACTTCCCATGAACGCGGCATTAGTCTGGCAGTAGAGCATGTAAACAAGACCGGCGGCATCAATGGCAAGAAGTTACGCACTCTCGTCAAAGACAACCAGGGTCAGCCGGTAAAAACGGCACTAGTTACCCGGGATTTGATTTACGAAGATCAGGTGCTCGCGATTGTCGGCGGCATAAGCCCAATCAACAGTCGGGTCATTCAAAGCTTTTCAGAAAAGGCGCAAGTACCCTTTTTGACCGCACTGTGCACCCATTATGAGCTGACCGCCAACGGCAGCAGATATACCTTTAGAAGCATCAGTGACGACCGCAAGCAGTTTGAGGCCATCTGCGAATTCGCCACACAGCGATTCAAAACCCGCAAACCGGCGCTTATGTATGATCCGATTCTTTATGGTTCAGACAGTGCGCAGAAGTTCATCGAAGCCGCGTTGAAAAATGGGCAGCAGGTCGTAAGTGCCCTAACCTACCGCCCTGGGACCCTTAACTTTCGCCAGCAGTTCGATGTATTGCGTTCTACCAGCCCTGACGCGCTGGTTATAATCGCCCCGCCGCTTGAATCGGCGATGATACTCAGACAGGCCAGAGAAAGCAGGATTTCTCTGCCGATTCTTGGGGTGAATCCTTTTTCTTCACAGGAATTCATCAACTTTGCCGGCATCTATTCTGAAAGCACCATCTGCACCCTGCCCTTCAATTCAAGGCTGGGTGGGCAAAGGGCCGACTATTTTCTTTCCGAATTTCTCGAAAAATTCGGCGTCGCTGCTGATGCTGATGCAGCGATGGGATATGAAGCAATTATGTTGTCAGCATTGGCCCTTAAAGCCGGCGAATATGACCGGCGCATCATCAAAGACTATCTTGCCTCGATGCACGGATGGGAAAGTGTTACCGGATCGGGCGGTTTCGATCAGTTCGGCAATCAGGTTCGCCCGGCCGAAGTGGCCATAATAAAAGATCGCCAGAAAGTTCCGGTAAATCTGGAGGAACTGTTTTGAGTGACAGATTAGCCAATAAACCTTCGCATACCGTCTTCTGGCTGGTCATTACAGTTGTCGCCGCAGCCTTCTTTTTTGCCGGCGAAAAAAATCTGCCTGAACCAGAGCCGGCGATGAACAACAAGCCCATTTCTGATGCAACTGATGCCCGTTCCGATACGCTTGTCGCCAGTCGAAAAATAACCGGCGACGAAAACCAGGGCAATCTGCAGATTCCATTCAGCCAGCCAATAGCCACTGCCAGGGTAAACGATCTGCTCGTCGATACGCGGGGAACCCTTTGGGTCGCGACCGAAAATGGTATTTGTTCCATAAATAATGGTGAAGTCAAAGAGTTTTCTGAAGCCAAAGGCACTTTTTCGGCCCCGCAGGCAGAGTGCCTTGCATTCGACGGACAGAAGCTTTGGGTCGGCACTTTTTTCGGGCTTTTTTCGATAACCAGGTCTGGGCGTATCGAAAAACATTCGATCAGTTCGGCCCCAGGTTCGGAAATCATTCTCGATCTTTATCACGACGGCATTTCGCTATGGGTTGGAACTCAAGCCGGAGCTGCATTAATGGACAAAGAGGGAAAATTTGTCATAATCGACAGCAAAATAAGCAATGGCGGCATGCGCAACGACTGGTGTCAAAGCATCATGCGCTTTTCCGGCTGGTTCGTCGTAGCTCACGACAGCGGCATCAGTTTCTGGAATACCGGTTTCAAAGCTTCCAACCCCGAATTCTGGAAAAATATCGACAATGCCAGATCGGGCATTATCAGGCCAGTTACCGGGCTTACTTTCGACGGCAAACACATCTGGATTGCGACTGCCCGCGGCGTACTCTATCTGACCACCCCGCTCGAGAAACTGTTTTCTGAATCGGTATCGAATTTCATCAATTTTACGACAATGCATGGATTGCCCGGCAATCGCATCAATGCAATCATTTCTCATCGAGGGTCTATCTGGGTAGGCACCAATGTCGGCCTGGCCAGGATCAGCGATGACCGCATTCAGACGATTGTGCCGGCGGATGGAAGTGGCATGCCGAAAGTCAAGGCACTCGCCGCCAGCGGTGACATTCTCTGGCTTGGTACCGATCGTGGCGTTCAATTTATCAATACTGCAATGGTGGAATGATGGTCGACCTGGTGACAATTGCCCGAATAGAAACTTTGCGTGATGAGATACGTCATCACGAATACCTTTATTTCGTCAAAGCCCGTCCGGAAATAACCGATCAGGAATTCGATGCCCTGATGCATGAGCTGATCGACCTTGAGCGGCGTTTTCCCGAACTGGTTACCCCAGACTCCCCGACTCAGAGGGTTGGCGAGGCAGTAACCTCTTTTAACACTGTTAGGCACCGCGTGCCGATGATGAGCATCGACAACTCTTATTCGCTCGGCGATGTGGCAGAATGGCTGGGTCGGCTCGAAAAAATGGCCGAACAGAGCGTATTCCCGATAGTCGCCGAATTGAAGATCGATGGAGTTTCGGGCTCGTTCAGCTATGAAAAGGGCGTCTTCACAGCTGCCGCCACGCGTGGCAACGGTATCGAGGGCGATCTGATCACTGAAAACGCAAAAACTATCCGCAGTTTGCCGCTTAAAATTGCCTCAGAACTGAGTCTCGACATCAGAGGCGAAATATACACGCCGCGTTCGGTTCTTGAACGCCTGAACGAGCAAAGAGTCGCTGATGGTGAGGAACCTTTTAAAAACTGCCGCAATCTAACCGCAGGAACGATCAAATCTCTTGATCCATCGGTAGCAGCGGCGCGTAGTCTTCAGACAATGGTTTACGGCATTGCCCAGGCCGATGAACTGAATTTCAAAAGTCATTCAGAAACTCTTGAATTTCTAGAAAAAAACGGTTTCAAGATTAACTTTGCTTATAGAATATGCCATTCACTTGACGAAATTCGCGCCTTTATCGATGATATCGAGCAGAAACGCCGGGGCTTCGATTTTGACATTGATGGCATAGTTCTTAAGGTAGATAGCCTTCGTCTGCAACAGGAGCTTGGCGCAACGAGTAAAGCGCCGCGCTGGGCACTCGCCTACAAGTATCCCCAGGAAAGAGCGATTTCGCGCCTTCAGGAGGTAATCTGGCAGGTTGGTCGATCGCAGCTGACTCCGGTTGCAGTTCTTGAACCCGTCGAGCTTGGCGGCACCACGGTTTCAAGGGCTTCATTGCACAACATTGATCAGATCAGAGAAAAAGACATCCGGATCGGCGACGCGGTAGTGGTCGAAAAAGCCGGTTACATTATTCCCTATATTGTCGAAGCCCTTGCTGAAAAGCGCTCTGGTTGTGAAATTGAAATTTCACCGCCCGAATTTTGTCCGGCTTGCCAAGGTCCTGTCAGAGTCAGCAATGCCGAAGATTGCGAAGAAACGACTCAGGTGAGCTGTGACAACCCGTCCTGTTCCGGCGTTATTTCAAGACGGATCTTGCATTTCATTACCCAGCTCGAAATTGAGAATTTCGGGCCGCAACTCGTCGACCAGCTCCTTGAAAAGAAGGTAGTTGCCCAGGTTGAGGACATCGTCAATCTGAAATTCATGACTCTACTGAACCTCGAACGTATGGGTGAGAAGTCGGCAGAAAAAATCGTTGCCAACATCAAGGCGGCGGCAGATGCCCGCCTGGGGCAACTGATCTCGGCTCTTGGAATCAACAATGTCGGCATCGTAATCGCCGATAAGATTGCCGCATTTTTCAATCAATCATTGGAAAAATTTCTCGAAGCTGACCGTGAATCGCTGATGAAGGTTGATGGAATCAGCCATAAAGTAGCAGACAACATCATCGATTTCATCAATTCACCGGCCAACCGGAATCTGATCGATCAGCTCCGACAATGGTGGCACGGGCCAGACACCAGTCAGCTACCGACCCAGGAGAACCTCCTGAATGGCAAGGTTTTCGTGGTCACCGGAGAGGCAGAAATAGGCCGTAAGCAGATTGAAAAAGCGATAAAGCATTATGGTGGCCAGGTAAAAAGCTCGGTTTCCAAAAACACCGATTTTCTTCTGATCGGTTCGAAAGAAGCTGAAGATTTCAGTTCGAGCAAGAAGAACAAAGCCATAGACCTCAAAGTTCCTATCATCGATGAGTGGAAATTTTTTGAAATGGTTGGTACAGACATTGAAACAGTCAAAAATCTACGGTAATATCAGCGAGGTTTTCGCTTCTATTCAAGGTGAAGGCCTGCATATCGGAACCATGCAACTGTTCATCAGGCTGGCGGGCTGCACCCTCGGCTGTAAACGCTGCGAGCTCAAGGATTACCAGCAAAACCCCGAGTCCTTTTCCATAAGACCATGGCCAGGGCTGCGCAATCATCGGGCTCTCAACCCGGTTTCGGCTGAAAAACTTCTCAGTCGACTTGACAATTTTTTCGAACTCAAGGATTTTTACTGTATTTCGATTCTGGGCGGCGAGCCGCTACAACAAATGGATTTTCTCGAAGAGTTTTTACCCATGCTGCGCAAGCGCGGGTTGAAAGTTTTTACCGAAACCAGCGGCCTGTTACCCGACGAATTTGTCAGGCTGTATCCGTTAATCGATTACTGGTGCGTTGATTTGAAAATTTCTCGGGCCTGGGGTTTTAATGGCAAGCTGCGCCGGAAGCTTGAAAAGATTCTTTCGGTTGCCGGCCCTGACAAAACATACTTTCGCATTCTGCTCGATTCAAATGATGATTCTGAGGCTATTTTAAAGCAGATAGAAGATCTTGATTTCAGCGCTTTCAATTGTATTATTCAGCCTTTCGCCTATGCCCCGTCACATGTCAACGACTGGGATACCAACACGATTCTTGAGTGGATAAAGCTTTTCAAACCCTGTTTTCGTGAAGTGAGATGGATACCGCAGGTTCATAAACTGTTGCGAATTATCTAGATTTACTGTATTTTATTGTGCTAGTTAGATTTATCATATCAAGCCTTAAAAAGTCGGTGAAATTATGTCTCTAAATGACAAGCTCTTTCTGCCAAAAGAAACGGTATGCCCGGTCTGCGAAAAGACCTTTACCCGCTATCTGTTGCGTAAAAAACAGTTCAGTCTTGACAAACGCGATATCGATTATCGTCCGGTATACCTGGGTTCGATCAACCCCAGATATTTCAATGTGTGCCTTTGCCCCCATTGTTTTTATGCCGGTGAAGATAAATATTTCTGTCCGGTAATGAGTGTAGAAGATCAGCGCAAGAAAGCCCTGCTCGACAGTCATCGCTCACAATGGGATGCCGCCAGCCGAGTTCGCGCCGCATCGAGCGGTCAGCAAATCTGGAAAGACGTCGAATCGGAAAAGCTTAAAGAGCTTACGCCGGCTAACATTGCCATCTTGCGAAAGATTTCCCCACTACTGAGCAAAGTAGCCTCGAATCTGGTCGCCAAAGAAAAGCCACTCAACGAACTGCAAAAAGAATGTGATCTCGACACCTGCGTTCGCCAATGGGAACTGGCAGCGATCTGTTACAAAGCCCGCAAGGCCAACCACCGCATTCTTGGCTACACTTATCTCAACGCGGCCTGGACAGCCAGAGACGCCGCTGAACAAACCGAGAATGCCGAAGCCAAAGAACGCTACAAGGCTTATGAAAAGGCCTATCTAACCGAAGCTGCTTCGTTTCTGACCATCACCAACATGGCAACCAGCGTTGAAGATGCTTTCATGCCTGATGGCACAAGAATTCCCAAAGAAAACATTCCCCAGTCGAGGGTTTTTGAAATAATGTACATTCTTGCCGGCGTTTATAGACTTCTCGGCAAAATGGAAGAAAGCAACAAATATCTCGAACAAATCATCTATGGTAGCCAGAACGCCCAGGGGATCATTCTCTGGTTCGTAAATCAGGCTCGCGAAATGCGCCAGGATGAAACGGCACAAAAGAATTTGCCAATTCCTCAGGAAGAACCTGAAGAAGATGATGAATATTAAGCAAAAAATTATCAACAGCCGCAGAGGTGGCCTGAAAGCCATTATTGCGCTGCTGATGCTTTTGCTGGCTCTTGTTGCCGGCATAGTTCTCAACGGCAGCCTGAGCCAGGAAAAACAGGAATCTCTTCTCAACACTGCTTATGCAAGCTTCAATCAGGCTGATTACGAAAAAGCCTTTCAGTTGTTCAATGAAGCGAGAGAAACCTATACTTTCACCCTTAAAAGCTATCGCCTGGTTCGCTCCGGTGAATACGTCAGCGCGGAAGATCTTGGTGAAATCATTGTCAGCACATGTTTAGCCGCAATCTATGACAGCCTTTTCAAACTTGAAGCTGCACCGACCTGGGTTGCCCGTGCCAAAGATCAGCTAACGGCGATCACTGATCCGAACCGCAAAAGCGAACTTGAAAAACTGGTCGCTACCGCCGGCTCTGCCTCTGAACTTTGTCAGCTTTTCACGGATGGCGACATTGAAAATGCCCTGCGCGGGCTAAAAAAAGTCGAACAAAGCTCAATACCCGGCGATCAGGATTTTTTCATCTTTGAAATCCGCTTTCTCATTGCCTGTGGCAAGGCTCTTGAAGAACCTTTAATTCTAAATCAGGCGCGTGAACTGCTTTTCTTTGCTACCACCGACGCCGGAATCAACAACGAAAAAACACAAAAACTCTGGGGAATTTTGACCAATTGAGTGAGCGATTCAATCCGCACAGTATGCAAAAACAGGCCAGAAAATGGCCTGTTTCTGTTTCCATTACAAACCTTTATGAAGATCTGAAAGCAAGGTTCAAACAATGTTCCGATGGTAATTTTCAACGCATCATCGCCCCAGAAACCAACGAATACGGTCTCGACGAAGAACTTGTCGGGGAATACGGCATCGATGCCAGTCGAATTGCCATTCTAACAGCGCAAAACAGTGAAAGCCCGGCATCTTTCCTGGAAAGTGCTTACAAATGGCTGGCACGGCTCTATTCCTGTTTGCTCGACAATCGACAGGAGAAATTTTCGGCCAAAGTTTGGCTGGAAGCTTTTTATCAGGCCAGAGACCAGGTTTGTCTGCGCCATCACCCCTATTCAGGACTGGCGATTCTGCGCCGGGCAGCACGCCTTTCGCCCTTGCAAGGCGAAATGTCTGCCTGCGAAACCAATCTTGCCGGCTTGTGCATTTATCCGTTCGCCCCGATTTTTGCCCTGAATCTTCTGCAGTCACTGAAAACCGTAAAAAATATTCAGGAGCTTGCCGGTGATTTTTCAGACTGGACGCCGATAAGATATCGCATTGAAAAAGGCGGCTGGCAATGGAGCGTATTTTCGCGCGAGAACTTTGAAAAAACACCTTTGCAAAGCCTTTTACAGCAAAAATTGGTAAAGAAAGCCTGCCTCGGAAAAACACCCCGTCTTGAAAAAACTGCTGAAGGACTGATTATATGTTTGAATTGAACGATTCAGAACTCAGACAGGCAAAAATTCTAACGATAATTCCTTTACTGCTTGGCCTGATCTGGTCCTGGCTCCCAGAACCGGCAATTATGCCGTCTGTGGCAGTTCCCGCCGGCAAAGCAGAAATCAGCATTTCTTCAATTGCGAATCCTGAAGTAAAAAATGTAGTTGAACTTCACCCGATGCAACCAGACCATGTATTTATCAACAAGGCTGATTTCAACCAGCTTCTGGTCTGCCCCGGAATCGGCACGAGTACAGCCAATAAAATTCTTCTCGAACGCAGCTTTGGGAATTTCACCGACTGGCGCGACCTTAAGGATCGGGTAAAAGGAATCAGCGATACCAAAATAGAAAAACTTCAGGAAGCAGGCGTAAGGCTCGACCCTTGAGTCGAAATTTTTTGGAAATGAAAGCGAAAACAAAGGAACCAGTAAAAAATAGGCCCGAAATAATGCCTTTTTTCGTTGCGTTTTTCATTATCGGCCTGAAATTCTCGCAACTTTTCGCCGCCGACTATTCGATTCTTTTCTTTTTTCTCTCGTTTGGAGCGCTGGTTACCTCGTCGATCCTTCATCAGAAACCAGGAATGACCAGGTTTTTTGTCGCAATGGCAGTAATTTGTTCTGGGCTTTTTTACGGCAATCTACGTATTTCTCCGGAAGTAAATTCAGGCGAGATCCGCCTTTTCGATCAAAGCAAAGGCAGCCTGACCGGCGTTTTTTCCGGCGAATACCGGCAATATCGCTCGGGCGCAATCGGCTTGCGACTTGGAAACGCCTCTTTTGAAACAGCTTCACAAACCATCGCCATTCCCGGCACAGTCTTTTGTCAGATCAAATACGCCGACCTCGTTCCTGAACCGGAGCAGATCTATCGGGTTACCGGCAGCTTTTCTTTCAGCCCAAGCCAGCGCCAGCCAAGATTCAATGCTGTTTCAATCGAACATTTAAGCAATCGCAGCGCTCTGCATGCTTTTGGCGGAAAAATGCAGCGACGGCTGCGTGATGGCCTGAACATGGTTTTGCCGACTCGCCTTGCCGCCATTTCCACCGGTTTTCTGCTCGGAGACACCAGTGGACTAGATAGGCACGACCGTCAGCTGTTTCGGGAAACCGGGGTATCACATTTGCTCGCGGTTTCCGGGCAACATTTGATGGTATTGAGCATGGTTCTGGCAGCAATGCTCCACCTGACCAGGGTTCCCCCGGTATCGCGCAGCATCTTCATCTGCCTGTTTCTGGTCGCCTACGCTTTTTTAACCACAGGTTCTGCATCCATTATTCGCGCTTTGACCATGTATATCGTCACCGCCTTCGTTTTTCATTTTGAAGCGGCTCCATCGTCGATCAGACCGCTAAGCATCGCCGCCCTGATAATTTTGCTTTACGCCCCAGCACAGATCATCGAGCCGGCTTTTATCTTCAGCTTTACTGCGGTGGCCGGCATCATTCTTTTACGACGCATGTTCGAAGAGTTTCTGATGCGGCTGAAACTGGGCAAAACTCTGGCACGCTATCTGGGAGTCACAGCTGCGGCAAATATTGCCGTAATCCCGATTTCGGCGATGTTTTTCGGAGCCTTCTCACTGATCGCCTTGCTGGTAAACCCCGCGATCGTCTGGATGTTTTCGATTATTCTGCCGGCTGGCTTCATTGTTGGAGCAGTTTCTGCAATATCGCCGGAATATGGGCTTTTTCTCGCCCCCGGCCTCTCGTTGCCCCTCGAAGGCATGCTTTATTTTCTCGAATGGGCCCATAAGCTACCTGGGGGGTATATCTACATTGGCACTTTGCCTGGTTTTGCAGTGGCACTTTTTTACTCGCTGCTTCTTGCTTTGCTCGGATACTGGAACCGGGCGCAGCTTCCTGAAACAACAGTTGCTCGCCAGAACGAATCCTCTGCTGTCACCGAAACAACTGATCACAACAGCCTGATTCGTGAACCGCAGACCGCCACTTCCAACCGCGGGGGAAAATTTTCTGCCGGCCCTGATCATGTCACTCTCACATTCAATCGCGAACAGACCAATCCGTTCAAAGACCCTGCGCTGATAAGGTCTTTGGATGGCATTCTGCTTTCCTGCAGGCGCAGATCTTTGAAAAGCACGGTACCCGCCGGCGAGGTTGATTTTAATCCTCAATTACTGAGTCTTGAAAATCAGAATTTGTTTTACCAGCTGCTCGATCTCGATCGCAAAGTTCTCGACGAAGAAAGCTTCCGACTGATTCAGGCGCAGGTTTTTCTGCTTGCTCTTGCCGGCGGTGAAATTCTTTCGCGAATTTCTTCGCATTTACGCCCGCCTCCCGACCCAGCCGACTTCTCCATCGACTTCGTCGTAAAGGATCGTTTTCTGGCAATGGCTCTGCTCGGGGATCGCCTTCTTGGCTCGTCATTGTTGACCCGCACCAGCGACCAGCATTTCATGTTGCTGATGTCGCGTGGTCAATCCTTGTTTTCAAGGGCTAGAAGCCAATTGCAGCGATTTGTAAAAAGAAACGACTCTGAAATGTTCGAACAGCATTTTGCGCTGCGCCGGGACATTCTCACCTGGCTCAACGAATTTCTCGAATTCGACCATGATTATAGAAAAAAAGCAGCTCAGGAAAACTTATGAAATCAATGATTAAAATAATCGTTACATTATTTCCAGCCTTGGTAATTCTGCTTTTGCCACAGCTACGCAATGATCTTGACCAATATGTCGCCGTCGCCATGATTCTGCTGACCCTGGCGACAGCCCAGATCTTTTGCCGATCGAGCGATGAAAAATGGCGACATCTGGCAAGACAGTATCTGCTCGGCACCGGCCTGGCCTATGCATTGCTCATGCTCTGCATATTTTTCCCAGTCGGCGGATTTATCGCTCAACCTCTGCATCTTGAGCATTCACAGGAAAATGCCGAAGCGATTCTGGTAATGGCCTCGGGAGCCACTCTCGCCAAAGATCCGGGTCTAAGCGGCTTCCAAAGAGTTTTGCATGGAATAGAGCTTCTCAAGCAGAATCGAGCGCGGCTTTTGCTTGTAAGCACAGGTTTCAGTGAAGAAACAGGCTTTGCTGAAGCTGAATGGGTCGCCAGTCTGACCCACCTGTGCCAGGTTGAGCCTGAGCGACTGATGATTTTCCGCAGCGAACGAATCAGAACCAGCAAAACCGAGGCTGACTATGCGATAGAAAGGCTTGGCCAGCTAGGCATCAAGCGAATTCTTCTGGTAACCAGCGGAACTCATCTTTT
>CAZQUE010000086.1:0-18691 GCA_964596185.1 uncultured bacterium | reverse complement strand
CTGCGTCTGCAGATGGTCTCGATCTGAGTTGTCGGCTATTTTGCCTATCAGTGCTTCTTCAAGCTGACTGATTCGTTCGTATTCGAGAAGAAAATTGACATAAAACCGATAGCCCTTTTCGGTGGGAACCCGGCCGGCAGACGTGTGCGGCGAGTAAAGATAACCCATCAGTTCAAGATCGGCCATTTCATTACGAATGGTCGCCGGAGAACATGAAATTTTGCCCGATCGGGAAATGGTGCGGGAGCCGACCGGAACGCTGGTGCTGATGAATGCGTCACAAACTTCTTTCAGAACAAACTTCTGGCGATCGTTTAGCTCATCAGCCTTTTCGTTGTTCAATTCGGGAGCAAGTGCAAAATTTTTCATACAACTGGTACTGCTTTATTCAAAAGAAGGCAGTCCCGACGGCGGGTGCCGCTGAGACTGCCTTTTTATGCTGCTCAGTAATCCATGTCCATGTCGGGCATAGAGGGAGCTGATTTCTTTTCAGGGAGCTCGGCCACGAGAACTTCTGTGGTCAGAAGAATCGAGGCGATTGAAGAAGCGTTCTGCAGGGCAGAGCGGGTAACTTTGGCCGGATCGATGATGCCTGATTTGAACATGTCGGCATAATTGTCGGCAGTTACATCGTAACCGTAACCGGCAGTATTCTTGTTGATTACGTTTTCGATGATGACTGAGGGTTCGAGGCCGGCATTGCTGAGGATCATGCGCATCGGAGCGTAAAGAGCTTTGCGAATGATGTTAACGCCAACTTTTTCGTCGCCGGTGGTTTCTTTTTCAAGCTTTTCGAGAGACTTGAGGGCGTTGATGTAAGTTACGCCACCGCCGGCAACCACGCCTTCTTCGACTGCAGCGCGGGTTGCGCTGAGTGCGTCTTCAACGCGGGTTTTGCGTTCTTTCATTTCGGTTTCGGTAGCGGCACCGACTTTGATCACGGCAACGCCGCCGGCAAGTTTAGCCAGTCTTTCCTGGAGCTTTTCCTTGTCGTATGAGCTGGTGCTGTGTTCAATTTCAGCTTTGATCTGGCCGATTCTGGCGGTGAGGGCTTTGGTGTCGCCTGCGCCTTCGACGATGGTTGTCATTTCTTTGCTGACGACGACTTTTTTGGCCTGGCCGAGCTGATCGATGGTTACTTTGTCAAGTTTCATGCCCAGTTCTTCGCTGATTTTCTCGCCGCCGGTGAGGATGGCGATATCTTCGAGCATTGCTTTGCGTCTGTCGCCAAAGCCGGGGGCTTTAACGGCAACACAGTTGAAAGTGCCGCGCAGCTTGTTGACCACCAGAGTAGCCAATGCTTCGCCTTCGATATCTTCAGCGATGATCAGCAGGGGTTTGTTAACCTGAACGATCTTTTCGAGAAGGGGCAGAATTTCTTTGATGTTGTTGATCTTGTTTTCGCTGATCAGGATGTAGGGGTTGTCGAGTACGGCTTCCATTCTTTCATGATCGGTAACCATGTAAGGGCTGACATAGCCTTTGTCGAATTCCATACCATCGACGAAATCAAGGGTAGTGTCGAAGCTCTGAGCTTCTTCAACGGTGATAACGCCGTCTTTGCCAACTTTGTCCATGGCTTCGGCGATAATTTTGCCGATTTCATTGTCGCGGGCGGAAATAGTTGCAACCTGAGCGACGCTGTCCTTGTTGTCGTCAACTTTTTTGCTGAGATTTTTGATTTCAGCTACTACCGCGTCAACGGCCTTTTCGATGCCGTGCTTGAGAAAGCTGGGGTTGGCACCGGCGGCAACGTTTTTGAAGCCTTCCTGAACAATGGCCTGAGCCAGAACCGTAGCGGTGGTGGTGCCGTCGCCGGCAACATCGTTGGTCTTGCTGGCTACTTCTTTAACCAGCTGAGCGCCCATGTTTTCAAATTTGTCGGTAACTTCGATTTCTTTGGCGATGGTTACGCCGTCGTTGGTGACGGTCGGACTGCCAAATTTCTTGTCGAGAATCGCATAACAACCTTTCGGGCCAAGAGTGGCGCGAACGGCGTTGGCGACGAGATTAACACCTTTTTCAAGTGAATGTCTGGCTTCATCCCAGTATTTGAGTTGCTTTGCAGTCATGTCTTATCCTCCTGCTGATAAGCTTATTGAGCTGAGTTGATGAGGGTTACTGAATGATCGCGAGAATGTCTTCTTCGCGCAGAATCAGATAACTGTCGTCGTCAACCTTGATTTCGGTGCCGGCGTATTTTGAGAAGATGATCTGATCATCTTTCTTCACTTCAAGGGCGGTTCTTTCGCCATTGTCATTGAGTTTGCCCGGGCCGACTGCGATGACGGTGCCTTCGATGGGCTTTTCTTTGCTGGCGGTGTCGGGCAGAATCACTCCGCCTTTTGATTTTTCGACGGTATCTTTTGGTTTAACAATTACGCGATCGTTAAGGGGTTTAAGGTTCATAGAATCCTCCTGATTTACTTATTGATACTGATTGGAATTTGCGGCGGGGAGCATTCAGCCCCCCGCGAGTTTGTGCAGGGATTGGGTCGATTACATCATGCCGGGCATCATGCCGCCCATGCCACCCATTCCGCCCATGCCGCCCATCGGCATGCCACCGGCTGCCGGTTTGTTTTCTTCGGGCAGGTCGGCGACGAGAACTTCAGTGGTCATGAGAATTGAAGCGATTGAAGATGCATTCTGCAGAGCTGATCTGGTAACTTTGGCCGGGTCGATGATTCCGGCTTTGAACATATCGATGTATTCATTGGTCAGAACGTTGTAACCGAAGCCCGGCTTATTTTCGTTCTTGATTTTTTCGATGATGACAGCTGGTTCAAGGCCTGCGTTGGTCAGAATGAAATGGATCGGTTTGTGCAGAGCTTTGCGCACGATTTCAACGCCGATTTTTTCATCGCCTTCGACTTTGAGGCTGTCAAGAGCTGCCAGTGCGTTAAGAAGAGCTACGCCACCACCGGCGACGACGCCTTCTTCTACTGCGGCGCGGGTTGCGCTCAGAGCGTCTTCAACACGGGTTTTGCGTTCTTTCATTGCGGTTTCAGTCGGAGCGCCAACCTTGATTACGGCTACGCCGCCTGAAAGTTTGGCCAGTCTTTCCTGAAGCTTTTCTTTGTCATAAGAGCTGGTGCTTCTGTCGATTTCGGCTTTGATCTGGGCGATGCGAGCCTGGATGTCAGCGGCTGCGCCGTTACCTTCGATGATGGTGGTGGTTTCTTTGCTGATAACCACTTTCTTGGCCTGGCCAAGATGTTCGATGGTAGCGTTTTCAAGTTTAAGGCCGATTTCTTCGCTGATTTTCTGACCTTTGGTCAGGATGGCGATATCTTCGAGCATGGCTTTGCGTCTGTCGCCGAATGCCGGAGCTTTAACGGCAACACAATTGAAAGTGCCGCGCAGCTTGTTGACTACGAGAGTGGCGAGAGCTTCGCCTTCGATGTCTTCAGCAATGATGAGCAGAGGCTTTTTGGTCTGCACGATGCTTTCAAGCACGGGCAGAATGTCTTTGATGTTGTTGATTTTGCTGTCGGTGATGAGAATGTAGGGGTTGTCGAGAACTGCTTCCATTCTTTCCGGGTCAGTAACCATGTAGGGGCTGACGTAACCCTTGTCGAATTCCATGCCTTCGACGAAATCAAGAGTGGTGTCGAAGCTTTTTGCTTCTTCAACAGTGATGACGCCGTCTTTGCCAACTTTGTCCATGGCTTCGGCAATTACTTTGCCGATTTCAACGTCGCGAGCAGAGATCGTGGCGACCTGGGCAACGCTATCTTTGTTGTCGTCGATGCGCTTGGACTGTTCTTTGATTTTGTCGACTACAGCTTTAACTGCTTTTTCGATGCCGCGCTTGATATAAATCGGGGTAGCGCCGGCGGCAGTGTTTTTAAAACCTTCATGAACGATTGCCTGAGCCAGAACAGTGGCGGTAGTGGTGCCATCGCCGGCGATGTCGTTGGTTTTGCTGGCTACTTCTTTTACCAGCTGAGCGCCCATGTTTTCGAAACGATCTTCGACTTCGATTTCTTTGGCGATCATGACACCGTCGTTGGTAACGGTCGGGCTACCAAAGCTTTTGTTGAGAATTGCATAACAACCTTTGGGGCCGAGGGTTGAGCGAACTGCGTTTGCCACAGTATCAACACCTTTTTCCAGGGCTCTTCTTGCATTTTCTCCGTATTTCAGTTGTTTCGCTGCCATTTATATGTCTCCTTCAAACAAAATTTTCAAAAAATAGTATGGATGATATGTTATTCAACTGCCAGAAGGTCGTCTTCTTTCATGATCAGGTGTTTTTCACCTTCGATCATGATTTCGGTGCCGGCCCATTCGGAAAAAATAACGCTGTCACCAGCTTTTACCTGCATTGGAATTGCTTTTCCCTTGCTGTTTCTCATGCCTTTGCCGACAAACACAACCTTGCCTCGGTGCGGTCTGGCTTTTGAGGCTGTATCCGGAATGATGATTCCAGAACTGGTTTTTGTTTCGTTTTCGGCGACTTTGACGACGATTCTGTTACCCATCGGGGCAAGTTTCATAACGTCCTCCTTGTTTTGGATTGCTTTTTCGAAGTTGTTAGCACTCGTTTGGGTTGAGTGCTAACAACCCGAATATTAAGATAAGGTGTTTAATAATAAAAGTCGAAAAATAAGTGGAAAAAGATGATTATTGATGAATGTGGGTAAATAATATTAAAAATGGCTAAAAAGGTTAAAAAAGCTTTAAAAATCTTTTAAAAACACAGCCTTTTGAATTCGAAGAGATTTTTTACTCAGTCAAGCGCAAAAAAAACCGGGAACTTTTTCTGGCTTGGTGACGTATTCTTAATATAGCTGTAATTGTACCACTGAGAATGTCTCAGAAAATGTTGATTATGGCAGCTGATTAGACTAAACTGACATGCAAACAGTTCAAATACGAGGATAGGTTCTACAAAATGGCTGAAAAAAAGCTCACTGATCAGATCAAGAAAATTGATTTGAGTGATATGAAAATTCTGGGCGCAGGGATCGTTTTGCTGATTATTCCGATTGTCGTTCTTATGGTGATGTCCGGCTCGAACAAAGGGCGAAAAATGAGCGCTGAAAGAATGAAGACGATGGTGAACCGCAAGCAGATTTTCAATTTCAACCGTCCAGCTCAGAAGGGCGGCAAGGCCGCGTCGAGCACCGGCGGCAAAAAAGCCGGAACCGGATGGTTTGCCGATACCCCTGAAAAGAAAGTGCAGATAGAGCTTGAAGAAGCTTTTAGAGTCGTTCAGCGCAGTCGCCGCAGCGAAAGGTTTCCGCCGGGTATGACCCAGAATCAGAAACAGGCCTACCGGGCAGAGACTAACCCCTTGATCTGCAGTGGCAACGGAGCCATGGAGCAGGGTGACCTGCACGCAGCCGAGAAATTTTTTGAGCAGGCCATGGATGAGTCTGGCGATAATGTCTTTCAAAAGGTTCATGCTCTGGGTGGCCTGTGTGAAGTGTACACACGCATGGGCGATAAGCAGAAGGCCGAACAGGCATTCAAGCTTTTTATGGATTGGGTTGCCAAGCTTCCTCCGGAAATGGGTGGTGGCAATCTCAGCGATGCAGTTAGAAACGCTTACATGGGGCTAAAATCTTTAAAAAATTCCGCAGATCCCGGCAAGGTTGCCCAGCAGCTTGACAAAGAAGAGCTTATGCGCAGGTCAGGACTTTCGCAAAGCGAAGTGTCGCGAGGTCTTTCAAAGACGCTGGTTGATTTTCCGGCAAAATTCGATTGAGGGGGCAAATATGAAATTCAGCCAACGGCGGGGTAGCGCTTTTGTAATCGTTGTCAGTATTCTGGCGATAATTCTGTTTGCTTCCACGATGTTCATGAGCACGACGATTGAAGAGGGAAGACAAACCTCGATGTCAGTGCGGGGATTGCATGCCGCCAGCCTTGCCGAGGCCGGCCTGGAAAGGGCCATGCGCGTTATTACTGAAAAAATTAACGATCTTGACCCGGCCGAACTTACCGGTGATTCTCTCGCGGTTAAGCTGCGGCTGCCGGCCAAGGTCGGATCAGGTGGTAATCTTGGTCTTGCCGATAATCTTGGTTCTGATGAAGTGCTTGATTTGAGCGACGCGGTGACACAAGAGATAACGCTTACCAAAGAAGATCTGCAAGCCGACGGGAACACAGAGCTTGATGACCTGGTCGCTTATGTTACCAGTGAAGGTGCAAGAGATTTTGAGGTCGAAGTTAAGCTGAACGTTGAGAAAGCTTTTCGAATTGCGCCCGGCCACGATTTTTCAGGCTTTAAAGTGCCGGGCGTCGATATCAGCTGGAATCTGCGCCCAGATGTGAAGACTTTTCTCGAAGGCGGCGGCTATTCTCCTTTGCAGATTGGCTTCCCCCCGGATATGTCCTGGTTGAGCTTTTCAATTCCGATTTCTATCGGTGGTTTTAATATTATCAACATAAATGTTGCCGGTATCGTCGACTCATTGATGCCCGAAATAAATGTCGGCGGCGCCCCCAGAAGTTTTCGTGAGCTGACCAGCCTTGATTTTTTTGCCGAGCAGGTTATAAACAACGTTCTGAGCGGCGGCAAGCGCCGATACCCGGTTGAAATTCGCTTCGATACAATTCCGATGCCCACGAGCATAACAGACCTCTGGCCATCAGGCGTTTCAGTCTCTGAAGATACCGATGATTATCTTGAAAAATACGGTCAGATCAAGCTTGAGTGCGAAGCGAGCATCACCTATAAAGATAATTACACGGCCAAGCGTAGAGTCAGTGCGGTAAAAGATTTCAAAGTAGCCGACTGCGAACCGCCGGCGCCAATGTACAGCGTATTCATTGCAAATCTTAACAATGATCGCATTTCATTTAACAATTATGGCGGCACTTTTATCGTTAACAATTACGATTACGGCGGACTCTGGACCAAAATTAAAGAAGTCTTTACCAGCAGTGAGTCCGAACTTACCGATGAAGAGTTGCGGCAGCGCGAAGTGCCCGGTCTTATCAGGGTTAACTATAAAGACCCGACCGGTAGCGCCGGAGAACGCCCATTGGTTTGCAACGTTTCGTTGGTGGGCGACTGGGGCGCACCCAATTTGCCTGGCGACGATAGCGGTTTCGTAGGACACATTCTTTCTGGGGTCAATGCCTTTCAGATTCTCACGACCAAATCCAATATGGCGGTTGCCGGCGGAGCCTGTAATGTTAATGCCAATATTGTCGAAAGGCCAACTTCGACTTCAGCTTCAGTTCCCTCGGGAATGACCGGCAGTTCTAGCGGCAGTTCGGCAAGCGGTCCGACTGGCTCGACCCCGCCGACCAAAATGGGAGTCAGCCTTACCAACGATGTTGGCGGTGGACTGGCAAATCCCAAAGACTTTCTTGCAGCCGCTTTGGGTGTTTCCGGCATCAACCTTACGCCAAATATCGGCGGAATGAGCACTAACGTCATTGCCCTGGCAATTACCATGGCGATGAAACCAATCGGCCAGGTCTTGAGTTCAAGCATTGCCAGGGTGCCCGACTGCTTTGAAAAATGGGAAATGGCCTACATGGGTACGGCAAACTCTGCTTATACTATTCCCACTGCCGGAACCGGCGCAAACAAAACCCATTTCTTCGGTGCCGGCGGGCTTTATCCGACACTGACCCGCGAAATCGAAGGCAACGTTTTAAAAAGATTCAGGCAGTGGAAAATGTGTATCGTCGGCATGAACGTGACCGACCGACTGCCTTTGCTGCCTTTCCCTCCATTTGTGCTGCCACCGCCGCCGATTGTCATTCCGATCTGGTATACCAATGAAATTTTGCAAAAATACGATTACAATCTGTATCCCTTGAAAGCCAATAACGAAAGCGGTGACCCGGATACCAATACCTACGAATACGACCCCGGAAAGCTCGAAAATATGCCGCCGAACCTTTACACTCTCGAACAGTACGCCAAGAAGGCGACCTATTACTATGAAGATTACGAAACCTTTCTGGCTGACATTCCCAATCGTATGACCACGGTGGCCGGTAAAAAGGTTTTCGTGCTCAATGGCATTACCTTTATCACCGGCTCGATTGGTTCGGCAAGCAACCCGTTCAATCCCACCGAGGGCACTGGCGATTTCTATGTTTGCGGTAGAGGCATGATTGTTTGCAGCGGCAATTTTTATCTGGGCTGCAATATCAAGACCCTGGATTTTTCAAAAGACGAAATGACGGTTTTTACCCTGATGGTTCGAACCGGTGGACTGCTTATGCTGAGCGGATCCAAGCAGTTCCAGGTTGAAGGTAGCGTTTATACTGACAAGGGGCTTTATGTGCACATGGATTCAAGCTTGCGCATCGTCGGCAACTGGGTCACCAACCAGTTTAACAAGGCTTCGATGGGCGGAACCGTCGGCGTCGATTATGTGTCGACCAAGGTGAGAAGCTCTCTTGGCAGTCTTCACCCGACCCGCGGCAAATACGACCCAAGACGCTATCATGTTTCTTTCAGCCCGCTCTGGGCGTCCTGGAGGTCTTTCTGATGATTGGAAGAAAACGCGGTGTAACTTTGCTTGAAATCGTCATTTCTGCCTTGATTCTGGCGATTGCTTTCATTCCAATACTACGATTGGTAAACTTTGGCGGCACGTCAACGCAGAAAGTCGGGCATTATGCCAAAGCCACCCGGCTGGCCCAGGAACTGATAGAAGAGTGCAAACACGTGCCATTCAAGGTTTATCAGCGGCACTATGCTGATCTTGCCTCAGGCGAAAGCTTTACCGTGCATCCGCAGTTTTATAAAGAAACGGCAAAAAGCATCGAGGCTTTTTTTGAGGAGAATAACGATACAATGAAGGATTACGGCTGCAATGCCAATCTCAAGGCTAAAAAGAATGACCTTGAGCAAATCGTTGAAGTCTGGTTCGAAGTCGAAATTTTCTGGCGTGACAAAGGCAGCAAGGACAATGAGAATTTGAGCAAAAGGATTGTCAGGGCCGGCAATGCTTATTATAATGCCGAGGCAATTTAAGGGGGCCATTAATGATTAAGCGAACAAAACGGGGTATCACTCTGATTGAAATGATGGTCGCGGTTTTCATTTCAACCATCGTTCTTGCAGCCGTTTATGGTGTCTGGATGCGGGTGCAACGGCAGATCGCCAGATCACATGCCAAACAGACCCTGCAAAATGACCTTCGGGCGATTGCCAACCAGATGGAAAAAGATTTCAAAGCCATAAAAGAAGGCAGCTTCGAAGCACCTCCGGGCGAACAAAGTGCTGATGGCACCAGCATGCACATCAGTTTCGAGCGCTTTGTCGAAACCGAAGAGGGAAAAATCGCCCAGGATTCGACCATGCACGTTGAATACCAGCTGCGCAACGGAATGTTGATCAGAACAACCGACAGTTCGCAAAAGATTATGTCAGTCAATATCGACACTTTGACTTTGACCAAGGCTGTCGATGAGGCCAGTCTCGGCGCAACCGACCTGGAATCGACCGATGAAGATTTCAAAGCCGGCCGAGAAGCCAAACTTGATATTGCAATTGCCGGCAAAAAAAGAATTTCCGGCAGCGTTGATGAAATCTATCAGATTGAAAGAACTTCGCTGGTTATGCGCGATGAATATTATCGCAAAACTAACAAGGCTTATGTTTCCAACTTTGATCTGGCGCAGAAAAACGTCGACGAAGTAATGGTCAGCGATTCTAGTCAGGATGCCAACTTTGCGCCTAATGCCGATTACAATGAAGAGATGCTCAGCGCACTTGATGCTGACCAGCTTCGAGGAATGAAAGCAACCCAAGAGGGAATTCTTGGCCAGGCCAACGATGCTTTCAATCAGATAAATGATGACATCAATCGAACCGATTGTGGCGTTGGCGGGATGGGGGCAGCCGCAGATGAAGCCGGAGCTTTTCTTTTCGGTTGGCTGGGTGCCGAGGTTGAAGACTCTACCCTGGTATACAGAATGAAAGAGCGGCTTAAGACTGCTCAAAATGCCACTGATGTTGCCGATGTTACTGAAGACCTGGAAAGCTTCGCCGCAGATAAAGAACGGGATTTCTACACTTTGGCCATTCCCGGTTATGCCAGCATGTCCGAAGAAGATCAAATGCTTTATAAAAAGGCATACGATATGAAAGTTCAGGATCGGGCCATTGCCAAAGCCAATGCCAAAATGCGCGAAGAAAATCCTGATCATCAGGATATCGCCAACATGATCGACACCTACACCGCCGCTCAATCGACTGAAATTACCGATGAACAAGGAACTCGAACCATTTCCGCCGATGAGAACCAGCGCAACAGTGATGCTGACGAGGTCAGGTCGGCCTACGACCGCATCACACTCGACTGGATGGACGACGACGATCGAAAAGATCAGGTCGAGGCTTATGATGCGGCAAAGATTCTGATCAGCCAGGCGCGTGCCAAACGTGATACCATTGAGATGCGTGATCGGTCAGAAAGAAACATTACCTTGATTGATAATGCCCTTGCCAGACGCTGATCAAAAAATAATTCATAACAGGAAAACAGACGCACATTGACTAGATACTCTCTGACTTTGGCAACAGTATTTTTACTCGGCATACTTCTGATAGCTGGTTGTGGCAGCAGTGACGGTGGCCTGAGCGACTGGGAAAAGCCCCAACCGGTAACCGTCGTTGCCAACATCGAGGGCCGCCTGCTCGGTCCGGTTGCTTCGCCCAATATGCTTGCTCAAGCTTTGCTGGTTTCTGTTAAGGGTGCCAAAGTTTTTGTTGAAGAGCGTCCCGAGTATTTTGCCGAGGTTGATGAAACCGGCAAATTCATTATCAGCAATGTTCCCGCCGGCAAATATCATCTGGTGGCCGATCTTTTGTCGGGCATCACCACTTATCGCCAGCGATCTGACCAGTTCAACCTTACCGGCGAATACGCGACACTTCTGCTTAACGACGCCATTCAGCTGGTTCCCGCGCCGCATAAGGTGAAGATAAATCTTAGCGATATGAACACCCGGGCGGTTTTGAACTCAGCCCGTCTCAGAGTCTGGGGAAAAGACTACTACACAGATCCTTCCGGCGATGTTGAAATAGGGCCATTGCCTCAGGGAATCTGGCCGGTAGCGGTCGAATCGATCGGTTATAACAGTCTGAACTTTCTTGCCGGCTTTGATTCGCTTAAAAAAGGGCAACTTTTTGTTAAAATGACGCCGTTGACCTCTGTTGAGCGCAATCGTGCCCCGATAGTTTCTATCGAGCAAGGTTTTACAACCATCAGAACCAATGGCCAGGGCACACTAGTCGCATCTGGGTTTGACCCTGATGGCGACGCAATAACCTACAGCTGGAGCACCAACGGGGGCTATTTCTTGCAAAATACCGGCGGCAGCACCGTTTTTACTGCCCCTCCAGGTGATGGCGCAGTTGAAATAACGCTGGTCGCAAAAGATTCGCAGGGTGCAGAAAGCAAATGTGTTTTGCAGCTCGACATTCTTTCTGGAGGCGGCCTGCCGCCTAATCCCAATAACCGTCCGCCGTTGGCGGCCGAAAACCCGATTCCGGCCAACCTCGCCACCAACATGGGCGCTCAGGTAATGCTGCGCTGGACCGGAGCCGATCCCGACGGCGACCAGCTGACTTTTGATGTTTTTATGGCTGAAAGAGGCAATGAGCTTGCCCTGATCGCCGAGGGGATTTCTCAGACCAGTTATCAGCTGGTGAACCTCAAAGTCAACACTACGTATTTCTGGCAGGTGATTTGCCGGGACATTTACGGGGCGATTTCGTTAAGTCCGGTGACCTGGCAGTTTACAACCGGTGACCAGAGTAATTTTTCTCCCTATCAGCCAGCCAATCCATTTCCCGAAGATATGGCCATCGATCAGTTGCCGGCCTTTCGCTTCACCTGGACCGGCGGTGACCCGGATTTAAATGATACTTTAACCTACACTTTCATGCTTGGCCAGGATCAGGCGGCAATGACCGTCGCTACTGTTACCAGGCAGACTTATTATGATGTCGAAAATCTTGAGCTTGGCAAAACCTGGTATTGGAAGGTCGTTTCAGCTGATAATCGCGGCAAGGAAACCCAGGGCCCGGTTTGGCAATTCAGCACCTATGCTGCACCAAACAATCCGCCCTCTGACCCGGTGCTGGTTTATCCTGCTTCAGGGGCAGTCGGTTTGCCAATTGACATTCAATTGCGCTGGCAGGCATCTGATCCTGACAACGACAGTTTGTTGTTCGATGTCTTTTTTGGTCGGGAGTTTCCGCTCACCAAAGTCGGCAGTGGTCTGTTGGCACCGGTTTATACGCCGCCAACCTATCTTGAAACGAGCAGCCTTTACTATCTGCAGGTAATAGTTCGTGATGAAAGAGGCTTGTCTAACGAAAATTCACCGGTCTGGTCTTTCGAGACAGCCGATAAAATCAATGGAATTCCCAATGTGCCGGTTGCCGTATACCCCGCTGATGCCGCAACCGGAATCGGATTGCGCCCAGTTTTTACCTGGAGCGGCGGTGATCCCGACGGCGACACAGTAACCTATGATTTCTATCTTGGCGAGTCGGTCTCTCTAACTGAGGCTATGGCGACCAATCTGACGGTTGAACGCTATGCCAGTCTGGTCGACCTAGAAAAGGGCCGCAAGTATTATTGGAAAGTCGTTGCCAGAGATTCGGCGGCTCATGTGGTTGAATCGGCGATTTTTAGTTTCTTCACCGTTTCTGATGTAGATCTCGAAGCACCACAGCTGATTTCGGTGACTCCGGCTGATAACGCAACGGCAGTTAATACCGATGCCGAGGTTCGCGTGGTTTTCAGTGAGCCGGTCAACAAGACTCTGGCGGTAAATTCTTTCAGTTTTGTGCCGACGATTACCGGCAGCTGGACCTGGGAAAACGATGCCACCGTTCGCTTCTGGCCCTCCAGTTCATGGAAACCGGGCAGCTATCACAAATTCACTATTGCCGATAACCAGGTCAAAGATCTGGCCGGCAATACCATGGCTACCGGAGGAACTTACCGATTTACCATCAAGTCGGCGGTGCCTGTTCCTGAGGGCTTTCGCTCGGCCGGTTTCCCGATAAGTGCAATTCCAGGCGATGTCGTTAATGTAACTATTCCTGAACTTACTTCGGGCGGCAAATCTTACGCTGTGGCGGTCGCCGGCGATTCTGGCGGCAGTGTCACCGTTCGCGGCAGCGCTCGAACAGGATGGTATCAGCAGGCGCCTGAAGCCGCTTTTCGAGAGTTTGAAAAGCAGCTTGGCGATAAGTCTTTTCCAGAAGTCATGCTTTCTTCAGATCTGGCGCAATTGCGTGGCAGTTTGCGGGCAAATCAGGGAATTGGCACTCAGGAAGAATTCTATATTCCCGCTTATGGTTCAATCGCGACCTCGACTGCATTTCCCAACAATCGTATTCGTGCGACCTGCCTTGGTATAAGTGGCGGCGTTTATGTTTACGTCGATGATGCCATTACCAACCCTTCGGCGACCTTGCTTTCAGAAGTTCGCCTGCGCTTTGAAGAGGGCATCATGCCCAAGGTTCGCGATGTTTTTGGCGATGAGCCAGAGATTGGGCCCGACGGTGATTCGCGTCTGACAATTCTGATTACCGATGCCATGAGTTCTGGTATTGCCGGCATTTTTTACGGTGCCGATCTTTTCGCTAATGACCCTGGTGATATTCAGCTCAAGGAAAGCAATGGCCGCAAAATTTTCTATCTGACCTATAGTCTTGATAGCGATATAACCAGATACGGAACCATGGCACATGAGTTTCAGCACATGGTTAATTTCTGGCAGAAGCGCATCAATGCCGGCCAGGGCGTCTTTGAAGATACCTGGTTGAATGAGGGTCTTTCGAAGTATTCGGAAGAAGTTTGCGGGTACGGCATTCTCGAAGGCGATCAGAATACTGCTTTGTTGATCAAGCTTTCGCAGGAAAACTTCAGCGATCTTTCAGTCACTGAATGGGAAGGACTTAACAGCTACGGTCTGTCTTATCTTTTCGTCCGCTTTCTGGCCCAGGAAAACCGTTACGGGACGACCTATCGCGAAGTTACCCGGGCGTTGGTCAATTCTTCTCTGACCGGCAAGGCAAATGTCGAGGCGATAACCGGCGAAAGTTTTTCACAGACCCTGGGCAGATGGGCGATCAGTCTATATTTGAATAATTTTTCATCAACCGATCCGCTTCAATATGGTTTCTCGGGTCTAAACCTTGCCGGTGCGCATGCCGGGGTCACCCTGCCTGGGTTTACGCCAGTTACTGTAACTTCAGGAAGCCAGAATTCTGTCGGTTTGCTTAAAAACGGCGTGCGCGGCTTCGTTCGCACTTCAACCGGGGCTGCCGAAACTGCTTTTGAACTGAGCAACTTCGGTGGGAACACGCAAATCTGGCTTTTCGATCAGCGATAGTGAGTCTGGTGAGACTGGCCTGATCGCCAGGCGGATGAGCTTAAGCGCTGATAAAGATGAGAAAGCTGGTTGCAAAGAGAAACAACCAGATTGAGACGACGAAAATCAGGTTCCAGTCGAATTCTTTTTCAAGGCGCTCTAAAAAACCGCCTTGCAACCTTGGTTGTTCTGATTCGTTTTGCTGATCTATGCTTTCTTGATTCTCGTTCATTAGTTTACAACCGTGCCTTCAGCTTTGATGAGAAGGTTTTGTCGTTTGATTATTTCAGGGTTGTCGGGATGTTCGCGGGTAATGATTTTTATCAGAGCGTTCGCGGCTTTGAAGTTATTCTGCTTGATCAGTTCGTCGAGTAAGGATAGATTGACCTCGACGGTGGTGGGATGCATGATCAGATCGCGTTTGCTGGTGCCATCGGGTGCAGTCAGTTCAAGGCCACATTTGGGGCAGAAAAAGTCGTGGCTGCGGCAGGGATTCTTGCATTCCTGGCAGGTGAAACTGCTTTTTCCAACCCAGACAAGAGCCTTTTGAATCAGGCGGTTTCCTGAAACGAAGCCCGGGCTTTCTTCAAAAATGATGCAGTTGTCGGGCAAAAATTCGCTGCGAAACGACTTAACTGCCTTGTGTACCTTGCTGTCAAAAATCTGCCCAACGCAGAGAACTTTCTGTATGGCGTTGGATTTTTGCAGAATATTTATTGCGTCTTTTGCTTTCTGAAAAATGTCTTTGTTTTCAGGGCTGAGACTGAGGCGATTAGCAGTTGTCGTTAAAGTTTCAAACAAAAATATGCATTCTTCGGGAGAAAAAGAAAATTTTTCGCCTTTTGAGCTGTTTTCTCTCGCGTTGATAATGCTGCGAAGGGTGGCTTCGAGATCGATGATGCGTTGTTGCAATTCTTCTTTTTCGCTCAGAAGCTTTTCGGGGTTTCTCTTTTCAAGAGTATCTTTATATTTGGCAAGGTTTTCGGTCGCTTCTTTAAGAGCAGATTCAAGGTAAGAGATCTTTGCTTCAGCCGAGGCGATATTGTTTTTGAATACTTCTGGCGAGGGCAGCGAGGCGAGTTCTGCCTCAAGAGCGGCAATCTTCTCGCGCAGAGAAAGGTTTTCGGCTTTTGTCTGGTCTATTTGCGCGAGTTGTGCTTTCAGGGCCTCGATTTCTGATTTGTCCATTTTCATGGCTTCCATCAGGGTTTCTTTGGCCTTGGAGAGCTCTATCTCTTTATTCTGAAGAGCCTGGCGCAAGTTATTGGTCGTATCACCGGTTCTGGCAAGCTGATTTTCGAGGCTGGCAATTTCTGATTTTAGCTCTTCAATCAGGTTGTTGTTGGCAACCGGAACCTGAACTTCAACGGGAACCTCAACCGGGACTTCGACCGGAACCTGGACTTCTTTGATAATTTCTCTGGTTTGCGTCGGAGCCTGACTCAGCTGCTGTCGGGTGTCTTCAAGCTCTCGTTCAAGCTTTTCGATCTGCTGACGGCGGGTGTCGAAGTCGGTATTGAGTTTGAAAAGCCTTTCATTGAGTTCCTGGGTTTTGTTCATTTCCAGGAACAGTGATTCTTCAAGCTTGGTATTGGTCGCCTTCAGGGCGTTGAGCTCGCGTTCGAGATCCTTGTATTCTTCGGAACCGCGCGGGTCGTGGAAAGCTGCACCTTCGAGCTGAACAATAGTTGTTCTCAATGTGAAGGTAATGTTCTGAACCTGCTTGAGAACCTCATCTTTGGTGTTTTTTGCCGAAAGAGAGGGTATCTGGCCTTTCAAATAGACCAGAAGGTTGCGTACGATCTCTTCAAATGCAAGATATTTAGCCATGTTTTAACATTCTACCCGAAGCAGATTACTTAAAAAACTTTTTTATTTCAAGCGCTATATTTATTTATCGGCTTTTTTCAGTTTAAATAAAACAAAACTGATAATATAAGCCAACAAGGTAATTGCTGCAACCGTAAAAAAATCAGAACTGATGTCGACTTTGCTGAGGTCGAGAAACATTGCTTTGCGAAGCCCGTTGAACAGATAAGTTGAGGGAATGATCGGCGCAATGCTATTGAATAACTCGCTGGTGTGCTGAAGATTCGGGATCATCTGAAAGAAAAGAAAAACCGTTGTGCCGATGGCATTGACCGACCCCTGATTTTTGGCAAAAAGCGAGATGATCAGCCCGATAAAAATTGTCATCAGAGTGCCGGAAAAGCAAAAGGCGAGAAGGTAATGAAAATTTTCTCCCCATTTGTTGTTCAGGGTTAGAATCATCAGAATGGTGAACGTGGCCAGAAAAAAGCTGAAAAGGCTTTTGCCGAAAATGAATTCTGATGTTTTCAGTGGCGTGAGAAAAATGGCGTTGAGCGTACCCTTTTCTCTTTCTTCAACAATTGACATCGGCAGGGCCAGAAAACCGGTCATGCCGATTGCCATTACGATCAGCATCGGAAACATGCCTTCGGTCATGCCGCCGCCCTTGTTGGTGTTGCCGCTAACCGGTTCGGTAAGAAACTTGAAGGGCAGGGGAGGCGCCTGAAGATTTAGATGTTGTCTGATTTCGCTTTCAAATGCAGTTTTTAGCGATTCAATCCCAAACTCAGGGATATGAGGCGGGTAGAGCAAGATGATCGAGTCGTTTTCATCAAAACTGCTTCGGGTCGAGATTATCTCCGGTAAAATTATGCCGAAGCGAACTTTGCTCTCGAGAATCGCCGATTCGAGATCTTTGCGGCTGGTAAAGAATTTGATTTTCTTGCCCAAACCTTTTTCAACCATTGAGTTGATCAGAGGCTGCTTTGGATTAGTGATGACTCCGATTTCCGGCAAGGCAATTTCTGATTTTGATTTGGTGATGACATTTGAGAAAAGGAGTGAAAGAATGATCGGTGTCAAAACCATCAGGACAACCTGATAGTTTTTGCGCCCGTCACGAAGGTCTTTTTTGAAAATGGCAAAAACAGCTTTAAGATTCATCCGGTTCATCCCCGCTTTCTTTCCAGGTTGAGCCGGTGACGTTGAGAAAAACCTCTTCAAGGGTCGCTTCCTGGGAATGCATGCGCAATATCTTATTCTTTTCGATAATTTGTGCAAGCTTTGATTTTTCTTCTTCGGATTCGAGGGAGAATTCAGCGGTTTCAGAAGTAGAATCAACGTTTTGATATTCTACTTTAACTGATTTGCTGCCGAAGTTTTTCTTTAGTTCGCTTGATTTGCCACAGGCGACGATATTGCCCAGGTGCATGATTGCCAGCCGGTCGCAAAGGCTGTCGGCTTCTTCCATGTAATGTGTGGTGAGAAAGATGGTTGTGCCCTGAGTTCGAAGGTCTTTGACCAGTTTTCTTATGAGCAGGGCAGAATTGGGGTCAAGGGCCGAAGTTGGTTCATCAAGAAAAAACACCCTGGGCTGGTGCAAAAGCCCTCGGGCGATAAGCGCGCGCTGGCGCAGGCCGCGACTGAGATTTATTGCCGCCTTGTGCTGGTGTTCGCTGAGAAAAACCATTTCAAGAACTTCATCTATGCGCTGATAGTCGATTCCGTTGAGGTCGGCAAAAAATTCGAGGTTTTGGCGCACGGTAATACGGTCGTAAAGATTTTGATGGTCTGGAACCACGCCAATCACTTTTTTGGCGCTTTCGCGTTCTTCTGGTATTTTATAACCAAGAATCTCGATTGTTCCGCTTTCTTTGGGAATTTCGCCGATCATCATGCGGATGGACGTGGTTTTACCGGCACCATTTGGCCCGAGAAAACCGAAAATTTCACCTGGTTCGACCTGAAATGATATCTGGTTCACGACGGTTGTGCCTGCGAAACTTCGACTCAGGCCTTCTACTTTGATTGCAGGTTGCATAAACATACCTTGTGACAAAATTTTTGTTTACTTTCTTCAAAGATTGTAACAGATTGACAGTTTAATTTCATTGTGGTTGAATAGTTTGTTCAGGAAAGAGAGGCTATGGGAAAAGAAAATAATAGTGCTTCAACCTTTATCATAACCAGCTTTCAGGGTGGTATCGGCAAATCTTTCATTGCCCTGGGTTTTGCCCAGAAACTGCGGGAAAAAACCGGCAAGCCTGTTGCCCTGCTCGAATACAATTTTTTGAAGCCATCGACCTTGGTCGAGACTTTTGAAAGTGAAATAGAATTCAAGAACGGCTTTCTTGATTTCTACACCGGCAACTGGGCAGGAATGAGCTTTAAAGCAATAACCAGATTTTTCCCTGAAAAAGATGGGCTTTATCTGATTCCTTTTAGTGGCAATCACCCGGGACAAACGCTCGAAACAAGATTTCACCTCAATGAGTTCGATCTTTGTGATTCATTGAACCACCTGATCAAAGCCTTTAAAAGCGTTGATGGATACGTTGTC
>CAZQUE010000085.1:0-18847 GCA_964596185.1 uncultured bacterium | reverse complement strand
CTGCCAAGCCTGTAGCGGACTTGCACCGCCGAGTTATCGCCCATGCCGGGCGCACCCCAATAAAAAAGGGCCGTTTCGGCCCTTTTTTTTTTGCTTTTTTTCAGATTATTCTTATGGCAAAACTTGGGCAGGCAGGGGCGCAGTATCCGCAAAGCAGGCACTTGGCAAAATCGATTCGCGGAGTTTTTTTCCCTGGTTTGAGAGCTCGTTGCTGACAAGACTCGATGCATGCGCCACAATTTTTACAGATCATTTCATTAATGAAAAGACGGCGGGGTTGCCCGGCGACCCTTTCAGCAAAAGCTACATCTACCATCTTTTTCATGGCAATGGCAGTATTCATCTCGACTTCTTCGAAAGTAGTCATGCCAACTGCCGCGGCATCAACGAGTTTTGTTTCGAAAAGCCAGGTCAATGCGGCAATGGCGTCTGTTCTTAAATGCCCACCGCCAAGGGGTTTCATTGCATAGATGCCTTTACCGTTGGCACGTGCTTTTTTAAGATAGCAGATCATGTCGTCGAGGCTGGCATCGAGAATGCCTATTCCATCGCGGTTTATCATCGGATGCAACACTTCGATACGCTGGTCTTCGGCCAATATTTCGATCATTTTCGCAGAATGGGAAGAGGCCCCGACGGCTGCTATCTTGCCTTGCTCCTTAGCTTCCAGCAAAGCTTTGAGTGCTCCATCGCGTGATTTGAAGTCATCGGCATCACGAACGGCATGCAACAGAAAAACCTCGATTCTGTTGCGATTCAGCTTCGCAAGGCATTCATCAACCGCTGCAACCATTTCCTGATAACTTTTACAAGCCGATTTTGAAGCAATTACCGGATCCGGCCCCATCCATTTTCGCAATGCCAGATGAACCTGATCATAAGAGCCGTACATTTGGGCGGTGTCAATAAAGTTAATGCCTGAAGAGAGCGCATGAAGAATGACTTCAGCCCCTTCTTCCACCGACAATCCGCGCTGCATTGGGCTCATGGTAAGTGTACCCAGAGCCAGTATTGAAACTTCGATTCCAGTCCTGCCAAGAGTATTTCTTTTCATTCTTTTCTCCCACTAAAAGTTTAGCACCGAAATCGGCCTAATACAAACTTCATTGACGGGCTCACAACAAACTTTTATAATCACCGAAGTGGAAAACATATTTAATAACACCCGATTTCGGCAAAAGATGACGATTTTGTCATCTGTGCCGGTTCGTTCGATTTCTTTTCAAGTGATTCCTTTAGCCTGCATGCCTGCTGAATGGTCCGATTGGAGCTGCAATTGATCAAAAAACCAATTTATCTTCTGGCTTTTTCGTTCTTACTGATTGTTTTGGCTTTTTTCGGGGCAGATTTTTTCTATCTGGTTGCTATCGCCATTTTCCCGTTGCTTTTTGAGCGTCTGAACCATGAACTGAAGATTTTCAGGGCCAGCGATCAGGCCATACTCAAGCTGCCCAAACTCATCAGAAACGTCCCGCTGAATTTTTTCCGCAAAACAGAACCTGCACAGCTGAGCGATTCAGAAAGAATTCAGCTCAAAAAAGCTTCAAGAGGACTTTTCTATCTTGTTTTTTTCGTGCTTTTTCTGTTTGCTTTCAGACTGATTGCCGCGATATTACAGGGTGAAATCCCGTTCTTCATAACCTCTTCATCAGTTTTTGTGCTTTACCTTGTTTTTCACCTGCTCTTTTTGACAATCATCAAATACGAAAAAAGGTTGCTTGAGCATGAATTAGGTTCTGAGCATCACTTGACCAGAGAATCCGGCCGCCTGAACTATTTGAGTTTCATTGCCTACTTCAACATTGTCCTTATTCTTTTAAGTATGCTGGAGCTGCTTATCGGCGAGACTCAGGCACAAAGCATTTACCTCTTTCAGTTTCAGGACACATTGATCTTTCTGTGCACAATTTTCATTTTGACCCTGAATGTCGAAGCTTTTCTGAAAATGATTCGCGATTTCTCCCTGCTCTTTTCAAAAGAAGCAAAGCAATTAGACACCACCTGGCTTGTTTTTCTGGAGATATTCTTCGGCAAAAGTGATTTACGCAGCAGTGTCTACTCGTTTTTCAAGGACTTGCTGGGAATCGATCTGAAAAAATCCGAACTCTGTCGATTTTTCATAAGTATCTTCGAACCGGTTTTCATTTTTTCGCTGATTCTCGCATGGCTTCTCTCTTCAATAGTAATTATCGGCCCTGACCAATCCGGTATCGTTTACCGCTTCGGCAAAATAGAATCTTCTGATTGTAATCCGCCTGGACTTTTGTTTAAGCTACCCTGGCCGCTTGGCAATTACCTGATCGAAAAAAAGAATGAGCTGCGCATGGTAAACGTTGGTTTTGAGCCGGATTTAAAAGCAAATTACATCATCTGGACCAAACCACATTCAAAAGAAAACTTCAATCTTCTCGTCGGCGATGGCCTCGAAATGTTATCGATTGACTGCCAGATCATTTACCGACTTAAAAATGTTAAAAACTATCTGCTCGGCTACCAGAACCCTGAAGAGCTATTAAAGGCGTTGGCCTACCGTTTTCTGACTTTCGAAACGGTATCCTCGACCTTTGACTCGATTATTGCCAGAGACCGAAGATTATTGGCCGATAAACTACAAAAAGAGATTCAGCAGGAGCTCGATCGCCGGAATTGCGGCATGGAAATAGTAAAAGTTGTTTTTCTGGCCATGCACCCGCCCATCGAAATTGCCACTTCCTTTGAAGACGTTATCAGCGCCGGCATCGACAAACAAACTTTTGAAATGTATGCCCAGACTGAATCAATACATAATCGCCACATGCACACCGCCTTTGCCCAGGGCGAGATCCTTTCGGCACAGGGCAATGCCGTAACGGCGGTTGCCGATGCCAGTGGCCAGGCGCAAGCCTTTGTCAGCCAATCGATCGGCTTCAATGCCTCGCCCGAGCTTGTCAAATTCAGGTTAAAGCTGAAAAGTCTGCAAAAGCTTGTAGAAAACAAAAAGCTTTACGTTATCGACAAATCACTGCTGCGTCCAAATGACCGGCTGATGCTTAGAGTTACCGAATAGGAGCGGAAAATGAAATTCACAATGCGCTTGCTGCTTGGATTGATGATTTTAACCCTGTTAGCCTTTAAAGCTTTTATCATACCCGTTCCCGAAGGTTTTTCGGCAGTAACCACAGAATTTGGAAAACCGGTTCAGACAATAAAAGAACCAGGCCCTCATTTTGTCTGGCCATGGCCAATTGGTAAGACTTATCTTTTCGACGCGAGAAAGCGGGTCTATAACACAAAGTTCACCCAGACTCTGACCCGTGACAAAAAATCAATCATTCTTTTAACCTATATCGTCTGGCAGATAGATGATCCGTTGATGTTCCTGCAATCGGTCGGCACGGCCAAAAATGCTGAAAGCAAGCTTGACAGTCTTATTTCAAGTTCAAAAAACAATGTTGTCGGCGGCTATGAATTGACCAATCTGGTTTCTACCGATGCCAGTCAGCTCAAACTCGACGAGATAGAAGAACAGATCAAGACCGATGTCGCAGCCAGTGCCAATAAGAATTTCGGCATTCTCATTTCTGAGCTCGGTATCAAGCGATTGGCCTACCCTGAACAGAATGTCGAAGCGATTTTCGGACAGATGCGTGCCGAGCGCAACCAGGTCGCATCAAAGTATCGAGCTGAAGGCAGAATGAAGGCATCGATGATTCTTTCCGAAACCGATCTGGAAATTGCGAAAATAAAAGCCGAAGCCGGCAAAAAGGCCGCAGAAATCAAGGGCCAGGCTGACCGCGAGGCAGCAGAAATTCTTGCCAAGGCGCATCTCGAAAGCAAAGACTATTTCAAATTCATAAAGTCACTTGAAGCTGCTGAAAAGATTTCCGGACCCAGCTCGATCTTTATTTTGCGCAGCGACCAACCTCCTTTCAACACGCTCCTTTCCAAAGAAGGGACCGAGGAAAAATGAAAAAGAACCGGGCTTTTTTCGACACCATTGATGACCTGATGGTCATGCTCAAGGCACTGATGTTCCTGGTCTTTCTCGCTTATCTTTTCTCGGGAGTCGCGCTGATCAAACCAGGCGAAGTTGCAGTAATTCTCAGACTCGGGGCTCTTGCGGGCGATAATCCCGGCGAACAGATACATCGAGCAGGCTGGATGTTTGCACTTCCCTATCCAATCGACGAAGTAATCAGAATTCCAGAAAAACAGGTAAGAGACATTCAAATACTTGAATTGACCGGCAAAAGCGGCAAAGAACAGGAGCAGGCGAAAACCATCGACGCCACTGTTGAAGGCTACTGTATCAGCGGCGACCAGAATATCTTTCAGGTTAGAGCCAGCGCTAAATATCAAATCGCCGACCCGGTCAAAGCAATTTTCAGTTTCAGCAACGACTTCGTAACCCAGGAAAAACTGCTCAACGACCTCACCGTTCAAGAGCTTTCACAAATTTCAGCCGGATTCAACATCGATGGTATTCTGACTGAAAGCAAGGAAAAGATCGCCGCAATGGTCAAGGAAAACGTGCAAAAGCGCCTGGATAGGATCAACACTGGTTTGAGCCTGATTTCCATCGAGCTTGCCGAAATTGCCCCCCCGCCTGCGCTAAAAAACATTTTTGAAGAAGTCAACACTGCCTATATTCAACGAAAAAAGTTCGTAAGCGAGGCAATGGGTCGCCGCGAAGAGTTGCTGCCTCGCGCCCGGGCTTCTAGCGAAAGAACACTAAACGAAGCGCATTCATACAGTGAAGAAGTTATTGCCAAGGCTGAATCAGAGGCGGGCGCATTTCTCGAAATGCTTGAAGCCTATAATGCCAATCCGGCACAGATTAAAAGCGACCTTCTCAACAAGGCCCGCAGCAAGGTTTTTTCAGAGATATACAATCTGGTTTTGTTGCCTGAGCAGGCACTATGCCCCACCAGCATCACCACAATTCTTGAAAACGCCAGAGGGGCCTCCCTGCCCCCGGTTGACATGCAGCTTTACAACGAGGACCAGGAACCATGAATACATGCTGCAGCAACTCACTTTCTGAAAAAAAGACGACCGGTGATTTTTCCACCGGATTACGCCAGGTCATTCGCCTTAAGATTGTCAATGCGGTCATGGCTACGGTTCTACTGCTAACCGGGCTCATTTACAAAGAAGCTTTTCCTGATCAAAAACAGGTGGGCGAGCTGCTTCTTTTTCTCGCTGCTTTTTCGGTTTTTTTGCCGATTATGATAAGTGGCATCAAGGGTTTCTTTGTCAAAGACAACCGTTTCATGACCGAACAGCTGGTCATGTTCGCTTCAATAGCACTGATGGTCAACGGAGAACTGGCCGCGGCAACGGTTATCCCCATCATTATGGTGATTGGCCACGTTCTAGAAGAAAAAAGCATTATTGGCGTAGAAGAAGCGATAAACTCTTTGAAAGAGCTGGGAAACAGGAAAGCGCACCGACTGGAGGACAGCAGCGAACTCGATGTCGAAATTTCCAGTCTGAAAATTGGTGAACGCATTGTAATTTACCCCGGAGAAACCGTTCCCATAGACGGAGTCGTAAATCAGGGTCAGTCCCTGGTCAACCAGGCACATGTTACCGGGGAATCCGCACCAATAGAAGTCGAGAACGGCTCGCAACTATTTGCCGGAACCATGAACTTAACCGGCAAATTGACCATGAAAGTCACCCAGACTTCAGACAACACGCTTTTGAGCAACATTGTTGCACTGCTTGAAGAGGCAGGAAACACCAAAATTCCGGTGGTTAAGATTATCGAAAAGTATCTCGATCTATACTTTCCGGCAGTGATTATGGTCGCCGCAATCACCCTGTTTCTGACCCATGAAATTTCGCGACTGGTAACGGTTCTGGTCATCAGCTGCCCATGTTCCTTTGTGCTTGCAAGCCCATCGGCAATGATCGCCGCTCTGGTGCTTGCTTCAAGAAAAGGCATCATGATCAGAAACTCAACCTTTGTCGAAGGCCTTGCCGACGTCGACACGCTGATTTTTGACAAAACCGGCACGGTAACTTCGGGTTTCTACCAGGTTGTTGATATTTTTCCTCAAGGCTTGATCGAGAAAAAGGAAGTGATCGCCACCGCGGCCATTTGTGCCAGTGGTTCGATTCACCCAGTATCTCAGGCAATCATCCGCCATTGTGAAGAACTAAACATCGGCTTCATCAAGGCCGAAAGTCAGGCTGAGCTGCATGGAAAAGGCGTTAAGGCCGAGAACGGCACAACCATTTATCGACTTGGCAAAGCTGAATGGGTTTTTGGGGAAATTGGTCAGGAACCACCGGTTGAAAGCAGCGAAGATTCCCTCAGCAGCGTCTGGATAGCAGTTGGCAACAAGATTCTCGGGAAAATTTCTCTTGCCGACCTGCCCAGGCCCGAATTCACAGAGATTATCGCCGAATGTCGACAGATCGGCATCAAGGAGCTGATACTTCTTACCGGCGACAAGCAACTGGTTGCCCAAAAAATTGGCGAACTGTTCAAATTTGACCAGATCAAGGCTGAGTGTTTACCACAGGACAAACTTGAATACGTACAGGAATGTAAAAAGCAGGAAAAGAAGGTCATGTTCATCGGCGATGGCATTAACGACGCCCTGGCCCTTAAAGCCAGCGACATTGGCGTTGCCATAGGCAACAGCGGTGCAGACATCGCAATCCAAAGTTCGGATATTACTCTCAAAAGCGAAAGCCTCGAACATATTCCGTTCATGTTTCGACTTTCGAGAAGAATTCATCGCACCATCAACCAGAATATCATTATCGGCACGGGATTCAGCCTCGTGATGATAGGCCTGGCAACCTTTGGCGTGATCACTCCGGTCTGGGGTGCCATCGCCCATAATCTAGGCACTTTTTTCGTCCTGGTCAACAGTGCCCGCCTGCTCAATAAACAACAAAGCTGGCAACATTCTCATCAGCCACAGCTTCAATCTTAAATATTCCGGATTCGAGAAAGAATAGTTTTTTCTGTCATGAATATGTTTTAGAAAAGTATTCAGTTCTCATGGACATAAGCAATCTGGAATTGTTAGACTGCTGATGAAAATTTCCACGGTTTGAACTGCAGGAGAATGCTATGCCAATAATTTCAGCGCTTGAAGAAACACTAAACGCCGACATCAAAGCCGCGCTCGGCTGCACCGAGCCCATTGCAATCGCTCTCGCAACCTACAAGGCAAGACGACTGGTCGCTCCGGAAATCGATTCGATTGAATTGAAACTTTCAACCAATCTATTGAAAAATGCCATGGAAGTTGGCATACCCGGCACCCATGGCGATCGCGGCATTCCTCTGGCTGCTTCTCTCGGGTGTTTTGCCACAATGCAGGAACCGAACCTGACGCTATTGGAAGGTCTCAGCGAACAACAGCTCGACCAGGCACGCAAGCTCGTCGAAGCCAACAAAATAAGCATCGAGCTCGCCGAGGGAATGCATGGACTTTTTATTCAGGCCCGCGTCACCGACAGCGCCGGAAACCATGGAACTGCCGTAATTTCAGGCAGCCATGAAAATCTGACCCATCTTCAGCACAATGAAGAAGTTCTTTTTTCTTCGAGAAAAACTGGTCTTGAAGGTGCCGACAAACTTCTCGAACTCAGAAAGAATCTTGCTGAAAGCTCATTCGCTAAGATATGGAACAATATTGGCAAGCTGTCAAAAAAAACACGTAAACTTCTTCTCGACGGCATCGAAATGAATCTGCGCGTTGCCGACGCAGGAATGGGCAATGAAGGCTTTTTGAGCATCGGCAATATTTATAACGACCTGATCAAAGAAGGTTGGCTCGGCAACGATGTGATCAACAAGGCCAAAGCTTTGACTTCAGCCGCGGTAGACGCAAGAATGTCAGGCTGCAATCTGCCGGTAATGACTTCAGCCGGCTCGGGCAACCAGGGGCTGACCATTACTCTGCCGCTTTATGTACTTGCCCGCCACCTCGACGTTGATGACCAGAGGCTTGCCGAAGCCCTGGCCATTGCCCACGGAATCACGAGTATTCTCAAACATCACACCGGCACGCTTTCGGCCATGTGTGGCTGTGTAGTCTGTTCAGGCACCGGCCTGACTGCCGGCGCTGTTTATCTGCTTGGCGGCAGTCTCGAAGTGGCAACGGCGGCAGTAAATAATATGGTTGGCAGCATTACCGGGATAATCTGTGACGGTGCCAAAGTCGGCTGCTCGATCAAGCTTGTCTGTGCCGTCGATTCGGCATTTCAGGCCGCGATGATGGCCATGCGCGGGCTAAAGCTTCCGACCACCAATGGTGTGCTAGGCGAAAATCTCGAATCCAGCCTGGCCAACATTGGCCTGATCGCCGCCCCGGGCATGATCGAAACCGACGATCAGATTCTGGCAATAATGCTGGGCAAGCCGCTTAGCAAACAATGACTTTTATCCCGGCCGGACGGGCATTTCAAGGGCCTTTCAGCTTGGGTGGTGACAAATCGATCTCGCACCGGCTGGTGCTTTTATCGATCATCAACCAGGGTTCTTTCGTCATCGAAAATCTCTCGAAATGCCGGGATGTACAGACCAGTCTGAAAATCTTTCGCCAACTCGGAGGCAAAGTCAGGGAAATTTCCGAGAATTGTCTCGAATTATCAGGCCCAGGCCGCTACCATGCTGGGCAAACCCTGGATTGCGAAAATTCAGGAACCACTGCCAGGCTGCTTTGCGGCATTCTTGCCGGCATGCCTGGCCGGTTCAAATTGACCGGCGATGACTCTCTGCAAAAGCGTCCGATGCAGAGAGTCTGCGAACCGCTGAGCAAGATGGGTGCTGAATTTTCAGGGAATCAACTGCCCTTTTTTGTCCATGGAAAAAGCGCACTTGTGCCGCTTGTCTATGAATCTCCGACGGCCTCAGCCCAGGTTAAATCGGCGATAATTCTGGCTGGCAGCTATGCGCAGGGAACTACGATCCTGCAAGAGCCATTTCCTTCAAGAGATCACACCGAGCGGCTCTTGCAAAGGCTCGGCGCGGCGATAGAATTCGAACCAGGTCGGGTAATGCTCAAAGGGCCATGGCAGCCAAAAGTCGATTGTCAATTCAAGGTCCCCGGAGATATCAGTTCAGCAGCTTTTGTCATCGCTGCAGCCATTTTGATACCTGGCGCAAAAATCACCTGTCAGGATGTTTTGCTGAATCCGGGGCGAACGGCCTTTTTGAACTGTTTAAAAAGGATGGGCGCAAAGGTAGACTGGCAAGTAGAAAGCGACGAATTTGAGCCGATCGGACAAATCAGGGCCGAATTCAGTCCGGGTTTGCAAGCTATTGATATTTGCGCCGAAGAAATACCGGCCCTTATCGATGAATTGCCGGTTTTATCGGCGGTTATGGCTAGAGCAGCTGGCGCTTCAACCGTTTCGGGCGCAGAAGAACTTCGGGTTAAAGAAAGCGACCGCATTTCGGCTCTCTGCTCTTGCTTTAAGCAACTAGGCATCGTTATAAACGAAAAAAATGATGGTTATTCAATAAAAGGACAAAAAGAAACGTTTTTCGAAGGTACCGTCGATCCGGGACAAGATCATCGCATTGCAGCGACAATGCTGGTCATGGCCCTTACAGCGAAACACGGATTCAGAATCGGGAATCTTGATTGTATTGACATTTCTTTTCCCGAGTTCAGGCGGATTCTAAGCGCATTTTCAGCAACACAAGCATAAATTGTTTTTTTTCTTGCATGTTTAATTGAAATGTTGTACATTAACGGCCACTAGTTGCTTGTAAATTTTTCAGGCAACGATCATTTAGGAGCTCGATAACAGTCTTGAATTCTAGCCAGACAAAAAGCACCTGTGAAGTGGTAGCAATCGATGGCCCAGCCGGGGCCGGGAAAAGTACGGTCGCCAAGCGAGTCGCCGAAAAACTCGGCTACAATTACCTCGATACCGGGGCAATGTATCGCGCCGTAACTCTTAAGGCCCTGCAGGAAGAGATTTCTTTCGAAGACCGTGAAGCTCTGTCTAAATGTGCCAACGATAGTGGTATTCGTTTCGAAGAAAACAATGATTCAATTCTTCCAGAAGTTTTTCTTAACGATACCAATGTGACCTTGGATATTCGCAAGCCGGAAGTGGCGAGAAACGTTTCTTTTGTTGCCGCAGTTCCGGAAGTTCGCGAGTGCATGACTCGCCTTCAGCGTGAAATTGGCCATCATGGTAAATGGGTGGTCGACGGTCGCGATATAGGCTCGGTGGTTTTCCCCGATGCCCGCGCAAAAATTTTTCTCACTGCTTCGATCGAAGAACGTGCGCAACGCCGTCTTCTCGATCTTAAACAAAAAGGTTTTGAGGCTGATCTTGATTCTCTTAAACAGGAAATCGCCCGCCGCGACGAGATCGATTCAAACCGCGAGGTTGCCCCGCTGATACAGGCCGAGGGCGCCGTTTATCTGGATACAACCGCTCTATCTATCGATCAGGTGATAGATCGGATTATCGAAATTGTAACTAATACCCGGGACAAGAAGATCCCATCGGAGGAAAAAATGGACCAAGTCAATACGACAAACACAGATCAGGAACAAAACGAAGAGACCATGGAAAATCAGATGACCATGGAGGAAGCTCTTAGTGGCGAATTCCGAACCATCTCCAGGGGAGCAATTGTAACTGGGACCATCATCGAAAAAAATCAATCCGGTATCTACGTCGATTTGGGCTACAAATCAGACGGAATCGTTCCCATCGAAGAACTCGGTGGCGAAGAAGACAACTTCAATGTTGGCGATGAAATCAGGGTTTATGTAAAGAAAATAGACGATGGTCACGGCCAGCTTTTGCTCTCTTATCAAAGGGCAAAGGAATTGGGCGCGTGGGACGAAATCAACGATGCCTATACCCGCAAAACCCCGATTGAAGGCGTTTTAAAAGAACGCATCAAAGGCGGCTACAACGTCAGCATTCGCGGCGTGCGCGCTTTCCTGCCCCAGAGCCAGCTTTCACATGGCAAGAACACCAAAGAAAACATCGGCAAAGCTTTCCCGATGATGGTGACTGAATTTGACCGCAAACGCAAGAATGTCGTCGTTTCTGAACGCGCCATTCTCGACAAACTGCGCGACAAGAAATGTGAAGAAATCTTCAACGAATACAAAGTTGATGACGTCATCAAAGGTACCGTTTCAAGAATCGTTGAATACGGCGCATTTGTCGACCTTGGCGACGGCGTTGAAGGCCTTATTCATCGCAATGACCTTAGCTGGTCAGTGATTTCCAACCCCCGCGAAGTTGTTCAGCCGGGCGAAGAAATTGAAGCCAAGATTCTCAAGCTCGATTCTGAAAAGAAAAAAATCAGTCTCGGCCTGAAACAGAAAAAAGACAACCCCTGGGAAAGCGTTGATAACCGCTATAAAGTCGGCCAGAAATACCCCGGCAAGGTTAAAAACCTCATGGATTTCGGTGCTTTCGTTGAACTCGAAGAAGGCGTTGAAGGCCTGGTTCACATTTCTGACCTGTCATGGTCCAGAAACATCAAGCACCCCCAGGAAGTCGTCAATTCAGGCGATGATATTGAAGTCGTAATCAAAGAAATCGACCAGGAAAAGAAAAGAATTTCTCTGTCTTACAAAGAAATTCTCCCCCACCCCTGGGATGACATTGAAAAACGTTATAAAATCGGCGATGTCGTTACCGGTAAGGTTAACAACATGACTGATTTCGGCGCCTTCATCGAAATCGATCAGGGCATCGAAGGCCTGCTGCATGTTTCCGACATGGATTGGGTCAAAAAGGTCAACCATCCGAAAGAAATCCTTGAAAAAGGCCAGGAAGTCCAGGTTAAGATCCTCAACATCGACATGGGCAACCACCGCCTGTCACTTGGTCTGAAACAGACCACAACTGACCCCTGGGAAGCCGTAGAAGGCGATTACAAGCCAGGCCAGCAGGTAACCGGCGTAGTCAAAAACCTGGTTCCCTATGGTGCTTTCGTTCAGCTGGAAAATGGCCTCGAAGGTCTGCTGCACATCTCTGAACTTTCATGGCAGAACGAAGTTTCTGATCCGGCCGAAGTTCTCAAAGTCGGCGATCAGGTAACCGTAATGGTTTATGAAATCGACAAGAGCAAGCAGAAAATCGGCCTTTCTCTGCGCCGCCTCCAGGATGACCCCTGGAAAGATATCGAACGCCGATATCCGAAAGAAAGCGTCCACGAAGGCAAAATCAGTTCAATCGTTGAAAACGGTGCTGAAGTTGAACTGAGCGAAGGAATCGTCGGTTTCATCCATATTTCTCAGCTGTCTTCACAGCGGGTAAACAGCCCCTCTGAAGTGGTAAAAGAAGGCCAGCAGGTCACTTTCAAGGTTCTCGAACTCGATCGCAAGAACCGCCGCCTGAAACTTTCAATTAAAGAAGCTTCCATGGACAGCGACGCCAAGGAACTGCAGAAATACCAGGCTGAATCCAACACTGGTTTCTCAGACACCATCGGCGACCTGCTCAAAGAACAGCTTGAATCTTTCAAGCAGAAGCTTGAGAAGTAAGATTATCAGCGACGTGAAAATTGCTGCTTGACAATGAACGGTGCCCCTTGTAAATAAGGGGCATCGTTTTTTTAATGACAAATTAGAAGAAATTAAAACCTGTAGGAGGTTATATGGCAATTAAAGTAGGAATCAACGGTTTTGGTCGTATTGGTCGTCTCGTGTTCAGAGCTTCCGTAAACAACCCCAACATTGAAGTTGTTGCAATCAACGACCTTATCGATGCCGATTATATGGCATACATGCTCAGATACGACTCCGTACATGGTCGTTTCACTGGTGATGTCAAAGTTGAAGACGGTCATCTCGTCGTCAACGGCAAAAAGATTCGGGTAACCGCTGAAAAAGATCCGGCAAACCTTAAATGGAATGAAGTCGGAGCTGAATATATCGTAGAATCCACCGGTCTGTTCCTGACCCGTGAAAAAGCTGAAAAACATCTGCAGGCCGGCGCCAAGAAGGTTGTCATGTCAGCTCCGTCAAAAGATGCAACCCCGATGTTCGTCATGGGCGTTAACCATGACAAAATTGACAGCAGTCTTGATATCGTTTCCAACGCTTCATGCACCACCAACTGTCTGGCCCCGATCGCCAAAGTCCTTCACGACAAATTCGGCATCATTGAAGGCCTCATGACTACAGTTCACGCTACCACTGCCACCCAGAAAACCGTTGACGGTCCGTCAATGAAAGACTGGCGCGGCGGACGTGCTGCCAACATCAACGTTATCCCATCTTCAACCGGTGCTGCCAAAGCCGTTGGCAAAGTCATTCCCGAACTCAACGGCAAGCTTACCGGTATGGCTTTCAGAATTCCGACCGCCAACGTATCGGTTGTCGATCTGACCTGCCGTCTCGAAAAACCCGCCAGCTACGACGCCATCAAAGCAGCTATGAAAGAAGCTTCTGAAGGCGCAATGAAGGGTTTCCTCGGTTATACTGAAGATTCAGTGGTTTCAACCGACTTTATCGGTGATTCTCATTCCAGTATTTTCGACGCCGGCGCCGGCATTTCGCTCAACGATAACTTCGTCAAAGTCGTATCATGGTATGACAACGAATGGGGCTACAGCTGCCGCGTGCTCGACCTGATTCAGCACATGGCCAAATAAGGTTAAAGTTGAATTTATCAGCAACAGGGAACCCTTTTTATAGGGTTTCCTGTTTTTTATTTTTCGGGTATAATGTTTATCCAAACTTCCGCTCAAGGAGGCATTTTTAATGTTCAGAACCATTAGAGACATCGATTTTACCGGCCGTCGCGTTCTTGTCCGCGTTGATTTCAACGTGCCCCTCGATGAGAATCTTAAAATCACCGATGACACCAGAATTCGCATGGCAGTTCCGACTCTCAAACATATAATTGAAAAAGGCGGGCGCCTTGTAATCATGAGCCATCTTGGCAGACCCAAAGGCCAACCCGTGGAAAAATATTCACTTAAATCAGTTGTCGAACACCTTGGCAATCTTTTGGGCAAACCGGTCAAGTTTGCCGAAGATTGTATCGGCGAAAAAGCTTCGACTGTGGTAAACGGTCTGGCCAATGGTGAAGTCGCTCTGCTCGAAAATCTCCGCTTCCACAAGGAAGAAGAAAAGAACGATCCGACTTTTGCCAAAGCTCTTGCTTCACTCGGCGACATATATGTAAGCGATGCTTTCGGAACTGCACACCGGGCACATGCTTCTACTGCCGGCATTGCCGACACTCTTCCCGCTTATGCAGGATTTCTGATGGAAAAAGAAATCAATTATCTCGGAAAAGTGACCACTTCTCCTGATCGTCCACTCGTTGCGATCATGGGCGGCGCCAAAGTCAGCGACAAGATTCAGGTTATCGAAAACCTGCTTGAAAAAGTTGATTCTCTGTTGATCGGTGGCGGCATGGCCTTTACCTTTCTCAAAGCCCAGGGACATAATATCGGCAAATCTCTTTGCGAAGAAGACAAGCTTGATCTGGCTCTCAAGCTGATGGAAAAAGCCAAAACTTCCGGCAAGACTTTCCTGCTGCCCACAGATGTGGTAACCGCAGCAGAAATCAAAGAAGGCGTGGCCACGAAAACTGTTTCAATTAAAGACATCCCGGCCGATGAACTCGGACTCGATATTGGCCCGGACACAATCGAAGTTTTCAGCGCCGAACTCAAAAAGGCGAAAACCGTTCTCTGGAACGGCCCAATGGGCGTTTTTGAAACCAAACCCTTTGATGTCGGCACCAGAAAAATCGCCGAGATCCTGGCTGATCTCGACGCAACAACCGTTGTTGGTGGCGGCGACTCAGTCGCGGCGATTGAGCAGATGGGCGCAGCTGACAAGGTTTCCCATGTTTCAACCGGTGGCGGAGCCTGTCTTGAATTTCTTGAAGGCCAGGTTCTGCCAGGCATCGAAATTTTCTCACGTGACATCAAAGAAATGGCTGAAGGAGCTGGAAAATGAGTAGACGACCACTTATCGCCGCGAACTGGAAAATGCACAAAACCACTCAGGAAGCGAAAAGCTTCATGAGCGAACTGCTGCCCAAAGTAGCTGACGTAAAAGATCGCGACATTCTCATTTGTCCGCCTTTTACCCTTATAAGCCCGGTTGATGAAGGCCGCGACGGCACCAGCATTCTGCTTGGCGCACAGAACATGTATTTTGAAGAAAAAGGTGCATTTACCGGCGAAATCGCGCCGCAGATGCTGAAAGAGCTGAACTGCGAATTCGTCATTCTCGGGCATTCTGAACGCCGCTGGGTTTTTGGCGAAACCGACGAACTGATCAACAAAAAGGTTGTCTCTGCTTTCGCGCACGGGCTGATTCCGGTTCTCTGCGTCGGTGAGAAGCTTGAAGAACGCGAAAAGAAGATGACCGACCAGGTCATTCTCAATCAAATGGAAAAAGGCCTCAAAGACGTCGGCGAAGAATTCATCGGTCGCCTGGTTATAGCATATGAACCGGTATGGGCAATTGGTACCGGTAAGAATGCCACAACCAAAGACGCCAAAGAAGCAATCGCCCTGATTCGCGAATTCATCCACAGTCGCTACGGCGCCGATGCCGCTGCCAAGGTGCGAATTCTTTACGGCGGCTCGGTAAAACCAGAAAACGTAAAGTCATACATGGAACAGGAAGGCATTGACGGCGCTCTCGTCGGCGGTGCCAGCCTGCAGCCAGATTCTTTCGTTGCCCTGATCAAATATTGACTTGAACTGTTTCTTTGATTTTTTAACGGCATAGACCCGGCAGCCCCATGTATTTTCATGGGGCTGCTGTTTTTCCGCTCATAGAAAGTTTTTGCCAGATATGACCGAAACCCGGACGATAAAATTTCTTCAAAGATTGCTGCTTTTCTCCATGGCCGTAATTTTTCTGGCGCAATTTTCTTTTTCACTGTACTGGCGGCAGTTTTTGGATACCCCGCTTTTGAATTACACCGGCTTTCTCATTAATGAGCATGAGCGCATTCCATATAAAGAGATCTTTGAAACCAGCATGCCGGGCACCTTGCTTTTCCACAGCATTCTCGGCAAAACCCTTGGTTATTCGGATTTTTCGGTCAGAATCGCCGACAGCTTTTTTCTACTTTCAGCAATGCTACTGATCTTTCTAATTCTCAAAGCATTCCATTTAAGACAGGCGCTGTTTGCCGCCCTTCTGTTCGGGCTTACCCACCTTTCATTCGGATCGAAGATGGCTTTGCAACGAGATTTTATCGGGGCAACGGCGATTCTTGGGGCCGTCTATCTGGCTATGCTTGCCGGCAACCGTACCAAAACCAAAGCATTTTTGTTGCAGTTTTCATCGGGCATTCTCATTGGAACCGCGGCGGCATTCAAGCCCCATCTTGCCATCTGTCTGCCCTTTCTTGCCTGGCATTTAAAGCACTATGAACAGTTATTCAAATCATTTTTTAAACATTTAGTCATTCTTTCTTGCGGCGCAATCCTGAGCTTCAGCATTCCGATGGTCTGGCTTTGGCATCTGGGTGGCTTGCCTGAATTTGTCGATATTTTCACCAATTATCTACCGCTTCACACGCAAATCGGCCATGATTTCACTCTGGTTCAGTGGCCCGAAAAACTCTGGTATGCCATTGGCGGGCTGTTTATAATGAACGACCACCTGCTACTGACTGTTTTGGCCCTGGCCGGAATTTTCTTCGGCCTTAAAGAAAGTGAGAGTCATCGGCAAAACCAAGTGAAATTGCTGATCACATGCTTCTTTCTCTATTTTGTATATCCGGCAATTTCCGGGCAGTTCTGGTTTTATCACTGGACTCCCTTTTTTATTTTTGCCGCAATTTCAGCCTCATTCATGCTTTGTCCAAGCGGTTTTGGCAGTCCAATAGAGCAAGCTGTGCGAATTCTCGCCCTGACGATTCTGCTTCCACTGGCCGTTGGCTGGTCCACAGAATTTTCTTTGCAAATACGAGGTTTGCCGCTTGATCCTCCCCTTTCGGGGGTGCCAGATCAAATCGCATCATTTTTGAAAAAAAATCTGCAGCCAGGCCAGACCGTTCAACCTCTAGATTGGGTAAATGGAGCTATTCATGGCCTCTTGATCGCGAAAGTGCCTATATCAACAAGATTTTTGTATGACTATCATTTTACCCACCACCTATCCAGGCCTTATATTAAAAATCTGCGTCTTGAATTTCTAAAAGCATTGCAGCATTCCCCGCCCGATTACATCATCTTCGTCTTTGTTAAATCTCGGGTAAGTGGCCCGGATACGGCGCAAGATTTTCCCGAGCTTGGCAAATTCATTTTCAGCAACTACAAGATGATTGAGAAAACGCAAAACTTCGGAATTTTCAGAAAAATTACTGAAAGCGCCAGATAAAAGTCGGCGCAAGCTCTGAACTGGTTCAGAAGACTCCTATCAAACGCACTGATTTTCTACCCACCCCGTCTGAATTTCTCGAAGGCCAATGATGCGATCAAATTTTAGAGTTGATTTTCCGATTGCAAAATGATACTGTTTTTATAGCAAAAAAAAATCACAGGAGTTTTTATGAGGAAATTTTTGTTCGTTCTTTTGGTTTTCCTTTCTACAATAAGTATTATTGGCTGCAACCCATTTGGAAATGACGATGACGATGGCAACTATGTCGGCCCGGCCGCGGTGAATGCTCCGGTTAATGCTGCAGCATTCAATGGCGTAAAAATGAGTTTCAATCCAACGATTACCTTTGCCAGTGACGGCACCACCAACACATTCACCTACGTTAACAACGCCGAAGATGCTGGAATTTCAAAGTTTCCGGATGCCGGTAGCGCAACTTTATCAGGAACCTATACCTATACTCAGGATGCCACTGATAAGACCATTGGCACTCTCAACTTCATTTTTGCCGATGCGGCCAATAATTTTAGTTTGATAATGAAAAACTTCACCGGTTATGCCAATGGAATCACCGGCCTTGAAATTACCAAAGTCGGAGATTCCAGCAGCACCGCCTTTCAGGTAAGGATTGTCGAAGGCGCTTTGGTTCCCGAACCCGCAGCAACCTCAACTGGCACGGGAACAAATACTGACACCGGAACCGGAACCGGAACCGACGTTACGATTCCTGATTCCCTTAAGGGGCAGATTATGGATCTGACCTATGGCAGATTCGGCAATTCTGTTCCAAGCGGCTTTCCTTATAATGATGGCGATAAGGTAAAGTTTACCTTCAGCTCCAGCAGTATTCTGGCTATTGGTGAATCATACCGATCTGTTGGAACACCGAAAAAATACAGCGGTTCTGAAGAAATCGTCTGGTATGACTCTGAATACAATATTTACTATGCGCTTTCATTCAAGCAGGACGGCAGTTTTAATGAGATAAACGTTTACAGCAATCCGGCAACCACTCCGGTGTCTTTTTACGGACAATTTGGCATGGCCCAATAAAAGTGCCTGATTTGTCGATAATGATTTAAAATCACAAGCAAGCGAAAAAACCCAACCGGTTTTTTACTCTCCCATCAAGGCTGTTTAATGGGAAAATCCATTAAACAGTCTTTTTCTTTTTAAGGGAAAAAAAGCCAGCTTCATTTATTCACATATTGTCGAGGGGCTCTAATCAGCCCTGACAACAAATTCTCAACTAAAAGAATTTCGTAAAATTTTACTGGGCGTCGACGAGCTCTTCTTTTTTCAGTTTTCGTGCTTCATCGATCTCTGCAAGATTGTCTACCGCAAGTTCAACCAGTTTGAAAGTATCCTTCTTACTTTCAGCAAGGCCTTTGAGTTGCTTGGCGGCTTCATAGGCCTTGACAGACTTTTCTTCGATACTGCCATCATCAAAAGCCTCAAGGCTGCAGTTATCGTACATTTCCTTCAAATCATTCATTTTCTTTACTTCTTTGGCAACCATGGAATTGAACTCTGCCGATCCT
>CAZQUE010000084.1:0-19664 GCA_964596185.1 uncultured bacterium | reverse complement strand
TGTTCCACTCTTTGCTGAACGGACTTGAAAACGAGCGAAAAGGAAGCTCTTCGGCGAGTCTGGCAAGTCCGGCACCGGTAACTACCGTGTCGGCCGCAGCCTCAGGAGCCACATCTTCGACCAATGCCAACAATGAAAACAATGCTTTGCGGAAAAGCGCCAGCTCCGCCCGCAGGCCCAGTCCGCCAAACTCGACTGCCCTGTCCAGTGTCGCCAGGCACCAGTCGAACCCCGGAAAAGAGCCATTGCGTATTTGTGCAACTGCCCAGCTGCCCACCTCTTTGAGTTTCTGGCGGTTCGTTGAAATGCCAAGCTGGGCCAGCGCCTGAGTAACGCCACTGGCATCGAGCTTCACTCCGGCCATGAGCAATTGCAGCAATGAAACTCGTTCATTTTTTGGCAATTCGACCGACAAGCTCCAGTCTAAGGGCACGATTCGCCCCTGTTCATCGAGAAAAATGTTGCCTCCATGAGGGTCGCCATGGAAAATGGCCCAGGTCTCTCCCATCCAGAACGGTTTGGCAATCAGGCCATCGATGAGCTTTTCGGCAATTCTTTTTCTCGCCTGTGGCTCTTCAGGAATTGCTTCGCTGATTTTGCGGCCTTTGATTAAAGTCATCGCTGTTACCTTGTTGGAACACCAGGGCAGCAGTTCTGGTACATAAACCTCTTTTACCTCGCGGTATAGCTCTTTGGCGCGTTTCAGGTTTGCCTGCTCGTGTTCGAGACGAACTTCGTCAGCAACCAGCTGCGCTGCATCAGAGAGTGGCCCTGAAAATTCGAGGCGCGGCAACTCAAGTCGATCGCAAATCTTTTCTAAAGCAGCCCCAAGACCAGGCCAGAGCTCTAGTTCCTCTTGCAACGCTTCTTCGGCTTCAGGCCTGATAACCTTGAAAACACCCTCGGTTTTTTGACCATCTTCACCATTGTGGACAAATGGGATGACCACGGCAACACTTGCCTCGGCAAGAGGTTTGTCGGCGAGTACTATGTTATTTAAGTCTATGCCTTCTTTTTCGAGCAATTCAAGAACCATCTCACGAGTATAAACTGGCTTGAGCATCTCAAGATTCTGAAGCCGCCGGCGAAGTTCGGCATCGAGGCGTTTGTCACGGGCAAGAACCTGGCCAAGTTTATGCAGGGTCGGACAGCGCCGCAAAACATATTCGAGTCTGGTTGCTGCATTTGCAAAAGGACCTAGGCCAATTTGATCCTGCAGTATTTTTTGCTGCCGCTCTTCTTTAAGCTGACGCAGAAACCAGGCCAGCCCTTCAGCGACAAAAGGTTTCCATTTCTCGTAGCATTCAGGAACGAGACTGTTCAAATCAAGGCTGGCGAATAATGAGCTCCAATCCATTCTTTTACTCCCTACAGGCAAAACTTTCTTGCTGCATTGTAGCAAAAGCAATCGGCAAAAATCAATAGGAAAGCAGTAAAAATTTTGCAAATGCAAAAAAAAGACAGCTGAGGGCTGCAGGTGGTAATATCGAAAAAAAACAGGAGAAGTGCAATGGTTGAATTGAAAGCTCTATACGAATGTCCCGAAGTTATTCCAACGATTTGTGCATGGCACCACGAGGAATGGGCTTACCTCAATCCCGGCAGGCCTCTTTCCAATAGAATCGAAGAAATGCAGGAGCACCTTGAAAAAAAAGATGTCCCGGCAACCTATGTTGCCTTTATCGATGGCAAGCCGGTCGGCTCGGCTTCGGTGCTCGTGTCGGACATGCCCGAAAAACCAGAGCTTACGCCATGGCTGGCCAGTGTATATGTTTTGCCCGAATGTCGCCGCCAGAAAGTCGGTAGAGCATTGGTTAAGAAAATTATGGATCACGTTCGTAATGCTGGAATCAAAAGATTTTATCTGTATACCCCTGACAGGGAACATTTTTATGCGCACATGGGCTGGCAAACTATTGAAAAAATGCAGTATCATGGCGCTGATGTCACATTGATGTACATCGACCAGTAAATTGTGATTTTTATTTAAACCCACACCTAAAATGTAGTATAGTATTGAAAATTCAACGGACGCAGACGGTCTTTTTGACGCCTCAAGCCAGGCTGCCGTAAAAACAAAATTGCGTCCATGCAGGAAAGGTGGTTATTTATGAGTCTTTCTGAAGATCTCAAGCAGAGTATCAGAAACAACCTGAAAAAAGTTGTTGGTCAGGGCGCGGAATACGTTGACGCACGCTTCTATGAACATGATGATTCTGAAACTCTCCTATTTTATGATGGCAATCTTGAAGCTAACGACACTTCATTTGAGAGTGGTTTGGGCGTTCGGGTTCTTTTGGGCGGTGCCTGGGGCTTTGCCGCGACCAGCAATGTTGCCGAAATCGAGCTTTGTTTCGAACAGGCCAGAAAAAATGCCGAGACTGCATCGCGGCTGGTAAGACTGCCGTTAAAAATGAGCCCGAAGCCGGCTCATAAAAGCAAATATGCTTCTCCGGTCAAAACTGATCCATTCGTAGTTCCGCTCAAAGACAAGCTTGATTTTCTCATGGCTATCGATGAACGCCTGAAAGCCGACTGGATTCTGAGGCGCTTTGTTTATGCAGAATTTCAGAAGAAAAACAGCTATTTCTTTAATAGCGAAGGTACCGAAGTCGACAAGCAGCTGACCAACGTTTTTGCCAAAATGATGGTTATGGCCCTCGACGATGAAGGGCAAATGCAGCGCCGCAGTCAGGATCTGTTCACCACCGGTAAAGGCACCCGTGGCTACGAAATGTTGACTCAGCCCGAACTTTTCAGCGGCCATGCCGAAAGAATCAAAGAAGAACTTTCGCAGTTGATCAAAGCCGAAGCAATGGAATACGGCCGTCGGTCGGTTATTCTGCTTCCCGGCCAGGGTTTTTTGCAGGTTCATGAAACAATCGGACACCCTCTTGAGCTTGACCGTATTCTCGGTTATGAGCTTTCCTATGCCGGCGGTTCTTTCGTGAATCTCGATTCGTTCGGCAAGCTGCAGTATGGCAGTGATAAGCTCAATGTCAGCGCTTTCGGCGGTATTGCCAATTCCCCGGGATCTTTCGGTTTCGACGATGAAGGTTCACCAGAGCGTGATTACCTGCTCATCGATCAGGGAGTGCTGGTTAATGCCCTTACTTCAAGGCCAATGATTCATGAGGCCAACGAAGTTGCCGGCAGGGAAGTCTTTGCCGACGTGAGCGGCGGATGTGCGCGTGCGACTGCCTTTTACCGTGCGCCAATCGATCGCATGACCAATGTCAACATTTTACCGGGCAACGATGGAACCCTCGACGACATCATCGCTTCGACCGAAGATGGCGTAGTACTCGACAATCCGACCTCATGGTCAATCGGCTCAAATCGGGAACATTTCCATTTCGGTTGCGAAATTGCCTGGGAAGTCAAGAACGGCAAAAAGACAAGAGTTCTGAAGAATCCTACTTATCAGGGGCACACCGTCGAATTCTATAATTCTCTTTCGGCAGTTGGCGACGCCTCGACCTGGCAGGTTTGGCAAGTCGACAACTGCGGCAAGGGCGAGCCCAATCAGGTTATGCAGCTCGCGCATGGAGTCCCGGTTATCCGCTTTGATAACGTAATTACCGGAGAAAGGAAATAAGTCATGATAGAAAACAAAATTCGTGAAATTTTCTGTCAGGTTAGAGATAAAGCCGCTTCTAAGGGCATCTGCGCTTCTTTGGCTCTGCATCGCGAAAAAAGCCATTTGATGAGAATCGGCAACAATTCTGTTTCGCTGAATACCTCTGAAAACCTTTGCCGCCTTGATGTCGAAGTGATTAATGGCCGCAGAACTGGCTCGCATACTCAGATGGGTGACATTACCTCTCTCGAATACGTTGAAAAAGCGCTTGCCCTGGCAGTAGAAAAAGCCGAAGTGGCGAATGAAAAAGAATATGCCCCGATTCCAGTGTGCATCGAAGAAAATGTCGATGAAAATGACCAGTATGATGCCGAGCTTGAAAAGATCGATCCGGCCTTCAAAGCTGACGGTTACCAGAAGATCATTAACGAAGTCGGCGAAAAATATAATTTCTCCGGCTCATGGTCCAGCGGCTCAGTTGAGAATTACTGGGTTTCTACTGAAAACAAGAACGAAGCTTATCACTTAAGCACCGACCAGGATTTTAACGTAGTGTTGAAGCACCCGGAAAAGAAATGGGAGCTGATTGAAAAACAGACCGGCTGGAGAAAATCTGATTTTTGTGCCGACACCGCCATTAAACACTTTAAAGCGTTGTTGCCGACCTACGAGAACATTCCGGGTTGCAAGATTGAACCAGGTGAATACACTGTCGCCTTTGGCGCAAAAGCCCTGGCAGAAATGATCATGATGGCAAAATATACCGGCTTTTGGGGCCGAGGCTGGGAAGAAAAAGAGGGCTGGACCAGCCAGAACAAAATCGGCGACAAGATTCTCGGTGAAAATTTTACCCTGATCGATGATCCTGATTGCGATCAGACCTATCGCATCGGCTTCGATTTCGCCGGAAAACTTCGCAAACGTTTTCCGGTCGTTGAAAATGGTGTGCTTAAAGGGCTTATGTATGACAATTCAACCTGTGCAAAATACGATAAGCCTCAGACAGGCCACACCGCCCGCTCGATCAGCCTGGTCATGCAACCGGGAAATGATCCCGACAAGCTTCTCGAAGCTGTGAAAGACCTTGATCGTGTCCTGGTCATACCTGCTCTGCATTACATGAATATTCCGAATGCCAGTAAAGGCATTTTTACCGGCAGCAGCCGATTCAACGCACTGCTGATCGAGAAAGGCAAGGTGGTTTCACCTATTTTCTCTTCGCGGGTGACCGATACTTTCCAGAGAGTTTTCAATCAAATCATTAAAATCGCCTGTAAAAACAAGTCAATTAACCTTTCCAACACATACGGCAGAAGAATGCCCGTCTCCTATTCGGTGCCGGCATTCATCGTCGCTGAAAAGGTTAAAATTACCGACAGTGCCGATTCATTCTAAAATAGTCATGAGCTCAAAACCCCGTAATTCTCTCGTGGGAGTTGCGGGGTTTCTTTTCGTGATGCTTTCTCTGTTAGTAGCCCAGCCGGGGCATTGCCTGTTCAGTAAGGCCGCCGGTTACGAACTGATTGGGCTCAGGTCTGGTCGAACCATCAGGCTTTTTTATGCAAAACCTGAAAAAATGTCGGCCGATACCCAGGTCTTGTTCGTTTGCCATGGGGTAAAGCGCAATCCTCAAAAGTATCTTGAAGTCTGGCAGAAATATCAGAAAGATCTCAATGTTATTCTGGTTGCACCGGAATTCAGCAAAAAGGAATTTCCAAAAGGCAGGGATTACAATCAGGGCAATCTCGTTGCCGCCGACGGCAGCTTGAACCCTGCAAAACAATGGTCGTTGTCGGCTATCGACGAGGCTTTTTTGATTTTGAAAATGTGTTTGGGTCTAACCTCAAATGAATATTTAATTTATGGTCATTCTGCAGGTGCCCAGTTTGTGCACCGCCTTGCCATTTTCCTGCCGGAAACATCAGCCGGGGTTCTCGTCGCTGCCAATCCCGGCAGTCTAACCTTTCTCGGCAGCCCGGCTTCTTATCCATACGGTCTTCCCGCTGGTATAGACGAAGAGCAAATCAAGAAAGCTTTGCGGCGAAAGTTGATTCTTCTGGCTGGGCTTGAAGATATCGACCCGAACCATAAACATCTCAACAACAGCTCCTCAGCAAAAAAGCAAGGCGCTAACCGGCTCGAACGGGGCCGAAATTTTTTCGAGGATGCCCGAAAAATTGCGCAGAAGCTGAACGCTGAATTCAACTGGCAAAGGATCGAAGTCCCCGGTGTCGCCCACTCGAACAAGGGCATGGCGAGTGCCGCCGCTGAAATTTTCCTAAATTTTATGCGACAGAAAAAAGCATTGAAACATTGAAAATTAAGCAAAAATAACCTAATTTGCTTCAGAGTAAAAACACTATATGCAGCAGACTGACAGACAAATAATCAATCGGGTGTTTAAAATTTCCATGCCGGCAATGGCTGGTTTTCTCGGCCTGATTCTTTTCGATATCGTCGATATTTACTGGATCGAGAAATTAGGCACAAATGCCGTAGCCGGAGTTGCCTCGGCGGGATTCATCGTCTGGGCACTTTACTCGCTGATGCAGATTACCGGTTCGGGTTGCGCTTCTATGGTCGCCCAGTTTGACGGAGCCGGCAAAAGACGCTATGCCTGGCAGGCAGTAACTCAGGCCACCTGGCTCAGCCTTATAATCTCATGCCTAATCAGCCTGGCTTTGATTCCGCTTATTCGCAAACCCTTTCACTGGATGGGCCTCGAGCCGGTTACGCTCGAACTGGCTGCCGAGTATTTTCTCATCATTCTTTATGGTTTTCCGGTGATTTTTCTCGATATGCTGTTCGGCAACGTTTTCAACGCTTACGGCGACAATAAATTGAGCAACGCCATCATGGTGTTTTGTCTTGGCGTGAATATTGCTCTAGATCCACTGTTGATGTTCGGGTGGTATGGCTTCCCAGCTATGGGAACCGCGGGCGCGGCCCTGGCAACCATTATCAGCCATGCCCTGTCTTTTGTAATGCGCCTGTATCTTCTGCGCCGCAAAGGCTATATTGCGCCGCTTTTTTCCTTTTTCAAATTCAAAACCTTTTATTATCGGCGTTTAATCAAAATTGGCCTGCCTAACGCGGTTACCAGCATGATCTGGTCGCTGGTATACCCCTTTCTGGCGCGACTGATAACCCCGTTTGGCATGACTCCGCTCTCTGCTATCGGCATCTGCCACCGCCTTGAAAGCGTTCCTTATTTCACCGCCACTGCCTTTGGCATTGCCATGACCTCGATGACCGGCAACGCTGTCGGTCGAAAATCGGTCGACGAAGTTGACCGGGTGTTAACGGCAGGATTAAGGCTGACCACCTTTATTCTATTGCCCTATATTTTGCTTTTTCTTTTAAAACCTCACTGGTTGATGAGTTTTATGAGCGATGATCCGGCGTTAATCGCCCATGGTGCGGAATATCTTTTCATCATCGGTCTTATGGAAATCTTTATGGGCTGGGAAATGGTTGTCGGTGGCGTTTTTACCGGGCTAGGCATTACCCTGCCTACATTGCTGGTTACTTTGCCTTTGACCATCGGCAGAATTCCTGCGGCCTGGTTTCTTGCATATTATCTTGATCTCGGTGTAAATGGCATCTGGTGGGCGATCAGCCTTTCATCCCTTGGTAAGGGCGTTGGACTTTACCTGCTTTACAAGTATCTGCGACCAAAGCTTCAGCCGCAAAAATAGTTTTTTTTCTATTAAATTAAGCGTATACTTATTCAAAAGATGATGAAAAGGGTAGGCTGGCAATTGTCGATCTTCCAAAAGTTTTTTTTTCTAATTCTCCTGGTTTTGGCTGCAACTTCGCTTTTTGCCCAGTCTGATGCCAAAACTCCACCACTGAAATTCTCAAGCGGGTGTGAAATAGATTATCCGCCATTTTGTCTGGCCACACCCGATGGTAAGGCAACCGGGTTTTCGGTTGAATTGCTGAATGCTGTTCTGGCTGAAATGAATTGTTCAGCAACTTATGAAACCGGAGTCTGGGGCGAAATCAAAGCAAAACTCGAGCGCGGTGAACTCGATGTTTTGCCGTTGGTTGGGCGAACCCCTGAACGGGAAAAAACTCTTGATTTTTCGGTTCCGTACATGACCCTGCAAGGCTGTTTGATCGTCAGAGATGACGAAGAAGAAGTTTTTACCGTTCATGACCTCAAGGGCAAAGAAGTTGCGGTAATGAAAAACGACAACGCCGAAGAATTTATCGATCGCAACGACCATGGCTTCATCAAACAGACTTATCCGACCTTTGCCGAGGCTTTGCAGCAGCTTTCTAAAGGGCATCACAGAGCAGTAATTGCCCAGAAACTTGTAGCGGTAAAGCTTATAAAAGAGCTTGGCATTACCAACCTGAAAATTCTCAGATACAATGTGCCTGGTTTTCATCAGGACTTTTGTTTCGCTGTGCCAGAAGGCAAGAAAGATAGCCTGGCTGTTCTAAATGAGGGCTTGGCAAAAGTTATAGCCAATGGCACCTATGATGTTTTGCACGCAAAATGGTTTGCAGACCTCGAGATTGCCGAAGACCCCACAATAATTGTCGGTGCCGATCTTCATTACCCACCATTTGAATTTGTCGATGAAAATGGACACCTGACTGGCTTCAACTATGATCTGATGAATGCGGTAGCAAGTGCGACCGGATTGAGAATTCAATTCAAACCCGATCAGTGGACAAAAACTGTTGAAAAACTCGAACATGGGCAAATTGACATGATTCAGGGCATGTTTTTTTCGCCCGATCGCGCTGCTAAATTCAGTTTCTCTGCGCCAACCATCGTCAGCCATTGTGTGTCTGTAGTTAGAAAAAATTCTATCGAGCCGCCCCATCGCCTTGAGGACTTGGCCAGGCTGAAGCTTGTCGTTGAAGAAAATGATATCATGCATGATTTCGTGCGAAGAAACAACCTGGCTTCTAACACGATTGCCGTTGTCAGCCAGGAATCAGCTTTGCTTGAGGTGGTTACCGGTCGTCGAGACTGTGCTCTGGTTTCGCGCATGACTGCAGCCTGGTTAATCAGAAAAAATTCCTGGGCCAATCTTGAAATGGCCAAAAAACCTCTGCTCTCGCCGAAATATTGTTTTGCCACCCGGCAAAGCCGCAGAGGATTGCTTGCGAAACTGAATGAGGGGTTGAAAATCATTGAAAATTCGGGTGAATACCATCGAATCGTCGAACGCTGGTTTGGTGTCGAACAGGATTCCGCCCGGGAGTTAAAAAAACTGCTGCGCTATGTTCTGATCATTACCGGCCCTCTGATTCTGGCATTGTTCGTTTTCTTTTTCTGGTCCTGGTCTTTGAAGCAGCAGGTCTTGAAGAAGACCGAAGATTTACGCAAGAGCGAAGAGCAGTTTCGTTCTTTGATCGAAGGCGCTCCATTCGGTGTTTTTGTCCAGACCAGAGGGCAATTTTCTTATCTGAATCAGACTATGCTTAATCTACTTGGATTGAGCAGTCCGGCCGAAATACTTGGCAAACCGGTTATCGATGCTTTTAACCCGGAATTTCAAGTTGAAGTCAGCCAAAGGATTCTGCAGTTGAATTTCGAGAAATTAGCTCAGGAACCGATGCGAAATTCGATTGTTCGGTCTGACGGACAAGCATTGCAAGTTGAAGTCTCGGCGGTACCGACGCACTTTGCCGGTGAAGATGGGGCTTTGGTATTCGTTCGCGATATTTCTCATCAGCTTGAGCTTGAGGCAAGACTATTGCAATCGTCGAAAATGGAAGCGGTCGGGCAACTGGCCGGAGGTGTAGCCCACGATTATAACAATATGCTCAGCGTAATTCTCGGGTATACCGAACTTGCTTTGTCGCGAATCCCATCCGATGATCCGGTGCATCAGAATCTGACCGAAATTTATGCGGCGGCGACGCGTTCTGCCGATATCACCGCACAGCTGTTAGCCTTTGCCAGAAAACAGATTATTACACCCAAAGTATTGTTAATTAATCGCAATATTGAAGGAATGCTGAAAATGCTGAGTCGGCTCATCGGAGAAGACATCAAACTTATCTGGGAGCCCGGTCAGGATATATTCCCCATAAAAATTGATCCGATACAACTCGATCAGATATTGGCAAATCTCTGTGTTAATGCTCGCGACGCAATTTCCGGCAGTGGAGAGGTCAAAATTTCCACCCAAAACAGGACTCTCGACCAGGATGAAGACGAAAATACCATTCCTTCAGGGAATTATCTTGTTTTAACCGTCTCTGACAACGGTTGCGGCATGACTCATTTAGTAAAGGAAAAGATCTTCGAACCGTTCTTTACCACCAAAGAGCTTGGTCGTGGAACCGGACTTGGTTTGGCCACAGTTTATGGCATCATCAAACAGAACAATGGTCATATAATCGTTACCAGTTCACCAAGAGTGGGAACTTCATTCGAGATTCTTTTCCCCATGGCTCAAGCCGAAGAAAGCGAACATCATGCTACTGATTCAAAAGAAGTTCCAAAGGGCAAAAAGCAAACGATACTCCTGGTTGAAGATGAAGAAGCTATTTTAAAATTGACCCGCAAGGTTATCGAAGGCTTCAATTACCGGGTCATTGCTGCAAATTTTCCTTCTGCCGCTCTCGAAATAGTCAGAGACGGAAATCAACAGATTGACCTTCTGATAACCGATATCGTCATGCCAGAAATGAATGGTAAAGAACTGTATTTGAAGATAAAAAGTCTGCGTCCAGGCATTAAAGTGCTGTTTGTTTCCGGTTATACTGCAGAAATAGTAGGATCAGAGGAATTGCACGGCAATGACGTTGATTTCATCGAGAAACCTTTTGCGATTAAAGAGCTTGCGCGAAAGATAAATGAAGTCATCACGCGAAAGGATTGATTTCAATCTTGAAACAGAAATTTGAAATTATCTTTGTTTTGCTTTTGCTTTTTTCTTTTTCAACTTCAGTCTGTGCCAATGCTTCACCGACTCAGCGGGTTGAAATTGGTTTTTACATACTCGATATCGCTCATCTGGATGTAAAAGAGAGTGAATTTTTTGCAGATTTTTACATTTGGTATAAGGTTCCCCTGGAAAGTGCATGGGAACCAAAAAACATCGAGTTCATGAACGGAACCATCGATAAGGCCACAGCTCTGACGCCTTCCGAGAACAAGGTCGGCAAAAAATATTGGATTCAAAGAGTTAAAGGGCGATTCCGCGGTCATTTTCGCCTGCACTCATATCCATTCGACGAACAAACTTTGCCCATCGTTATCGAAGATTCAGAGAGCAATCTTTCAGAACTGATTTTCGTTCCAGATCCCGATGTAAATCAAAATGCCATGGCCTGGGTCGATCCCGAGCTGATAGTCCCGGACTGGGAAAAACACAGCGCATCGATTAAGGTCGATGTGCACCAGTATCGAACCGATTTTGGGCTGGGCAACAAAGATGAATCAAGCTATTCCCGCTTCAGTTTCAAGGTGATTTTAAGACGGGCATTTATTCCGCATTTGATTAAATTCATCTTGCCTTTGATCATCATTGCCGGAATGGCGTACATGGTATTCTTCATCAATGCCAGTGAATTTGAGACCCAATGCGGCATCTGCGTAACCGCTCTTCTTTCGGCGGTAGCGTTGCACATTTCGCAGGCCGATGCCTTACCTGCCGTGGGCTATTTGGTGATGTCCGACAAGATTTTCATTCTTTTTTATGTGGTTATTTTTTCTGCTCTGGTGCAAACGGTTGTGAACAACCAATTTGTAAAAACCGGACGAATTGAAAAAGCGGTCAAACTTGACCGTTTTTTCCGCTATGCCTATGTTGCCGTTCTATTGACAGGCATAATCATGATCTTTCTTTTTACCTGAGGAGCAATTTTATGAAGCCATTGTTCGATGTAAATGAAAAATTGAAATTTCCGGCTTTGCTTGGCATGGTTCACGTTAAAGCCCTGCCTGGTACACCATTTCATACAGATACAATAGAAAAAATAGTCGAGACGGCGGTCAAAGAAGCCGAACTCTATCAGCTTGCCGGTTTTGATGGAATAGTTCTCGAAAACATGCATGATCGTCCATATCTTAAGGGCAAAGTCGGCCCAGAGATAGTGGCTGGCATGACCAGGGTTGCTGTTGAAGTGAAGAGAAAAGTTGGCAAAAAGTTTCCGGTTGGCATTCAGATTCTGGCTGGAGCTAATCTTGAAGCTCTGGCAGTCGCTCACACGGCTGATTGTGATTTTATCAGGGCTGAAGGCTGTGTTTTTGCCCATGTTGCGGATGAAGGTTTGATCGAGGCTTGTGCCGGAGAACTCCTTCGCGAGCGTGCTCGAATCGGTGCCGAGCGAATAAGAATATGGACGGATGTTCAGAAAAAGCATTCCGCCCATGCAATTACTGCTGATCTAGCTCTTGAAGACTGGATTCATGGTGCTGAATTTTTTGGCATCGACGGGGTAATCATTACCGGGGCAGCAACCGGCAAGGCGGCCAGTAAAGCTGAGGTCGCCAGGGCCCGCAAAGCCAGTCGTCTGCCGGTGATTGTCGGTTCAGGTCTTACCGCCCGCAATGCCGCCGATTATGCCCAGGCCGATGCCTGGATCATCGGATCGAGCATCAAATATGACGGTTTTTGGGAAAACCCCATCGATCCTGATCGACTCAAGGCAATGGTTGCAGCACGCGACAAGGTTAAGTGAAAAATTAAAAGGTAACCGGCGGTGGTTTAACCGGTGGGTTGCCAAGATTGTCGAATACGATTTTGCCGCCAACTTCCTGGCCTTCCTTGAAGGCTTCATTTTCATTTTTGGGAATGTTTGTATGTACCGGAGTTTCTTCATTGCGCAGATAAACGGTTTGTGTCGGGAAGGCAAATTCTATTTTCAGCGATTTGGCGACCCTGATTATGTCATTGTAGAGCCGGTGCTTTTCGCGCAGTTCAGTTGACCAGTCCGGGGTTTGCACAAAAGCGTAAAGAAGAATTCCAAGGCTGGAGTTTGAAAATTCGTTTAAATAGACATGAAAATAGTCTTTGCGCGTATAAGGATGCTGGCGAATGATCTCTCTGATTGCCTCGCAGAAAGCATCGATTTTTTCAGGCGGGGTATCGTAGGCAATACCGATCGTGCAGGTTATACGCCTGAACTTACGGGCGCCCCAGTTGTCGATGGTTGCATTTATCAGTTGCGAGTTGGGAATGGTGATCAGAGAATTGTAGAACGTTCGAATGCGGGTGCTTCTTACCCCGACTGATTCAACTGTGCCGTCAGCAGCACCGATGGTAACCCAGTCGCCAATCTGAAATGGTCTGTCGATCAAAATTGTGAGAGAACCGAATACGTTGGAAATCGTGTCTTTGGCGGCCAGAGCAAAAGCCAGACCACCGATACCGAGACCGGCAAGTATCTTGTCGATATCAAAGGAAAAAATGTCGGCGATGAATACCAGGCCAACCGCGATTGAGAGGGTTTTGAGAGTGCGGGTGATCAATGGCACCAGTAGGTCGTCGAATTTGTTCTCTGTTTTTTCAGCTTTGGCCTGAAGGTAGCTGCCAACAACGTCCATCAGTCGATATCCGGCCCAGATGCCCGAGGCTGCCGTGATCAGTTTTACTGTTACCAGAAGTATCAGGCGTGCGCCGGCCGGTAAACTCAAGATTGCCAGTCCCAACCACCATGACCAGCTGGTTAGGGTGATGCTTATCGGCCTGATGAAACGATCTTCCGCTTCCTGGTCGACGGTCAGAGATTCTCTCTTGAAAACGACTTTGATGCTTTTCTTCAGCAGATGGGTCAGAAGCTTACTGACGCCAAGGCCAAGAAAGACAACGCAGAACATGCCCAGCCATTGCCAGTTTTCGAGAAAAACCGTGGTTTTGAGCAAAGCCGGAAAATTCTTGCGCATGTAGTCGCGCAGGCGCACCGAAAAGGGAATTTCCACTTCTGTGATAACGCCTTCGACGATTTTCTTGTCTTTGAAGGCATCGTAAAGTTTCGGTAGCTCTTCAATCGTCTGGGCAGAAAATTTCCAGGCTTCGATGGTCGAATCAGGCTGTTTTACTCTTTCAATGACGATGCGCCCGGCATTGTCGGCGAGAAAAACATAGGGTGGGCCCTGAGTTTCTTTGGGGATTTCGACAAGATCAACGTATTTATACCGATCTATGACGAATTTTAGCATCGCAACACGCTCTAGACCAATGTCAAGACGAACGGCTTTTTCGAAGCGGCTCATGTCAAGAGCTTTGATTGCTTCTTTATAACCGGCCTGTGTTTGGTTGTTCATCGCGGTAAAGAAGAAGTTCATCGTATCACGGGGTGATTTGAAGACCGGGTCGATGGTAGTATCTTCACTGACCTTGCGTTGGGATTCTTCGAGTTTGACTATGTAATCATCGAGATTTGCAAGGGTTCTCGTGTAATTGAATTTCCAGTTTTCACTATCGTAACGGTAGATAACGATGCTGATTCCAAGCTCTTTGCCAATCGGCAGGGTGTAGGTGCGACCGGAAAGCTCTTCAGGAATTGCATCGATTTTGAAAGTAAATGAATTGAGAATGCGAAAAAGCTTGTTGGCCATTTCGGTGCTTTTGGCTTCGCGATTCTCTGCCGGCAGATCTTCCAGATACATGGTGGCCAACGCTCGGTCAATGAATTGGACATTGCCTTGGGCGACGTCATTCATGATCGACATGAATAAGCGCACTGTCTCGCGTGGCGAAGAAAGCTTTAGAGGGGCTTCTGCCTGGGCAGTCAGACTTGCCGTTTCAATGGAATCCTGGCTGAATAGCGGGGTTAACAGGGTGGCAACAAAAAGTAAAAGAATTGCGAGTGATTTGTTGATTTGCATATTGCCTCCGTATATCGTTTTTATCAGGGTAAAAGTATCGTTGGCTTATTGCAAGGTTAAAATTCGGAGAATCGCTTAAATTCAAGCTGAAGCAAGGTTTGCACCGGCTTATTTTTTGAAAGTTCGTTATTGCTTGCTTTGCTTCGAGGGTTAGGCTAAATTATTTAAAAACCAAGCGGATGGTCATTTATGAAAAACAGTGTCGAAGAAATAAAAAAGCATTTGCAGATTATCGATCTGATCGAAGACAAGTTCAAAATTAAGCCAAATAATGATGTCGACGACCCGCTTCTTTACTGTGGTGTCGCCAATTCAGACATTATGAATGAACTGGCCGTTGAAATTGAAAAGGTTTTCGGTTCGGCCTACAAACCGGCAGGTGAGGGCGCATTTTTTAAAAACTTTTTTGATAAATTCGTTCGCGAGGTCGGCGGTGCGCGAAAAGAGCAAACTTTGTATCGTATCAGTATCGATGAAAGTACCTGTCTTTATTGTGCTTTCTGGCCCTGGGGATCAAATCCGATTAAAACTTCGGTGAGAATCGGGCTTGTTTGCTACGGTGCCGACGAAAGAGAAGCTTACGTGCGCGAACTCAAGGGGAAATTTTAGTGACCCCTGATGATTCGGCTGATCTGCCAGTCGAAATACCGGTTGATGGGGTTCTTGATCTACATAATTTCAATCCACGCGAGGTCAAGAACCTGCTGATCGATTATCTCGAAGAATGTCGCATTCGCGGTATTCTTGAAGTAAGAGTCATTCACGGCAAAGGAATCGGCAATCTTCGGCGCACTGTCCATTCAACCCTGGAAAAACTGCCGTGGGTAAAAGCTTTTGCACTGGCGGGTCCGGATGCCGGGCATTGGGGTGCCACCCTGGTAACTCTCGCAAAACTTGAGTCTTAGCGCAAATAGTTTCCGTCGGTGCCGATTTTGCCTGGGCCGTTTTTTACCCAGATACCGGCCGAGTTGCCTTTGACGGTGAAAGTTAGACTCAGACTAGAAGTTGCCACGGTTTGGGTCTCGCCGGTAACCGCATCGGTGTATTCACCAGGCAGAACCCGGGTAACCGTTATATCCTGGTCAATGTAGGCTGATAGACCGATAACCGCATAACTTTCAGCGTTATTGAAGTTTCTGACGAAACTGATGCCAGAGACAAACTCACTGCCATTTTCAAGACGGCCGAGCGCAAGAGCTGGAATCGCATCCCGAATCTGGTTCAATCGATATATATGGCGATAAAGAGGATGGGAAATGGTGTTCGAAATTGCGTCGACTTCGAGATTGTTACCAAAATAGGCCAGGCCAGTGTTTTCTAGCCGATCTTCGGCCAGAACGATTTTTTGCGGCAAACCTTTCTTGAATGAAATTTCCTCGCCCTGAAGCAGACATGGCACGCCCCGCATTGTCCAGATCAGATTGTAAGCACATGCCGCTTTCCATTCGTCACCGGAAAATCTGGTCAAATTGCCGGTTTCCGGACCAAGGTGGTAATTGTGAAAAAAGGTGACCAGACTTTGCGGATCACCATATATCCAATCGCGACCAATAATTGAACCGGTGCCACCAAAATGGCCGTCGGCAATTGATTTGGAAAAGGAATTGAACAGGCCGTAGTCAAAAACGGCGATCTGTGAATTCTGCCCCAGATCAGGTTGCAATGGATCCTGGGTTGTCCGGGTATACCACCAGGGTACAAGTTGAGAGGGTTCATTCTCTTTGAACAATTCGCCAAAACCCGAACTGATTGGCTGAACATCGGCAATTATCATCAGATCATTTCGATGAGCCAGCCATTGTTCGGTGATCTGGCGAAGGTCGTCACGATTTAGGTTCCGGGCAAATTGAATGCGCAAACCGTCAACACCCTTGTCGATTAAACTTTTTCCATAAGCGATGAAGAAGTTTTTTACCCGCCAGTTTTCTGTGGCCAGATCGATCTGGTTTTGCGAGAGATGCTGTCGCTGGACTTCGTCAATTGCCACAGAATTGCTGTTGGCAAGCCAGCCCTGCCGATGATACAGCTCTGGGTCGAGGCTTTTTTCATCTGTACCGAAAAATCTTTCTGGGTGTTGATCGGTTTTGGGAAAAACCGCTCCGGTTACAGGATCAATCAAAGGCCCCGCGCCCCATTCATCGCGAATCAGATAATCTTTGAACCATTCCGGAGCGCAGGGATTGTCGTTATCCATGCGAAAAGGGTGTTTGTAGTTGCCGGGATTGAAAACGTAGGGCAGGGCAGGCTGCAAAGAACCTCGATAGAATTTCAGCGGCAGCCGGGGAATGAAAAAAGTGTTGCGAATGCCATAGTTGCATGAGTGGTTTAAAACAATTGTTTGAAAAAGTTTGAGTCCATTGCGGTGAACATCATCTATGAAATCCTGATAATCATAATTTGCTGATTTCAGACGATAATCGGTTGCATGCCAATCATAGGGATAAAAGCCCATAAAGTCGAGTCCGCCCCGGTTTTCTTCGGGTGGGGTGATGCAAATCGCGGTAAAGCCAAGCCCTTTGATATAGCCAAGCTTTGCGGCTGCTCCAACCAGATCACCGCGCCAATGAGGGTCGGTTGAATCGATATTCTCGCGATTGAAAAAGTTATTGGTCTCGTCTCCATCAGCGAAGCGCGATAAAATTATACTGTAGATGCGCTCCTTGCGTAGATCGTTCGGCAGCATGGTTTCGGCGGCGAGAGTGGTTTTGCCGATAAAAAGTGCCAAAAGACCAATTAGCAAGGTTTTTGTAGATGGTTTTCTCAAGTTTTCATCTCCAACAACCCTAATTTAACAAAAAATGTCTTTTTGTCGATAGCAAAATCAGACACAAATTTTGGGGCAAACATGAAAAAGATTACAGTATTATCGGCATTAATTGCTATTTCAACTCTTTCTACCGCCAATTTCCCCGTTTTCGCCGAACCGCTCAAAGGCAGGGTTTCACTGGGTTATTCTTCAACTTCAGGTAACACTGATGAAGAGAAAATCAATTTCAATTTCAAGCTGAAAGAAAAGAAGCAGGAAAATTTCAATCTTCTTTACGATGGTCTGGTTAATTACGGAAAATCATCAGGCGAGGTCAACGCCGATAAAAAACAGATTGGTGTCGTAGGAGAATTCGTCAGAGATGCCAGAAGTTCCTGGTATGTTCAAAGCGGACTGTTGAAAGACCGCTTTGCCGGTTATGAAACAAGGCTCAATTTTGGTGCCGGCTATTTCAAGACAATCATTGCCGAGTCAGAAAGAAATCTCAAGGCGGCTGCCGGTGTCGATATAACCAAAGAAGATTTTACTGATTCGACCTCTGATACCAGATATTGGCTCAAGCTTGGTTTGCAGGGCGATCGCATGGTTGCAGAAAACATAAAGTTGCTTGGCTCGATCGATTACGGAGCGCCGAAAGATGATTTTAAAGATCGTTTTGAAGTAGATTTCTCTATCGGAACCCTGTTCACCGTAAACTCAAATTTTGATTTCGAAACCAGGTATATTGCCAATTATCGCAAAACTCCGCTGGTTCAGGGCAAAGAAAAAACCGATTCTACCTTTACCAGTAGTCTGGTTTATAAGATGTGAAGATTCTTTAAGGCACTATAGCGACCGGAGTTCCCGTCGCCAGCAGCCAGTAGATTTCTTCAAGGTGGGCGTTGTGCATCGAGATGCTGCCATCCTGGGTCCAGTTCGACTCGGCCCCAAAGCCATGAATGCCTAGCGGGCCACCGAGTGCGGTATTTACCGGCGGCGGCAGATTGTTGTTCCATGCCTCATTAATGGTTTCTTCTTCCTTGTGGTTGAGCAAGCGCTGAACCGAACCTCTTTTGGCATCGTCTGGTGAGGGATAATTCAGCTGAAGAAAAAGATGAAAATGAAAGGCATCGTCTTTCTTGCAGACGTAATACTGCCCTTCCGGTGTTTTGCCATCTTGACCATTCAGCTTGATTCCGACCGGGTTTTTGCCTATGCCAACGGGGTAGGTGGCGATTACCAGGTTTTCAGAAAGAACCAGCATTTGCCTGTTTCTTTTGCGAATCAGCAACTGCGGGGTTAACTCACTGAATTTAAGATCCAGTGCTTCAAGCTTTTGCATGAAACGCTTTGGCCCCTCGACTTTTCCCCGAATATCTTTCAGCTTTTGCAGCTCTTTCCAGACAAAGCCTCGGGCGGGGGTTGCCAGAATCGTAATTATACTGACTAAAGAAATCACCGAAAAACAATAAAAGAAGACGTCGCCAATTATTCTTCCGTAATGCTTTCTCATTTATACCAGTTGTCCCAGATAGGCTACGACAATGTAGCGAAGTGTGCGGCTGACCCAACTGGCAACGACGACTTTCGCCAATGACATGTTGTAAATGCCGCCGATCCAACAAACTGCCGAATAGGGAATTGGGGAAACGCCCGCCACAAAAATGGCAAGCGCTCCATGATCCCTGAACAAATCCCTGCCCTTTCGCAGCATCTTGGAACCAAAGATTCTTCTAAAACGCCATGGGCCAAACCAACGTCCGAGGTAATAACCGGTCATGCCGCCCATGCCGCTTGATAATCCGCCAATTAACGCGGTTTTCCATAAGTTTGCACCACCAAATGAGCTGCCAAAAATTATGACATCAGCTGGAATCGGCTGAATTATAACATCAGCAGCCCAGCATATAAGAAAAAGAGCCGGGTAACCGAAGTTGTTGACTGCATTTTCAGCGGTTAACTTTATCACATCGCGATATTTGTAAAAGGCGACAAAAAGAGCTACCAACCCCGCTATCAAGGCGTAGGCCGAGTATTTCGCCGATTCTCCGCTGAAGAATGTGGCGAAAAGAGTTGGCTTGCTGCGATTGTGCTCGCTCATCTAGGCTTGCTTTCAATTTGAAGTTGTTAAAACTCTTCGATTGAAATCGCCTAAAAGTTAATCATTTTTCAAAAAAAAATCGGGGCCGAAAGAAAAATCTTTCGGCCCCGATCGTTTCGCTTTTACTTAGAGCTCGATCAAAGTTTTCTTAACCTGTTCGGTCAGATCATTGATTTTGTGGTTTACGGGATTGTGATTGGCGATGAAATTAAGCTTCGGCAAAATTTTGCGCAAAACTGGTTTAAAATTTTCGACGCCTTTGTCATTTTTATACTTTTTGAGATAGGTAACCAGGACTCTGACTCTGACAAAGTCATCTTTTTCGATATCCTGAATAAGAAGATCAGCGATAGTATCCTGAACAAATGACAAGAAATTGGGATTCTTGAGGTGTCGCAGGCCAACGACGTTGGCGGCAAAGCTGGATTTG
>CAZQUE010000083.1:0-19670 GCA_964596185.1 uncultured bacterium | reverse complement strand
AGACTGAACCTTTCACAGGCCTTGGCGACGATAACCCGCATTTCTTCAATATCGAAAGGCTTGGAAAAATAATCGTAGGCACCCTGCTTCATCGCCTCGATCGCCAGCTTTTCCGAGCCATAGGCAGTCATCAGGATGAAAACCACTTCAGGGTCGATCTGTTTGACCTGCTGTAAAAACTCCATACCATTCATACCGGGCATATTGTAATCGGAAATGATTACCTGAAAAGCGCCGGGTTCCATCAATTTCAGAGCTTCATCAGGATTTTCGGCCGATTTAACCTGATAGCCTTCTTTTTTCAAAGCTGCTTTGAGACTGAAAAGAATCGACTTTTCGTCATCGACGATGAGAATATTGTGAGTTTTGAACAACATATAGGTTAACCTTTCTGTTTACTGGGCAAATAGAATGAAAATACCGTGCCTTTTCCGGCTTCACTTTTCACTTCTATCTTTCCTCCGTGCAGATCGATAATCTTTTTGACAATTGCCAACCCAAGCCCTGTGCCACGCTGCTTGGTAGTAAAAAACGGCTCAAAAACCTTTTTGCAAACTTCTTCTGGCATACCCTGACCGCTGTCTCTGACCTCGAAAGCCGTCCAGAGACTCTCTGGTTCCTTGATCGCCCTGACAGTAATCAGTCCGCCATTGCCAATAGCCTGCATACCATTGAAAATCAGATTCAAGAATACCTGTTTGATCTTTTCGGCGTCAACGTAAACCTTCAATTCAGGATCATATTCAGCTTCGAGTTTGACACGATTACGCTCGGCTTCATGATTGACCAGTGCCAGAACCGGCTTGATCACATCCGCAAAACTCTGCTCCTTGAACATGGATCCTTCAGGCTTGGCATACTTTAACAATTGTTCGACCACACCATTGAGACGATTGACTTCGCTGACGATTACGTCGATGTATTCGCGCCGATCATCATCTTCTTCGGTTTCTTCCTGAAGTAACTGGCCAAGAGTCTTGATCGAAGCCAGCGGATTCTTGATTTCATGAGCAACGCTCGCTGAAAGCTGCCCGATCGAACTCAACTTATCGGCATGATAAAGCTGCTGCTCGATTATCTTTCTCTGGGTGATGTTGCTCAGGGTAAGAACAAAGCCGTATGGCTTGCCATTTTGGTCACGAAGAACCGAAAAACCACCCTGCAATACCTTGATTCCGGCGTGTTCGCCCAGATCAATCTCGATGTCGAACTGTCGGTCTGATTCAGAATAGGTAATTTCCCGTAAAGCCTTTGTCATTTCATGGCGGGACTCAGGCTTGAGCTTTTTAAGGAAGCGGCGCAAAGACAGCCCTTCGAGATCGCCGTAATACTCGCCCAGCTCAATAACTGCCGAAGCATTGACCGTCTCGATGTAACCCTCCATGTTCCAGGTGATGACGCAGGTCTTGAGACTGCCAAGAATATTTTGAATATAATTGGCAAGTTTTTCGATGCGCTCGATATAATGCTGAAGCCGGTCACGATTCGACTTCAGATTGGTCGCCATGCGATTGAATGAACGCGCCAGATCACCCAGTTCATCGCCAGAAACGATATTGAACCGCTGATCTAGATCACCCTCGGCGATCAGGTTAGCGCCATCCCTGATAGCTCTGATGCGTGCAATCAAAACCCGCTCAGAAAAAACCACGGTAAACAAAAGGGTAATCAACAATGCCCAGCCGGTAACCGCCAGATTCTGGCTGCGGGCTTGCTCAACCAGCGACAGCATTTTTTTCTGCGAAACCGCCACGTAAACAACCATTGGATCGCCACTCAAAGTCTTTTCGAAAGACAGTCTGCCGACCGAAAAGACTTCAGAATTGAGTACCAGTTTCATAACCGACTCGTTACTCTCACTTTTGCGGAAATGTTCGCGAATCATGTCTTCACGGGCGCGATCCTGCAAAGAAGATGCAACTATCTGCTCCCGAATTCCCAATGAGACGTCAGCCTGAAGATTGCGCGCCATTTTTTTCAATCTGGTATCATCGAGTTTTCGTCGCAAAGAAAGTCGACCGATAAATTCGCCCATTTTCTGCACCGGCACCTCAGCGCAGAGATACAAACCATCATCGTTGTATTGCAATTCAACCTGAGCCAGGTGCAGTCGCGTATCTTTCAGGTCGAGAGGAGAAACTTCCCGGCTTTGCCCGGTATTGCTCGAAAGCAACCGACCATTTTTCAAAACCAGCTGCATATCGTGAAAGCCGGTTTTGGAAATTAAGCGCTCGAGCTCCTGCTGCAGCAAATTAAATAAACTGTAAGTCGAATAGTTGATGATTTTTTCCGACTCGGCATAAAGCATGGCATTGCTCAGCAGAGTGTTCTTTTCTGATTCCCAGTATGACTTAACCGACTCACTCAGCTGTTCAAGCCTTTGTTGAAAAGTTTCCTGGGTTTTTTCATAAATCAGCGCCGTAGACTTTTCGTTCATTACCAAAGCCAGACTGCTGATCAAAATGAACAACAGCGATATGACCTTGAAACGCAACGAAACATTCATATTCAAAAATCTCCCATAATCAGGCGATCATAAACTCTTTCGGCTTCAAACTTCAGCCACTTGTGATCAACAGCATAATCTGCATCGATTAAAACAAGACTGGAAGAAGCCGGCGCAGTGAAATTCCAATTTAACATGATTTCGTCGTGCTTCCAAAGCCGTAAAACTTTTCCTGGAAAGCGCTTGCCACCTTGTCCGGGAAAAGCCGTGATCTTTGCGTCCCCAAAAGTTTCGCCGACCAACCATGAATTGTCGAGCAATTCCAGAGGAACCCAGATAGAAAAACATTGGGCATCACCGGCGAGAAAAACCTTCGTGGCCAATGCCTGATCAGCCTCAACCGACAAAGGATTAAGCAACCCCTGCTCCATTGCCCGATAAAGCATTTTTACCATTCCGGATTGCTGCCAAAAAGGCAATTTTTCATACCCGGATTTTGTTTTGGCCTCAACGAAAAGTTTGCTGAAATTCAGCAGTGTTTCTTTTGAGTATAGTGATTCAAACCATGGGTAAACATTAGGGTTTGCAGCCTTTAACTGCAGAAGAACCCGGCCAAAATCTTCCAGGCTTGGCGAAGCGGTCGAAAAATTAATGTTTTCAGGACGATACGCCAGAACCCAGACCAGATCTATGTGCCAGGGAGTCGGCGAAAACTCGAGAGGTAGAGAAGCCGTTGCAACACCATCTTCAATCAATAACAGGTCAGGTCGCCGCAAAATACTTTCAGAACGACCATCTGGTTGAAATGCCAGAGAAACCGGTCGAGCGATCTTTCGGCTCAAACTTTTTCTGATCATTTCCAGAATTTCCGGAACAAAATCGATTTCAGCAATCAGCGTCGTTCTGACTTCCGGCGAAACCTGGGCGACTGAACTTCGACCGATAAAAAACAGCAAAATCAGCATTAACAATCGAGCAAGATGGCTGTTTTTTCCCTGGTTTATCATAGTCTGTGCGGCATTATACAACATTTTCCACCGCAAGTTTCAGTGCAAATATCGCGAGGATAATTTTTTTTAAAAAATATGCCGATAAAATCTACATGTACAGAAATCTAAAGCTAATTATCGGCGGAATTTTTTCGTTGCTTCTTTTGAGTTGGGCTCATACGGCCCATGCAGCAGCCATAAGCATGGACAGCCTCGCGATAGAGCCTGATACCGGTATGGCTGCGGTTGAATATAACCAGGAAATCGGCGAAGAAATACTCGAAGAAAATCTCGCCGAAGTCGCCGAATATTTCAGTCGCCCGCGGCTGGTTAAGCTTTTTTCCCAAACCCGAAAAGTTATTCTCACCTTTGATGATGGACCACACCCGAAAACTACTCCGAAAATACTTGAAATTCTTAAAAAGAGAAACCTGAAAGCAATCTTTTTCGTTCTCGGGCTCCAGGCAGAGAAATACCCCGAACTGGTCAACCAGATAGCCCAGGACGGACACGAAATCGCCAATCATTCATACAACCACAAGAATCTTGCCCAGCTCAGCGAAGCACAGGTCAATCAGCAAATCGATGTCACCAATGATCTGATCGAAAAGATCACCGGCAGAAAACCGCGTTTTCTTCGCCCGCCTTATGGGGCTTTGAACAAACAGCTGCTGCGCATCTGTCAAGCAAAGAACATGGATATCATGCTCTGGACAATTGATCCAAAAGACTGGCAGCATAAAAATGAATCCATAATTCTTCGCAATCTCATGAAACAACTGGGTATGAATGGGAATTTGCGCGGAGGCGCAGTGCTTTTACACGATATTTACCCGGCAACGGTCAGAGCTCTTGATCCTTTCCTTGATCAACTTGCCGCCAATGAATATTTCATCGCCGATGCCGGCAACTTTGCCGAAGGCGACGATTCAGGTTTCTGGGCGGCAACCGCTCCCAGGCTTATTAAAAACGCGGGATTCTTTCACAAAGTAGATCCAAAAATTCTGGCACATCCGCTTTTAACAAGTATTATTGGCGAAAAGGAGCCGGTTGAAATTTCATCGATGGCAATGCTTAAGGCCAACCGCAGTAACGATCTGCTGGTATTTCTGGCCCGCAACCAGTTTTGAGATTCGCTCTATTTCATTCAGGGCTGCAATTCTGACTGATCCGGTAGGGAAAGCTTATCCGAATCGGTGCTGTCTGGGCGATTCGCCTGGTTTTGCTGATCGAAGCGCTGCTGCAGTGAAATTACCTTGGCACCGCTGCTGTATTCCTGAATTTCGTAAATGTTTATCAGGTTATCGAGCCCACGAACCTGAACGTTTTCACGTTTTAACGATTTTACGCCTTTGGGAAGCTGGTTGAAAGTAGGTTCATCAACCAGAATTTTACTGGAATACTGCTTATTCAAAGCTTCAAGTCGTGATGCAAGGTTAACGGTACTGCCCATGACAGTGAACTCCTGGCGGCGGCTCGAACCGATGTTTCCAGCTAGAACCGTTCCAGTGGCGATACCGATACGAATTTGAAAGGTCTGCAGGCCACGTCCGGCCCAGTCGTTCTGTAGTGAATGCAGCTCCTGAAGCATGGCATTTGCAGCTTCAACCGCATTTCTTCCGGGATAAGGAAGCTCACTCATAACCCCAAAGCGCGCCATGATCGCATCGCCGATAAATTTGTCGATCTCTCCGTGATAATCGAGAATAACTTCAGTCATTCGTGAAAGATACTCGTTCATCAGCGAAACGACCTCTTTTGGTGCCATTCTTGCGCTGAAATTGGTAAAACCGGCAATATCGGAAAACATTATCGCGGCCTGCTTGTTTACACCGCCCAGGTCAATGCTATCCGGGTTTTTCAACAGGGATTCAACGAGTTCGGCTGAACTATATCGGGAAAAAATATCTTTCAGTCGTTTTTTCTCGGCTATTTCCTGCTCAGAAATTTTTTGCACCGAGGTCAATTCTTCTCTCGTCTGAACAAAAATGTCGGCATTGCTCAAAGCACCACCCATAAAGGTTGGCAAAGCTGAAAGAAACTTGATCTCGTTGCCATCAAGCTCCGTATGTCCATCTGAGAAAGATTCGATGTGAATGACGCCAAAAGCCTTGCTTTGTGAACAGATTGGTATGGCAACCTGGGTATTGGAAACCGGCTTGCGATCGAGCAACTGACGCACTTCGATATCGTTAGTGGCCATTGCTCGATATAGGGTCTGTTGACGTTTGATTGCCTGAGTAAGAATGTGGGCATGCCCCATTGGAATGAACAGGATTTTTTCTATTTCATCAGAGTAGCCAGACCAGCGAAACGGATAAAGTTCATTTTTATGGGGATCGAAAAGGAAAAGAATATAGCGGTTTGCGCCAATATCGACTTCGATCATTTCAACGATAGCCTTGAACAGCTCATCAGGGTTGAGCGTATCGAGCAGGTGCTTCACCTTCATAATAACCATGGCAAAGCGTTGACGTACCTGTTCTATTTTCTGATCGAGAAGAGCCTGCTTGGCCAGATATTCGCCGCGGATCTTGCTGGCATAGGAGTCTTCAACCTTCTTGCGCTTGGTCTGATCGATTTTTATTTCTTCGCCGATAGCCTTCCGGGTCATGACAAAGATGATTCCAAGCAAAATAGCAACGGCTATTGCGAGAATCACCACGATTATCCAGGGTAGTGGCGTTTCAGGAACAATAATGTTGATTTTGTCTTCCTGTGCCTGAGCCGGGCCTGCCAGGATAAAAAAGTAGCCCGCAATGAAAACGAAATTCTGTTTAAACTTAAGCATCAGTAACTCGGAGCAGAATCGACCGTTGCTCCGACATTAGCCCGGAACTTATGATTCTGTACAATTTTTAGATCTTCAGCCAGGTATCCCTTTGGCGGTGACAGGGTCAGCGACATTTCGACAACTGAAGCAACCGCATCGGGATCGGGGCCGCCGGAAAAAACTTCTTCAAAGTTCACTGAATCCTTTTTTATCGATATTACCTTTATTTCGATGCTTTCAACATCTTCAATCTTGCTGACTTCTTTTCCGGAATTCTTCAGTCTTATGGTTCCGCCTTTTTTTTCAAGCAGATAAATGCTATGCACTGCATTATGATTAGGTGATGGAGAGAAATTGAAGTTAACCTTGGAACAATTCCAGGCCATGATATTGCCGTCGTTGACTGAAGTCGGATCATCATGAAATTTTAGAGGCTTGATATTGATGTTGACATCAGGATTGTCGACGAACTGCTCCGGAACCAGCTGATTGGTAGCTTCCTCCAGATGTTTTCGCATATGCGCCCAGAAAATTTCAGATTGCGCAGTGCGCTGTTGTTTCCAGAAGGTGATTTTGAAAGAGTCGTTGCTGCGGCTGTACAGATACATCAAAATGCCGACAAAAATCGAAAAAACCAAAATGGCAATAACCAGTTCGACTATCGTAAAACCGGTCTTTTCGCCTCTAGTGTACAACCTTGACCTCAATCAATTCCTCCAGAACTTTTCTGGCGTTCCCGTATGAACCAACCGCACGTATTTTCACGTAATCTTTGATATATCCCTTGCTCTTACGCGAAACAAGCCTGAATTCTTCGACGCTGAAACTGTGACGTTTCTCTGCACTGATCATATCGACAGAATTCATCTTCTGCTTAATCTTTGCTGCCGGAGAATCGGCAATTTCTGAATTGAAATCCCGGTTCCAGATTTCTTTATAGGCCTGTTTTCTCGCCAACAGATCGGGATCGAGAGGGTTCATTTCCAAAGCTTTTTCAATGTCATGAATTTTGTAAAACTCGGAAGGCAGGACCCTGAATTTATAGATAGCCAGTTGCATGGCTGCTTTTGCCGCCATTAAAGCGCGAATTTGCTCGAACTGAACCTGATGACTGCCTTTGTGGAATCTGGTATTCATGACCAGAACGGTAACCAGTCCGAGAATTCCGACGCAGAATGCCAGCACCACTACAATGGCGATACCTTTACGTCGGTTTTTACCTGAATAAATCATTCGTTCATGTCCGCCCGGAAAGAAATCAATTCAAAATGGTCTTTTGGGCCGCCAAAATCAACGGTAAGTTTTATCATTACAAGATCATCGAAGCAGGAATAACTTGCCACCGCTGCCAATGGCGGCAGAGCTGGCGGAGGTGGCGGGGGCGGCAAAGGAAAAGGGCAATGGGCCGGGTCTACCGGGTATTTGAACTCAAGAGCATTGTTATGTGGGGTTTGAATGTTTTGCGCAATAAAAACTTTCTCGACTTCAGCATTCAACTGGTAAGTGACGTTTCCGATTTTTATCGGCCCAGAAGTACCTGCTCCACCAGTAAAATTAAGGTTGCCGGTTACGCTGCCTTCAGGAGTCTGAAAATTAAGAGGCACGACAAAGGTTTCGTTATCACTGAAAGCAGAATATTTGTAAGCGAGCAACTGATTCATTGCCGCTTCGCTGATTTTCAGAGCGAGTTCCTGGTCGAACTGGCGTGAGGCAAGACCATAATAACGGGAAAAAGTGCCAATTGCCGGTAAAACCGCAATGGCAATAATAACGATGGCCATCATTATCTCAACCAGCGTTACAGCTTTTCGTCCGCCAAAAAAGACAACAGGACCGCCTGTCTTTTCCTGTTTCATATCCATTCCCGATAATACTTGTTAATTACTGCTCTCTAATTCTAACACAATATTACCGCGACTGTACCTGTCAGTTAGATACCCAAAAAATATGGTTGCAATCTAACAGGTTAAGGCTACCTATTTTTTACCAGAATCAGTTGCCTGGCCGATGTTTGTGCTCAAGCACACGAATATCCGGCTTTTCGTTTGAGACTTTTACATAGAGCTTTATTTTTCTGGTCAAGCCGGCAAAATCCTTGGCATAGACTTCGATATAGGGGAATTTCTTAAAATCGAGATCAGAAATAGAGCCCGGAGTACCAGAAGGAGTCGGTTCGCGAAAAACGACCCGAATTTCTGGTGATATGGCCTGACCAGAGTCCAGCGGGACATTATGGGTAACTTTGGGGTATTGATTCGGGATTTCAATTTTTATCGAGCCATCGACGATACCGGTCGGAATCGGATGAATCATCGGCAACACCACACCGCTTTCGTCCTTGGTGGCCCATTTCACGTTGTCATCGGCCCAAACGCTGACCAGGTATTCGACGTCTTCCTGCAGGGGCTCGGTTAAAAGAGCTGTCACTTCACCGCCTGTGCCATTTCGCTTACCGAAAGTATCCTCATCACCGATTATCGGTGCGCCATTCACATCGGAATCTGATTCCTGGTAATCTTCAAGACGAAAAGCCTTTCTGATGAAGTCCCAGTCGTCTTCACTGGATGGGCTTTTCAATCTCTCAAGCAAGCCATGTTCACCGGCATTCATTACAGGCGAAGGCAGAATTTCATAAATTTTGAAATAAACCGGCTTTGCCTCATCGACCAGATCTGAGGTAAAAACAGCCTCAGTAAGATCGCCTATGAAGTTTTCGTAATCAACCGCATTTGCATCGGCTATTCCCAAAGGCTTTTTGTATTCGGACGAAGTAAGAATCGGCAAATCAGCAGGTTGCACCGCCGGCGGAAAGAAGACAGATTTACCGTCTTTGACCGATTTGAACTTGATAACGATATTCGGCAAATCGTTGTCGATAATGTTGATAAAACCGTGACCGCGATGCTGATTCGGATCGATGGCATCCGGGTCGACGCTGAGCAGATTACCATCGGTGATTGGCAGGGTTAAAGCACTTGGCCAGCCAACCGCATCGAGAGGATGCTTCCCAAGGTCTATAATGCCGTCTGGAGGGCTTCTCAAGCCATAGCAATTTTCTGGCTTATCTTCTTCAATCAATGGTTCACCGGGGTTGAGCAGACCATTTTTATCCCAGGCAAAGATGCTATACAGCATAACGCCATGGCATGAATTGGGCATAATGACGTATTGCGCATCAGAATCGGAATCGACGATTCTGAAGGGTTCTTCTTTGACCCAATCACAGCTTTCCATCCAGTCTGTGGCCGGATAACCGTCGATTTTGCCCAGACAAAGACAGCTGCCTACTTTGTCAGAGGCATTATCTTTTATTTTCAGACCTTCGATTTTATACCAGTCTCCGGTTTTCGCAGGGGTATCCACACCAAGCTCGGGAAACTGGTCGCCGACACAACCAATGATTCTGGGCGGGGTTCGATCTTTAAAGGTCATGGTAAAAACCTTGCCTGAAGCATCTTTGCCAATTGCCGGTCCAGGTTGCAGAGTGCCGTAAAGATAATTGCCAAGATTCTCGTAAACATTGTTCGTTGGCTGATGATGGTGGAATTCTTCTTCAGTGCGATCGGGAATACCGTCACCATCGTCATCTTTTTCGACTTCGACTTTTTCACAGGGCGGCAAATCGCAAAGATCTGTGCAAACATCACAGGATTTGGCATTCGGCGGGTAGCTTAGGGCGGGAATATACCACCAGCCCGGGTTCAAACAAAGATAGTAGCTTTTCGAATGTGGCTTGTCACCCGGATCATAGTCCTGGGGAAAATTGGCCATAGAACCGTTTGAGTGCCAATCGCCTTCTTCATCATAGCCACCAGCCTCTATATACATGTATGTCTTCATGAAATGAAGGAATCCCGGTTCATGCAAAACCCGGCCGCCGGTTTCGTTGATCTTATTTATGAAAGCCTGACCGGTGCTGGCTCTAACCACCGTATTTTTGAAAGCGTTCAATTCGGAATGCTTGATCATTGGTCCGGTGTTGTCGGCTCTCGGCCCGATATTGGTTATATCATCGACGTCTTCATAGCTGGGAACCGGGTTTCCGAAATCGCTGGTAAAGAGGCATTCTTCGATAAGCTTCAACGCCAGAGGATTTGCCCCGAGTAAAGACGTAACGAACAACAAACAGAAACAGAGTATCAGGCCATTTTTTTTCATACCGCTTCTCCTACCTGGTCACTGACTAACACGCAGGCCATTCCCTCATAAGATTCATAGTCTTTAATTTTACTATAAGTCATCAGACACACACGTTCAATTCTTTTTACAAACTCCGGATACCAGCCGCGGGGCCGGTGCGAAGTCAAAGCAACGATCGAAGCATCAAAATCATTGTCGTAATGTTCCTGGCCAAGAAGCTTTCTGGTCAAACCAAAAAAGAAATAGGCCCGGCCGGCAAGGAAATCGTTTGAAAAGCTGTAGGCGAGAAAACGCTGGGCACCTTCGATCTGGCCGGCCCGCAATAGACAGATTCCGGCATAATAGTTCAGCCAGGCGACATTCAGGCCGCGAGCGACTTCAATCAACAACGGCAGGTATTTATCCGGGCCGGAAACGAGCATTGACCAGAGTAAACCGGTACCGTCGTGGAATTTCCCCGGGGGGAAACGATTGACCAGATGGTCGAAGCGCCGATAGACCAGGTAAATGACAAAAGGCAAAATCATTGCCACCAGAACAAGAACACCGTATTCGATCGCATAGAACCGAACTTTGCAGTTATACTGAAAGCTCAGACCGCGGTAGCTTTCACCGGTTAAACTATCTCTGGCAAAACCATAGGCCAGGTCATAGCGCTTCATACCAAAATAAACATCGGCCAAAAAAGGATAAACAACCTTTTTCTGATCTGGGTGTTGCCGATAGTATGCCCAGAAATCACGCAAAGCAGCAGGATATTCTTTCAACTTAAGATAAGCACGCGCCCGCAAAAGCAGATACTCGGTTCGTTCTGGTGACTCTTTGATGAGACGTTCGAGATCGTAGATACATTCGCGCATCCTTCCCTGTTGGAAAGCTATTTGCGCTGACTCGATGAATTCCTGAATGCGATTGACGTAAAGTATTTTTTCTTTTAGTTCGAGGGCCGCCTTATAATCAGGTTCTCGGGCCAGAACCTGTTCGACGAGTGCAAGAGCCTGCTGCCGGTCGCCATTGGCAAGAAAGCCCCGAGCCCTGTTCATCAAAGAAATGGCATTGTAAAGATCGACATCGTGAGACCGCCCGGTATCAGGGTTGACGACAATTCCTTTGTTCTGAAATTCTTCGATCTGTTCATTGACCTTTTTAATGGCCGCCATCTGCTTTTGCCCGTATTCATCATCGGGGTTCAAAATCAGCAGTTGTCGTACGATCTTTTCTGCTTCGGGTACATTTTTTGCCCCCAGGTAAAAATCAACCTGACGCCGGAGCTCTTTTGAACGTTCTTCAATCGCAGTATCGACCTGTTCACCGAAGCCCTGGATTTCATTGCTTTCTGGTTCAATTTTGAGAGCGCGTTTCAGATAATCGCGGGCATCTTTAAGCTTGCCGCGCTCAAAGAAAACCCGGGCCTTACGCAAATATTCGCGTGCCTGAGAAGAGGTCGCAGCAAAACCTGCCACCGCTGTCAAAAAAATCAGTAAAATAATCACTGTTTTTTTCAATTCAGGCATCCTCATCTCTTTTAACTATAACATAGAGAATAATTATCTGTACACTGTTGTCCAGTTTTTGACTTTTACTTTTCACTTTGTTAGACTTAAGCGCAGATTTATCAGCGCGATTATAGCGCTCAAGCCAAGAAAGCAGGAGGGTTTCAATGCCACTCGTAACCTCGAAGGAACTTTTTGAAAAGGCCTATAAAGGCAAATATGCTATTGGCGCATTCAACGTCAACAACATGGAAATCGTACAGGGAATCTTCGAAGCGGCAATCGAAGAAAAATCGCCTCTGATCATTCAGGTCTCTGCCGGAGCCAGAAAATATGCCCGCCATGAATATCTTATTCACCTCATCGAAGCCTCGATGGAAATGGCTGAAGCTTCAGGAGTTTCGATTCCTGTGGTTCTTCACCTCGACCATGGCGATGATTTTGACATTTGTAAAAAATGTATCGATGGCGGCTTCAGCTCAGTAATGATCGACGCCTCCAAACACCCATTCGAAGAAAACATCAGAATTACCCGCGAAGTCGTCGAATATGCCCACTCCAAGGGTGTAACCGTAGAAGCCGAGCTTGGCAAACTTGCCGGTGTTGAAGACGACGTTAAAGTCGACGCCAAAGACGCCACCTACACCGATCCTGAAGAAGCCAGAATCTTCGTTGAAAAAACCGGATGCGATTCTCTCGCCATCGCTATCGGCACCAGCCACGGCGCTTACAAATTCAAAGGTGAGCCCAAACTGGCCTTCGACCGTCTCGCCGAAATCGAAGCCAAATTACCCGGTTTCCCTCTGGTTCTGCATGGTGCCAGTTCTGTCCCCGAAGATCTCGTAGCAATCTGCAATCAGTACGGCGGGAAACTACCCGGTTCAAGAGGGGTTCCCGAAGAAATGATCGGTCAGGCCGCCAAAACCGGCGTCTGCAAAATCAACGTCGACACCGACCTGCGTCTGGCCATGACCGGTCAGATCCGCAAGGCATTCTTCGAAAATCCTGCTGAATTTGATCCACGCAAATATCTCGGCCCGGCAAGAGCTGCGATTAAAGAAGTCGTTCAGAGAAAAATGCGCATCATGGGCTGCTCAGGCAAAGCTTAACGACATAAATTGAGAGCCATTCAAATGGCTCTTTTGCTTTTTTGTTCTTGCCCCGGCTCGACCGGGGCATGGACAGAAGCGCAAATCATGACTTGATCGCCCCTGATTAGTTGAGGCGATGATATATCAGTATAATTATCGGGATGAGGATCTGCCTCAAGGGCAATTCGCAGGAGTGAAAATGGGAAAAGGTTCAGCGATTTTCAGCAGAATATTTTTCATCGGTCTGCCTCTTCTTCTGATGCTTCTAACCGGTTGTGGCGGCGGAGGTGGAGGCGCGAGCTCAACCGGAACCTCACCGGAAGAGCTTGAAGTTCAGGCTGTTCTGGACGCGTTTTCAAGCTCGGTTCGCGCAGGAAATCTTGCGGCAACCATGGCAAACTTCGACACCAATCTCAAATATTATCCGGCCAACCCTGCATTGCCAGGTGGTTTTGAAGATTATCTCAAATTTCGCGAACGCCTCGATGCCTTTTTCCAGGGCGTCACCATTACCGAGTTCTCGCTGACCAGCAATGGAATCAGTGCCGGCATGGAAGACGTGGCCATGGCCCGAGCACAACTGCGCTGCGTTTATATTCAGGGAGCTACTACCAAAGAGATTAACGAACCGATAGAAATGAAACTTGAAAGAGTTTCAAAATGGGGAATCATCGAAATGTATCAATATGACAGCCTGGTTGGCCAAACAGGAATGTCATTCCCACCCAAGCTTTAAGTCGAGAAAGATAATGTATACCGAAATCAGACTGGTCGAAAACGGCCGATATCCATCGCTTGAATTCAATATTCCGCTGTTGACCTGGAACGAGTGGATGCAGGATAACATTTCGCTGCTGCCGGCTGTCGCTGAAAACAACAACGAAGTGGTATTGTTTTCATTTCACAACGGCAACGTTCTGGCACGCGGCAGAACCACCCCGGAACAGTTCCAGCGCCTATTCGACTCTAATTGTGTCTGTCTGGCCGCAATCTCGATCGGCGAGAAACCACTTATTGAAACGACTATTTTCAAAAAAGAACATTTCGATACCTGTGGGCATTTTTTTCAGGGCGTTTATCATCAGACTTCTGGCGACTTTGATAATGCAATTCTTGCCTATGGGAAAGCGATAAAAGCAAATTCTCAGCTTTATCGAGCGCACAATCTGCTTGGTTTGTGTCATCGCATTTGCGGCAACAACGAAGAAGCCGAAAAAAATTACCTGGCTTCAATCGAAATTTGCTCTTCATGCCCGGAAGCTCAAAGCAATCTCGGCACCCTTTATCTGAAAACCGGCCGCGAAGTCGAAGCTGAAGCAATGTTTCTCAAAGCTCTCGAAGCGGATGAATTTTATCTGAATGCCCTTTTGAAGCTGAGCAAACTCTACCTCAAACGCCGCAAGCTTCTTGATTCTGACTTTTTTCAAATCAATTTGAAACTGTATAAACTTTATTCTTCAATTCCGAAGGTAATTTCACGTCTTGAAGATACCGCCCAGCTAGGGCAAATGTCGCTCAATGAATATTGTCAGCGGCTTGGTTCGAGCAACAGCTACCTAAATTCCGACCAGATTATCAGACAAATGAAAGGCATCGAGGGCTACATCAACAACGGCGCTCTTTTTGCCGCAATCAACGGTTTGAAAAAACTCGGCAGCGAAAGCGAACAGACCTATCATGCCCAGGAAATACTCGGCTGGTGCCGCCAGCGTTTTGAAAAAATTAAAACTGCCGCCGCTGATTTGAAGCATCTTGAGTTGAGCAACGCCGTATCGGCAATCAAAGCCGCTGTTCCCGCGCTGAAATCTGAAGAGAAAAGCGTTTCCCCACTCAACGCTACCGAATTTTTCTCGCTGGTTATTCTTGAAATAATGCGTGATGGGCAGATCGACCTGCATGAGAAAAAAATTGTGCAGAAACTAAGAGATATGTTGCAAATCACTGATCAGGATTACCACGATATTATCAATCGCATTCGCTCACAGGTCAGTGCGAACCCTTTCTTTGAAAAAGAGCCAAAAGGTTTTCAGCCATTACGTCTTTTTCGTTCACTGGTAAAGGCTGCGGCCCGTGACCGCGTCATCGAAGAATCAGAAAAGAAAATTCTGGTTTTCGCCAGCAAAGCCTTTGGTATATCATCAGACGATGTCCATCGCATACTCGCCGAGGTAACCCCATGAGCCGAAACGCAATCGACTGTGTAAAAGACTTTTTCGACCAGGACAATATTCGTTACAATACCATCGATGAAAACGCTATCGAGCTCTATATGCAGGCCCGCAACCTGACCATGCATCTGATGATTTATCAGCATAACGGCCATCTGATTTTCAGAGTTCCCGGATTCATCAGAAACGTTGAATTGAACCGCCTCGATGTTTTAATGTTCATCATGAAGGTCATGAACGAAATTCTCGACATCAGGTTCGAAATCTCTGCAGACGGCAAGAACCTTTCCGCATGCTGTCACCATATTATCGAAGACGGCGAGATTACCAGGGCTCAGTTCGATCTTGCAATGATGATCATCATGCACATCGTCGATGACACCTACCCTCAGTTTCTGCAGATTCTTTACTCTAACGACAAAAAAACAGAAGAATTCGCTCCGGTCAATCGGACACCTTCAACTCAGCCAGAGGCAGACAAAGAAGTTTCTGAAGAAATAGAAGAACTGGACGAAGAGGAAGACGAGCAAAGCCCTAAAAAAGGCCTGAAGATCAACTAAACCAAGGAGACCAAACATGAAATCATTTGCCTTAACCATGATATTTTTGATGATTTTCAGCCTGAGCTCAACTTACGCAGCAACCGTTCAACTTCCCGAATGGTACCAGATGGAACTGGATTTGAGCCAGCCGCCACGCCTTAACGAAAAACTTCAGGCAAAAGTAACGCTTCGTTCCATTGCCGGCGATCTTGAAAATGTAACAATCCGCCTGATCATTCCCGAAGGCTGGAAAGTTGACGTCGCCCAGAAACAAATCAAATTGATTAAAAGCGGAGATAAGACAACGGTTTCTTTCGAAATAGTCCCCGTCAGCTATTTATCACAGGGTTCGATCATCGCCGAAGCCAGCCTGAAAGTTCCTTTCTCAGCCCTGGAGGAACTAATTGCCCGAGAGCATCCCGAGCAGTCCAAAGCAATGATTGCAACCTTACGCAGCTGGCCGCCAGTTTCAAAAAGGTACAGCGAAGCCTCTTTCGCCCTGGTCGCCGAAGAAAGTTTTTATCCGCTCGGCCAGGGTATGTGGCTCAATTACGCCGACAATCTGACCACAGCTGAAGGTTTCCGTGGCCCGGTATTTTTCGACGACGGCCTTATCACCACCCACCAGGCCCAAACCGATGTTGAAATGTTCGAAAAATTGCAGACATACAGCAAGGCGGATCCTGAACTCGAAAAGAAGCTCAACGAATCCGGCATCGATATTGAACGTAAAAAATTAGACCAGCTCAACGGCCTTTATGTATTGGCCACCAGAATGTTTATCAGTAAAGAGTTCCAGCAAGCTCTCGATTTTATCAACCGCCTCGAAACCGAGTCCAGAACTTTGGCAAATGAGAACATCGAGAATCTTGAAATCGCAGCATTGAATCTTAAGGGTCTTATTTTCTGGGGAATGAATCAAAAGCGCCTTGCCGAAGATTTTCTCAAAAAAGCATTTTATCGCAACCGCAAGAATCCGCTGCAACGCTATGTACTGCGCAACATTGGTCTATTAATGCTTGCCAACGGAGAAAAAAGCGTAGCCGAGCAGATGATGCGCCTGGCGACGGCCTTCAAAGAAGGCTACACTCTGCTTGAACAAGAGTATGAAAAGGTTAAAACGCCGTAAATGGACCCAGTAAAAGAATTCTTTGCTGATCTGAAATCACCCGATCCTTCAATCAGGTTTTCAGTTCTGTCGAGAATCGAAGATCTCGCCTGGGATGAACAACAACAGGCGGCCCTAAACAATCTTATCGCCCAGGAAAAAGATCCGGGCATAAAATTTCACATGCAAAAGGTGCTGGCGCGCCTTGATAGTTCTGAAAAGAGCACCGCCACAGCTGCCGAAATCGAGCAATTACTCAACAACCCAAATCGGGACGAACTCACCCTGGCCCTGATGCTCGAATCAGTAAAAAGAGCTGATGCGCACCTGATTACCGGTAGCCTGAGAAATGCCGACTGGCCGAATTTTTCGCCGCAATTGCTGCCATCAGTTCTCAAATTTCTAAAAAAATACGGTTCTTTCGAAGATGCGGCATCAATAGAGCTTTTATGCCGGCACCACGACCCGAGAGTCTTGAGCGCGGCCATCGAAGCTCTTGAAAAAATAGCTCCTGACCGCCTTAAAGATCTAATCGTGCCTTTGCTGGTCAACCCAAATTTCGGCATCAGATCGCGGGCAGTACGCCTTCTGCATCGCTGGGACCCCAATGAAGCCTTGCGCCATTTCGAAGCAATGCTTTTTTCACAGGTAGACAGCGAAAAGCAGGCGGCTCTCTTCCACGCCTTTTTCTTTCCGTTTGGCCAGATCGAAAAACTTCTGCTCCGCTTTATCAGCGTCGAAAAAGACGAAGAACTTATAAAAAAAGCCGGGCTGTTATTCATGGCCAACCCCAGCGGCCAAAGCCCGGCAAGATTGCTTGAAGTGCGCCAGGCCTGCGTCGGAGGCAAATTCAAGCAGATTGAAAATATTCTCAAGGGCGTGCTGACGTCTCTTTATCAGGCCAGAATAGTCCAGGCAACCCCCGAACAGATGCTTGGCGTGCTCGAAAACCATTATCGCCAGAAAAGATTGAAGCTTTTTATCGACCGATATTGTCTGGGTTTGAGCTCTGAAAACACAGAAACCCGCGAAAAAGCAGCAATCAAACTATGCGACCTGGTTCGCTACGAAGTTGCTGAAGCTCGCCAGATTGTCGAGAAATTTCTCGAAACCGAAACCAACGACAATTTAAAGCAGAAAATCGCCGATTATCTGCAATCCTGCCATGCGACCCAAAAAGAGCCGGCAGCACAGCCTGAAGTCGAAAAAAAGAAGGCTCAGCTGAGCCCTGAGCAGCTGATTAACGCAATAGATGCAAACAATTTTGCCAAGGTTTTCGATTATTGCCGCAACCATTTCAAAGATTTGCCGCTTAGCGGTCAAATATCAATGATCAAGGCCATCGAACAGTTTGGCGGAAAAAATCACGCCGAGCTTCCTGCAAAAGCATTGAAAAGCGAAAATGCCGAACTGCTTGCCGCTGCAATAGACTGCCTCAGCAAAATCGATGCCGATGTTCTGCTGCCATACCTGCCGCAACTGATCAAACACAGTTCTGATGAAGTCAGAGAAGCTGCAATCAAAGTGTTCGCCCTTTTCGACAAAGGTCAGGCAATTGCGCTGGTAGAAAAAATGCTCTTCTCAATCCAGCCACTTCAGCGCAAGCATGCAATACTCTGCTGCGGCCATTTCGATTTTCAGTCGGTCGCCCACCTGGTATTGAAGGCTCTCCGTATCGAAGCAGATCCTGAAAACCAGCAGCAAATCAAATTTCTTTTGCTGTCAAATGCCGACGAAGAGTTATTTTATCATTTATACGCAGACTTCAAAGCCTGTAATACCACGAAAAGAACCCTATACGAAGAGATCTGCGGCACAATGGCCGATCAACTCAGTTCCGGCGAAAACGCCATCTCAAAACAGAAACTTTATGAAGTAGCCATTCAAAAACTTGAAGAAGAAGAAAAGTGCCAATCGCAACGCCAGGCCTACAAACTCGAAAAAATTCAGGCTATCCGCAAGGACACTGAAAAAAAGATGGTCGTGGATGCCGGGCTGGTTAGATTTACCGTTGCCGCGTATTCAATTGGCGCTATTCTGACAGTATTGATCTGGTTTCTTTTTCTGGCACCGCCAGGCACACAACCCAATCGACCAACTCAAAACCGACAAACGCAAATTCCACAAACTGCCATGGTTAAGGGCAAAGTTAACAAGTCCAACCCTGGCAAACGTCTGATTGAAGTTGCCAACTTAAACGAAAACGGGCGTATTTACCACATCCGCATCCCTGAATCCTTCGGGCCATTGCCGGAAGTCGGCGCAAATTTCAACGCTCAGGTCAAACCATTATCCAGCGGACAGGAAGTCACCGCCGAAATTATTGCCGCCCTCTGAGATTGACAATTATTTTCACTGCGGGTTAATATGCGCTCATGACAAACTTCACGCTACAAACCGATAAAATTGATGAAATTTTCGTGATTCGCTCAAATGGCTATCTCGATGAAAAGGGCGGAGCAATTCTTTTTGAAGCTGTTCAGAAAGCGCTACCCGAAGGCTACCAGAAATTCATTCTCAACCTGAGCGAGTCTCCAGTGATTAACTCACAGGGTATCGCGCAAATCATCGAAATCAGCGAGATCATCGTCGACGAAAAAAGTGGCGAACTCGCATTCGTAGGCTTGAGCGAACTTACCAGCGGCGTGTTCAAAATGGTCGGCCTGTTACAAATGGGCGACGCCTACACCAGTGAACAGGAAGCCGTCGAAAACCTCAATGGCTGATAAATCCTTCCCGTCCGGTTCTCTTTCACTGGACGAGACAACCTTTGTACATTATATTTAATATAGAATTATCCTAAAAGAAACTGGGTGAAAGCTATGATCGGAAAAACGGCAAACTCTCTGAGAACCCATAGCAACCTGCTCAAGGCCGATGAATCCACCAACAAAACCCTGGCCAGAATCGCCAGCGGCAA
>CAZQUE010000082.1:0-19997 GCA_964596185.1 uncultured bacterium | reverse complement strand
GCTTGTCAGCAACCTGTTGAAGGAGATTGTCGAATGAACGAATACAACGAAATTGATTCCTTCAGGTTTGTCAAAGTTGTCAGAAGAATGCTGGAACCGGCGACTCAAGCCCTGGAAAATTTTCAGAAAGAAGATTGCTCGGATGAGCTCAGATTCGAAGCCCTGCTCAGCCTGGGAAAAATTGGCGATCAGCGCTCATTGCCAGTTTTAATCAGGGCTTTTGAAGAGTTTCCTGATTATATCGAACCGATTACTGCACTTGGGCATTTTAAAAGCAGCACTCCGGTTGCCAAGCTTCTCGAAAGGTTGAAAGACCCAGATGCGCTGTTCAAAGAAGAAATAGTCAGGGTACTTGGTGAAATCGGCGATCCGATGGCCGCTAAAACGCTGATGGATCTTTTACATGATGAAGATCGCATGGTTCGTTATTATTCGGCGCGAGCATTGCACAAAATGGGTGGTCGAGATGTCGTGCAGAGTTTGTGCAGTCTTTTAAATGATCCTGACGAGTGGATCGTCATCAACGTTCTTGAGATTCTTTCCAAAATGAATGATCCCGAGGCCATTCCGGCCCTGGTTGGCCAGTTCGAGGTCGCGCGCGATTCTCGTCTCAAAGCCATTATTATCTCTTCTTTATCGACCTTTGCTGAAGGGCGTCTGCTCAAAACCTTCGAAAGTGGCCTGGCTTCTTATGATCCGCGAATTCAGGCCAATTCAGTCGAAGCCATATCGCGACTGAAGATCCCGGCCCTTGAAATGAAGCGGAAACTGAAGAAATTTTATGGTCACCCAAACAATCGAGTTCGTGGCAACGTCTGTATTGCCCTGGCCCAGGCTGATGCCGATGCAGTTCAAAAAGAAATCGAGGCGATGTTGGTGGGTTCGGATGCTTCTACCCGGCGCTCGGCCGCCTTTGTTCTGTCGAAGATCGAGATTCCCGGCCGCGAGAAATTTATTCATCAGCTGTTGCAGGACGAGAATTTCGGCGTGCGCAAAATGGCTTTAAAGGCTGCTCTTGAACTTGAAAGCAATGTTGGGGTTCGAGAAATCGCGCCGCTACTTGATGACAGCAATCAATGGGTGCGCAAACAGGCCGTTGAATGCGCTTGTCGCATCGAAGATTTTTCGGCAACAAGTATTCTGGAGATGCTGAGTAAGGAAGAAAGCCCAGCGGTGGTTGAAAGCCTGCTCAAGTTTGTTGTCGAACGCGAGATTAGTTCTGCAACCGGGCTTATTTTTGAACGAATAAGGCGTGAGCCGGATGAAGAAATGCCCTGGCTCATTGCTTCTCTGGGGCATCTTGGTGCCATTGAAGAACTGGGAAAAGTTAAAAAATTTCTCGGCCCTATCCGCGCTGAAGTTTTTGCCGAATACTACCAGGCACTTTTGTTAAATGGTGAAATAGGGGTATTCGAAGAACTCGGCAAAATGTTTGCGGATAAAAAACGTGATGCAGAGCTGATAAGTTGGGCCAGGATCAGCGGCGAAATTGGTTCTTTTGCAACAAGACCAGAAAAATATTCTAAAACTATGTATCAGGTTCTTCTTGAAGAAGTGCAGAAAGATATCGACGGCATAACGATTATGGCTGAGCCGGTGGCCGAAATCAGCATTGAAGAAGCAGAGGAATTGCATGATTCTGGTGAATTCGGCAAAGCCAGAGAACTGCTTGAAAAGCTGCGGGCTAAATTTGCCGATGATGCCCGGGTTAATTTTCTTTACGCCAGCTGTTGTTACAATCTTGGCGAGGCCGGCAAAGCTCAGACCTTGCTCGAAAAAATGCAAAAAGAACATCCTGGGAACATAGATGCCGCAGTTTTGCTCGGGCAGATTTTTTTCCGCAAAAAAGAGTGGGGGAAGCTGGTCGAGTGCTACGAGCGAATTGTCGGGCAGATTGACGACAATGATCGGCGCAATGTCATTCGCGTGTTTGGTGCGCTTGGACTGGCTTATTTCCACGAAAAAATTTACGACAAGGCAATTGCCGCTCTTAAACGGGGGCTTAAGGCTAATCCCCGCGATCTGTCGTCTTCATACCACCTGGCATTGTGTTATTATGCGGTTGGCGAGAACGAAAAGGCACGAAAAATTCTTGAGAGCCTCAGAAAAACCTTGCCATCAGATAGCAAAGTGTTGAAAAATGTTATAGAACTGCTGCAGAGAATGTGAGCATTGCCGTGAAATATTCGTGGCTTTCTGCCGATGATGCAGAAAATTGTGACTGCGAGGTTAGAGATGTCTGATTTGTTTAAAATTTGTCATGAAGTCATGGGCAAAGGCGGCTCAGATATTCATGTTTTTCCTGACCAGCCGGTGTTTTATCGCTTAAATGGTTTGTTGTTCAAGCTTGAAAATTTTATTCTGACCGAAGATCAGGTAAAAAAAATCATTCTCGAAACCAGTTCACCCAAAGCCCGGGAAATCCTTGGCAAGCAGCGTCAGGTAACTTACGCAGAGGATGTTGCCAACGTAGGCAGGGTAAGATTCTCGGTATTTCTCGACAAGGGGCGATTCGCAATTGCCATGCGCATTTTGGCTCAGAAGTTTTTCGAACTCGAAGAGCTAGGCTTTTCTGAAGGGGTTAGAAAAATTCTTTCGCAGCCCAACGGGTTGATTCTGGTTGGCAGCCCTTCTGGCGAGGGAAAAACCTCGACTATTGCCGCAATTCTCAATTTTATCAACAAGCATTTCGAGAAGAGTATTTTCACCATCGAAAACCCGGTCGAATTTCTCTTCAAAGACGACAAATCTGCATTCATTCAGCGAAGTATTCCTGTAGATATTTCTAACTTTTATAGTGGGCTTTGCGAAGCTTATCGTGTGGATCCGGATGTCGTCGTCTCCGATTCCATAAATTATCCCGACGCAATGGATCAGGCTCTAACACTATGCGAGTCTGGTTGTCTGGTGATTGGCTCAACCGAAGGTGGCGACTGTCAGCAGATCATGGATCGCATCATCAATTCACGCGAACCACATGAACGGGACGCACTGCGCACTAAAATCGCTTCGCAACTGAAGATGATTATCAGTCAGCGCCTGGTGCCAACAGATTCGGGGGTAAGGGTTGCGATTTTTGACATAATGGTTAATACTCCACAACTGAAAACCCTGATTAAGAGCAGTAACATGAGCATGTTTCGCGCTTTACAGAGCCAGGGCGACATTGCCGGAATGAAAACTTTCGATAATCAGCTTACTCAGTTGATAAGAAAGCGTTCGATCAATCAGAGAACTGCAATTGAGTTTGCCATAGATAAGAACCGTTTTACCGGACACGTTTGATTGGAGCTAAATGATGGATACAAAAAAACTTATTGCTGATGTTCAAAGAGCCGGTGGAACTGAGCTGCATCTTAAAATCGGCTCACATCCGCTAATGCGCAAAAACAAATTCTTGCGAAAAATCGATGCGCCAATTCTTCAGCCTGATGATATGACAACTCTGATCAAACAGCTTTTGACCCAGGATGACTACAAAAAGTTTGAAAAGCAGGGTTCGTTTGAGGCGAATTACTTTGGTAAACCCCCGTGCAATTTTCGCCTTACTCTTTATCATTCGCAACAGAAGCCAGTTGCCATTATCAAGATTATTTCAAGCAACATTCCTTCGCTCAAAGATTTGCGATTCCCTGACAGTCTTGCGGGAATCAGCAACGCGAGAAAGGGAATCTTCATTCTGGCCGGTCCGACCCGATCAGGAATTTCAACCTCTCTCGCGGCTATTGTTGAGTTGATCAATCAAACCCAGCAAAAACACATTTTATTGATTGAAGATCCGATCGAGTTCAATTTTGAGCCCAAAGGCTGCCGCATTTCGCAGCGACAGTTTCGCAAAGATATCAATATGATCGAGCAGGGCATCAACTTTGCCAAGCGCATGGACGTGGATGTGCTGGTGATTGGCGATCTGAAAAGGGACATTCCCTTTAGAAATGTGCTGGAATATGTTGCCGGTGGGCATTTTGTCATTCTGAGTATGCAAACCCTTGGAATGGTCAACACTCTCGAAAAATTCATTTATTCATTTCCTGAATCCGACCGTGACTACGTCTGTCAGGTTTTATCTGAAAATCTGCTTGGGCTTTGTTCTCAGGCGTTGATTCCCGATCTGACCGGGCAGAAAGTTGTGCCGGTGCACGAAACTCTGGTAATGAATACAACAGCGGCAAGCATTGTCCAAAAAGGAAAAATATCGCAACTCGAGCCAAATATCACCAGTGTCGGTGAAGGCAGCCAGCTGTTTGCGCAGCATATACAAAAACTATATATGAAAGCCGAGCTCGATAGAAATGCCGGCGAAAATTTCCTGGAATTTTATCGTGGAATGAGGGCGTAGAGCATGAGAAGGTGCAGATCTGGTCTTACATTGATTGAAATGAGTGTCGTGGTCGCAATAATTGGCATTCTCTACAGTACGGTAGTGCCAATGTACGGAAAAACGGTCATTCGCACCAAAGAAACGGCATTGAAGCAGAATCTGTATACTTTTCGCAAGACACTTGATGGTTATTTCAAGGATCGCGGTCGCTGGCCAGAAAGCCTGCAGGCGCTTGTCAGCGAGGGATATCTGCGCAACATACCCCCGGATCCCTTTACTGAAAGCAGCGAAACCTGGCAGACTATCCCATCCGAGCCCGGCTTGAACAATGTTTACGATGTTAAATCCGGTTCTGACAAGGTTAGTCTCGACGGAAAAAAATATTCGGAATTTTAGGTGATTCACATGCAGGCGTTCAAAAGGCGATCGGGAGCTGTTCTGCTGGCGGTCACTATTTCAGTAATTCTTGTTGCGATAACGATTGCCGTTGCTTTGCCAGTCGCCAGTAAAGAGGTTCAACGAGAGAAAGAAGACTCTTTGCGCTTCATTCTTGGAGAATTCCGCCGCGCCGTCGAGAACTTCGAGCATTTTAACGGTCGCACCCCTGAAAATATTGAAGAGCTTATAGTTGACCAGCAGGGTCGAAAATTCTTGCGCAAGCGTTATCTGGATCCATTTACCGGAAAATTCGACTGGCGTTGTGAAAAAGCATCCGCTACAATGAGCGTTTTTTCAGCCTCAGATGATTTAAGCCTTGCCGGAATGCCTTATTCAGATTTTCGCTGATAGAGCGGAAAAGCTCTTGAATCTTATCTGGTGATAGGCGGGGATTTTTCTTGCTTTTTCATTGCCGAAAATCCGGCCCATCCGTGATTTGATCTTGGTAGCCCTGAATTTGCCAAAACCATGTATGGACAATTCGCCGCAACTGGAGAGCTGTTCGCCGACTAAACCACAGAAGGCCTCTAGAAAAGCGGCGCTTTCAACATTGGTTATCCTGGCACGAATTCTGATTTCTTTTAAAAGCTCGCGTTTATTCATGGTTATTTCTCTCTGAAAATAAAAAAAGTTTAAGCCGATTTCTGAAGAAGGTTGCGGGCAAAGGCCAGTCCCTCGGCATCAGTTTGCCCTAGCATTCGTGCAATTTCCTCTATCCTTGCTTCATTATCGACCTGTTTTATCATGACCTGGGTTGCATCATTTTCAACCAGTTTATTGACCGTGAAGTGCAGGGTTCCCTCTTTGGCTATCTGGTGAAGATGGGTTACCAATAGCACCTGTTTTTGTGCAGCCAGGGCCCTCAGGCTTAGAGCGACAGCTTCGGCAGTTTTTCCGCCGATTCCGGCATCTATTTCATCAAAGAGCAGGGTTGGCAGATCGTCGCTTTGAGCCAAAACCTTTTTTATCGCCAGAGCCACTCTTGAAAGCTCACCGCCGGAAGCTATTTTTCGTAATGGTCCTCCTGGTGCGCCGGGGTTGAGTGACACAATGAATTCTATTTGCTCGGCCCCGTTCGGCCCAGGGTTAATCGGAGCCAGGTCTACCTTAAGATTGGCTGCATTGAATCCGAGATCCTGCATTTCTCTTGAAACCTTTTTTTCAAGGTCTTTGGCAAGCTTCTTTCGTTGCTGGCTAATTTTATCAATTGTTTGATTGAACTTTTCGTTTATTTCGTCCAGCGCTTTACGCATGCGCTCACGGCTTGAATCTGGCTCATAAAGTTCTGCCAATTCTTCTTTAACCGACTTTTGCAGGTCGAACAACCCTTTGAAGTCACAGTTGTGCTTGCGGCAACATCTTGAAATATCTGAAAGCCTTGCCTGAATATCATACAAGCGATCAGGGTCGAGGTCGGTTGATTCGGCCAGGTCATTTAGCTCTGATTCAAGGTCCTGAAGTTCGTGAAAAATTGAACTGGCACGCTTTTCTGCCTCTTCAAAACGAGGCCCGTACTCACTGATACGTCTAAGGCATTCGGCAGCTTTGTAGCTCAAAGAGGTCGCGCCGTGCATGTCATCTTCGCCCGATAAAGAACTTATCGCGCTTTTGAGCATATTCAGAATCGTTTCAGCGTGACTTAGCTTTTTCAAATCAATTTTTAACTCATCTTCTTCGTCTACACTTCGAAGATTCATGGTTTCAAGTTCCTGAAGTATTTCCTGGAGCTCTTGAATTCTTTGGGTTGAATGCTGCTGGCGCTGTTCAAGTTCAAGATACTTTTGTTGGAGCTCCTGCCGTTGCCTGAAAACTTTTTTCAGGCTGCTGAGGTTGTTTAAATGGCTGTCATCACCGGTACGATCGAGATAACGACGTTGAGTGTCAGGTAAAAGTAACGTTTGATGCTCGTTTTGCCCATGAATTTCCATGAGATAGGGGCCAATCTGTTTGATGAAGCCTGCGGTAGTCATCATTCCGTTGACCAGAATTTTTCCCGCGCCATCTTCCTTGAATGTTCGAGAAATAACAAGAGTATCAGGATCATCTTCATCGATGAAGCCCGATTCTTCAAGAATCTTTTTTAGCTCCGGCTGATTTTCAATGGCAAATTGGGCTTGAACTCTGGCGGTGGTTCTACCTGGGAGAACAATGCCACTGCGCGCCTTTTTGCCGAGAAGAAGGCGCACCGCTTCGAGTAAAACGCTTTTGCCGGCACCGGTTTCGCCGGTGATAACATTTAGACCCCGGCAAAAACTTAAATTTGCCTGCTGCATGAAGAGAAAGTTTTCGAGATGGATTTCTTGAATCATAATTGTAAACTGATCATTTCAGTTGGTTGATGTATCCCTGAAAATATCGGGTTGAGATGGATTCCAGAAGACCTTTTTCAAGCTGGTCTTCTGTCGGTCGCCTTTGTTACTGATTGCTTTGAGTGTGCCAAGAACTGAATTGTGCGCAGGCGCTTTGGAGGATTTTTCCGAAATCTTAATTGCATTGATTTGGGTTGGATTAACTGGATATTCCAATCTGACGTTTGGGGTAGAATCTGGTTTCATGGCAAGAACCATCGGTAATTGCTTTTTTTCTTTTCTTGGTTCTTCGACGGGAGTCTTGCTCGGCTTCTTGCCTGGCCTTGTGGTTGGCCGTGCATAGTTGAGGGTGACGAGGCGAGTTCCTGGGTAATAGAAACCGAGGATCTGGCGATAACTGTAGCCAATCGCACCCATACCAATTGCGCCGTCCTGGCACATGCCGACCCGATGACCGAAGTTGCTGTGGAGTTTTTTTCGAGTCTTGGCAGGGTATGATCTGACAATAAGCTTTTTGGCTGGTTTGGGCATTTTTATGGTCTGGCCCTTTTTGCTTTTCTTTAGGGTTTTGCCAATAGAGCAAAAAGTAGGCTGCCCCTTTATGCCATCAAGATGTGAAACGAGGTAGGGAACAGTTTTGCCACCCCAGGCTGCCGAACTGCTGATGAGAATGCCGCCGCAGTTTGAATGGTAAACCGCGTTTACCGGTTCGTTATTGTAGGAAAGGATTTTGCCTTCAGTATTTTTTACGGCGGCAGATGTTGCTTTCAATTCCCTGACCATGCCGGTGTATGCCTGGCAATGAACCGTATCACAAAGGTGGTAGTCGCTTTTTTTCTTGTGGCGGTCTATATTCCTGACTGCATAAGTTCTGGCGGCGATTGCCTGGGCCTCCAGGGCCGGGGCTGGAGCTCTATTGAAAATTTCTGATGGCACGACTGATTTTAAATAGTCTTCGATATCGATCTGATTGATTGCAAAAAGTCTGGTTCCTTCACTTTTAATGGCAATAGAGCCGCGATAGCTTCTGGACTTTCGTCCAGCTGGCTTCAATTCGATAAAGTTCGGCGGTTTGCCTACCGGGGAAAACAGAAATTCACCCTGCAGATTTAAAAAATTCTTTTTACCGTCTATCTCAATTTTGAAAAAACTTTTTTTCTGAACTGAAACTGTCACGGAAGAGGCTTTGCCAGAATAAAGAGCTTGTTTGCGGCGGTTGTCGAAAATTTCAATGAAACCATTGCTGGGTTCAAGTTTAAAGCTCTTTTGCTGTCCGTTTGAAACCAGACCAATTCTAACAAGGCGGTCAATGTTGATAAAGCTTTGACTATTAGCGGCCTGGAGGCTGAAAAAAAACAGCAGAAACAGCAAAAATTTAGCAAGAAATATTCTCATGAACGGATTTTAACCTGATAAAGCCTCAAGGTCAATACTGCAAAGAAATTTTGCCCTTTATATGAAAGCTTTTATCAATGCTTTTTCGCCGATGCCTGATATCCGAGTTCATTTATTGCGGATACCAATATTGTCGGGTCGACAAAGTCGGCAGTAACCAGCGCATTTTTTTCGGCCAGGCTGACTTCTGCGCTGGTCACTCCATCTATTTCGTTTAGAACACGCTTAATCGCATTGGCACAATTCCCACAACTCATACCTTCGATATTAATAACTATGCTGTGTTGGCCTGCGCCTGGCGTTGATGAGCAACTTGAACAGCAGGAAGGGGATTTCCTGGACTGATAGTAGCTGAATGCAAGAACAATCAGCATGAAAACGGCAGAGATATTCTCAAGTAGGCTGGCTGAAGTCTCATGGCAGTGGGGCAGATGATTTGTCGCATTCAAGGCCCAACTCTGGTTGAGGGAATCAAAGGTTGCTCCAGCAATCAATGAACCCAGGGCTACGGTCAATAGATAGATTAAAGCCGATTTTTTGCCCAGCACTTTCCAGACGACGGTTATTGCCGCAGCGTTGGTTGCCGGCCCGGATATCAGAAACACCAATGCCGCGCCGGGAGTTGCTCCGAGGTGGATGAAGCTCAGGGCTATCGGAATTGAAGAAGTTGAGCATACATAGAGGGGAATGCCGATAAAAAGCATGACAACAAGGGTCAGGTAATAATTGCTTAAATATTGGTTCATAATGCCGGCGCTGACAAAAGTTGATATCAGGCCGGCTATAAGTATGCCTACAAGCAAAGCTCTGGCAATTTCACCCGGCAGAGTCACCAGACCATACCACAGTGCCGATTTGATCTTATGACTGATTTTTTCATGAATTTCGCCTTTTTCAAGAGCTTGATCCTGTGCATCCTTGCCATTTTCTTCATCGAGGGCTGCTACGAGAACGCCGCCAAATATGCCGGTTATAAGCGCGGCAATAGGCCTGAAAATTGCGAATACCCAACCCATGAGACCCCAGGTTGCCAGAATAGAGTCGACTCCGGTCTGTGGGGTAGACAACAGGAATGAAGTCGTAGCTGATTTGCTTGCGCCGTGTTTGCGAAGCGATGCGGCCACAGGGATAACGCCGCACGAGCATAGTGGCAAAGGAATGCCAAAGAGAGTGGCTTTGACGATAGAGGAAAATTTACCCCCGCCAAGGTGCTTTTCAATCCAGACAGGAGAAATAAAAACAGACAATATGCCTGATATCAGGAAACCCAGAAGAAGGTAAGGGGACATTTGCCCCAATACCACCCAACAGTTGTTTATAAAAAGGATAAGCTGTTCATGCATGCCATGACCTCATAAATTGCTACTATAAATATAGCTAATGAACAGGTTTTGTAAAGCCCGGGTTTATTTCATCAGGCGGTCAATGCGTTTGAGCAAATCCTTTGCCTGAAGGTTTGCCGGGTCAGACTGTAAAACCTGTTCGCAAAGACTGCGGGCATTAGGTAGGTCGCCAAGTTGGAAATAGCCTTCGGAAAGTGCCAGAGCAATGTTTTTATTCTGTGGATATTGATTGTGAACAGTGGCAATGCGCTCGATGGCCGTACTGCCTTCTCCAAGGTAATAACAAGCCTTGAAGAATTTCAGCAAGGTGTCCGCGTCTTGATTTTCGATATTTATGGCTTTGTCGAAAGCTTCCTTGGCTCTTGAATATTTGCGGTTCGCAAAGGCATTGTCGCCAAGAAGAACCAAGGCATCGTAGTAATTTGGCTCAATTTCAAGGGCTTTGCGCAAAGCTTCTCGGGCTTCAGGGCCTTTGTTCTGATTGAAGAGTGATTGAGCTTCCTGATATAGAGTTCGTGCCTGCGGTGAAACAGCAGACTTTTCTGTCTTCTGGGTGGCGGGAGCTGATGGCCGGCTGATCGGAGGTGCAATAACCGGTTTGATGTTAATTGGTTTTTCAACCGGTTTGTCAGAAGTCTCTGTTTTGCCGCCAAGGGCCGCAATTTTATTCTCGACCATTGTTCTGAATTCAGCGGCTGCGGGCGACATAGTTGCCGGTGGGGCAGAAATGAGAGCTTTTTGATAAAGAGCAATTTTAGTTTTTGCGTTTTTGTCGGGAAGAGCATCGGCTTTTTTGGCGAGGCTTGTGCATAGCGTCATGGAGCTCATGCTGGACTGATCTGCTTCTGCGTTGCGGGCAGCGTTAAGGTCTTCGGTATCATAAACCAGGGAAAACATTACCGTAACATCAGTTACGCCATCAGAGTTTTTTTCAAGACTTTCAAAAGTTGCTTTGAATTTAAGGTTGCCGAGGGTTGCTTCACCGAGGCTTTGTCCATTACCGAGCGCCGGGGTAATTTTAACAGTGCTGGTATTGGCACTACCTAGTATCTGACCGCTCTTGAGTGCGGAAATCGTGAAGGAAATGGCGCTGATGTTCGCGCTGTCTTTTTTTTCGTTCCAGGTTTCAGTGAATCTAATTTCAATATCTGCCATCTGACCATTAAAGGGCACCTTTTCAGCAAACATAGCAGTTGCTGGATGTGGATCATAACTGAACAGGCGGGCAAGAGTCTGCTCAACCGGCTGGGAAATGGCTGCCAACGGCAACAGCAATACAAACAAAACAACAAAGATAGACAGTTTTTGAAATTTCATAACCACTCCTGAAGTGACTAATTTACAGATCGATTATTTTTCCGCCGGCCTTATTGATGGTTTGCCCGGAGTTAAGTTGATTTGAGCCGATTCGAGCGACGGCATTGTTGCCTCGAACGTGAATTCCATCACGGCGATTTCCTGAAAAGACATTATTACGTATGGACTCTGGTTGGGCGTCCCAGACTTCAATTCCCGAAAGGGTGTTGTTGCTCAGGCGGTTGCCCTCATAACGACCGGTTCCATTTGCGTAAATTAAAAGCCCATTTTCACCATTGTTTTCAACGGCATTAGCGGTTAAATTTGGGCTTGCCCCATTTTTAACACCAATTCCTGATTTGCTGTTGCCGGTAACACTGTTTTCACTGACCTGAGCTTTGGTAAAACCGTTGAACCACATGCCATAAAGTCCGCAGCCGGTTATGGAATTCTTCTGGATGATGGGGTTGCCGCCACCAACAGTAATTCCCATGGCTTTGCTGCTGATGATGCGATTATCCCTGATAACTGGCGCGCCGGCCGACACCATGATCACGCCATGATAATCAGGCGGCTTGGCTGGGGAACTGTTGGATAGGATACAGCCGCTAAGCTCGGCATTGCCCTTGAGGAAGTGGACGGTTGGTTGTGGAACCGAAGAATTGTTGGTAATGGTTAAGTTTCGAATACTGCAACTACCGTTAACGATTATCGTTGGCTGGTTCGTGAAGCTGACACTGCATCTTCCAGCGGCTTCTCCCACGAGGTTGACTGATTTTTGCAAAACCAGTTTTTCGTTGTAATTTCCGGGCTGAATTTTGATGGTCATACCCTCTGGAGCGGCCGCCAGAGCTTCTGAAATGGTTCTGAAACTTCCGGTCGGACCTACAACCAGTTCTTTCGGTTTGTCTTTGGCTTTTTTAGCTTCGGCAATCCTTACCTGAATCTGTTGGGCCTTTTCATTTCCTGGATCGAATTGCCTGATCAGCAAGACGGTTTGCTCTGCACCGGCAAAATTTTCTCCGGACAGGGCTGACTCGGCAAGCTTGATCAGTGAAGTTGTCGCTTTAGCGGTAACTTTTTCAGCGTCGGCTGGAGAATTGGCCTTTAAAAAGTCGATGATTTGAAAAAGCTGGTCTTTGCGTTCTTGAATTTTTCCGCCGTCAATGATGCTATTGGCAGAGGATAGCATGGCCTGCAGCTGTTGATTGTTTTTGCCGGCACCGATAATTTTCTTTATGCTGTCGGCCTGGGCTTTGATTTGCGAATCTTTAGCAAGCTCAGGAATTTTCTGCAAAGCCATAAGCAGCTCAAATGCCTGTTCAGGTTCAGTGTCGACAAGGCGGGTGGCTTCATCTATATAGTTCGTTTTCAATTTTTCCAGCGCCTGGGTTTTTTCAAGCTGACGATCCCAGGTCGCAAAGTCCTGCATTTTTCCATTTACGGCGGCCAAATCAGCTTCTGGTTTGAAGTCGGAAATGAATTTCAGGGCTCCGGCAACTTTCTTTCTGGCGAGCTTATCGAGTTCAGCGATTAATTTCCCCTTAAGCGAAGAGTCTACCGCTTCAAGGAGGCTGAAGCGTTCTTTTGCTGAAACGGGATTCTCAGAGGCCTCGAAATTTTTTTCAAGAGCTTGGATTACTTTTCTGCGTGCTTTATTCGCTTCTTCTTTCGAGATAATCCTTGAAATTTCGTCGAAGTTTGCCTGCAGTTCGGGCAACTTCTCGCTCTGTGGCTTTTTGATAAAGGCATCGATTTCTTTTAGTTGAGCTGCGACCAGCTTTTTCTTTTCTTCGAGTTGTTGCTTTTCTTTAAGGGCGTTTTCAGAGTTTTCGAGGTATTTGATGAAGTCCGCATCATCGGCAAAAATCTTTTTACAAATGTTAATTGTGGTTTCTGCTTTGTCTGAACCTGATTTGAGATAATCATCGATTTCGCTTCGGCAGCGGTTTTTCAAGTGCTCAAAAAGCTTTTCGGCGGCGTCTGAATTTGGATAATCCCTTTGCAATGCGCTGATTTCGGCAAAAATCTTTTCAAGGTCAGCGGGGATTGGATCTTTCTTTATGCCAGTATATATGGCGTTTTTCGCATTTTCAAGACGTTCGGCGCGAAGTTTGTCTTCGGCGGCCTTCTTTCGTGCGGCTTCAAGAGCTAATTTTTCTTCGATATTGGCAGAAATTTCTTTTAGTCCCGGGGCGTCTGGTCTAAGCTGTGCGCAGTAAGCCAGAATCTTTTTCGCGGTTTCCGGAGATTTTTCAAGTTCCAGGGCTACTGAAGCGAAGTATTTTTCAAAAAGGCTGTCTTTCAAGCGACTTGCACGCCGCTCGCCTCGCTGGTATTTTTCAAGCTTTTCAAGTTTGCTGATGATTGGGGCGATATCTGCCGGGGGCTTGATCGCCTCAATATCAGCTGCAATTTCATTTGCCAGATTGTCGCGCTCAGTTTTCATGGCTTCAGAGGATTGAAGGGTGATCAGGCTTTCACTGGCAAGTTGCATTTTGGTCGATAAACCGTCGAGATCGGGGAAGATGTTCTGGGCATTTCTGAGCAATTGCATCGCCCGTTGCGGGTTGTTTACAATCTGTGTTTCGGCTTCTAAGGCAACTTTTTCAGCCAGTTTCTTTTTCAGGCTCTGAGACTGGTCCTGTTCGCCAAGCTCGGCGACCTTCTCTATCTGTTTTAGAATCAATTCCTGATTCTGACCGGTCGTGTAATTGTCTATGGCAGCTTCAAGAGCGTTTTTTAACGAATTGAGGCGGTCGGCATTTTCAAGCTCTGATTTAAGTTCTTCGCTACGAGTTCGTGCCCGGGTGGTGAGTTCGTCGACTTCTTTGAATTCAGGGAAAAATTTCTGCAATTCTTCAAAATATTGCAGAGCTTTTTCGGGCTGATCCTGGATCATTGGACTACCGGCGGCGATGAACCGGGTTTTCCATCTCGCGCTTATGTCCAGGGCGAAGGTTGCCATGCCGACCTCGTTAAGTTCCTTGAGACAATCGTTGAGTTCACTGGTGCCAGAGGCAGGTTCAAGCCCGGCAAGCAAAGCCTGTGAAGTCGATTTAAGTTCTTCAATGCGTTTTTTCAGCTGTTCGACCTTTTGAAAATCGGCTTGAAGCTTTGAAAGGTTCAAGGCTGCCTGAGGATTTGCAGGGTCGAGAACAATAGCCTGGGCATAAAGATTGATTGCTTTCTGGTATTCAAGGTTGTTTGCGTTTTCTTCGGCCTTTTTTATCATGGCCTTGCTCAAGTCAACCCGAATGAAAGAGGCGCGGGCTTTTCCGGTCTCAGTGGTTTCAAATTCCTGCAGCAGTCTTCTTGCGCCATTAAAATCAGCGGCTTGAATTTTGTCTGCAATTTCTTTTTCATATTCTATTTTTGGCTGCGACTTGAATATGCCTGCTTTCCATGCATATAAACCGCCGCCGAGAATTAGGAGCAGAATTATTGGAATAATAAAACTCTTTTTCTGTTTTTGTTCGTTTTGCTCTGCGGCTTGGACAAGTCCGGAAATTGCCGATGCAGAATGACGCGAAGAGCGTCTTGAAGATGATGTTCTCGCCGGCAGAGATTCGGGCAAGTGCTCTTCAAGGTATTCAAGAAGGGTGTCGAGAATTTGATCTGTATCCGGTCTGGCACTGGGATCTTTGTCAAGCATGCGGCGGGTGAGGCCGATGATTTTGACCAGGCTCATGTCTGGAATAGCTGCCTGTGCGGGCAAGGTTGCCTCGATATGTTTAAGGGCAATCGATAATTCAGGATTGGTGTCAGCGTCTGCTTTAAACGGCACGTGGCCGAAAATGAGCTCCCAGAAGATGATTCCAAGGGAGTAAATGTCCGACTTGGGTGAAAGATTCTTGCTGCCGGTGCACTGCTCAGGAGACATGTATTCGGGTGTCCCCACAGTCATGCCGGTTTTGGTAAGGTTCGCGGCAGTCTTGGCGATGCCGAAATCGAGAATTTTTACCAGACCAGAGTTGGTGATGATAATGTTTGCCGGCTTAAGATCGCGATGGATGATTCCCTTCTCGTGGCATGCGGAAAGGCCCTCGACGAGCTGAACCATAATGGGAACCGCTTTGGTGCGATCATCGCCAAGAGCGTCTTTTACCTTTTTCAGGCTTTTTCCTTCGATGTATTCCATTACCAGGAAAGGGCGACCGGTTCTTTTGTCACGGGAAGAGGCATAAATGCCCATGACGTTTCGATGACCGACTGTCGCTAGAACCTGGCCTTCCTGAATGAATCTGTCAACTAAAGAAGTGTCTTTGCTTGTAGCATCATGCAGAACCTTGATTGCGACGGTACGATTCAGGGCGGTGTCGAGAGCTCGATAAACCTTGCCCATGCCGCCTGAACCAAGCTCGGCCTGAATTTCATAGATTTCGCCGATTATTTTGTCATTGCCTGGTCTGACTGCTTCTTTGGCTTGAGTTGGCTTTTCTGAATCGTCAAAGCGATCGAGTATGGCTCGCAATTCAGAAAGGATAACCGGGACTTCTGGTCTTTCGTCGGGCTTTTTAGCCATCATTTTTTCGACCAGCGCACGAAATTCTTTACCCATCTGACATTTATCAAAAGCACTGAAATCTGCTTGCTGGTTCAGATGCATCAAGGCAATAGTCAGGGCCGGGTCATCGACATGGCCGTCTATTTTAAATGGCAGGGCGCCGGTAAGAATTTCGAAAAGCATTATTCCGGCTGCGTAAACATCGGTTTTGGCAGTGATATCCTGTTTGCCAAGGCACTGCTCCGGTGACATGTAATGAGGTGTTCCGAGCGCAATCCCGGTCTTTGTCTGTTTCGACGCTGATTTGGCGATGCCGAAGTCGACGATTTTGAGCTGATTTCTGGAGTTTATCAGCAGGTTTTCAGGCTTCAGGTCGCGATGAATGATGCCTTTTTGATGGCAAGCGTGGATGCCACCCATGAGTTTGATGAAGTGGTTCAGAAGTTCCACCGGGTTTTGCCGAAAATGTTCCTGGTAATGATCGAGGTTGTGACCATCGACGAATTCCATGACCAGAAATGGCACGCCATTGGTTTCTTCAACATCTGATGCGTAAACGGAAATAACCGCCGGATGGTTTATCGTAGCGAGAACCCTGCCTTCATTCAAGAAGCGCTTGACGATTTCTTCGTCTTTGGCTATCTCAGGCAATAGAAATTTAACGGCAACTTCACGCCCGAGGTTGACGTCGAGGGCACGGTAAACCTGTCCCATGCCACCCTCGCCAAGTCGGGCGATTACCTTGTAGTTTCTGCCGATAATCTGGTCTTTTGCAAACATGACGGACAATTTACGCTAAATGCCCCTCAAAAATCAACCCAAAGGTAAATTTAACGAACAGGCAAGTTCAGTCGAAATTTAGGCTTTGGTGTGATACAATGCCGACGATGGAAGACAAAACAGTTAAAAGAATTGACACTATTGCTCGTGAGTTGGAAAAACGTCGCACTGAACACGGTTCGGGCACCGGTAAAAGTCGTGCTCTGCGTCGCCTTTTCCGACGGCTGGTAATGCTGGTTGCCATAGTTTTTTTCGTTCTGGCGGGGATATTTATCTTTAACTTTTTTCGCCTGAATTCAGACCTTGTTGAAGGTCATATCAAGCAGGGCATCATTCCCAATTTGACTCAAGGTCGCTTTGAAATGCAGATCGGTTCTGTTTCTGGCAACCTTATAAATGGTGTTGATCTCGAAAACGTGCTTATCAGCAACCCGCATTTTAAAAGCAGTTCAACCCTGATGACCATTCCACGCATTTCTATGACTTATTCGATATGGGGTATTTTTTGGGGCACGATCACCATGGAAAAGCTTTCGATCGAAAACCCGGTTTTAACGCTAAAAAGATCGGATACCGGTCGTGGTATATGGGATTTTACAACCGCAGATGAAGAGGATGAAAAAAAAGACAATCAAGGCAGAACCGTTTGGCAGAAACGTGAAGATACGGCGGCGATGGCCGACAACTATCTTTCTGATATTCGCATCAAAAATCTTTCGATTCTTATTCCGGCTCCGGACCAGCTAATTGTTGATGAATTCCTTTCGCGTCTGACAAGGTTTCCCAGAAAAACTTATCAGTATACTGGCATAGATTTAACCCTGAAAAAATACCCAACCGAAAAATTCATTTCCCATGTTTTGTCGGTTGCAATGCCTGAAGACCCTGATTTTCTTCGTTTTCAGGTTACCAGAACCAAAGAAAATGGAAATTTCACTGTTTCTTTCGATGCAATCGGACAAAATTTCAATCTTGCAGTTGAAAACCTGGGTTTGGACGGTCGAAGAGTTAATTTCTACGATGGCCGCATGAAAGATCGACTCAATCTTGAATGGGTTCTGGCAAGAGGCAGGAAAAGCCTGCCAGAGAAGATCGTGGGCTTGAACGGGGTGCTTCGGGTTCCTGATTTCAACAGCATTTTCAGCGGTTTGTTGGCGGCGGACTCAATAATAAAGGGGAGCCTGGAATTAAAAGTTAAAACAGAAAAGAAAGAACCATTTTTTGATTCAGATGTTGAATTAAAAATTGCTGACGTTCGCCTGAAAATTCCGTTTTTCCCGGAAATTCAAAGTTTGAATGCTGAAGCGATAACTTCCGGTCGGGTTGCTCAAATTAACAATCTTCGCTTAAAAATAAAGGATATTGAGTCCATTCATGAGGGTGTCGTCGACTATACAGATGTAGCAGACATCAAAGGCAATTTCAAGGCCAACATCATGGGTGACACCATGCAGTTGCTTGGCCGATACAAAAGCGAAGACAAAGGCATACACCGTCTGGCAGTTGGGGTAAGACGGAACTCCGGCGAAGCGTCAATGGAGTTGAAGCGCCAGATTAAGGGAAAAGCGGTAATTTATCGCGATTTTAAAATTGAGGCGGGCCTTATTGCCGGAGGGAAAGCGGTTGAGATTCTTCCACTCAATATTTTGCCAGAAGAGCTTGGTAAACAGATCCTTGGCTGGTTCAACCGTATAGATTTAATCGGGCCTTTTACTGTAAAAACTAATTTCCCGACCATAGATGACTGGAAAAACAGCGAACTGGACCTGACCTTTGCTGGGGCGCAAATCGTCAATCGGCTTAACCCAAGAGATCGGGTCGAACTTAATGGCCATGCCAGTCTTGCCAGTGGTGTTTTTCTGCTTGAAAACTTACGGGCTGACATCGAGAATTTTGCATTGGCCGCGACTGGTAGAGTGGAGCTGGACAGCTCTTCGCCTTATGTAAAAGACTATCGACTGGATGTTTCAGGCGGCGTTGAAGGAAGTAAGGATTTTAGAATTACTTCGGAGCGCCTGCAACAAAGTATTGGCTTGGCTTACAAGCCCGATTTTGACATGATCGAACTTGGCGGAAAAGAAATTATTACAGGAACTCTTTCTTCAACAAATGCTTCGAACAGTCTGGCTTTAGGAATTGATCGGCTGCGTTTCCTGCGTCGAAAAAAGCCGCTTTGGCTTGATAAACTCAAGGGTGAAGTGGTCTGTGGTTCATTTAACCTGGCCAAAAAGGAATTGCCCGGGCCGATTCAGGCAAATCTTGACGGAGAGCTATTCGGGATAAAGCTCATTGCTGAGCTGAAGGCAGATGTTGCCGGTGGCAGCATCGACGAACTCAGCATAAAGGGCGGTGGTAAAAACTTTTCAAAAATTCTTGAAGCAGTTGTTTCGCAACCTGAGGGGCAGGCGTTTTTCAAAAAGTATCCAATGAATATTAATGGTGCATTTGATTTTGCATTTTTGGGTTCAGGGTTGTTGAAGAATCCAGAGTTAAATGGCTGGATAAAGTTTCCAACTCTTGGTTTTTCTTATTCTGACGTTCGAGCCAGATTGCCTTTTCACGCGATGATTAAAACAGCCAATCAGGAATATGTAGCGGAAGTCAAAGCCGGAGAAGCTTCTCTGAAGGTTGCAGCTGTCGACTTTGATCTGGGAAAAACTTCTGCTATGGCAAAGGTAAAAGATCTTTTTAGAGCCGCTGATCCGGTTGTTAACTTCGACGCTGAGTCTGAAATTTTTTCAACCAAAATTGAAGCTGGCGGCAAAATTACTCTTGCCACAAAAAAGATCGATGATGGGCGAATAAAGCTTAAAAGTAATAGAATCGAGAATCTGGCAAAAGAAATTGCCAGGATTGGCCAATTCAAAATTCCATTTGAACTGGCCGGAAAATTCTCTGCGGATGCCAGGATCTCTGGCATGATTAGTAACCCTGATAGCCATGGGGAAATTGATATTTCGCAGATGAAGCTCGATTTTCCTCTGATTTCGGCCGGTCGAAAAGCTGTGCTATCTGCCAGCCAGATTTCGGGTAAAGCCGAATTTAAAAAGAAAGGAAATGACTTTTTTGGGTTGACGCTCAAGAACTTGAGCGGGAAAGCTCTCGGAGCTGGATTAGAGCTCGATGGGTCCGCTTCCCTGACAAGGGATCGCATTGGCCTGAAGCCGAATATCGAAAAACTGAATGCCAGGCTTAGTGGTTTACAGACGCCGGTTTTAGCCAATTATCTTATCGGCTCACTTTTGCCGCCTGAATACGCAAAAGCTATAAGTGTCGATTCTGGGGTCATTGACGGCAATTTCAGCCTGAGCGGCAATGCCCAAAAACTTGTGGCGATTGGCCAGGCAGCAATTTCCAACGGCAGTATTGGTTATGCAGCACTGAAAGAAAAGTTTGAAAATCTTTCAGGTATTTTAAAATTCGAGGGTCGCAGCGACTCTGTTTATGCACGAATTACAGTAGAAAATTTGGCGGCAGATTTTGGACGTTCAACTTTCAGAATCGACAGCGGCTTTCTCGAAGATCCGCTGCAATCGGGCAAAATTTCTCTGGATGGCTCAGTTGAAAAGGTTTTTCCAACTGATTTAATACGCTTGCTTGGTGGCATG
>CAZQUE010000081.1:0-20033 GCA_964596185.1 uncultured bacterium | reverse complement strand
TCATTCTTAAAAGTCTTTCGATCTTATTCTCAAAGAGCTTTCGGCTACTTTTTTTTCACCGACCCGCCGAGGCAGGAAATTCATATTAACAAAATACGGCTATCAAGTCAATATTATAAGTAGAAAAAATTAAGTTTTTTTTCCAAATTCAAAAATTGCGGAAAAAGTCAGCGTTCAAAGCGAATGATTCGGCCATTTCTGAAAGCAACCAGCTGAGCCAAAATCTCAACGGCAATCTCTTCAGGTGTGGTAGAGCCTAAATTGATGCCGATCGGCGAAAAAATTCCCTCGGCCCTCTCTCTGGAAATGCCCGGTGCGACCATCGCGTCTTTCATTTCAACCAGCTTCTTGGCAGAACTGACCAGACCCACATACGGAGCGGGAGTCGGCAGGACTTTTTCCAATACTTCTTTATCCTTAAGATGCCCTGGCGTCACAACAACCACGAAACATCGGTCGTTCAGCTTCAATGAATCGACAATATCAACATAATTCGCACAAAGCACCTGGTCACATTCAGGAAACAACGCAGGATCAGCGAATTCCTGACGCTCATCGATCAGAGTAACACTAAACCTGGCAAGAGCAGCCATTTTGGCAAGCACCTTGCCGATGTGCCCGGCACCAAAGACTACCAGGCGTGGCTCATCGGCGATCATTTCGATGAACACCCGCGCCTTTCCGCCACATACCGGCTCACTGCCTTCGAGAGGGTTGCTCAAATCAAAAGTAAGAATTGTTGAAGATCCGTTCTTGAAAAGGTCGATGGCCGCCAGACGCACCCGCTCTTCGTTGATCCCACCGCCGGTCGTTCCGACAGTTGAACCGTCGCGAAAGACGATCATCTTCTGGCCGACGGTACCTGGACTCGAGCCGATCGTTTCAACAACCGTGCACAGCACAAAGGCCTCGCCGCGATTGAAAGCCTTTTTCATTTCCTGAAAGAATTCTGTTGCCATAACATTCCATCCTGCATTTTATTTGCACCTATTATCAGTTCAGGAATGGCAAAAAACAAGGATTTTTTAATTTAGTCGTCAAGGTTTGTTAATAGAGCGCCGATAAATTTCAAAGAGAAAAATAAAATCGGAGGCAACATGAGCGCCCAAGCCCTATTGAAAAACATTTCCCCCGGTTCTGGAAGCCATGAGTCCGGACAGCTGGAAACCCCGTATGGACCGGTAAACAGAAACTGCGATGAATACTGGACAGCCAAACAACGGCAGCTCCATTCGCTTCACTATGCTAATTCCTACCGGGCTTCTTTCAAACCTGAGCTTCCGGACTTTTTTATCAGGAAACTGACCAGCCCGGGCGATACGGTTGGCGACCCTTTCGGCGGGCGCGGCACCACTCTGCTGCAGGCATCGCTTCTACAGCGCAAAGGCCTGAGCAATGACGTCAATCCACTTTCAGAACGACTCGCTTACCCCAAGATCAATCCAGTCAGCATCGAAGAAATCATCGAGCGCCTCGATGAAATAGACCTGAGCAAACCCATCGACCTGAGCAAAGAAGAAGACATGTCGATGTTCTATCATCCTGACACTTATCGCGAGCTGCTGAATCTGCGCCATTACCTGCGCAGCCACCGCGACAATGTCGATAGGTTCATTGAAATGACCGCGCTGTCAAGACTGCACGGGCACTCTAATGGCTTTTTCTCGGCTTACTCGTTTCCGCAGATTTCGATTCCCAAATCGAATCAGGAAAAAATCAATCGCACTCGCGGGGCCGATCCCGACTACCGCGATGTAAAAAGCCGAATCATCAAAAAGGCAAAAACCTCTCTGAAAAGCGGCGGCATTGATTTGCTGCGCCAGTGGGGACGGCATCAGAAACTCACGACCGGCGATTCCCGCAACCTCAACGGTTGGGAAACGGAAAGCGTCGATCTGATCGTTACCTCACCACCATTTCTCAATCAGGTCGATTACGTGCAGGATACCTGGATTGAAAGCTGGTTCTGCGACATCCCCAGAGAAAGCCTCGAAGACAAGATCGTTCAGACACCAGATCTGGCCAAATGGGCCCGCTTTATCTCAGACACCTTGTCGGAACTGCATCGCGTCGTAAAAAAAGGCGGAAAAGTGGCTATGGAAGTTGGTGAAGTGCGCTATCAGGGCGAACTGCTCAACCTCGACGAAATCGTGGTCAACCTTACCGCCAGCAAAGAATACAATCTTGGCCAGTTCAAAGTTAATGAAGTCATGATTCAAAGCCAGCAATTCACCAAACTGGCCAACTGTTTCAAAGTTGCCAACAACAAGCTTGGCACCAACACAAATCGTATTGTTCTGATGGAAAAGATTTAGGAGGCAATTATGAGAATCACCCCATTGGATATCTATCAAAGAGAATTCTCGCGAAAAAACATCGGCGGACTCGATGAAAACGAAGTCTACAGCTTCCTGAAAAAAGTCGGCAGAGAGTATGAAGCTCTCTACGCCGAAAACAAATCGCTGAAAGATCAGGCCCAGCGCCTGACCGGCCAGATGGAAGACTACCTCGAACTTGAAAAGACCCTGAAGCAAACTCTGATCTCAGCTCAGAAAGCATCTGGAGAACTTAAAGACAACGCCGAAAAAGAAGCCGAGCTGATCATTAAAGAAGCAGAGCTTCAGTCAGAGCGAATTCTTGACGAAGCGAGAACTGAATCAGAAACGATCGGAAAAGAAATTCGCGAGCTGAAAAAACAAAAACGCATGCTCAAAGTTGAGCTGCGAACCGTGCTCGAATCTTACCTGGCCATGGTAAACGAAGATTCTCCGGTATTTGGACGAATTTCAGAACCGGTAAGCAAAGCGGCCTGATCAGGCAATGTCGTTGCCATGTCTGAAACAGACCAATGACGGAGTCTGTTTAAGCGTTTATGCGGTACCACGCTCGGCAAAAACCGAGATCGTTGACTTGCACGAAGATAGATGTAGAATAAAAGTTAAAGCCCCCCCGGTCGACGGGGAGGCAAATTCTGCTTTGATAACGGCCATTGCAAAAATATTCAGAATTCCTAAGAAATCTGTTATTCTGGATAAAGGATCCAGGGGAAAAAATAAAATGTTTCTGCTGGTTGGGTTAGATATTGCTGAAGCGAATTCGATTCTAGCCGGAATTCTTTCAGGGAAAGCGCGGTAAGACCATGAGAATTAACCGTTTACTTTGGGGCCTGTGGGGAGCGATGATCCTGTCGATGATGCTGCGCAGACAGGCCGACACATATATGATCGTAGCTCTGATCATTTTGCCAATTCTCATCGTCCTGATCGATCTTCATGAAGAAATCACCATTCTTAAAGAAGAAAACAAGCATCAGCGTAAATTTGTCATGGATCGTTACAACGTTCTTCAGGAAAAATTCAATGACATTACCAGTCAGATCGAGAAACGCCTGGTCGTTGATTTTGCTGAATTTGCCAAAAACAACCAGAGTTTAGAACAATCGGCTCGTCCCCAACCGGGTGAATCTGCCAGCAAACCCAGTCGAAGAAAAAAGAAACGAAAAAGCGTGCAGGTTCCTGCTGCTGAGCCTGCGGTAGATTTTCATGATCTGAATTCGGCCAAAATAGCCGACAGTCAGACCGATTCGAACAACGAAGAAGATTTTGAAGATATCTGAATAAAATTCAGCGTTTTTTGCTGATTTTTCAGCACTCCAAAAAATCCTGAACGGCAAAAATCAGCTATTAAAGAGCTTGTCGGCACCCCCTTCCGGAAGGTACGCATTTTGCATATAATTACCTCATAAGTTTCAATGAGGAATGAGCAGAATGAAAGCAAATAGTATAAAAGTATTGAGTTTAGCCGCTGTTTTTCTACTCAGTTCAGCCAATCTCTTTGCCTGGGGCAGCAGAACTCACATGAAAATAGTTTCTGATGCCTACCATATAATGCCAAAAGCATTCAGAGAGTATCTTGGTGAAGTTTCCAAACCAACGGTCAAGAAACCTGCACTAAAAGGTCTTACCAACGCAGCCGTCGAACCTGATAAGGTATTGAAAGACTTTCACAATCACATTTTTCATATCCAGGGCTACAACATGGGCAAAGGCCCGTTTCACATCGAAGACCTGGTAAATCAGACCGCCGAACTCATTGAAAAAAACAAAAGCAAAAAAGATATCATTCAAAAGCTTGGCTGGATCGGCCACTACGCTGCCGACCTGGTTCAGCCCCTACATACCGGTGTCAGCCTCGACGAAAACATAGAGGAAAAAAGTTACCACGCAGCAACAGAGAAAGATGCAGATCGCCATGTAATGGAATTCGGCGTGAATTTCGATGGCTGCACCAATGTTAAGAGAATCAGCGCCCGCATGATATATGAAGCTCTGTGGGCCAACCAGTATTATGAAGAGCTCGAAGATGCCTACACCTCTGGAAAACGCTACGAACAGGCAAAAAAGACGATCGGCATGTGCTATTCACGCGCCGTAAACAACGTTGTCGATCTCTGGTACAGCATCTGGATCAAAAGCGGTCACAAACCTGGCCCCAACGATGCCAAACCCAAGTATTACCCACCGGCGCAGAAAATCAGATAATCCGCTTACCAACCAGACCCCGGGCTCATCGCGAACCCGGGGTTTGTTCATTTCAGCAACTTTGAACTGAAGCACGATTTATGCTATTTTAGGCGCACAATAAAATAATCAGGGAGAAATTATGAGCGAGAAAGCAGGGCTTTCACCAAAAGCCTACGAAGTTTGTGACGGCAAGGATTATCCAAGTTTTATTGCCCCGGGAATGAGCCCGGCCGAGTTTACCCTTAAGGCGGTCGTTATCGGCATGCTCATCGGTGGCGTGTTTGGGGCAGCCAATGCTTATCTGGGCCTGAAAGTCGGGCTGACCGTATCTGCATCGATTCCGGCTGCAGTTATGGCAGTGGCTATTTTCAGAATATTCTTCAAAGACGGTACCATTCTCGAAACGAACATGGTACAAACCGTCGGATCAGCCGGTGAATCACTGGCAGCCGGGGTTATTTTCACCATTCCCGCTCTTTTCATCTGGGGTATGGAGCCTTCCAAGCTTGAAATAACGGTTATTGCGGTAATCGGCGGTTTGATGGGTGTTCTTTTCATGATTCCGTTGCGCAAGTTCCTGATCGTTCAAGAGCATGGCAAGCTTCCCTACCCTGAAGGAACTGCCTGCGCCGAAGTTCTGGTTGCCGGGCAGGGTGATTTGTCAAAAGCCAAAACTTTGTTTCAGGGCATGGGTATCGGTGCCATCTATCAGGCATTGATGCATAGTCGCCTTTTTGGCCTGTGGAGCAAGGAGCCGGCGACTCACATTCCGGGTTTCAAGGGCGCAGAAGTTGGCGCAGAAGTAACCCCCGAGCTGTTGGGTGTCGGCTATATCATCGGGCCGCAGATTGCGGCAATAATGCTCAGCGGCGGTGCCCTCGGCTGGCTGGTATTGATCCCCCTCATTTATCTGTTTGGCGACGGCGTTTCAGCTCCGATCTACCCCGAAACTTCAACGCTGATTGCCAACATGGAGCCAGGTCTGATCTGGTCGCGCTATATCAGGTATATCGGTGCGGGTGGCGTAGCTTTTGCCGGTATTTTCTCGCTGATCAAATCAATTCCCATCATTCTTTCAAGTTTCAAAGCCGGCTTTTCATCGCTGGGCAAGAATGCTTCAGGCGAAGACGAGCCGCGAACCCAGCAGGATCTGCCGATGAAGACCATTCTAATCGGCTCAGCAATTCTGATCGTTCTGATAACTTTCGTTTTGAAGGGTTACATTTTTGAAGAACTGACGACTTCGATTGGCGCAGGTTTTCTGATCGTGATGTTCGGCTTCTTCTTCGTGACCGTATCTTCACGCATCGTCGGCCTGCTTGGCTCTTCATCGAACCCGATTTCGGGAATGACCATTGCGACCCTGCTGCTTACCTGTGTCATTTTCATTCTGGCCGGTCTGGCAGGCATGCCCAACGTTAAGATTGCGGTTTTGACGGTTGGAGCTTTCGTATGTATCGCTGCAGCTATTGCCGGGGATACTTCTCAGGATCTGAAAACCGGCTTTCTCATTGGTGCAACCCCTAAATACCAGCAGATTGGCGAATTTTTCGGAGTCATTGCTTCAGGCTTGACCATGGGCTTCGTCATGTATCTGCTTAAAGACGCGATCACGACCGGAGAATTGCCGGCACCACAGGCGAACCTGATGAAACTGGTCATTGACGGGGTCATCGGTGGCAGCCTGCCCTGGAACCTGGTTTTCTGCGGCGTTTTCATCGCCATCTGCGTTGAGCTGCTCGGCATAAATTCGCTGGCTTTCGCCGTTGGTCTGTATCTGCCTCTTTCACTTTCTGTGCCGATCATGGCTGGCGGCATCATCAGATGGCTGCTCGAACTGAAAAAGAACGACCCCAAACTCGAAGAAAAAAGAGAAACCGGCGTTCTTTATTCTTCGGGTCTGATTGCCGGCGCGGCTCTGACCGGCGTATTGATTATGGTGCTGATCGGCTTTGCCGAATCTCGCCCCGGACTACTTGAAGGAATAAGCAAACCAGGCCTGCACATCGTTTCCAACAATGTAATTCTACAGGAAATCAATGGGCAGCCAGCTATAGGTCGCTACCACAAAGTTTCCCCGGCGGAATTTATCGACACTTCAGACATGGTGGATCAGCTGTCAAAAGGCAAAGCTCAGTTACGCACATTGAAGTCTGCCGCAGAGCCTGACACCCAGACGATCAGTGAGCTTGAAAGCAAGCTTAATCAATTGGGTGAAGAATTGCAGAAGGCTAAAAGCAAAACCCTGATGGCCAAATTCCTCGTCGACGGCAACCCGGTCAGCCAGGAATTAACCCTTGGCAAATGGGACAAACTTTACCTTAGTGCAGATCAGGGCAAGCTCAAAGTTTCCGGAGCTACTGCAAATCATAATGCCTATGGCGTCATCGCATTTTTGCTGCTCTGTGCCACGCTTGCCTATTTCGCCATGCGCAAACCACCCGAAAACAACAACTGACACTTAGAACATTTCTGCAAGGGCTGCCCGATGTGGCAGCCTTTTTCTTACCAGAAAAGCCGCTTGTGGTACATCGACGACCTGGATTTGACAAAATTTTAAACTAAATCGGTTCTTTGTGAGTATAATAATAAAAAACGCCGGAGGTAGTCGTATGTTGAAAAGATTTTTTCTGGTAACAATGTTGTGCATTCTGGCAAGCACAGTTGCGCATGCCTCACCCTTTACCGAAGATCCGATTACAGTTCCGGCCGACACTCAAAGCGAACAGCTTACTGAAGAAGTTGCCTCTGACGATGCCGACGCCGAAGTCTCTGCAGAAAACCCGGCAGCCGCGACGGCAACATTTACCAGATCGCTTTGGAAAGACCTGCATAAACTGTACGGAACTCTCGGCAGAAGAATCGGTAAGCGCGTTAAAAAAGACAGCCAGGCAGCTGAACATCATTTGAACGGGTATGATGATCTGGAAATCGACATAGACGGCGACAATTATTGTGGTCAGTTTGCCATGAGCACGCTTCTAAACGGCATGGGCATCGAAACCGACCCACAGGATGTTTACCAGGATACCAATCCGGGCGGTATTTTTACAGCACCCCCGATCATAGTTGAACATCTGCGCAAAAAGGGCATCGACGCCCGCATGAAAAACAAGGCCAAAGTTAGCGACATTTGCAAACGCATCGATGAAGGCCGACCGGTCATCGTTCTCGTCGATTCCGGCGACGGCGTTCCTCACTGGATCTGCATTACCGGCTACGACACCGACGAAAACGGCAAAGTCGTTTCTTTACGCATGCGTGATTCATATTGGGGAACCGACGGCCCGCACACCATGCCGATCGATGAATTTGAAAAGGCCTGGAAATCGCCTTTTGGTGATAGCGTGCTTGGTGGATTGGTTTCATACGAGAACGTTTTGATCGACAACCATGGAACCTGCAAACCGGGTTCAAGCATTTATCCCGGCACTTTCGGCACAGCGACCGAGGACAATATGGCTTCAGGAATCAACGACGTAGTAACCGGCTGGAAAAATCATTCCGTAGGCCAGGTCATCGGTGGTGCAAGCAAGCTGGTTCTCGGACTTCCCGGTGCACTGGTCGGTGTTGCATCGAACTTTGCCAACAGCGCTTCTGACCGAATGATCAGCAGTGGCCAGGATCGCTGGAATCAGGGCGGATTCTGGAACCGGGTCGCCGGTGGGGCCGCCATAGCCGGTGGACATGTTACCGGAGCCCTGGCGGATGCAGGGAAAGCCGTAGCCGATGTCTGGTCTAGTGGGGCATCGATTATCGGTCAGGGCATCAAGCGACTCGGCTCGCTTTTCTCTTAAGTTGCGGGTTTAGACAACTTCAGTAAAAGGCTGGTGGCCATTTCGGCCATCTCGCTACCCGAACGACTCTGGGCAATCAGCTTGTCGATTGCCCCCTGATCATCGCTCAAACCGACGGCATAGGCAGCAATAATCTGTTGGTCGGAGTTGCCAGTCTCGATCAGGTTTTCAAGAATACCGCGACCACTGGTGCCAAGGCCCAGCAAAGCCAGCGCCGCCATTTTTCTTACCGAGTAAGATCGATCGGCGGTCAGGTTTTCGAGCAATTTGCTCATCTGAAAAAGTTTCAACTTGCCGCAAAGATAGGCTCCGGCTGAACGGGCCTGCTCGTTGTCGCCGACCAGCATGCCTTCGATTTCTTCAACATGCTGGGCCTGGCCCATACTCCAGAGAGCCTGGATACAGTCGGCCCTGACGCGATGATCATTATCTTTCAAACCGGCACGGATTTTAGAAATGATCTGCTCAGGCAACGGTGCTTCGCGTTCGGCTTTCTTCTTCAAAGCGATGATTGCGTTGGCGCGAACCCTTGAATCAGCGTCTTCGATAGCTTCTTCGAGAAACTTGAGGGCATCGGGGCTTTTCAGTTCGCCAAAAGCAGAAGCAATAGTAGCTTTTATTTTGGGATTAACGGTTGCACTGAAAAGATCGCGCAACTGCATGGTCGCTTCGCGATCGCCCAGGTCAACCACGGCATTTATTGCGGTCAAAACGACGATTTCTGCCTGATGATAAAGCAAAGCCTTGATCTGCGGCAAAGCTGAAAGAGCTGTTGCCCTACTCAAAGCGATTATGGCCACTCGAACCACTTCGGGATCCTTATCATCCAATGCTTTGAGAAAAATCGGAATGAACTTGTCATCCCAGCGTTTTTTTAGCAGCACCAGGGTAACCCAGCGCATTTCTGAGTTGAATTCAGCGAATTTACGCGCCAGGGTATTGATTGCTTCGGGAAAGTCAAAGCTGCACAGCGAAGCCATGGCAAAAGCGCGATGCGGGTGGTTTTCCTTTTCCATCATTCTGATCAGAGGCAGGTAGGCGGTTTGACGACTGCCCTCGCTACCGACGAAAACCACGAGATCGAGAAAGGTAGAATGCAGATCCCAAAGGCTTTCGACAACTTTTTCCCGAATGCTTTCCTGCGGCAATTTACTCAAAATTTCGATCAGCTTGTCAACCTGCACCGGAAAGCTTTTACCTTTGAGAAAATCCAGGAGTTTACGTTCGACTTTAACGCTTGTATCTTCAAGCAGACGCAGCACTCCTACCACAGCATCGGTCAGAAAGCTGTCGTATTTTTCAAGCACTCCGGTCATTTCACTTTTATCAATCATTTCTGCATCCGCCTTTCAATACTGCTACTTGCCTTCTATGCGCAAAATGGCGTCGCGCACTTCGTTCTGCAGGCTCGAGTTCGGATAAAGGTTGAGAACCTTTTCGTAATTCTGCCTGGCTTTGGTGTAATCACGCTGATATGTTTCATAGGTGAAAGCGATAGCGAACTGAGCCTTGTCTGAAAACTCGTTATTGTAATACAGATCTATCAGTTCCTGCCAGAATTTTACCGCTTCGTCATAATTTGCAAAACCGTCACGCATTACGTAGCCCATTCGGAAATAGGCCTCGTGCACAATCGGGTCATTTTGCTTGGTATCGATTATGCGCTGGTAAATGCGCCGCGCCTCATCCCAGTTGCGTATCAGCAGTTCGTTGGCTTTGCCGAGCTTCAACTCAAGATCGAGGGTTTCGATAGAAACCGGATTCTCGCGGATGAAGTCTTCAAGCAATCTTAAAGCCTTCTGCCCGTCTCTGAGGACTTCCATGTAGTGATCGTACAACTTGAGGGTGTATTCCTTGTAAAGCGGATCTCCGGTGTTCTCTTCGAGCCATTTTTCATAATACTCTGCAGCCTTCTGCGGGTCGCGCATCTGCTCCATGTTCAGTTCGACGAGAGCTTTCATGATATCTAGAGTTGCCAGCGACTCAACATTTTCGTTCCACAAATCTTCAAGCTGACGCTCGGCCTGTTTGAAATCCTGCAAATCTTCGACCTGACGTTCGATAATCGCTTCCATTTCTTCGATGACCAGTTTGTCATCCTCTGAATAAAAGCGCTTGACCAGCTTTTTAGCCCTGGGCTTACGCGTTGCTTCACGGCGTTTTTCTTCGATACGTTTGAGCTTGGCCTCGGCAAACTCCCGGATCGTTCTTACCCGACGATAATCAACGGCAATCGAAGAGTAAAAAAGCTCGGTCAATTCCGGGTTGGTAAGCTTGTCTTCGACCAGCGAACCGATACGCAAAATCAGCTCAAAATTCGATATGCTCGGCTCATAAGTGTCGAGAAGCATATCCAGGTAGCCCACAGCCTTGACAAAATCACCTTTCTTTTCATAAAGATCGGCAATCTTGGTCATCACTTCGCGGCTGCGGCGAATTGACGGACCAGTTTTCAAAAAGTTTTCATATTGCTGAATGGCCTTATCATAATCTCTCAGGTCGTTTTCGAGAACCTTGCCAATGAAATAGGGAAACTGTGATCCGCCGGTCTTCGAATAACGCTTGAGTTTCTGCATTTCTTCTATGTTCATCAATGCTTCGATGCGACGCAAACGCTTCTCGATTTCGACACGATGCGTCGGAAAAAGCGCTTTGAACAGCAGCAGGCGATCGAGGTAATGGTGAGCCCGGGTCAGATTCTTTTTCGTTTCCTGATATTTGTATAGAGAATACAAGCCTGAGCGGCTAAGAAGGCTTTTCGGATAGCGATGCACCAGAGCCCGGTAAAATTTTGCGGCTTCGTCGAGACGGTGCTGCGCTTTGCGAATTCGTGCGATTCGATACAGAAGCATGTCTTTGCGACAGCCGGGGTGATACATGCAATCAAGGGCTTTTTGATATTCCGCAACCGCCTTTTCCTGGTGATCGGTCTCTTCAAAGATTCGCCCGCGCAAATAATGCAGTCTGGCTACCTGTGGTCGATTATGCAGTTCATTTATCGCACTTTCAAGCAGACCAAGAGCATAAGCATGATTTTTACCGACCTTCCAGATTCGATAAATCTGCCGAATGCCCTGCGAATGATCTTTTTCAGAATCAGAATAAACTACCAGCCCCTGGAACTTCTGCAAATCGTTGATTCTTCGAGTCAAATCTTCGCGGGTAAATGGATCACGACTGGCCATAAGGCCTTTTTCGTAGAAATTCAGTGCATCTCGCGAACTGCCATTTTCGGCCAGAGTTATATCACCCATGGCCAGGTAAACCTCGTCACGTCGGGGCGAGTCTGGGAACAGCTCGATGAAGCTCTGGTAGTTTTCCATTGCTCCGGAAAGATCTTTCAGGTTTTGCTGCAAAAGTCTGGCTCGCTCGATGACCACCTCTTCGCCAACCTGCCCTTTCAAGCCTTTTTTGAGCATATCGGTAAGTTCAGCCACCGCCTTGATCGTGCGCACATTCTCGGCACGAATACGACTTTCACGATAAAATTCAGAATCGGGATAAACCAGGGTAATCTCGTAAAACAGATCCTGAGCGCGATATTTGGTATTTTCAGTTCCTTCGACCAGACGGGCCAGTCGATACATACGCCCTGCCGTCTCAGGTTCTTCAGGGTATTGCTCGATGAGGCGTTCGATTTCTCCGATCACGCCACGCTTGCCAAGATCTTCAACCTTTTTCTCGATCCAGACAGTGGCGTCCGGAGTGGAAAAAGATGCGGAAAACTCGCTTAGCAAGCTGGCTGCCTGCTGATATTGTTCTTCTTCTTCAGATTTTTCGACCAGACGCTGCAGGGCCTTCAATCTGAATTCTTCTTCACCTTCGCTGTCGAGAGCTCTTCTGACGTAAGAAAAGTCTTCGGTAAGCTTTTCAAGGCGCAGACAGATTTCAGCCTTGCGCAATGAACGCAGACTCAGCGCAGCCTCAAGGGTTTTAATCGCTTCGATTTTATTTTCTTCTTTAACCTGAAGCCTGGCCAGATCGACGGCGGCATCGACTCTTTTTTCATCGGCAACAGCGTTGTCTTCAATCAATTTTCCAAAAAATCTTTCGGCATTTTTGACGTCATCAGCGACGACAAAAACCCGCGGAATTCTTTCTCGCGACTCAATGGCGCGGCGCCCCTCCGGGAAAAAGGACAGATATTCAAAATATGCTTTGTTGGCTTCTTCAGGGTCATTTAAAAAGTATTCACGAGTCTGAGCCATGCGAAACAGAAGCTCTGATTGCCATTCTGCATAATTATGTCGGGCAAGAAGCTCGCCAACTTCTTCGTTAAACTTTTCTGGTTCGCGCTGTCGAAAGAAGCGGCAGGAGATATAATGCCGCAAAGCCTTCTGCCGCAAAGCAGCTTCTACTTTTTCCCGCTTCAGAATCTCATGGGCATATTGGCCAATCAGGGTCAGGTTCGGTTTGGCAGCCTCGCCCTGCTTGATCAAAAGCTCATAGAGAGCAGAGGGTTCGAGTTCCTCGATCGGCAGCTCTTTACCACGAGAATCTCTGGTTACAGCTGTCTTTGCACCAGCGTTTTTTTTATCGGCTTCATCATCTTCATCATCGAGATCCAGAGAAATGGTGCGAATTTGCGTAGCCCGCTGATTCAGCCAGGCCTGCGAATCCGGCATGGTTTCAATTTCAGAAAGCCTTTTTTTGGCATCTTCGGCGAGCTTTGGCGCAACCCTTATGGCTCGGCGATAGAAGCCATCAGCCTTCTCGGGGCTGTGAAGAGCTACTGCGGCATCGCCAAGAGCCATATATGCCCGACCAAGATAGCGACTGTGCGGGAACCTTCTAACAAACCGTTGCAAGGTTTCCATGCCCTTGAGACCATGTCCCTGAACCAGATATAGACGCCCAAGTCGATAGGTGGGCAATTCGTTAAGAGGGTCGGTCAACCCCAGTTGCTTCTGAGCCAGCTCATAATACTGCACCGCCTGCTCAACGTTCTTTTCAACCCGGTATGCGATATGGCCGAGGGTAAGTTGACAAGCCAATTGTGGGGTGCCGGTCGCATTATCAGCCAATTCGACGAAAACATTGCGCGCCTTGTCAGGGAAGCTGCGGTACATGCTGGTGCCGGCCTTGTAAACCAGGCCCCAGCGCAATTCCTCGCCAAGATTTTCCTGCTGCTTGATCTCGGTGATCAATCCTTCGAGAGGGGCGCTGCTCGAAGCCAGGCAAAGAACATCGATAAGATTTTGCCAGGTATCGATGCGATCGCGAGGCCCGGCAGTTTCAAGAACTTTTCGCAAGCTTTCTTCTCGAATTTTGAAAGCAAGATCACGCCATTGCTGCTTATATTGGAAATATTCGCGATTCGAAGGCAATTCATGGTCAAGATAGTCGCGCAAAATCCGCAACGCCCTAACCTGCTCGTTTTTCTGCAAATAGATGTTATAAAGCTTAAGACGAAACTCAGAAGCGTCTTTTGAATCAGGATACCGTTCGATGAACTCTTCCATCATTTCGTTTGCCCGGTCTGGATCACCCAGATCGTTCTGGTAAATGTTGATACTGTCTTTCATTCCCTGCTGCGCCCAGTAGCTGTCGGGAAAAATTTCTGCCAGCTGGGAAAAAATTTCCAGAGCGCCTACTGGATCGATCAAATGCAATGACAGAAGGTTGCCGATGCGATAGCGAACTTCGTCGGTACGGCCCCAGTCATAGAGAACGTCCAGATTCCATGACGATCTGACCGGTGAAAACCTGAAAATGTATCGCTGATACATTTTCACCGCTTCTTCATAATTGCGCAGGTCATCATCAGTAATGATGGCAATTCGATACAAGGCTTCTCGATACAAATGATGATCGGGATACTTCTTGGCAAATTCTTCGTATAGTTCAATCGCCTGTTTAAATTTTCGACTTCGATATTTTTCGAATGCCATGTCGAACAGAATTTGCGCCGGCGAGGCTTTTGGCTCGGTTCGTTTCATTGCCGCGTCTATCCAGACCATATCTGCCGGCTGACTTCTTTCTTTGTTCAGATCGACAGCCTTCTGATAATAAGAACGGGCGCGATCCGGGTTTTCCATGCGATATTCAGCAATGTATCCAGCTATGCGACAACCAAGCAAAGCCCAGTCTATTTCTTCATCTCTGGCTTCCTTGCGGCGTTCAAGCATCACCGAGGCAGTGCCGACCAGATGGGGGGGAGTTTCTAAAAGAGTGTCACAAGCCTTCAATGCGGCCTCGAAGTTACTCATTTTTTCGAGAGCCAGTTGGGCCTGCAAAACTCCGGTTATCCTGTAACCATCAAGTTCTTCGCAATGATTGCGATATCTGGTGTAAAGGATCATTGCCTGTGAAGCATTGTCGCCTTTGAGATAAAAATGGTGCAAAACCCCGCCGATAAAATCAGCGTCGACGGCCGAAACACTTTTCCCGGTGATTTTTTGCAACCATGGTCGGGAACGCTCTGGATTGGAGAGGTCGAAGGCATGCAACATGGCAATCTGCAAAAAGGCCTGTTCCCGTGCATCTTCCTCGGCAAACCCGGAAATTTCTTCCCAGGCATCGAGCGCTCGCATGGCAATTTCAAGGTCGTAACCTCGTTCAAATCCCATCAAATAATCAATTGCTTCGATGTCACTCTTTTCCGGGTAGGGCCAGTAATAACGTTTAAAGGCCTTTTGTAATTCTTCGACACTGGTAAGATTGCGTCCAAGCAGCCTGGCTCTGGCAACTTTTGCACGCACCATGAATTCGCGATCAGGATTCCAGCCAATCAAACGATCAAGCTCTTTCAATGATGCAGCATAATTCTTTTTATCTTCTTTGAGGATGTCGGCAAACAATAGCTGTGCTTCCCAGGTAATTTCGGGTTCGATATGATCCGAACGTAACAAGGTCCGCAGATACATCAGCGAGCGATCTGGTTCTTTAAGCTCTCGATACTGGCGGGCAAGATAAAGCCAACCTTCTCCCTTTTCCCTTTCAGGGTGAGCTTTTACGAAACTCATGATCTCTTTACGCAGGATTTCATCCTGCTGGAGTTTTTCGAGACGCAGCTCTTCAGGACTTTTCTTTTTCAGCGAAAGGTTGGCATTTTTTTTGGCCAAAGCCATTGAAAAGTTTGATAAAAACAGAACAAGAAATATTAAAAATACCGTCAGAGCACGGTTAAACGATTGTTTCATGGCAAATTACTCTTGAATTAGGTTTAATGCGGTTAATATATCAGATTTTACCGACGTCAAACAATGAAAAAATCAGGTAATGATCTCAGATTAATCCCTTTGGAAGATGGTGAAGTCCCACCCCCTTGACATACGAACCAGTTTTCGTGTATTTATATTCACGAATAAATCGCCGAAAAGGAAAAATCTATGGCAGAAGCCGAATTCAACCCCGCAAATTGGACTTTTTTAACTAATCATTCGCACGTATTGCTTTGTCTGGCGCAAAATCCCTCCGTCAGGATGCGTGAAATAGCCGGAAAAGTCTGTATTACCGAACGTGCGGTACAGCGTATCATAGCTGAATTAACCGAGGCGGGATATATAACCAGAACCAAAGACGGTCGCTGCAATCATTATCAGATCAATTTTGACCGTCACCTTCGCCATCCCATCGAGGCAGGGCAAACCATAGCAGAATTGCTACACCTTCTGGATCCGGCGACCACAAGGAAAATCAAGACATGAGCCCCATGTCGAATCACCCGTTGAAGAAGTGGCTGGTTCTTGGAGCAGGAGTAGTTCTTCAGGCTGTTCTCGGCGGAATATATGCCTGGAGTGCCTTTGTTCCGCCACTTTACGAACAGGCAGGATTGAGCAAAGGTCAGTGTGGCAGCATTTTTGGACTGGCAATTGCCACTTTTGCCATTGCGATGATACCTGCTGGCAAATTTTTACAGCGCTTTGGTCCGCGATTAACGGCGGCGATCGGTTCAATACTCTTTGGTGTCGGCTATCTTCTGGCGTCTTACAGTAACGGCAGTTTTGTTGGCCTGTTATTGAGCTATGGTCTGGTCGTAGGTGTTGGCATTGGCTTCGGCTATGTCTGCCCCCTGACCACGGGAATGAAGTGGTTTCCCGACAATAAGGGGCTGGTTACCGGAGTTGCCGTTGCCGGATTCGGCGGCGGTGCAATTATACTTAGTTCTGTAGCAGAACATCTCCTATATCACAGTCATTTCAGCATTTTTGAAGTATTTCGTTTCACCGGAGTGTTTTTTGGGATTCTGGCTCTGATAGCCAGTCTTTTTATCAGTGAACCGGAAAGATCTGCGGGTGCAGTTGAGACCGATGGAAGCATTTCACTAAAGCCAAATCTGATGACCGGCACTTTTGCTTTGAGCTTTCTGGGCATGTTTGCCGGAACTTTTGCCGGACTTCTCATAATCGGCAATCTTAAGCCCATGATGCTCGACTTTGGCCTGAACGAGTTTTACGCCACTCTTACCATTTCATTGTTTGCCATAGGCAATATATTTGGTCGAATTTTCTGGGGTCAGATTCATGATCGACTTGGGTCAAGAAATACCATTCTGATCTCGCTGGGCTTCTTTTTCGTAACCATGCTGGCGTTACACGTGCGTGAAGCCGAATCAGCGCTCATTCTTGCTACACCGCTGATCGGCGCGGGCTTTGGTGGTTGCTTTGTCGTTTATGCCTCGACGATTGTCGAAAAGTTCGGCGTCAAACTTTTTGCCCGCATGTACCCGATATGTTTTCTCGGTTATGGTTTGGCAGCTCTTACCGGGCCGTCTATCGGCGGTTGGCTCGCAGACCGTTCGGGCTCTTTTTCAGATGGAATCAACCTAAGTCTGGCGACGATACTTCTTACCATTATCGTAATTTTCTTTTCTTTCGACCGTGGCATCGATGAAAATGTCGACAACCATGATTCTGACTTAATAATCGACAGCGAATAATTCAGCGAAGCGATTCCTTTTTTTCATATTTCTGCTATCATTCCGATCAGGTGTTCGAATCTGGAAATTGCTTTCCATTTTCTTGATCCAGTTAGATTTAAAATTCTGGTGGCAGGTGAAAAAAAATGAATGAGAACGAAAAAGAAGAAGCGCTTGAGCAGGAAACCCCGACTATAGAAATCGATCCTTTGAAAATGCAGCAGCTATTGCAGAAAATGCGTGACGAGCAGAATCTGATGCTGGGAATTGCTGCGGGAGCTGCGGCGGCTCTGATAAGCGCAATTTTATGGGCAGTTATTACCGCTCTAACCAATTACCAGATTGGCTGGATGGCCATCGGCGTCGGCGTTCTTGTTGGCTTGGCGGTCAGAAGTGCAGGAAAAGGCGTAGATACTTCTTTTGGAGTTGTCGGCGGAATCCTGTCAGCGCTTGGCTGTGCTCTTGGCAACCTGTTGACTGTAGTGATAATGGTATCCAACACGCAGAACATTGCCATTTTTGATCTTGTTTCCCAGCTTACCCCTTCAACGATCGTCGAAGTTATGAAAGCCACCTTTCAACCGATGGATGTGGTTTTCTACCTGATCGGGCTATATGAAGGCTACCAGTTTTCTTTCAGGCAGCTCACCGATGAAGAAATCATGTCGGTAGCGCAAGAGCCCTCAGAAGGGATCTAATCAGCAAGCATTGGCGTCTGTTTTTCGGCCTCAGGTCAGTCTTGCGCCGCTGGCAAGATAGTTTTTCACGTAGTCATCGACGGCTTCTTCGAGAGAATGAAGCTTTTTGTCATAGCCGCTGGCACGCAACTTTTCGATGTTTCCTCTGGTAAAATACTGGTACTGGTTGCGAATCGACTCGGGCATATCGACGTAGCTTATCGATGGCTCGATGCCCATGGCATTGAAAGTCGCCTTGACCAGATCATTCCAGTTTCTGGCAATTCCGGTAGCGATATTGAACAAACCGTTGGCTTCAGGCTTTTCAAGAAAATGCAGAGTCATTTCGACGGCATCTTTGACGTAAATAAAATCCCGCAACTGTTCACCATCACGGTAATCGGGGCGATGCGATCTAAAAAGCTGAACTTTACCGGTTTCTTTGATCTGGTCAAAGGATTTCAGGATAAAACTGCGCATCGAACCCTTGTGATATTCATTTGGTCCGAAAACGTTGAAAAACTTCAATCCGACGCTTTTATCAAGAAGTCCCTGATCCTTGAGCCATAAATCAAACATATGTTTTGAATAACCATACATATTCAAAGGCACCAATTGTCCAATCATGCTTTCGTCATCATCGAAGCCGTGTTCACCATCACCATAGGTTGCGGCGCTGCTGGCATAAATGAATCTTGCCTTGCAGGCATGCGCATATTCTGCCAGGGATTTGCTGAATTCGAAATTGTTTCTGATCAGGTAACCACAATCACTTTCGGTCGTACTCGAACAGGCACCGAGATGAAAAACAGCCGAAATCTCTTTGCGATTGAAAGCGCCACGCTCGAGTCGTGGCAGAAAGTCGTTTTTCTCACAATAGTCGGCAAATTTGAGACCACGCAGATTTTTCCATTTTTCACCTGAACCAAGGTTGTCGACAATCAGAATGTCTTCATGTCCGCGCTGGTTGAGAGCCCAAACCAGTGCTGATCCGATAAAACCTGCGCCACCGGTAACCAGAATCATTTTTTGCCTCCGACGTTTGTAATTATTCAGCAACTTCCTGCAGATAATATCAACAATGCAGCTGTTTTACAAACATTAGTTGAACCCGGGCAAAAGGAAAACCGCCCGGCATCACCGGGCGGTTACAATATTGTTCGACGCTTGAAGTATTCAGTCTTTCCAGCCGAGCAGGTAAAAGGCCTCATCGATACGATCGACGGTGGTGCCGACCATCATCGAGTCAAGAGCTGCAGCCTTGTTGATATAAACGGTTGCCTGTTCCTGATCACCGGCCAGAGCGTATGAAAGTGCGGCAAGCGCATGAACTTTGGCAGAATTCAGGCCAAGTCCGCTGTGCTGGGGTGCAAATTTCTCGGGCGGCATGTTGCCAAGCATTTCTGCGGCCCTAACATAGTCGGCAGTAGTCTGATGGCGATAAATCAAGGCACCGGCCAGGCCGACCTTAGCCTCATTATCAAGTTCAGCAGCTATCTCAAAGTAGGGAATCGACTCAAGCACCTCGCCGTTTTTCGAAAGAGCCCATCCCATTCCGCTATGGGCAGCAATGCGTTGCCCATCGGTCAATGGTTCGTTAAGAGCTTGCTGAAAGCTGGCTTTTGCTGTGGTAAAATTGCCGACCCCGATCTGATCCCAACCTTCGTTGATAAGTTTGTCAGCGATGATCAGGTCACTGGTCCCGCCGCCATTACTGCTTCCGCCACAGTTCTGAATCATCGGGAAAGTCATCAGAACCACCAACAGCAGAAAGAATTTTGCTTTTCTCATGATCTGTCTATCTCCAGTCTCTAGCGCAGAACTGCGATTTTACGTCGCTGTTTGGTTGATTGTCCGGCAAGGGTTGCTTTGATTTCCGCAAGGTAAACACCGTTGGCAACGAAATCGCCTTCAGTATTGCGCAAATCCCATCTGGCTTCATATACTCCACCACCGACATGGCCTAAAGGCATCTGAGCAATCTTATGCCCCTTAACATCGTAAATTTTGGCATAAACACTGGCCTGATTGTTGGCCGGGCCGGTAAATGCCGCACGAATGGTCGAATTGTTTCTGGCCGGATTCGGATAAGTCGAAATCTCTTTTAGCGCGGTAGTGCCGACTACAAGGGCCCGGACACTGGCATTTGTTACATTGCCTGAGTTGTCAGCGACTT
>CAZQUE010000080.1:0-20263 GCA_964596185.1 uncultured bacterium | reverse complement strand
TCAAGTAGCTGCTTACCGGTGCTTTGAGTTTCTGGAATCTTCGAAGCTAATACTCCCGCAAGAAAGCATGCTTTTGGATCGCCGGCCTTGGCTTTATCAAGGAGGTTTTCAAAATCTGTCTTCTCGTCGATTTTATTGTTTCCAGATGGGACTTCAGCATAAGAAGAAATATTGATAAAAATCGCTAGAAAGACAGATAATAGAATCCTTGTCATACTCTTTTCTCCAGAATTTAAATCTCTTTTTAGAAATTCTAGTCCCCTGCAAACAGTATTGCAACTTATTACGCCAAAAATAGCCCGATCAATTGCAAAGTAAAAAGGCCGGATGAGAATTAAACTTGCACTTGATTATGGTAATGCAGCAGTTGATTGGCCGGCTGCCCGCATCTCTCAAGAGCAGTGCCTGAAATCTGTCGATAGATTTCGGGCTGGTGGATGGTTTTGCCGATAAAAAATTCATGGCGGTCTGGTGAAAAACCTTTTTTAAAGCGAAAGAGCTGATCGGTCTCAGTGTCGCGCAGCCCACCGCCGAGATGCAACATTGTCTGGCGCATGGCCGCAGACTCGGCTGTAGCCATGAACATCAGAAAGTCATTGGGGCGCAATTCAAGCAAATGTTTGGCCGAAGCACCCAGGTGGTAGTGGCGACAGAGTTCGTCGTCGAGAAAAACCGCGGCGGCAATAATTTCCCCGCCCGGCATGAAAACACCGCGCAAAGCAGTCTCTTTCAGGGCGAAAAGGGCAGCGAAGTAAGCTTCACTGAAAAAATAGTATGACTCAGCGTCGAGATTTTGCATGGTTTGCTGATAAAGCCCCATAAAATCATGCCCCGAGCAGGGTGCGAATTCAAGGCCAGCCTGCCTGGCCCGATTGAAATTGCGGCGCCGGGCTGGTGTGGCGCGACTTAGTATCGAATCAAGGTTGCCACTGGTATCGATACTTACTGTGGTGCGATTTTTTTCAAGTAGCGTTGTCGGGCTTAGGCAAAGCTGATTGCCGGTCAATGGGTTGAATCGCGTGAACTCAGCGACAATCGCATGGTTCAGGCACCATTGATGATGCGCCAGCATCAAACTGTCACGAGCTTCCTGAGAGTTGTTGAGCATTATCGGCCCACCGTATCCATAAGGCGATTCAATGTCGAAAAAAGCCTGATTGCCAGTTAAATGCGCGGGAATCTTTTTCAGAAGAAACGGATAAAAAGCCACTAAACCACCATTTTGGCGATAAATCAGGGCAGTCGCTTCGCCTTCGCCGTTGCGCTCGAGCATCTGCAGATAAGCATAATCGTAATAAGGCCGGCCGGGGAAAAGCGGCAGCTGTTGCAGGCATTGCTGCCATGATGTTGCGTTTTTGCAGATTTCAATCTGGTCAATCATTGTTTTGGGCTAATCTTCAAAGAAAAAATCAATTGGCCGGCCTGACTTTTCAGGAGCAGCCTGCAAAGTCTACCATAGAACCCGCCGGGACAAAAGTTTCTTGAAGTTAAGGCGGCGGTTTTCTATAATGTTACCGACTCAGGAGAAATATAATGGCAAAAGCAAAAGTTGCAGTTTTAAAGACCACCCCGGCGACGGTGCTCGAAGACTACCATCGCCTGCTCAATCTGGCCGATTATCAGAAAGTTCTCGCCAAAGACATCGATACGGCTTTGAAGATTAATATTTCCTGGCATTTCTTTTTTCCGGGAGCTTCAACGACTCCATGGCAGCTGGAAGGCGTTATCAGAGCCATGAAAAAAGATGGGTATGATTCTGATCTCATTCATGGTTGCCACAACCGCACCGTTGTAATCGACAGCCATCTTGGCGAAAGAGAAAACAAGCAGATAAATGTCGTTCAGGCTCATAATCTGCGCAATATTCATCTTTATGAAGGCGAAGAATGGGTTAATGTCCGTGATGCGGTCGGCGACCTGCATAAGGATTTTCTTTGTCTGAATGAAGTTTATCCCAAGGGATTTTCTATACCCCGCCGGTTTATCGGTGAAAATATAATTCATCTGCCGACGGTAAAAACTCATGTATTCACGACAACTACCGGGGCGATGAAAAACGCTTTCGGCGGCCTGCTCAACGAGCATCGCCACTGGACGCACCCGGTCATTCATGAAACTCTGGTTGACTTGCTGATGATTCAAAAGAAGATTCATCCCGGCGTTTTCGCGGTCATGGATGGAACTTTTGCCGGCGACGGGCCAGGCCCGCGTTGCATGAACCCGAAGGTTAAAAACATCATTCTTGCATCAGCCGATCAGGTGGCGATCGACGCGGTTGCGGCCTCATTGATGGGCTTTGACCCGCTCAAAGACTGCAAGTTTATCAGACTTGCCCATGAAATGGGTCTTGGTTGCGGCGATATCAACGAGATCGAAATTGCCGGCGATGTCGATGCAGCCAATGAACGTTGGCATTTCGATGGCCCGTTTAAAGAAATGACTTTTGCTGCCAGGCAGCAGCACAATATTTACTGGGGGCCATTGAAAAAACCGATTGAATGGTCGTTGAAAACCTGGCTTGCGCCTTGGTCTTACCTTGCTTCGGTTATCTATCACGATATGTACTGGTATCCGATTCAGGGGCGCAAAAAACTTTATCAAATCCTGAAGTCGCCCTGGGGAAGACTATTCGACAACTGGGAACTGCTCGCGCCCGACCAGGATGGGCGAGGCTATCCCGATCTTGGCCCGGCAAAGCGCCGCATGAAGGTTTCCACTTCACATATTCTTGAGGTTATCAGATTGCTTGGCATGGCCATCGTCGAATCGCCGGAATGGAAAAAGGATACGGTTAAAAACATTTGTCCCGTCTGTCTCGGGCCATCTTGTCCGTCAAAAAAATGTCTGCATAAGGAAGATAAATAATATGGGCTCATTTCTGGTATTGACAGGCACCATTATGTTAATGGCTTCGGGAATCTGGCTTGTCGGTGAGATTCTCAAAACCGGCGTGCTCGAAGGAATGCTGGCTCTGTTTACTTTACCTTTGTTCAGCATATACTGGACATTCTGGGTTGACTACCCCCGCTGCCATGTTCCTTTTTTTATCGGTATGGGCGGCACCTTTCTGGTAATTCTGGGCTATGGCCTGGGTGTTGCCTGAGCGCGGCAGGAGGATTTAAAATGGCTTTCAATCTGCAAATAGAAATCGTTGAATCTACCGACTCGGGTCTTGAAGTAAAATTGACTGGCGAGCTCGACCAGCTTACGGTCAAAGACCTGCGCGACCAACTGAACGAGAAGGGCGCAGAAAAGGCATCTTTGTTGGTTTTTAATCTTGAGAAGCTTGAATTCATGGCCAGTGCCGGGCTTTCAGTTTTTGTATTCTATCACGAACTGTTCAAGGCCAACGCCACTGGGCAGGAGATGAAAATTGTCAATTGTCCGCAGCTGGTAAAAAGGGTGTTTCAACTGACAAAAATGGATAGCATTCTCAGCGTTGCCTGATAAGCAAAAAAACGGCCACCATTGCTATTTTTAAAGCTTTGGTGGCCGCTTTTTATTTTAGCTTATCAGAAACTTATATTCAAATGTTTGAAAATGAAGGCATATTCGAAAGCGATTTCCTTGAGATAGTCGTATCGCCCTGAAGCTCCCGCGTGACCGGCATCCATGTTGGTTTTCAAAAGCAGCTCGTTCTTATCGGTTTTTGTTGCCCGAAGTTTGGCAACAAATTTGGCCGGTTCCCAGTAAGAGACTCTCGGGTCGTTAAGTCCTGCGGTAACGAGCATGACCGGATAATCTTGAGCTTTTACATTGTCATAGGGTGAATAAGAAAGCATGTATTCAAAATACTCTTTTTCGGCCGGATTGCCCCATTCTTCGTATTCTTCACGAACCAGCGGCAAGCTTGGGTCGCTCATGGTGTTGATAACATCGACGAAAGGCACATCAGCAATGACGAGTTTGAAAAGATCCGGACGCATGTTGACCACAGCCCCCATCAGCAGGCCGCCCGCGCTGCCGCCGTTGGTCACCAGATGATTGCTGTCGGTATAGTTATTGGCGATAAGATGTTCTGCACATGCGATGAAATCGGTAAAAGTGTTTTTCTTTTTGAGAAGCTTGCCATTGTCATACCAGGCTCGACCCATTTCCTGGCCGCCTCTGACGTGGGCTATGGCATAGGTGAAGCCCCGGTCGAGAAGTGATAATCTAATCGATGAAAAATAGGGGTCAAAAGAAGAGCCGTATGAGCCATATCCGGTAAGGTAAAGTGGAGCCACGCCCTTATGCTGATCTTTGCGATGAACCAGCGAGATTGGGATTTTTACTCCATCCTTGGCAATTGCATAGATTCTTTCTGAAATATAGTCACTGCTCTTGAATGAACCCAGAACCTCATATTGTTTCTTTAGTTCGGCTTCGCCGGTGTCTAGATTGTAATCAAAAACCGATTCGGGGGTGGTCAGGGACGTATAGCGGTATCTGACAATGTTAGTGTCGAATTCGGGATTGGCATCCAGGTCTACGCTGTAAACCGCTTCGCTGAAGCTGATTGGTTTGAATTGCCCCGATTTTACATCGAAGAAGCGCAATTTCTGCAGGCCCTGTTCTCGTTCGGAAACTACGATGTGGGCGGTGAAAGCATCGATATCATCGATCAATACATCTTCACGATGCTCAATGAAAGTTTGCCAGTTTTCTTTGCTGATTTTACTTTCATGAGTTTTCATGATTTTGAAATTGATGGCGTTCTCATTGGTCAGAATGTAGAAGTGTTCGCCATGATGGATGATTCCGTATTCGACACCTTTTTCTCTGGCTCGGAAAAGTTGAAATTCTTTATCTGGAGTCTTGGCATCAACAAATCGAACTTCCGAAGAAGTTGAACTGCTGGAACTGATAATAATGAAGCGGCGATCACGGGTTTTTCCGACTCCGGTCCAGAATTGGCCATCTTTTTCCTGGTAAACCAGGGTGTCAGAAGCAATGTCAGCACCGAGGCGGTGTCTCATGATGCGATCGGCCCGACCGGTGTCATCGACCAGAGTATAAAAAACCGTTTTGTTATCTTCGGCCCAGGTAACTCCGTAAGTGGTCGAGGCGATGGTTTCGGTAAATTCCATGGCGGTATTGAGATTGAGAAAGTGCAGTTCGAATTTTTCTGCGCCGGAATAATCGACGGAATAGGCCAGTATATTGTGATCGGGGCTGATTTTCAGAGCTCCAACTGCAAAATAGGGTTTGCCTTCGGCATATTTGTTTTCGTCGAAGATGATTTCTTCAAGGGCGTTTTCTTCGGCAAGTTTTCGACAATGAATTCGATACTGTTTTCCTTCTTCAGTTCGGCTGTAATAGTAATACTGGCCGATTTTTTCAGGCACAGACAGATCGGTTTCGCGAATTCGGCTTTTCATTTCTTCGAAGAGTGTTTTCTGCAGATCGACAGTATCCTTCATCATCGCTTCACAGTAGCGATTTTCTTCGTTAAGATATCTGATAACTTCTTTGCTTTCTTTTTCTCTTAGCCAGAAGTATGGGTCGAGAAGCTTGTGTCCGTGCATTTCGGTGGTTTTAACTTCACGTCGGGCTACAGGGGGAACGGGAGTGTCATCCTGGGCATTGACGCAGTGATTTGATAAAACTGAAACAGCTAGTGCGATAATTAAAACGAAAGTTGTTTTCATTTTGCCTCCGGAAAGGAAGATTTTCAAAAGCAGTTTATTCTATAATAAATTGCGGGGTTATGTTACATTGTTTTTTGCAATCGCTGACTAAGATGGTGAAAGGACCTATAAAGAAATGATCAGACGAAATTTTAAAAAAATCCTTCTGGTAACAATTTTTCTTTTGCCGCTTGCGGTAATGGCGCTGAAGATTCCGAACCCCGAACAGATACGGGTTGATGGCCTGGTAAGTTTCGGTGAGGATGGCGCTGCCTGGCTGCATTGGAACGGACACGACATTCTCGTGACCTCCGGCTACATGATTGGTACAGACTTGCGCGTGGTTGCAATCAGACATGACAGTGTCGTTGTTTATCGACCGGAAACCAAGGCTTACCACGTTTTGCTGCCCAAATCGCATTTAATCTGGAAAGACCGAACCCATGTCATCTGGACTGAAGTTCTGCCGATCTGGAAAATCACTCGCATGGTTGCACTAGCCTATCGCAAAGACTACATTTGCCATGCGTCTACGACAACCGCCAATATGCCGCGCAAGCTGGTTCGCAACATGTCTTCGATGATGGAGCTCGTTGTTTCGCCACACCACAGATTTTACGGCAAAGAAGGTATCATCTATGTTTCACCGGTTCACGTCGACGGTACCGGCTGGAAGATGCTGATGGACAGAATACAGAATTATCGCAGTCGCACTCTTGGCGAATGGTTCCCGATTCTCAATAAAACCAGTACAATTATAAGTGATGGTAAGCCATTGGATCAGGTTCTGCAGAGAATTGCCTTTCAGACTGGCGTCAGCATTCGCTGGGATCGCCCTGAGATTTTGCCTCTTTATTGTTCGCTGCGTGATCGGCCCTGGCATGAAATTCTCGAAAACATCGTGGTTTTCAATGGTTTCGAATTGATTCCTACCCAGGAAGGATTGATCATAAGATGATTAAACGGGCTCTGGTTCTGATTGCACTGTTGCTGGCGGCGACGATGTCGTATGCCGGCAAAACAATCGAACTCGAGGTCTTTCGTGACTGGCGTGGCAATGATTCACAGTTCAAATCAAGTCGTCCGTTTTTTACGATAACCGACATCTATGAGCTTGAACGTTTCTGGAGCGAAGCTAACGCCGATGAATCGATGCCCTGGCTCGATTTCGATAAATACATGCTGCTGGTTTGGAACCCGGGCCCGTCTTTGTTCGATCATCAGCCGGTAAAGGTTGACAAATTTCTTTATCGCGATGGAAAGTTTTTTGTGATCATGGATCTGGAAAAGAAAGCCACTGGCGGCTACTGGCGCCGACCTTTCGTTGCCACGCTGCTGCCCAAAGTAAAGAAGGGCGACCTGTTTATCATGCGCAAAGAGCAGGTTGCCTACAATAAGATCAAATTTCGGCATGAGTTCACGATCTGGGATATGAGCCCCGGTCGTAACATGCCTTTTGAAGTTGCCAAACTCGAGACTCCTGAAAAGAAACCGGAGTTTATCGATCCTTCGCTTCACCCGCAAGATCAGGTTGTAGCAGCTGCCAAAACTGAGTCACAGACTCGTAGCTCAATGAATACCGGTCTTGTGGCAAGGCCAACGGTGGCAAGAGTCGCTCAGCCTGCCAGAACCGTGGCAAGTGCTGTTGAACGGCCGGTTGCCAAGGCCGAAGATGCAGGTTTTGATGATTTGTTTGGCGGCTCGACCAGCTCAGCAAATTCTGCAACAAAGCCGACTGCTTCCGCCGCCAAAAAAGAAGAAAAGAAAGACGACGATGACTTTTTTCCTGATTTCGGGCCGACAAAACCGGCAGCTGCGCCTCAGAGCAAACCGAAAAGTTCCGGGGCAACCCCGCCAGCTGCTGATGAAGACCCGCTTTTCGGCGAAGAATTCGACATAAATTTTTAGGAACGGGCTTATGATTCATTGTTATACCGGAGATGGTAAAGGCAAGACTACTGCGGCAATCGGCTTGCTGATCAGGGCTTTTGGAGCCGGGCACCGGGTTGGAGTTATTTTTTTTGACAAGGGTAGTGAGACCTATCGTCACAATGAACTGGTGGTGCTAGATCGTCTGGCAATAGATTATCAGATCACCGGCCTCGAAAGAATGCGTCCAGATGGCAGTTTTCGCTTTGGCAATACGCCGGAAGATTTTACCGAAGCTTCTCGCGGCATCGATCTTGCCCGTGAATACCTGCGCCAGGGAAAATACGAGCTTCTGGTTTTGGATGAAGCTTTGACCAGCTGCTCAGTCGGGCTGATCAAAAAAGAAGACCTGCTCGAGCTGATGCGCAACGCCCCGGAAAATGCCGAACTGGTGCTGACCGGTCGCTGTAAAGATCATGAAATACTTGATCATGCCGATCTGGTGACCAGCATGACCAAACATAAACATTATTTCGACAAGGGCGTCAAAGCCCGGCCGGGTATTGAATACTGATTTAGAGCGATTCGGTTACCACGTTTACCAGATTTTGTCGAAGTTTTATAATGCTGCCTGGGTGGTGGTAGCCGCTGACAACGGCACAGGGGTAAACCCGGCAGCCCGCTCCGAGAATGGTGCCCGGATTGGTCACCGAATTGCATCCCAACAGGCAGTTGTCGCCAAGAATTGCGCCGAACTTTCTTACGCCGGTGTCGACGACGTGCTCATCGATGCGGGTGCGCACGCTTGTACCATCATTTTTCAAGTTGGAAAGCTTGGTGCCGGCACCAAGGTTCACGCCGGTACCCAGAATCGAATCGCCGACGTAGTTGAAATGGGGAGCTTTTGCTCCGGGGAGCATTATTGAGCGAACAATTTCACTGCAGTGGCCGACGACGGCATCATTTCCAATTATCACATTGCCACGAACGTAGGCACAATGGCGAATTTCGACGTTTTCGCCGATGATTGTCGGGCCACAGATCAGTGCACCAGGATGAACGACCGAGCCTTTGCCAATGTAAATGTCGTTGCCTTGCAGAACTGCTCCCGGTTCGACTTTGCCAAGAATTTCAGGTTTGACACGGCCGGTGACGAAGCCCTTTTGTATTCTTTTGAGGATGTCCCAGACATTTTCAAGAGTGTCAAAGCCTTCGAGCTCGATTGAAAAAAGCTCGGGGCAGGGAAATTCTGAAATTTTGCTGAAAAAACTGTTTAAATCAAGCATGTTTCGCTCCTGGTATTTTTTCGCATTAAACCCTATTTTGCCGGTCGGGTCAAGTTTTGTCTGCCAGAGCCTTGCAGGCTGGGCTAAGCAGACAGTTGCGGCATAATTCCGGATTTTTGCCGTGCGTACATTCGCCAGCAATGCCTAAATGGCACAAAGAAAAATCATATTTAATTGGGTCGGCCGGATCGAACTGGGCGAGTCGTTGGGAAATTTCTTCAGCGGTTTTCCAGTCATCGGTTCGCCGTTCGGTTAAACCAAGGTTGCGGGCAATGCGGCTGATGTGGCGGTCAAGGGGAATCAGCAGGCTACCTGGTTCAACTTCTGGCCATAAGCGCATATCTACACCATCATCAGGCCTGACCATCCATCTCAGAAACATGTGCCAGCGCTTCACGCAGCCGCCAGATGCCGGGTCGGGCAGTAAATGTCTGAGTCCGCGTGAAATTTCTTTTTTTTCTTCGAGGCAGAAGCAGGTCAATTGTTCATTTAATTTCTTTAGACCTTCACGAACTGATTTATCTGGCAAATAACCCTTTAGAAAAATATTTTTCAAACTTCCCCATTTTTTGATCATGCGGCCGGAAGCGCGGGCAAACGTTGAGATCTCCTCGGCGGTGCTCAATCGGTAAGCTGGCCATTCAATGCGTATTTTATCGGTTATAAGGTCGAGATAGCGCCAATTACAGGCCTGCATGATGGCGTCGAGCTTTTTTATGAACTGACTTGCCGAGCCGTAGGCGAGCATGGCGGCCAGAAGAGCTGTTGCTTCGACTTCCTGGGCAGAACGGCCCTGTTCAAATAACCTGCGTGGAAATTGAACAGGGTCGTTTGCGACCCGCTGCCGAGGTGGAAAGTCCTTTAAAACCTTTTCTAATAAAGGTTTTAAGTCGACTTTGCCTCTGCGACTTTTCATGATCAATACTGGAAGGAGCTGCCGCCGATAAATTCGCGCAGAATTGAGGTCGGGGGCACTTCTTTGGGATCGAGCGGGCTAAAGAACGACAGGGTTTTGAGAATCTTGCGTGCAAGCGGATAAGCAGTGCTTTCCGGCTGAATATCGAGAAAGAGAGACTCGGCCAGCGGTCTAAGCACAGCCCATTCATAAGGCACGGCTGAATTGAAAACCATGTCGGCGCATTCCTGGAATGGGAAAATGTTGCGTTCTTCGCCTCTTCGCACTGAATCCCAGCGGTTGATCGTGTCTTCGGCAGTGTAGCCGCGATACTTGCTGTCGCGAACGGTTCGGCGAATAAGTCTGGTATCGGTGGTGGCGATTCGGTTGTAGTCATCGATAACCAGCTGGGTAAGGGCGCTGATATAGATTTTGAATTTGCAGCTGGCAGGTATGGAGCTGGTCAGTTCATCGTTCAGTCCGTGAATACCTTCGATGATAATGATCTGGTCTTCGTTTATGCGCATTGGATCCGTTTCGACACGGCGATGACCTGTGTGAAAGTCGAATTCGGGAATCTGCACCGTCTGACCATCGAGCAGGGCCTTGAGGTGCTCATTGAAGAGTTCGAGGTCGAGGGCATAGATTGATTCAAAATCGTAGTCGCCATTTTCATCTCGTGGCGTGTGGGCGCGATCGAGGAAATAGTTGTCGAGAGAAAGAGCGATCGGCCTGAGGCCGTTGACCTTGAGGTGGGTGCAAAGACGTTTGCTGAAAGTAGTTTTTCCAGAGCTGGACGGGCCGGCAATCAAAACGATGCGGCAGGAGCTGCGCTTGGTTATTTCATCGGCGATTTCCTGGATTTTTTTTGAATGCAGGGCTTCAGCGGTCTTTACGAAATCAGAAATCGTTTTGTCCTTGATGATTTCGTTAAGGCGCCCGACATTGTTTACTTCAAGAATCTTGCCCCAGTTTTTGCTTTCGCGGTAGGCCTGGAAAATTTTGGGTTGTCTTCTTACTTCAGAAGGCACCGATGGATTGTCGTTATCCGGGAAAAGGAGAACAAAGCCCTGTGCATACTGTTTCAGGTCGAAAACCTTGAGGTAGCCGGTCGATGGTACCATCGGACCGAAATCGAGATCTATGTATTTCCAGCATGAAACGATGCCGACTTTATCTGTGTTGAGATTTTTCAGTAGCCTGGCTTTTTCAGGGTATCCTTCGCGGTTGAGAAGGGCTATTGCTTCCGGGCGGGTAAGGGTTTTCTTGCCGAAAGTCTCGTCTTTGCCGATGATTTCAAGCATTTTGGTTTTGATGTAACCGAGAATCTTGTCGGATACTGGGACATCGGTAAAAAGGTCGTAATAGAAACCATTTCCGATCGAATGGTCGATTGAAAGACGGGCGTTGCGATAAAGTTCCATGATTGCACGGGCCAGAACGAAGGTCATGCTGCGGCGGTAAACTTCGCGGCCATGCGCTGATTTGTAATTGAGAAACTCAATTCGGCAATCCATTTCCGGAATGAAATCCAGGCTGAGAATGTCATTTTGAACCATGGCGCAAATGTATGGCAGGTCGTCTTTTTCAGGGATTTTGTCAACGAGTTCACTGATTGGGTGTCCGTGTTCAAGGCGGTGAACACTGCCATCGTTAATGGTGATATTGAGCATGTCTTTTTCGTCTTCTTTGGCTTCGATTGTTCTTTCCTGATTTTCGTTCATTTTAACCTCTTTATGTCATCAAAAAATAAACCCCGCATAAAATGCGGGGGTAAAGTCGATTGAACCCCTCGCCTAAAAACAGAACAACGCCGGCGTTTGTTTTTCACGCAGCAAAAGTTTCTTAACAGGCACAGGGAACATTTCTCTCATTTTCTCCTCAAAAAATAGTGAAGAAGGTTAATTTATCACCTGGTGTATGTCTTGTCAATACCTTGGTATGGCTTTAAAATAGCAGGAGTAAAACCGGGGAAATAAAAAAGCTGCCGTTGCTGGCAGCTTTTTTGCCTGGTCTGTGGGCAAGAATGTTGTTTTGTTTCAGCGATAGACGACCGGTTTTGCTTTTGGTGCTGTAACCACGGAGTTTTTGATTGCTGTAGCCAGTATCATGAATCTGATCCAGATGTTGATGAGTTTATAAAGTAAAATCATGGGTTAGCCTTTCTTTGTATGATTCTATGGCTGGGATTTGAAAGAGGTTCAGTGAAGCTTTTTTGATCATGCTGCGAAAATTGCTGTGAAGTCTGAGGCATAAGTGGTGGCGAATAGTGAATGGCTGTGGCTGGTTCAATAGTAAGCAGGACTCGGTAATGATCATGCCATGATGTTGCTGTAACTCATCTCTGAATGTTTCTACGGTTGTGCTGTGTATGCCTAGGAGACTGAGCATTTGCGAGTGTAGTGGTGTGATCAGACCAGGGCGAGAGCATAGGGCAGGGTGCGCAAGCAGAAGTTTCATGAGATTGTGGAGGTCGTTGCTGTTGTTGTAGTATTGCAGGCCAGGGGAGAATTTAAGGGTGTGATAGTTGCCGTAGTCGTGCCATAGCATGTATATTTCGGCTGAATTCAGTTCAGAAAGCTGGCTTAGTGCTGTGACGGTTGCTTCGGAATCTTCTTGGTGGTCGATTATATAAACTGCCAGTTTCATCTTTTGCCTCTTGCGCTTTGCTATTATTTATTAATGCATAATACATGCCAAGATGCCGGCGAGACAGTTTGAATGCTTTGTTTAAAGGGGTTTCGGCCTTTTGATCCCAAGTTTTTTCATTTTTGATTCAAGGGTCGTTGGTTTGAGGCCAAGCGCAAAAGCCGCGCCATTAAAGCCTCTGACTTTCCAGTTGAGTTTTTCAAGGACTGAAGTGATGTGTGCTTTTTCCACGTCGATTAATGTCATATCAGGGTTAAAATTCGAAAAGTCCTTTTTTTGAGCCTTCTTGAGGCCATAATCAGGAATGGTTATTGAAATTGTGTCAGATTTGCACAATATCATACCCCGCTCGATAACATTGCGCAATTCACGAATATTACCCGGCCATTCATAGTTGAGCAGGGTTTGAATGGATTCTTTGGCAAGCCGGGGGCGGTGTCTGCCCATTCGCTCAGCAAAAAAGGAAATGAAGGCATCAGCAATTTCAATAACATCAACTCCGCGATCTTTAAGCGCCGGCAAAAAAATCGGGAAGACATTGAGTCTGAAGAACAGATCTTCGCGAAAACGCTGAGCTCTGACCTCTGCAGCCAGATCTCGATTGGTCGCTGCGATGACTCTGACATCGACTTTTACCGGTTTTACTCCGCCAACTCTTTCAAACTGGCTTTCCTGGAGGACTCTCAGCAACTTACTCTGAAGCTCCAGGGGTAGCTCACCTATTTCATCGAGAAAAACCGTGCCACCGTCGGCAAGCTCGAATTTGCCGGTTTTGCGGGCGATAGCTCCAGTAAAAGCGCCTTTTTCGTGCCCAAAAAGCTCGCTTTCAATAAGATTCGCCGGCAAGGCGGCACAGTTTACAATAACCAGCTGACTTTGTTTTCTATGACTCTGCAGGTGCAGTGCTCTGGCGACAAGTTCTTTTCCGGTTCCGGTCTCGCCAGTTATCAAAACGGTTGTTTCGGTTGATGCTACCTGTCTGATCTGGTCGAGAACGTTTTTAATGGCTGGACTGCTGCCGATTATCGATTGTTCGCCGGCGGAATGACTGATTTCCTTGCGCAGTAGCTGGTTCTCCTGTTCAAGTTTTTCCTGGAGTTCGAGTATGCTCTGATAGGCCGTCTCAAGCTTTTTTTGCGTCGATCGCAGCTGAGAAATGTCATTAATGATAAGGTTTACCGAAGATAGACGATTTTCACTCGTTATCGGATAGGCGTTAACGACCCAGGTAGTCTCATGATCACGGTTTAAAAAGGTAATTTCATGGTCGAGCAGTGGCTGTAAAGTTTTGATAACCCGAGCGACCAATTTGCTTAAATGCGCCTGTGCCAATATTGTGTCCAGTGACTTGCCCAGCAATTGTTCAAAAGATTGCCCGGCAAAATCGGCAAAGCGCTGATTCAACCTGGTAACCAGCAAATCAGGATCGACAGCCAGCATTGCTACCGGTGCGGTTTGATAAATCTGCTGCAGCAGATCAAGGGCCTCGCAGGCGCAGCCACAAGGAACAGGCGAAATTGAGCCGGGTAAAATATTTTCCATGGCAGCTATTTTAATAAAAAACTTGTGATTGAGCCAGCTCTTTAAAAATCAGGTTGAAAATTGTTGGCAAAAAAGGTAATTTCTTTGAGCTTTGATAATTCACAGGAGGCGGTTAATCTATGGCAATTCCGGCCAAAAAACTTTCAGACGAAGAAGTAGTTGAACTTAGAGAAGAAAAGCTGGAGCTGAATCGAAAGTCAAGACGACAGACCGGCATGAAGCAGGTCTGCCGCGGCAAAGCTGAAGGTTTGCTTGAGTGTAAAACTCCAGAAGGCGTTTGCCCTGACTACGACGAGTGCCATTGATATAAACTCAGTCTGTTTCCACCCATACAGGGGCATGGTCTGAAGGTTTTTCCATGCCGCGAATATGGTAATCGATACCAGCATTTATCAGGCGTTCAAGCATCGGTCTGGTGCCCAGGAGCAGATCGATGCGTAAGCCTCGCTTTGGGTCGTCTTCAAAGCCTTTGCTTCGATAATCGAACCAGCTTAGATAATCTGCTGAATCGGGGAATTTTTCGCGGTAGAGATCGTAGGTGCCCCATTGCATCAGGCGATTCAACCATTCTCTTTCTTCGGGCAGGAAACAACACTTGCCGGTCTTGAGCCAGCGTGAAGCATTTTGGGCGCCAATGCCAACATCGAGATCGCCCGGAGCAACGTTCATGTCGCCAAGAATGATCAGATTGTCGTCGGTTTTAAAATCGCTTTTTAAATAGGCATGCAGGTTGGCGTAAAACTTTTCTTTTGCCGGGAATTTAATCGGATGGTCGCGGCATTCACCCTGGGGAAAATACCCATTGATAATGGTCAGCGGGCGCTTTTTTTGGTCAACCCAGGTGCCGACAATGAGTCGACGTTGTGCTTCGGGGCCATCGCCCGGGAAATTTTTGCGCACATCGACCGGCTTTTCCTTTGAAAGAAAGGCGACCCCGTAGTGACCCTTCTGCCCAAAAACCTCGCAGTGATAGCCCAGCTTTTCGATGTCTTTGAATGGAAAAGCATCGTCGACGACTTTTATTTCCTGGACTCCAATAATGTCTGGAGAATGCCGCCTGATCAATTCTTCTATTTGATGTAATCTTGCTCTGATACCATTGGCATTGAAAGATACTATTTTCATGCTGACTCCGCTTCAATATAGGTTTAACCGCAAATTTGCAATTGTCGATGTTTTGAAATCGATAAAAGTGATAGAATTTATTATATGATAACAGAAATTGAAACTCTCAAGCGAAATGCCTTTTTGTATTATCTGGGCGAGGAATACGTCATCATTGCCGGCAGAACCAGCAAAGACAACGATTTCATCAGCCTTAAGGCTGCGGCCCAGAACGACTGGTGGTTTCATGTTAAAGGTGTTCCCGGAAGCCATGTTTTGTTGCGGGCTCTTGGCGACCATGAACCGGGCAAAAAAGAAATGGAAATAGCCGCTGCCGTGGCCGCCTACTATAGCAAAGCCAGAAATGCCGGCGTTGTTCCCGTATCATGCACTTTGGCAAGAAATGTAAGCAAGCCTTCCGGAGTAAAGTCCGGAACGGTGTTTATAAAAAAAGAGCAGATTCTGAAAGTGCGCCCGGGTTTACCGGAATAGCAAATGAAAATTCGGAGTGTTGTATGAAAAAGATTATTCTGGCAGGTATGTTGATTTGTTCGTTGGTTCCGGCTGATGCTCAGAATCAGTCGCGCCCAGGCTTCTCTGGACAAGGCAAGCGAATGGGAAACCAGTTCAGGCAAAAACTTATTGAACGATTTGACCTCGATGGGGACGGCCAGCTCAATGAACAGGAACGTGCCGCGGCCGAACAGGCGAGAATGCAAAGACAGCCCTTTGGACAGCGGGGCCAGAAGCCAGGTGAATTTCAGAATAATGGCCAGAACCAACATTTGCAGCAGCAATTCAACGAAGTCATGGAAAAGCTTAAAAAAGAAAGCCCTGAGAAGTATCAGAAAATTTTGCAGCGCTTCGATGCCAATTCAGACAATAATCTTGACGAGTTTGAGATGAATAATATTCGGGCTGAACGACAGACGAAAAAAATGATTTTGCAGCGTTTTGACAGCGATGGCGATGGCAAGTTAAACGATGCTGAAAGGCTCCGACTTGATGATGAGCATCAGCAACAAATGGATCGCCTGGCTCAGGGTGATCCCCAGCTTTTTGTCAATCTACTGGAAAAGTTCGACAAAAATGCTGATAAAAAACTGCAGATTGAAGAATGGGGTCATGCGCTTCGCAGCGGCGCACTGCCCCCGCCAATGCCACATGGTCGACCGGGAATGCCCGGCAACATGGGCATGCATCCACAGGGTCCGCAGGGAATGCCCGGCAACATGGGCATGCATCCGCAAGGTTCTCAGGGAATGCCCGGCAACATGGGCATGCATCCACAGGGTCCTCAGGGAATGCCTGGGCAACGACCTGGCACTTACAATCAGAACTCTGCCGGCAATCAGAATCCTCCACCACAACCCGACGATGGCGGTCTGCTGGAAGGCGTCGACCTCGGACATTCAAACGCTCAGAACGCGCCGGAAAATGATTCCGACATCGATGTAGATCTGGATTTTCTCGACTTTTAAAAAACTGGCCGATTATCTGAAATTAATCAGTCACCGCACTCGAGTGTATAGTCTTTGTCGGTACCGGGAACATACATTCGCGGGGGAACAGTATGGTTGAGCTCTGGCGCCAGAAAAAGCGGTGATTTCATGCTGAGCTGGTCAATTTTCAGGCATTCAAGGCGAAAAGCGGTGGCCATGAGCCATTGAGATTGTTCAGCATAAATATACCAGGCCAGATCGAGCAGCTGTTGCAGATTTTCCAATACTTGGCGATTCTTTTTCTTTCGAATCGGGTTTATGCTGGTTTGCGATTCAAGTCTGGACAAATCCTTCTGAATGTTGAGGCTGATCTGTTCATGATAGTCCAGGAATATTCCTGAGCTGAGAATCTGTTTTATTTCGTCGACAATCAGGAGCTTGATTGATTTGAGAACCGCCCGATCGTTGGCGTCTTCTAGATTAGCCACTGAAATGGCATTTTCGAGATTGAAAACTGCCTGATGGATTTTGTCGACGTCATAATTCATGCGGTTAACCATCTCGGCCGGGCTGGTTTTGGTTTCGGATTGTCCGGATTCGGCAACCAGAAGGTTTTCGCTGCGAAAAAGAACTTCGCGAAGGCGGTTCATCGCTTCAACGGCAACGGCCTCGGACTTGCTGCTGCTTAATTTTACCAGATGTCGCATAACCATGAATTTCCCGGTATAGTTGCTGCGCCGGCTCAGTCTAAGTTCGGCAAACGAGGGCAAAGAACCGGCGATGATCATTGTTAGAACGATTGCGATCTTTTTAAGCATTGGTTTTTCCTTTGAAATTGATTATTTCGATTTGGCCGGAAGAACTTTCCGGATTCAGAGCGAATATCTGCTGAAAGAAATATAGCTCGGCTTCAAGTGAATGTTTAATGTTTTCAGCCTTGCGAAAACCGTGCCCTTCACCTTCGTAAGCAACATAGGCCGTGGCAAAGCCTTTTTCGCATAAAATTCGATACATTCTTTCCGCCTGATTGGGTGGAACTACTTTATCGTCAAGGCCCTGGAAAAAGATCACCGGGCAGGATAGCTTCTCGATATGGTTGATTGGCGAACGCTGCCTGTATATTTCTATGGATTCAGGATAGGGGCCAATCAGGCTGTCCATGTAGCGACTTTCGAATTTGTGAGTTTCTTTGGCGAGGATTTCCAGGTCACTCAGTCCAAAATGACTTGCACCGGCCTGAAATGTGTTGGTAAAAGTCAACGCGCAAAGAGTTGTGAATCCCCCGGCACTGCCGCCTCTGATCGCGATTTTATTGGGGTCTGCCAGACCGGCATTTACCAGATGAATGGCCGCCTTTTCACAATCGCGCACATCCTTTATGCCCCAATTTGCTTTGAGACGGTCGCGGTATTTACGGCCGAACCCTGAGCTACCACTGTAATTAACATCTACAACGGCAAACCCCCTTGTTGTCCAGAACTGGGTCGAAAGAGCGAAGCTCAGACCGGCGGCTCCGGTTGGCCCGCCATGGCTGGTTACCAGCAGTGGTGGGGGTTCGTGGACTTTGTAGTCAGGGTTTTTCGGCGGGTAGTAGAACGCTTGAACCATTTCTCCCGGGGCAGCTTCGAATTCTATCGATTCAGGAACCGAAACATAATCAGGGGCAACAGGGATTTCACCAGATGCAAAAAGGGTTTCAAAGCTGCTGTTTTGAAGATTGTATGCGACTACTTCCGGAAGGGTGGTGAATGAAGAGCCGATAAAGTAAAGCATTTTGTCGACTGCAATCATCGATGTGTAAGAATTATAGGGCAGGTCGAGAGTCTCAAGCTTGCTAGAGGCAATGTTTAGTATACCTGCCTGCCACTGGGCCTGACTGCACCAGGTAACGAAAATGTTTCCCCGGTCGATCGGGGTGAAGCTGCGTGCACCAATAGACCACATTGGTTTGGCAAAATCACAATCTTTTTCAAACAGAATTTTAGATTCTCCGTCTTTAAAAGAGTAAAGATTCCACCAGCCATTAATGTCGGAAATATACAAAAGTCCGTCTTCATGCCATTCGGGCTGGGTAATCGACTCCTGCCCGTTGCCGGCAATCTTGCCGGCGAGGCCGGGTCGGCCATGTTGGTCAAGGTCGACGATGAAAAGTTCGGTGGCATCCCAGGGCATGGCAGGATGATTCCAGCAGATATAGGCAAGCTGAGACCCATCTTTGCTTAATCTGGGAAAAGCATAGAAATCATGACCCTGACAAATTTTCTCAATTTTTCCGGTGAACGGATCTATTGAAACGATGCTGTTTTCTGGCTCAAGGTCGCTTTTCGTGTGGTCTTCCATGACCGCAAAAATCAGCTGGCGGCGCTTGTCATATTCCAGGCAGGCAAAGCGCAACTTTGCTTCAGAAGTTATCGGGCTCGGTTCTGAACCAGGAATTAGGCGATAAATTCGCTGATCTGAAAAATTGCAGAAAAAAATTTCGTTTTCATTGCCGACGGTTGTGCAGCTGCCGCCATACTCATGAACTCTGCTTCTGATGTTGAAGTTTGCGGGAAGAGCTTCTTGTGGGGCAGATCCGGGGATAATCTTAAACAGGGCATTGCGCCCATTCTCGCCCGGTCTTGATTCAATAATGTAGAGATGATCGGCGCAATGGATTATTCCGGCTGGGGTATTGGCTTTTTTTACGATTTCTTCGGCAGAAAGAGGGGATTTCCATGCGCCCGGGCTTGCAGAAAGCTGGTTTGCGTTATTCGTCATCGCTCTCGGCTCCGCCACGCTTTTCTCTGAGCATACGTGCAATTTCTTCTGTCTTGATCGTGTAAAGCTGGCTGCAGAAATGACAGTAAACGTCCGGGCTTTCTTTTTTCTCGATCATTTCTTCAAGTTCGTCGAGTGGCAGGCAGGAAATCGAATAAAGCACTTTCTCGCGGCTGCAGGTACATTGTGATGAAAGCGGTCGCTGCTCGATAACCTTCAGATCGGTCAAGCCAAGCATTTCACTCATGACCATAATATCTACCGATTGCGCCAAAGCCTTTTTAATCGTTTTATCATTGAATCTTTCAAGCAATGGCACAAAATCTTCGGGTTGTCCCTCGGGCAATCTCGTCATTCGCAGTCCGACCGCATGATGAATATGATGTTCTCGGCTGGTGGCACTTATTTCTATTGCCGTCGGCTTTTGCTGGATATCGTTGAAATAGCGGGCCAGGCCATGACAGAGGTTCATCGGCGTACAGACGATCTGCTGCTGGGAAATTATGCCCAGTCTGGTCGAATGGGTGAAGGTAATTGATCCGCTGTCACCCAATGGCACGTCGAGTGGTAAATTTTCTGTTCCGTCAAATTCATTCAAAATTTTGGCGTTGGTGTAACCGCGCAGATTGCCGGCTCTTGAAACATCGACGAAACATCCGCCCATGGGCCCGCTTACCTGTGCTTGAAGCGCCAGCTTTTCATCCTCCTGGCCCAGATCTGACGACATTATCGCTATTGCGGCAAGAGCCTCTGCTAGAAAACGCCCGGCTGTCGGGCCTGAAAGATGTTTGCGCTCCAGTTCTCTTGCGGCGTCGGTTACATCCACATAGGTCAGTGAAATCATCTTTTCTTTAGAAAAACCATAAAGAAGTTGGTCCATCGAACGCCTCAGTTTCTTTCATTTTTCACTGACAGGCATCAGGAAAAACAGGTCAGTGCTTATTAAAGCCAGATTATACAACTTTTATCAGGTAGATTCAATAGAGGCGCCTTCCCCTCGCACCAAAATTAAAGCCGGGCGGAGCTGAACCCCGATACGGCCTTTACTTTTGAAATAGATGCGCGTTAATTCTTTAATTAAAAATAGCAATTCGCCAAATGGGAAAA
>CAZQUE010000079.1:0-20301 GCA_964596185.1 uncultured bacterium | reverse complement strand
TTGCCGATTAGTTTCGTTTAAAACTGGAAAAACCTCTCTGAATATGTTTTAGTTATGGTTACCACACGCAAAACTAACAAACAGAAAGGTTTTCAATGACTAAAATAACATCTTCACTCTTTCCTTTCAAGCTTACTTCAACCGAAGATAAAATTACTGCTAACGCTGGCCTGTGTTTATTCGGTGAGTTCCTTCATTCTCAGTGCTTTTCGAAGCTTGTTGATGAAAATGTTTGTGGCTTTAAAAGTAATCACAGTTATAAACCATCTGAATATGTGATCCCGTTGCTTTTAATGCTGCACGGCGGCGGCCGTTACATCGAAGACGTTCGTGAAATTGCCAATGATGAAGCCCTTCTACAGCTTTTACAGATATCATCAATTCCCAGTAGCAGCGCTATTGGTGACTGGTTACGTTTTATAGGTGATGTCAAAGGTGGTTTATCCGGACTTTCAAACTGTAATCGAGCAATTCTGAAAAGAGGCCTGAAGAGAACCGGTAAAAAAGAATTCACTCTTGATATTGACGCAACGCAGATCGTTGCAGAAAAACAATCTGCCAGAATCACATACAAAGGCGAGCAGGGTTATATGACAATCGTCGGTCATATTCAGGAAACCGGCATGGTTATCCATGAAGACTTCCGTGATGGCAACGTCAGTCCATCAACCAGAAACCTTTGCTTTATCAACAAATGTTGCGCGAAAATGCCGAAAGGCAAAAAAATTGCGAGGTTTCGTGCGGACAGCGCAAGTTATCAGGCCAAAATATTTAACTGGTGTGAGAAAAACAACATTAAATTCGCTATTGGTGGTCGTATGGATGAAGCTGTAAAAACAATCATTAAAGAACTAAAAGAAGAAAAATGGGAAAAATACCAAGATTCATCAAGCATAACGAAAGTTACGCATTGTATGCAAAAAACTAAAAAAGCTTTTGATTTAATTATAATTCGAAGGCCTGTTCAACTTGCCTTATTCAATACAAACGACGATGAATACAATAGATATACTCTAATAGCAACCAATATCAAGGGAGAACCAGCCTCTATAGTTCGCTGGTATAATCAGCGGGGAGAAGCCAGCGAAAATAGAATAAAAGAACTAAAGATCGGCTTTTCAATGGAATACATGCCATGTGGAACTACAAAAGCCAACGCTGTGTTTTTCAGAATCGGAGTTCTCGCATATAACCTTTTCAAGATGTTCAAAATGGCGGCAATACCAACCGAATGGGAAAGACACACGATACAGACAATCAGATGGAAGTTTTATCAGACGGCGGGAAAGTTGGTAATGCATGCGGGACAAATGTGGTTTAAAGTTAGGAAAACATGTTTAAGTGTTTTCGAGGAGGTGAGGGCTCGAATCAGAGAGTTCGCAATCGCGACAGCCTGATTCAAATACAGATTATAAAGCGAGAAAGGAGAACCAAAAGGCTTTGCCATGTCTGAAATATAGTTGAAACGATTAATTACAGAGAAATTTCAGGTATCTGAAACAAAAACAAACTTTTTTACTTCGACCTGGCTCAAAAAAATCCAATTTTTAGATTTTTTCGGGACGTTCAACAGGCCGAAAACTCCAAAATCCGTCCCACAAAAAATAGCAACGCTATTTTTCGGGCATTCCTTGCAAGCGGAATTTTAGTTATAATAATTCTCGTAGAAAACTAAGGAGTAGGGAATGCCTGATTATCATTTAGTTGAAAAAAACACACAAAATCCTGATGAGTCACCCGAGTCCTTAGATATCATTGAAACTATCATCAGATATCTATCGCTGGTAACTCATGAAAAAGACCTCGACCGGCAACTCATGCTTCTGGCAGATCTCGGCAAGGAAATTACCGGTTCAGATCGATGCACCGTCTGGGTTCATCAACCTGACTCCTCTACTCTGTGGACAAAAGTTGCCCATGGAATCGATCGCATTATATTGCCAAGCAATATGGGAATTGTTGGCGCATGCTTTTCAGAAGTAGAAGATATTATCATCAATGATGCCTATTCAGACCCAAGATTCGACAAAAACATCGATAAGCAGACAGGCTACTACACCCGTAATATTCTGGCACTGCCTCTCTTAAGCTCCAAAGGGGATTGCATTGGAGTATTTCAGGCTATAAACAAGCTTAGCCTGGATGAAGAGTATTCGCCCCTTGATGTTAAAAGGGCTTTTTTAATTTCTTCATACGTTGGCAAACTTCTTGAGACTTGCATTCTGTATAATCAAATAAGGAAATCTGAAGAATTACTTCGTGAAAGCCAGGAAAGGCTTAAAAATGTTATAGAAGCGACCAATGACGGCTTTTTCGATTGGCAGGTTCTCAAGGGTGAATTTTTTGTAAGTCCGAGCTGGAAAAATGAAATAATCGGCGATCAAGCCCTCGAAGGCTTTTATCAAATCTCCCGCTCAACAGTGGTTAATGATGACATTGAAAAAGTTGATGCAGTCTTTGGCGAGCTGCTTTCACCAAGCCATGAGGCTTATGAAATAGAATATCGTGCCAGAAACTCTCAAGGAAAAATCATTTGGGTTGAAGAGCGCGGCCGAGTAATCGAATGGTCCGGAGACGGTCATATAAATCGCTTGGTAGGCACATTCAAAGATGTTACCGAACGCAAAATGGCGCAACACGAAAAAGAAAAATTGCAAGAACAGATTAACCATATTCAGAGACTTGAAAGCCTTGGCGTAATGGCTGGCGGAGTGGCTCACGACTATAACAATATGCTTACAACCATTCTCGGTAACGCTGAATTAGGTTTGATGGATTGCTCTGACGATGACCCTGCAAAAGAATGCTTTGAACAAATCAAGGCTTCTGCAAGCAGGTCTGCCGATTTAACGAGGCAATTACTTGATTATTCCGGCAAAGGAAAAATTCACAGTGAAGAAGTGCAATTAAACCAAATGATCCAGGAGACTCTTCAGCTTGTAAAGGCTTCCCTTTCAAAGAAGGTAGATCTGAAACTGAACCTCGCCAGCAATCTTCCAAGCATACTAGGCGATGTTTCACAAATCCGGCAGATTTTGATGAACCTGATTATTAACGCTTCTGACTCAATGGAGGGCAATGTTGGGATAATCAACATAGAAACTTCAGTCAGCATCAAGGACAATGATGCTTTCTGGTTCTACTCGACAAAAGAACTCGAAAGAATTACCGAGAAAAATTTCGTTTGTTTGAAAATTTCAGACAATGGTTCCGGAATCGACGAAGCAAATCTCACGAGAATTTTTGAGCCTTTCTTTTCAACAAAAACATCGGGAAGAGGGCTTGGCCTGGCAGCCACACTTGGCATTGTAAAAAGCCATCAGGCGGGACTAAAATTAAACAGCAAAATCGGGGAAGGCACGACCTTTTTTTTGCAGTTTCCCCAAAAGAGCGATTTTTTCCATAAAAACTCCTCAAAAAAGGATTTGCAAAAAACTTCAACCGGAAACAAAAAAGGAACAATTCTGATTGCTGATGACGAAGAGACCCTTAGGTTAATTTTGACAAGGATTTTGACAAGAGAGGGATTCGAAATTCTTGCAGCAGAAAACGGTAAATCGGTGCTAAACCTTTTTTTAAGCCACGCCAACAAAATCGATCTTCTATTGCTAGACAATCAAATGCCAGAGATGTCCGGAATTGAGGCCGCAGAAGAGATTAGGAAAGTTGCTCCAGACATTCCTGTTTTGTTAATCAGTGGAAATTGTCAAAAAGAAGATTTTTCTGGAAGTTTCCGCCCCAATTCATTTGTGCAAAAGCCGTTCTTGCGTGCGCACCTTTTATCCGAAATTGAGAAACACCTTAAGGTTAAGTAAAACAAATAAATCATTCTTTCAATGCACCGCTGGTGATACCTTCGATGATTTCTTTCTGAAACAGCCAGAAAACGGCGATGATCGGCAAAGAGCTTACGGTGGCGCCGGCCATGAGCGCGCCCCAGTCGGTGGCGTGCGGGCCCTGAGAAAACATCGCCAGAGCAACCGGCAGGGTTCTTACTTCCGCAGTATCTGTAAGAATCAACGGGAACAAGAACGAGTTCCAGGTCATAATCGAGGTATTGATTACCAGCACAGCGATGGCGGGCCGGGCAAGCGGGAAAATTACATTCCATAGGATCTCGACTTCCCCGCAACCATCGACTCGGGCAGCTTCTTCAAGATCTCGCGGCAAACCGTCGATGTATTGCTTCACCAGGAACAGATTGAAGCCGTCGACACAAAACGGCAAAATGATCGCCCACAGCGTATTCTGCAGCCCAACTTTAACCATAAGATCGAGCAACGGAATCATCAGCGTCTGTTTTGGAACCATCAGGGTTGCAAGAACCAACCAGAACAGAGTCTTTTTGAAGGGAAAATGGTAGCGGCTGAAAGCATAACCGACCATTATCGAGAACACCACGTTTGCCAGCAGCACCGCCGCCAGCACGATAAAGCTGTTCCAGGCATAGGTGGGAAAGCCGGCATTGCCAAGCACCAGCCGGTAATATTCAAGCGTGAACAGGCCCTGACCATCTGACAACCCAGGCTCATGCCGCAAAAATGAACGGACCAGCATGTAACCCCATGGATACAAATATGTTATCGACATCGCCAGCAACAGAAAGAAAATGACTTTTGAGCGCGCAGTGATTCTTTTCATTTCTTTCTCCCTGACAAAATACGCATCTGCAAAAGCGAAAAAATCATGATTATCGCAAGCAGAACATAAGACAAAGCAGAGGCATAGCCCATTTCATGATATCTAAATGCTGATTCATAAAGCAGATGCACTAGCGAATTAGTCGTGCCAACAGGGCCGCCCTTAGTCAAAGTGAAAATTTCAGGGAATACCTGCCAACTGCGAATCGTGTTAACGGTCAGAATAAAAATTGTCATGTAGTGTATCTGCGGCAGAGTGATATAGCGAAACTGCTGCCAGTCAGAAGCGCCATCGACTTCGGCGGCTTCGTAATAAGTGCGCGGCACCGCTTTCAGAGCCGCCAGATACAGAACCATGTAATACCCTGTGTAAGCCCAGATGTTCATGACCATGATCGCAGGAAGCGCGAGCCCTTTCTCTACAAGCCAGGCATGGCCCGGCAATGAGAAAAATTCGAGAATGCGATTCAACGCGCCCACGGGCGCATAAATTGACTTGAAGATGGTCGCTGTTACGATGATTGAAATGATCGAGGGCAAAAAGAATACCGAGCGAAAAAATTCACTGCCCTTATAAACCGAGTTAATCATCAAGGCCAGCGCCAGTGCAAGCACAGTTGTTACCGGAGTGGTGCCAACGACGAAAATAAGAGTGTTTCTGAACGCCATCAGAAAGTCACGATCGCCCAGCAATCTCAAATAATTGTTTAAGCCCACAAACCTGAATAACGCAGGGTGAAAAACATCGTAATCGCAAAAGCTCAAGACCAGAGAAAAAAGCAACGGATACAGCCAGAATACCGCAAAAGTGAGCAACCATGGGGAAAGAAACAGCAAAGTCTGCTGTGCCCGCTCTATTGGGCCAATTTTGCGAAGCTTAGCTATCAGCGAGCGTTTTTTTTTACTTCTATCACGAGAAAAGTCAGCAAAATGGCATTTATAATCGTGCCAACCGCGATAAGCATCAACAAAGTAATTTGCATCGATCCACCGTTGCTCTGGCTGACTGCTGGGTCAGTCGAAGCACTGGCCAATGTCTGTTCTCGTTCCTGACGGTTGTTTTCTTTGCGTTCGCTGATGCGCTTATATTCAGCTGCTGCTTCTGCAAATACCTTGTCGGCACTTTCGCCGTACATTGCCTTTTCAACCGCCGTATTGATGATTTTTTCAAGTTCTATCCAGAGTGGGTGAACTGGTGGATGAATACCTGTCTTCATCTGATCGAAGAAAACTTTCAGGCGTGGGTCTGATGCAAAAAACGGGTCATTGAAGCTGCTTAAAACAGCAGGAAAGCTCACTAACGCTTCTTTCGTAATCGGCAGAGTGTTTTCAGCCTTGGTTAGGAACCTGATGAACTTAGCGGCCATATCAGGGTTTTTACAGGTCTTAAAAAGCACCAGAATCTCACCGCCAAGAAAAGAGGTCGAGAATCCTTTATCAGCTGCAGGCTTTGGCAGAACCGCCACACCAAAATCAAGATTTGGGGCGTCTTTGGGATATCTGGCAAAGTTCCATGAACCCGAAATAGCCATGCCAAGGGTGCCACGTTTAAAAGCTTCGTCGAGCAAATCCTGTTTCTCGCTGTAGCTGTATTCTTTTAGCTGCAAATAGAATTGCAAAGCTTCTCGGGTAGCAGGCGAATCAAAAACGAACTGGCCGTTTTCATCGAGAATTTTACCGCCGTTACCCCAGACAAATGGCATGAATTTTTTGTAAAGAATATGGCCTTCGCCAGCGTTCATGCCGAATCCGTAGCGGCCCTTGCCAGGGTCATGGAGTTTTTTAGCGGCATCAAGAAATTCCGCCCAGGTCAACGGTGGTCTATCAGGGTTAAGCCCGACCTCGGCAAAAAGCTGCCGATTGTAAAAAAGCACCCGGGTGCCGGCAAGCCATGGCATGCCGTACAGGCGACCCTGCCAGGTGGCCGGTTCCCACATCATGTAATCTGGTTTGAGGTCACTGAATTTATCGGTTACATCGAGCAGTGCCCCTTCACCCATGAACTTGCCCATCCAGGTCGACCCAATCTCACAGATATCAGGTGCGCGACCGTTGGCCATGGCCACCACAATTTTATCAAGACCGTTGCCCCAGGTAATCTGTTCGTTACGAATCTTAACGCCGGGGTTTTCTTTCTCGAAAGCATCAATAACGGGCAGGATAAACTTTGGATCCCAGAAATTCCAGAACACCAGCTCCTCTGCGAAGCAGGGGCCAAAATTACCCAGAATAAAAAAGGTTAAGATAATAATTGTAAATAACCGCTTTTGCATGGAACCTTTTTAGCAGACCGGGTGCTTCCATGCAAGCTTTTTTAAACTTTTGGCCAAAACAATTGAGCCCGTGATTGAACAATCGAAAACAGAAGATTATAATCATCTCATGCTAAGAAAACAAAAAGATCCATCAATCTGCAGGCCAATTCGCAGAGTTCGCGAATCGCCCGATTGTGTAAAAATGTTCCTCGACGTTCGAACTCCACTTGAAGCTGTCGGCGTTGCCATGATGGGGGCAAGTGCCATGCTTTTAATTTATGTTGCCGACCCTTTCGTTTTATTTCAGCTTCCGGGGTTGAGAATCTTTAGTCTAAAAGCCGCCATATTTCTGCTTATTGCTGGCCTGATCTGGTATAAGATGGTTGATGAATACTATGTTCTAGATTTTGAAAGACAGGCACTGTTTTTACATTCAGAATTCTTTTTCAGCATTACTGAAAAGGTTGTCGCCCAGCCCTTTGAAATGTCGTGCGTAGCGGTAGAAGGCCTGCGAAGCAATGATGGCGGCGGGTGGTTCTACGCCCCGATTTTAATTCTAAATAATGGGGAAGCCATTCTTCTAACCGATAAAAAATACCCTGAATATGATCTGGATAAACTTAACAAAAAGGCTCAACGAATCGCAGGAAATTTCAACATTCCATTTCATCAATCCCCCGGCAAAAAATTTGTCGCGCCTTTCGAGCGGGGCAATGATAAGTTGGGAATCAAGTTTGATGATTACAGATATTTCAGGTTTATAAACTACTACAATCTAATCGTTCTTGGCTTGATGATAGTTTTTTTCTTGCTGATACGCTTTTTCTACGGGATTGATTTCAATAACTTGTTTAGTTAGAATAGAACTAAACAAGAAATTGTCAGAGGACTTAAAATGCTTGAATTTATTAGAGTATCGACATTTGAACAAATTGAAATGGCGGCGGAGCTCGCCGAAGAAATCTGGTCTGAGCACTACACGCCGATCATCGGCGCCGAGCAGGTTAGGTACATGCTTGAAAACTTTCAGTCGGCAAAGGCTATAACTCAGCAGATAGACAGTGGTAGCTGGGGCTATTTTCTCATTTATCTCGAAGCAACCGCCATTGGCTATTTTGCTTTTCAAGTCAAGCTGGAACAGCTGTTTCTCAGCAAACTTTATCTGCGCAAATCCCATCGTGGCAAAGGCTACTCGAGAAAAGTGATGAAATTTCTCGAAAACATCGCAGTTGCGAACTGTCTGCCCAAAATAAGCCTGACCGTGAACAAAAACAACCTCAGCGCCATTGCTGTTTACGAAAAAATGGGCTTTACCAAAATCTGCCCTACCGTTGCCGACATAGGCGGCGGCTTTGTTATGGATGACTTTCTCATGGAAAAATGCTTATAAGGTGCCACTTGATCAGATTTCCTGCTATGAGAGACCAAAAGGGAGGATAGGATGAGATTACACAACAAAAAGGGCGCTTTGATGCTGATGCTTCTGGTAGTGATCGTCGGCATAGGAATTCTCGCGATTAAGGCGATCCCTGAAGAAACCACCATCGTTATTCGGGAAAAAGAAGACCAACTTTCTTTAAACCTGTCGCAAATGCGCCAAGGCCTGGCTCTTGAGCGCATGGCATCAGTTTCTGCCCTTTACTACGGAAATTTCGAAAACCAGGCAGAATTCAAGGCTTATCTCGATGATCTTGTAGCAAGAGGCTTCCTTTCGTCAATTCCCGACGATCCCAATTGTCCGCAATACCTGTGGGGCACTGGGCCGGGGCAAAAATTCTGGATTCCGACCAGAAATCTTTTAGGCAGCTCCAGTTTTGAAATCCCAGATTTTTCAGTCTCGCCATGGACAATTGACGAAAGCAATGTGGCAATTAATCTCAGCACTGAAGAATGGCCGGGCAAAGATTCGCCATGCTACGACAATTTCCCTCACCAGAACCTCTTTGGGCAAAACCATAGTTATAACGGCACTGCCCTGGCAATAACACAAAAGTAAGGTTTATGCAGAGAACCATAAAAAAGCTTGATTACCTGATCTTGGCATTAGCCATGTTTCTTGGCATTACCATCTTTTGCCGCTTTTGTTTTTTCTGCGACGAACCAGTCTTAAGGCCCGAGGCGGTCTTTCCCGCTCCCACCCGACTTCTTCCAGCAGCGCTTGATCACAAAATCCCGAAAATGAAGCTTAATGCTACCCTTAACCAGAAAAAGAGCGCGGAAAGCTTTTTTCTGCAGAGCTGCCATTGCCTCGACAAGGCCAACTTTGTTCAGGCGACTCATTTCATTGACCAGGCAATCGCTCTCGATCCAGGGAATAGAAAATATCATCGAGTTGCATTAATTGCCAAAGCAGAGTTGATCAATCGCAAAAGCATGGACAAAATTATCGATCTCGTCAATCGACGCAACTTTAATGAAGCATGGCAAACCTTTTCCACCACCTGCAAGGACAATTACCTATTTTATTCGCGTTATGCGCTAGAATACACGCATCTTCTGCAAAAGCATGAGCTGAATGCATCTGCCGCAATGCTTTTAAGAGCACTGCAAAACCAGAATATTGAACCGAGAGGCCGATTTTGAAAAAACATTTTAAATTTTTGTATCTCATTGTTTTATTCCATCTATTTTTTGCCTGTTGCCCATTAGAAGCAGCGGTAAAAGTAATTTCGATTGTCTCTGAAAAGACCACCATATCCAAAGGTCAGACAGGAATAGTCGTTGAGATGGAGGCCGAAAACCTCGATTCATTAAATCCTGTCAACGTCACCGTTGCAACCCTTACCTACACTCTCGGACAATTTGAAACCACTCTGAATTCACCAACTCTGCCAGCCGTCATACCGGCCGCCGGCAAAATCACCTTTAAATTCACCCTGTCAGTTTTTCCCCTGTCTGATTCAGGAGTGTGTACTGTCGATGGACAGATTTCGACTTCAGGGGGAAATGACAATTCTGCCGATCTCACACACAAGTTCACCATTCAACAACCTGCTGAGGTTGTCGTGACTTCGATTCTTGGGGCCGCCGAAGTTACTCGAGGCTCTTCGGGCAATCAGGCGATAATGGATGTCGGTCGCAGCGGTGAAGCTGACATTCTAATCAATTCCGCTGATCTTGCGCCTGTAGTGCCTGGCAACTATGCCGGCTGGCAAAAGATTTCGCCAGAATTTCCCCAGAATTTTGCCAAGGTTTACTGGTGGGATCAAAGGTGGTTCTACCGAAAGCAGATTTCGATTACAAACCGCTCTTCATCAGTATTACCCGACACTTATGAAATCAAATTGATTTTTGACCACCAGAAACTGGTCGCTGAAGGAAAGTCTCTTGCCAGCGGCGATGATGTCCGAATTGTTTACTTTGATGGCGTCTCTTTCACTGAAATAGAAAGATATCTCGACCCACTTGCTTCAAGCTGGAACCAGAGCAACACCACCATCTGGTTTCGCCTGCAGGCACCAATTTTGTCAGCCCCTGCATCGAGTGACAAATATGCAATTTACTACGGCACCGATGCTATAACTGCGGCAAACCCACCAGACAATCCCGCAAATGTTTTCACCTTTTTCGACGATTTTGAATCGGGGGCAAACGGTTGGACCAATGGCCGATTCCCAACCTATGTCTGGAATTATGGAGATCGCTGGGAAAGAGGAACAGCAGCCAACGGCGACAGCCTTGACGATGATGATCGCCGTGGGCCAACCGGGCCAAGATCCGGCAACAACTATTGGGCAACGGATTTAGACAACACTTATGACAATTCAGGACGAGCGACGACTGAAATCATTTCTCTGCGATCACCAGACATCGATCTGGTTGATAAGCTCAATCCGACATTAACCTTCTGGGACTTTTATGACATCGAAAATGGCGGGGCCTATGATTTTGGAGTTTTGCGCATCTGTCAAGGACCCGTACCTGCCCAATCAGATCCGATGCAACCCAACGGCACCCAGCTACAACTCCTGGAAAGCGCTTATTTGAACCAGCACGGGCCATGGCAACAACAATCTTATTCGCTTGCACCTTCGGTTGGCAAAACCGCCTACATAGAATTCACCTTTGGCTCTGACTGGGCAGTCAACTCTTATGGATGGGCTATAGACGACGTTCTGATCAGGCAAATTGCTGTGCCGGAACCAGATAATCCTCTTTTAGGAGTTGAAGAGCAGGTTCCTCTAACCCCGACAATCAAGGTTTATTTCGAAGTTGACGTTGCCGACACCGCAGTTGAAGGCGACGACATTGTTGATGGCGTCGCTTATGGTACTGAAGGCAACACCCAGCAGACCATCTCTGACAATCACGCCACCCTTCCTCTCGAATGGTATATTCGCGGGCAGGATTTCAAAATTTACAGTAACGCCTTTTACGCCAGCCCCAAAGACACTTTTAACACCGGCGAAACTGTTTACGGCAAAGGCACTGGCTATGAGCCGAATGTGCCCTGTCTGATCAAATGGTTCGATCCTTCGCTCAATGTCATACTTTCTTCTGTTATTTACCCTGACCCCAGTGGCAACATCTATTGTTCAAGAATCATGCAAGGTTCCGACACCACCGGCAAATGGAAAATCACAATTACCAATGTCTCTGAGTCAAAGGTTTTCGCCGAAACCACCTTCAACCTAAATTCGCCGGCACAACTGGTCTCGGAAATTATTCTCCCTGACCATGTCATAAGCGGTCAGGAATTTCAAATCATCCATAGAGTTAACAACGCCGGGCAGACCAGAGCAATCGGAGTCTCCTCATCAGCCCTGACCAGTATCGGTGGTGGTAGCGTCACTTCCCTTGACGGACCAGTACCCAGTTCTATTTCCGTAGCCGGAGGGGGAAGTGCAGAATTCGTCTGGACAGCGGTAGCCGGCAACCAGGGGCAGCTGTCATATCGTGCAAATTCTACCGGCACGGTTGAAGGCACCTCTAACAGTGTCTCATCAGTAGCGGTAACTTCAAACGTATGTAAAATACTCCAGGAAAATATCTCGATAAACCTTGTCGAAGCCGATGATGACAGTGTAACCCGTGGCCAAAGCAGCATTACCGAACGCGTAACAATTGCCAACAACGGAACAGCCGATTTAACTCTGAACAGCATTAATCTGATTTTCCAGCAAGGCGCTACCGATCATAGCGACAAGTACACCACTTCTCTAGTTCAACCGGAAATCCCGGCAACTGTTAAGGGAAATCCTTTTCCGTCATGGTGGAACACCAATTATGCCTACCGCCAACCTTTGAGAATCCTTGGCGACGCACGCTCCTATCCAGCTGGATGTTCGGCACGCATTACCGTCGATACCAGCCAATATGTTTCCGCCGGGCAGATGCAGGCAGATGCCGATGACTGGCGCATAGTTTTCTGGAATGACGCCGCCGGCACCTGGACTGAACTGGATCGTGATTACGTCAGCAATGAAATTACCTGGTTCAAATTGCAGCGGGAGCTTCCACCCTATGGCTGTGATGAAGGCTATTTCGTATACTATGGCAATCCTGCCGCAACCAATCCCCCCGAAAATCTCAACAATGTTTACCTGTTTTTTGAAAACTGGGAGACACCGGTGCGAGCGAATGGTTTTACCAGGCGCAACGCCAATGTCGATATTAACGGTGACGGCGAATGGGTTGTCGGAACCAACACTCAGGACGGGGTTTACATTCTTAGAAACAGTTCTGACGGTGCAACGCCTTTATATCGAAATAACCAGGCAATCTGTTTGAAAAGACTTGATTTCGGCAACGCCACGCCGTTTGCCGAATTCATCAGAAATCTCGATACACAAACTTATCCACAAATCAAGCTTTCCTGGTGGCGTTATTATGACGACAACTGCGACTGGGATGGCGGAACAAGTCTAGACTGGGCCGAAGTTGTCTATTGGGACGGCACTGCTGAACAATCGGTAATTTATTACCCGGGTAACGGCCCGGATGATTCTGTCTGGCACTACGAAGAATATGATTTGTCAGGCTTCAATACCAGCCCAAACGCTCGCCTGCATTTTCGTGGCAATTTCTGGTACCTGGGCTGGGACGACAACGATAGAATCGTATTCGACGACATCAAGGCCATAATGGCAGCTCCAGACTGTATCGGTCTTGCCGAAGAATCACAACCTGAAACAGAGCTTGTAGCAACCTATTCTATTGGTGTCTTGCCGACAGCTCCCACCGGAGTCTACACCCTCGATGCCTCTGCTGAATTTACCAGTCTGATCGGCACCGGAACCTACAGCGACAGCGACTCAGCAGTAACTGATACCTGGACCGTTATCAGCCAGACAATCGAAACTTGCAGCGATGCGGCTATGACGGTAAGTGCCGACAGATTCTCGCAAGGATCGACGGTCTATGCCAAATTTTCAGGTTTTACCCCGGGTCCAGCAACAGTTAGATGGTATGATGGTTATCCGACCGGAACCAATGTTTTCACCGATAACCCCACCGTAGATGCGGGCGGAGGCTTTACTCTCAACCAAACCATTCCAGCCGGCGCTGACTTTGGCGTCTGGACCATTGCTGTGATTCAGGGAGCAGCGCAGGTTGCGACCGGCTCATTCCGGGTCATGGCGTTACCTGAACTCGGCAGTAAAATTACCCTGTCACCGGAAGAAACAACCGTGGGAGTGAAATTTCTGGCAACTCTCGAAGTTACGTCCTGCCTGTCAGCTTCAGATTTCAATTTTGCCACAACCGGTGCACCGCCGACGGACTGGAACGTTAATCAACCCGCACGAATAACTGTCATCAATGATGCTACATATGCAGCAAATCCGGTCACAAATTATCTGGGAATGGTTACCAACGCGGCAACAACCTTGACTGCAGAAAAGGTAATCAGACTTAAAGATTGCAATTCAATCAAACTTTCGTATGATTATTCCCTTGTTCTTGCAGGAGCGGCAACGCTGTTTATAGAGTATTCCACCAATGGCGGCACCAGTTGGGTTCTTTCGATGACCCATGCCACATCAACCGGTGCGGGTAACTGGACGACAGCGGTCATAAACTTTCCCGATTCAATTGGAAATAGCGAAGATTTTCGTGTTCGCTTTAGATTTGTCACATCTGGCGCCGGATTTGATCGGGCTTACATTGACAACATCTTTCTCTCGGCAGCCTGTGAGAATTTCGAAAAAGTCGACCTTACTCCCCGATCATGGGTTGCTGACCCATCAGGTAGCGGCGATGCCTCGATCGTTGGCTCTCCACAACCATCAGTGCAAACCGTTTCTACCGGTGATACGGCCGTATTCACTGCCGAATACATGCCTTTAACCCAAACTACAGTCGGCTCAAAATTCTATCTGCATGGCGCAGGCACCCCAGCACTGCTCGCCGCTGGCGTTTCCGACCTTTCTTCTACTCAGATAAATGCATCGGATACACTTTCAAACGGAATCGAAATTTTTCTCGAAGCATTGTCGGTTGCTCCGGCAGTTGTCGATCTGGGAACGGTCGACCCAGGCTCAGAAAGTTCACCACAAACATTGACCATTTCAAACGACGGCAACTTTGACCTCGAGTTTGTTCGCTGGGAATTCTACAATCTGGCCTCTGACCCTTATTTCATACCCAACAGCGCTATTGAGGCGATCCCAGAGAATCTCGGTGCTCTGGCCGTTGGCGCGAATACAAATGCCGATATAAAACTGACGGTCCCAGCCGGAACGGTTGCAGGAACTTACAAAGCCAATCAATTCGTCTTCGAAGATAACAATCAGGATGGAAATTCAATTGGCGAACCAATTGGGCAGTTTAAACTTAGAGTTACCGTTCCTTCAGTTGAAAAGATTCGTGCCGCAACCGACTCTTTATTTCTCGGGTCCTTTCTGGCCGGCGAAACTACCTCTTCAGCTTCGGTAATCGTAACCAATATCGGCAATGTCAACCTGAGCATTGTGAGATTCGTGCCGGTCAACCTTACTTCCGGAGGCAACAGTATCGCCTCAGCTGGCTTCAACCTCGACCCACAAGCGCGGGGCTTTCTTGTAAAGGGAAGCAGTTACCTGCAAACTCTGTCATTGTCAATTCCAGGAGGCACGCCTGGCGGAACATATTCCGGCCAATGCTACTTTCTTGACGATAAAAACGCGAATCTGCAATATGAACCAGGTGAAGCGAGCTTTCCGATAACTATAAGCGTCGAAGTCGGAACCAGCGAAAGCCTGAACCTTTCTTCAACGAATATAATTCTGCCAGATACCCTTCCGGGTGAAATTGCAGTCAGTCCGGCAATCACCGTCACCAACACCGGCAACATCCCATTGAATTACTTGTGCTTTGAACCCGCCACCCTTACCGTAAGCGGCTTTGATATTGGACCTGAATATATTACTTTTGCACCGGACCCGGTGCCGGCAATTACTCCTGGCAACACAGACCAGTTCCTGATCTATGTAGTAATGCCTCCAGGCCAGCCAAACCCAGGCGGCCGTTATGTCGGCACCCAAAGAATTTATAATGACAAAAATCAGAACGGGGCCTATGATGCCGGCGAGGCTAATGTCACCTTCGAATTACGCATAAGACCAGGCAACAATCGCGGTTTTGTCATCTCTCAGGACGTCGCGAATCTTGGCGCCGGGCTTCCTAACGATACGATTTCCGGAAACATCGACGTACTAAACATAGGTAATATGGAATGTAATCGATTGAAATGGCTTATTACCAGCAACTTGGTCTCTGACGGCAACACAATTCCAGCCGGCAATCTAGGCTATTTACCTGCAAATGGCTGGAGTCTGGCGTTCAATCCCGGTGATAGTCAGACTGCAACGGTCTCACTACTTATTCCTCCCGGGCAACCTGCCGGAACCTACATTGGCGAATGCGTTCTATACCGTGATGCCAACAATAATAACGTTTTCGATGAAACCGGTGATGCCTCTGACACTTTTCTTATTCAGCTCGAAGTAGGTAACGAGGGCGTAGACATTCTTGAATCGTCGCCATTTGAGCTCGGTTCTGCCAAGCCTTCACAAACTACTCCGGCAGTTGTTTTCAGCGTTAAAAACATCGGCGAAAGAACTCTGACCAATCTGAAATACGACAAACCAGACCTGGTTTCCGGAGCGCTCCCGATTATCCCATCATCTCTACAGAGTTATTCTACCCCCGATCCCATCGGCCTTATCGCCGGCGGAGTTACTGTCGGGCCATCAGTTTATGTTAACGTCCCCGCGAACTGTCAGCAGGGAATTTATACTGGAACAATGCGAATTTATCAGGATGAAAATGACAATGGCGTCTGGGATGGCGCTGCAGAAGTCACTGACACGATCGACTACCGTCTTGAAGTTCTTTCTCAAGCAGTAATTGATGCAGATCCGGCTATTTTCGATCTCGGTGCGGCTGATAAAGGCCAAACAATAACCTACAATTTCAACATCGAGAATAAAGGAAACGTTGCTCTTAACAACATAAAATACCTGGTTACCGACCTGGTCGATGGTGGTAATACCATTCCGGTTTCAAGCATAACCGTTACACCTCCAGAAACTCCATGGGCAATTCCAAACACCGGCACAACTGTAGAAAGCGGCAGCATTGCAGTTCAAACCTCCTTTACCACTCCGACCAGTAACTACAGCGGCACAATAACCTTCTGGGAAGACGCCAACGACAACGACTCAATTGATGCGGGTGAAACTTCCGATATCTCTGAAATTCGTCTTTCGATCGGAAAAAAAGAACTGACCGTGCTCGAAGATGAATTAAACTTTGGTGTTGTTGAGAAAGGCAACGACAGTTCGCATATAGGCTTCAACGTTAGAAATGTCGGCACCGTGCCGATTTCTAACACCAAGATTGCTAAATCGGCTCTCCTCGGACCGGGCACCATCCCCACAACCGATCTTATCTTCAGCTCGGCAGTGGTTACTCCGCCGAATCTCAACCCAGGCGTCAGTCGAGAAATCAGTCTTTACGTTCAAACAGATGCAGCGCTGCCTTCTGGTGTATATTCAGGAATTCAAACGATTTTCGAAGACGTAAACAATAACAATGTACTTGATGTCGCATTCGAAACCTACGATACTTTCAATGTAATCATTACCATTACCTCCGGCGGCGTTCTCAGCTATGAACTTGTCGCCAATCCCGGTGCACTGACCAAGACTGCCGGTCGCGGCAGTACCGTTGAACTCGGCTTCAAGCTTCAGAGTCTTTGCAGCAATAATATGACCAATATCGTCATTCAGAAAGCTGATCTGGCTTCTGACGCCACGATCCTTCCTCAGGCCAACATCACCTTCAATCCCTCTTCAGGAATAGTGTTACCGGCGTTCGCATTGATAGATGCAACCGCAACCGTGATCATACCTGCCAACCTTCCAGCCGGCCATTATGTCGGCTATCAACACGCTGTCGACCTCGACCACACAATTGCTTCGACCGACATCCTCCTTGACATTACCGTTCCAAAAACCATTTTAAATATGGTTCCGGCAACGCTTGACATGGGAAATCTGCCGGCCGGAAGCACCTATCTAAAACAATTCGAAGCGCAAAACAATGGCATGAATGACTCGCAAATGCTCTTCACCTTCTCAGATTTCAATGGCCCGGGATTTACAATTCCTGCGGCATCGGCCTCCGTGGTTATTCCTTCTTATGACCTGTTCGCCGGAAATACCGTATTGGCATCCGTTTCCATTCTTATCGATACCAATGTTCCTGCAGGGGCTTATGCCGGCACCCTGACATTGACTGATTTCAACTTCCCCACAGAAACCAGTGCAGTCATGAATATCACCTTTGTCGTAGAATCAGCGGCCTCTTCCATTCCTGATACTATCGTTCAGACTGTGACCAACTTTACCGTCGCCAATAGTGTTATTCCTTCTGAAAAATACGTCTTCAGTGCTTACACCTGTGCCACCCAAACCGTCAACCCCGCATTTGAAGGCATTGTCAGAGTGAGAGAATGGCGCTATAACGACCCGACCACGCCCCTGGCAACCCACACGATCGTGATTACCGGCACCGAATTGAATCAAAGCCTGAATCGCTGGTTCCGTGTCAGCATGCCGTTCACTTCTGATAACTCTGCCGATCTTGGCAGTTTTACTTTTGAAATAACCATTCAAAACGGCAGCCCAGGTGACACCGCAATATTCGATGGATTCCAGCTGGAAAAGGCCGTCGATATCGATGGTGCCGGCACTCTGCCGACCCCATGGGTTGAAGACAAAGGTGTGGTATCTCCAATGCCTGAAAAAGGTCTAGAAGAACAGAAACCTTATTTCACCTGGTAAAATTTAAATCTTAAAACTGACCAATCGCCAAAGATAAAGACTGCCGAAAAAAAATGTTCGGCAGTCTCAATACTTACCAGATCTAAACTTGGCGACTCTAACCAGAATGTCGTCGCCCCGATAAGTTGAATCATCGGAAACTTTTTCAATTTCATCAAATTTGTCGTCTTCTCCGGCTGAGTGCAGAAAAAGCCCCTGTTTTTCAGCCCGATACCAGATGCGGTTGCCATAAGAATCAGTGAAAGCTTCTTTGACATCCGCTTCCAGATATGGGCCCTTCCATCTTTTGCGATATTTCTCTTCATCGCAACTTACCGCTTCGACCAAAAAATTGCCCGGGTAAGCGTTGCTGAACAAAACGTTCGCTTTATCTTCAGGCCCCAGAACAAAACGATTAGCCCGCTCATAAGCATCAAGGCTGATCTGGTCACCTTCAAACGGGAAAAAACCAAAATCAACCTGAAAATTTATCAAAGCAGTTTTTAAATTTTGCATTTTGGCTTTGGTCGCAGATCGAATCTCGCCAGTGCCTGAGTATGGAATCATCGGGACAATCAGACTGGCCAAAATCAACCCAACGACCAGCATTCCCAGAACTGTCATAATGAACGAATCGCCGCTTTTCTTTTCACTGCTCAAGGTGAATCACTCATCTATATCGAGAATCGCCTGAACTTGGCGCGACGGTTTTCATTGGCAGCAGCTCCCTGCTTTTTCAAATACATGTTTTCATAGTCTTCAAAGTTGCCTTCGAACCATCTTACTCTGGCGTTTCCTTCAAAAATCAGCAGATGGGTGCAGATTCTATTGAGGAAAAAGCGATCGTGGCTGATTACCAGTGCGCACCCGCTGAAATCATCGATAGCGTCCTCAAGCAACCGCAAAGTGCCGACGTCTAGATCGTTGGTCGGCTCATCGAGCATCAGCAAATTACCGCCGGATTTAACGATTTTGGCGAGATGAACCCGGTTTCTTTCTCCTCCCGAGAGGCAGCCGACCTTTTTCTGCTGGTCACCGCCCTTGAAGCCAAAACGGCCGCAGTAAGCCCGAGAATTGATGCGATGCCTGCCGAATTGCACTTCATCGAGACCATCGCTGATTTCTTCATAAACGGTCTTTTCGGCATCGAGAATGTCGCGATGCTGGTCGACCCAGGCATACTTAACCGTCGGACCAACAACGACTTCACCCTGATCCGGTTTTTCAGTACCGGCAATCATTTTGAACATCGTCGTTTTACCGGCTCCGTTCGGGCCGATAATACCGACAATAGATCCGCGGGGCAGCGCAAAGTTCACACCTTCAAGCAACTTGTTCTGATTGAAACCCTTACAGACATCTTTAAATTCAACGACCAGCTCCCCGAGAGGCTCGGCGGGCGCGATCTGAATTACGGTCTCATCACCTTTTTCAGAAGCCATTTCCCGGGTTACCAGGTCTTCATACTTGGCAATACGGTCACGATGCAGCTCGCGGCGATCCCCAGAATTCATGCGAATCCATTTCAATTCCTTTTCGAGAGAACGGCGCTTCGCCGAATCTTTCTTTTCGCCCTGAGCCAGCATTTCGATCTTTTGCGCCAGCCATGAACTGTAATTGCCCTCGAACGGAATCCCTTCGCCGGCGTCAAGTTCAAGTATCCATTTGGTTATATTGTCGAGGAAATAGCGATCGTGGGTGGAAATAAGCACCGTGCCCGGGTAGTCTTTAAGGTAGTTTTCAAGCCAGGCGACGGTCTGTGCATCGAGATGGTTGGTCGGTTCATCGAGGAGCAACAGATCAGGCTGCTCGAGAAGCGCACGACACAAAGCCACGCGGCGCCTTTCCCCGCCCGACAGTTTATCGACCAGCATATCATCAGCCGGCAACACCAACGCGTTAGCGGCCACATTTAGCTTGGTTTCAATATCCCAGCCACCACAGGCGTCGATTTTGTCCTGAAGCTTGGCCATCTTTTCCATGGCTTTGTCCATTTCATCAGGATCCATTTCGCCCATAGCGATCGAAAGATCTTCGTATTCTTTTATCAGCGCCAAAGTATCGGCAAACGCCCCCTCGATATTCTGACGCACGGTTTTACCCTCCTCAAGAGCAGGCTCCTGCGGCACGAAACCGACCCGATACCCTTTGCACAGCTCG